>NZ_BAAARW010000037.1:0-172119 GCF_039532545.1 Actinomadura vinacea | reverse complement strand
CAGTACGGCGCGAACAGCCCCGAGAACGCCGGCACGAAGTACACGCCGCCGTTGTCGTCGACCTGCCGGGCCAGGCTCTCGCTCTGCGCCGCGCCCGAGATGATTCCCAGCTGGTCGCGCAGCCACTGCACCGCCGACCCCGTCACGGCGATCGAGCCCTCCAGCGCGTACACCGGGGCGTCGTCGCCCAGCTGGTAGCAGACGGTGGTCAGCAGCCCGTTGGCCGAGCGGACCAGTTCGGTGCCGGTGTTGAGCAGCAGGAAGTTCCCGGTGCCGTAGGTGTTCTTGGCCTGGCCCGGTTCGAAGCACACCTGGCCCACGGTGGCGGCCTGCTGGTCGCCGAGGGCGGCGGTCAGCCGCACCTCTCCGCCCAGCGGGCCGTCGGCGCGCGTCACGCCGTATCCGGCCGGGTCGGAGGAGGGCCGGATGCGGGGGAGCATGGCGCGCGGGATGCCGAAGAACGACAGCAGTTCCTCGTCCCAGTCCAGGGTCTCCAGGTCCATCAGCATGGTGCGGCTGGCGTTGGTGACGTCGGTGACGTGCGCGCCGCCGTCGACGCCGCCGGTCAGGTTCCACACCAGCCAGCTGTCGGTCGTCCCGAAGATCGCGTCACCGGCCTCGGCGGCCTCCCGGACGCCCTCGACGTTCTCCAGGATCCACTGGATCTTCCCGCCGGAGAAGTAGGTCGCGGGCGGCAGGCCGGCCTTGCGGCGGATCACCTCGCCGCGGCCGTCCCGCTCCAGCGCGGCGGCGATCCGGTCGGTGCGGGTGTCCTGCCACACGATCGCGTTGTAGTAGGGGCGGCCGGTGCGGCGGTCCCAGACCACGGCGGTCTCGCGCTGGTTGGTGATGCCGAGTGCGGCCAGGTCGGAGTGGCGCAGGTTCGCCTTGGTCAGCGCGGTCTGGATGACGGCGCGGGTCCGCTCCCAGATCTCGGTGGGGTTGTGCTCCACCCACCCCGCCTGCGGCAGGATCTGCTCGTGCTCCAGCTGGTGCCGGGCGATCTCGTTGCCGCCGTGATCGAAGACCATGAACCGGGTGCTGGTCGTGCCCTGGTCGACCGCTCCGACGTACTCGCTCATGTGGTGTTCCTCCTGGGTGGGACGAAGGGGACGCGGCCGGGGTCAGGCGGCCTCGGCGGGGACCCGGGTCGGGGCCGGCTCCGGTTCGGGCCCGGCGGGCAGGAAGCGCCCGATCAGGGCCTTGTAGAGACCGGCCCCCAGCACGCCGCCCACCAGCGGGCCGATGATCGGGACCCAGAAGTACAGATCGCCGTACTGGTCGCGCCAGGCTCCGCCGTAGCCGGTGAAGAAGGAGGCCAGCCGGGGCCCGAAGTCGCGGGCCGGGTTGATCGCGTAGCCGGCGTCGGTGCCCCACGCCATCCCGATCGCCACCACGACCAGACCGATCATGAACGGGGCGAGGTTGGCGGCCGGGCCGTCGTTGCGGGCGTCGGTGATCGCCAGGACCAGGAACAGCAGGATCGCGGTGCCGATGATCTGGTCGCGCAGCGCGCCGAAGCCGCTGACGGGCAGCTCGCCGTTGCCCGGGAGGGTGGAGAACACGCCCTGGGTCTTGATCGTGTGGCCGGGATCGGCCTGCGCGAGGACCTCGCTGTAGTTCCAGCGGACGATCAGCGCCGCGGCGAAGGCGCCGGCGGTCTGCGCCAGCACGTAGGGGGTGACGTTGCGCCAGGGGAAGTCGCGGTAGACCGCCAGCGCGAAGGTGACGGCGGGGTTGAGGTGGGCGCCGCTGATCCGTGCCGAGACGTAGATGGCCAGGGTGACGCCCAGGCCCCAGGCCCAGGCGATGCTGTCGTGGTCGCCGATTTCGGCGCCGGCGACCTGCGCCACGACACCGACCCCGAACAGGATGAGGATCAGCGTGCCGGCGAACTCGGCCGCGACGGCGGCCAGCGGGCCGCCGGGCAGGCCGGGCCCGGGTTCGGGGGGCGGCTTGCCCCCGCCGCCTTCGGCCTTGGCGGCCCGTTCCGTGTCATCCTGCGCCCTGGTGGTCTCTGCCATGAGCCTTGCCTCCCTTGGCAAGCGTGGGGTGGGAGAGGCCGCCCCCCATGCGGCGCTCGTGCGGGCGTCCCGCCGCAGGGCCCGCTCGCCAGGGGGTGCGAGCGGTCCGCGCGGCTGCCGAGGACGCTAGGTCGGGGCATCGGCCCGGTCAACGGACATATGTCGACAATGTCGAACACTTCCGCTGCCGCGACGGGCCCATTACGCTCCCGGATATGCCCCAGATCACAGTGAACGGGCTAATCTGCGTGCCGAATCCGGTGATGGCAGCCGGTGTCGACATTGTCGGCGAACTTTCGGCAGCTACCGGTTCGGTTTTAGGATCGGTCGCATGCCGGGACCGGTGCAGTCGATCGAGCGGGCCGCCGCCATCCTGCGGCTGCTGGCCAGCAGCTCCGGCCGGCTGGGCGTGGGCGAGCTGGCCGGATCGCTCGGCCTGGCCCGCGGCACCGTGCACGGCATCCTGCGCACCCTGGTCCGCGTCGGATTCGTCGAGCAGGACGAGGCCAGCGGCAAGTACCAGCTCGGCGCCGCCCTGCTGCACCTGGGCACCAGCTACCTCGACGTCAACGAGCTGCGCTCCCGCGCCATCAACTGGGCCGACGCGCTGGCCGCCCGCAGCGGCGAGGCCGTCCGCATCGGCACCCTCCTGGACGGCAAGGTCCTGGTCGTCCACCACGTCTTCCGGCCCGACGACTCCCTGCAGGCCATGGACATCGGCACCCTGCTGCCGCTGCACGCCAGCGCACTGGGCAAGGCGCTGCTCGCCCACGACGTCAACGCCGCCGCCTCCGTCCGCGGCACCGAACTGGAACCCTTCTGCCGCCGCACCATCACCGACCACCGCGCCCTCGCCCGCGCCCTCACCCACGTCCGCGAGCAGGGCTGGGCCGCCGAGATCGAGGAATTCGCCCTGGGCGAGGCCTCCATCGCCGCGCCCATCCGCGGGTACGGCGGGCTGGTCGTCGGCGCGATCGGCGTGTCGGGCGC
Organism: Actinomadura vinacea; assembly: GCF_039532545.1. Classification (NCBI taxonomy): domain Bacteria; kingdom Bacillati; phylum Actinomycetota; class Actinomycetes; order Streptosporangiales; family Thermomonosporaceae; genus Actinomadura; species Actinomadura vinacea. The sequence continues at coordinate 169,105 of NZ_BAAARW010000037.1, read as the reverse complement.
CGTCGAGCGGATCTGCGACACCCGCCGCGTCCCCGACCCCGCACTCGTTGGATATGTCCGCGACGCCTCCCGGGCGGTCTCCCGTGACCTCGGCGCCTCGCGCTGGTGACCCCGCCCGCCCCGGCCCGCCGCCAACGGCACCGGAACCGGGGCCCGGGCCGGGAGCGAAGGGGGCCGCGCGTCCATGACCGAGCGCTACGTCATGTCCATCGACCAGGGCACCACCTCCACCCGCTGCATCCTGTTCGACCACCGCGGCCGCCTGGTCTCGGTCGCCCAGCGCGAGCACCGCCAGCACTTCCCCAAACCCGGCTGGGTCGAGCACGACGCCCTGGAGATCTGGCGCAACCTGGAGCGCATCGCCCCCCAGTCCCTGGCCCAGGCCGGCGCGTCACCCGCGCAGATCGCCGCCGTCGGCATCGCCAACCAACGCGAGACCAGCGTCCTGTGGGACCGGCACACCGGCACCCCCATCGGCCGCGCCATCGTCTGGCAGGACACCCGCACCGACGCCCTCGTCGAGGACATGGCCCGCGCCCCCGGCGCCGACCTGATCCCCGAACGCACCGGCCTGCCACTGGCCGGCTACTTCTCCGCGCCCCGCATCCGCTGGCTCCTGGACCACCTGCCCGGCGTCCGCGAGCGCGCCGAACGCGGCGAGGTCCTGTTCGGCACCATGGAGAGCTGGCTGATCTGGAACCTGACCGGCGGCGTCGACGGCGGCGTGCACGTCACCGACGTCACCAACGCAAGCCGCACCCTGCTCATGAACCTCAAGACCCTCGCCTGGGACGACGAACTGCTCGCCTTCTTCGGCATCCCCCGCACCATGCTGCCGCGCATCCGCTCGTCCACCGAGATCTACGGCGCCGCCCGCAAGGTGTTCCCCGGCGTGCGGATCGGCGCCGCACTCGGCGACCAGCAGGCCGCCCTGTTCGGCCAGACCTGCTACGCCCCCGGCGAGACCAAGTGCACCTACGGCACCGGCGGATTCCTGCTGATGAACACCGGCCCCGAACCCATCCGATCCGCCAACGGCCTGCTCACCACCGTCGGCTACAAGATCGGCGACGAGCCCGCGGTGTACGCGCTGGAGGGCTCCATCGCCATCACCGGCGCCCTGGTCCAGTGGTTCCGCGACGGCCTCGGGCTCATCACCACCGCGCCCGAGATCGAGACACTGGCCCGCACCGTCGACGACAACGGCGGCTGCTACATCGTCCCGGCCTTCTCCGGCCTGTTCGCCCCGCACTGGCGCGCCGAAGCCCGCGGCGTCATCGTCGGCCTCACCTCCTACATCACCAAGGGCCACCTGGCCCGCGCCGTCCTGGAAGCGACCGCCTGGCAGACCCGCGAGGTCGTCGACGCCATGAACCGCGACTCCGGACTGACACTGCGGGAGTTGAAGTCCGACGGCGGAATGACCGCCGACCACCTGCTGATGCAGGGCGTCGCCGACGTCCTCAACGTGCCCGTGGTCCGGCCCATGATCGTCGAAACGGTGTCGCTGGGCGCCGCGTACGCCGCCGGCCTCGCCGTGGGCTACTGGGCCGACCTGGAGGGGCTGCGCCGCAACTGGCACCGCGCCGCCCGCTGGGTCCCGGCGATGGACCCCGCCCGCCGCGCCGCCGAATACCACAACTGGAAACGCGCGGTCGAGCGCTCCTTCGACTGGACCAAGCCCGGGGCCGTCCCGGCCGAGGACCACGGCCCCGTCTGAGAACCCGCCTGGAACACGGTTCCGCAAGTCAGGCGGGACCCACCAGCTCGGCGCGGAGCCGGTCCAATCCCATCGGGCCCAGATCCAGCGCCCGCCGGTGGAACGCCTTGAGGTCGAACGCGGCCCCATCGCGCCGCCGCGCGGCCTCGCGCGCCTCCAACCAGACCTTCTCCCCCAGCTTGTAGGCGATCGCCTGCCCCGGACGGCCCAGATACCGGTCGATCTCGAAGGTCACGTGCTCATCGGGCCACGGCCCGCTGTGCGCCCGCAGGAACTCCCACCCCAGCCGCGGCGTCCACCGCTCGCCCTCGTGGAACCCGGTCCCCGCCGGGATCGGCAACTCCAGGTGCATCCCGATGTCCAGCACCACCCGCGCCGCGCGGATCTGCTGCCCGTCCGCCAGCATCCCCAACCGGTGCGCCGGATCGCGGTAGTACCCCAACTCCCCCATCAACCGCTCGGCGTACAGGCCCCAACCCTCCCCGTGCCCCGGATACAGCTCCGCCGACACCCGCTGGAAGCGGTTGAGGGTCGCGGTGTTCAGCGCCGTCGTCCCCAGCTGCAGGTGGTGCCCGGGGACCCCCTCATGGAACATCACCGCCGGCACGCTCCAGGTGACGATCTCCTCCTCCGCCGGGTGCACCCACCACCACACCGTCCCGGGACGCGACAGATCCTCGGCCGGAGCCAGGTAGTACACCCCCGCGTCCGAGGACGCCAGCCGGCAGTCGACCCGGCGCAGCGGCGCGGGAATGTCGAAGTGCACACCGTCCAGGTCGTCGATCGCCCGGTCCGCCAACTCCTGGATGTAGCCCACGAAGTCGCCCGCACCGACCCGGTACGCCGGATCGGCGTCCAGGAGGGCGGCCACCTCCGAGGGCGTGCGGCCGGGGCTGATCCGATCGGCGAGCGCCGCCATCTCCGCCTCGATCCGGGCCAGCTCCTCCCAACCCCAGGCGTAGGTCTCCTCCAGGTCCAGGCTCGTGCCGAGGAAGTCGCGCACGCCCACGTGGTAGCGGTCGGCACCGAGCGGGTCCCGCTCGGGGGCGTGCGGGGCCAGTTCCTCCTCCAGGAAGCGGACGAAGCCGGTCAGTGCCTGCGCGGCGGCCCGCACGGGCTCCTCCAGCCCGCCACCGCGGCCGGCCAGGCCGGACAGGTGGCCGCGCAGGTCCACGCACGACCGGGCGCTGCGGCCCACCTGCCGCCGCGCCGACACGCGCCCCTGCTGACAGGCCCGCAGCAGGCCCGCACGCAGGTTCTCCAGCGCCGCGGGAAGGGCCCGCACCCGCGCACCCACCGTCTCCCAGTCGGTGTCCTCGCCCTGGTCGAGCAGCTCGAAGGCGTACCGGAGCCGCTGCACCGGCCCGTCGGTGGTGTCGAGGCAGTGGTCCCGTACCCGAGCCTCGTCCAGGGCCAACTCGGTCTCCAGCCGCTCCCGCAGCACCTCCGCCGCGACCCGCTCCGCGTCCGCCCGGTCAGCGTCCTTGCCACCGGGACGCGGCAGGGCGTCCAGCGCGGCCAAGGTACGGCGGCTCAGGTCGGAGCGAGCGGCCACCCCTTCCGGACCGTAGTCGGTGAGCCCCGCGTCGTACCCCGCGATCCCCATGATCGTCGCCGTGCACGGGTCGAGTCCGGCGAACTCCTCCACGTACCTGTCGGCCAGCTCGTCCAGTGCGCTCATCCCGCCAGGCTAGACCAAATGATCTTCAAGAACAGGCCGGAATGTCGCGCCCGTCGTTGTCCTTCACCTCGTCGTTGCCCCACCGGCTCAGATACAGCGCCGGCACCCACGCCCGCGCCCCGCCCCCGCCGTAGACCACGTCCAGATCGGTCAGCAGCCACCAATGGTTGTACGCCTCGCCGCCCTTGCGATCCATCCGCTGCCCCTGCTTCTTGCAGAAGACGTAATGCGTCCCCTTGCGCAACTCACCGACCGCACCACCCGAGGTGTCCGGCCGGGCGTACCCCTCGGCCGCGGCGAAGGTATCGACGTAGAACCTCTGGTCCCCCACCGGTGTCGACGACAGCACCGTCGACGGCGGGACCTGCCGGGACGGAGATGATCCGTCCCGGCCACCGGTGCCGGTCGCCGTACCCTCCCCCGAACGCCCCGACGGCCACAGCACGATCAGGACCGCCACCAGCGCCAGCGCGAACACCCCCGCCACCGCCCAGCCCGCAAACCCCGGCAGGCCACGCCCGCGGGACGCGGCCCCTGGCGGCGCGAACGGGCCGGGCTGCGCCGGAGGGATGTCGGCGAACCGGGTCTCCACCAGCGTCGGATCGTCCTCGAAAACGGCCGCGAAACCGCCCTCGGAGTCGCCCTTGAGAAGAACCTCGGCCTTCTCGGCGGACACCGTGACCTCACCGCCCGCCGCGGACGCCTCGGGCAGCGGCGCGCCGCACACTGGGCAACGCGTCAGATCGCCACCGGTGTCGCCGCCGCACGACGAACATCGCATGCCGTTCCCTCTCCCACCACCCGCCCCGCGCGCGGGACCGCCCGACCGCCGCCATTCTCCACCGCGGCGCCGCGGAACCCAACCGGCTCAGCGACTCTCGGCCGCCAGCCGCACGCCCAACGCCACCAGCACCACGCCCGACACCTGCTCCAGACGGCGCCGCACCCCGGACCGCTCGAACACCCGCCGCGCCGCGTCCACCGTCCACACCACGAGCGCGTACCAGAGCAGGTCGATCAGCGCCCACAGCACCGAGAACCCGGCCAGGACCGCGGGCACCGACCACCCCTCCGGCACGAACTGCGGCAGGAACGACACCGCGAACACGCCCGCCTTCGGGTTCGCGAAATTAGTGATCAACCCCAGCCGGAAGCACCGCCACAGCGGCGCCCCGCCCCCACTCACGTCCCCGCGCGGCGCGTCCGCCGCGACCCGCTCCACCGGCACCGTCCCGGCGCCCCGGCGCGCCTGCCACAGCGCCTTCACCCCGAAGTACACCAGCACCGCCGCGCCCGCGATCCGCAGCCCGTCATAGGCCAGCCGGGACGCCGACAGCAGCGCCGACAGGCCCAGCGCCGCGGCCAGCCCCCACACCAGCACGCCCGTCTCGTTCCCCAGAACCGTCATCAACCCCGCGCGGCGCCCCGACAGCATCGACGACCGCATGATCACCACGGTGCTCGGCCCCGGCACCAGAGCGATCAGGATCGCGGCACCGGCGAAAGCGACCAGACTCTCCAGCATGCCCTCATGCTGGCGGCACCGTCCCGGCACCGCAACGCATTACCCCGCAGACCGCTCACACCGCCTCACAACGGTCCCCCGTCGTCGCCGCCCTCACCATCACTCGGACCGGGCGTCGGCGTGGCCGGAGGCGACGGCGACGACGGACTGGGCGACGGGCTCGGCGACTGCCGCGGCTGCGACGGCGACGGCGGAGGCGGCAACGGCTGCGACGGCGGATCCGGCGGCGGCGGAGGCGGCTCGGTCACCTTCGGCTGGCACGCGAACAACAACAGCATCAGCAACGCCAGCAGCGCCAGGATCCCCGCCAGCGTCACGATCGCCGCGACCAGGCCCCGCTCCTGACGCTCCGGCACCACCGGCACCGCCGCGAACGGGTCCGGCGGCCGCTCCAACGCCGGCTCCCCCGACCCGAGCCAGTACGGCTGGAACTGCGGCCCCCGCCGACGGCTCTTCCACCGGCCCCGGAACGATCCAGCCAGCACCACCGAGTCCAGAAACCGCTCAGCCCCCGCCCGCTCCATCCGGTCGGCGTCATAGAACGTCGCCACCCACGGCGCCGGCCCGTCCGGCTGCGCCGCCACCACCGGCGCCGGATCCCCCGGCCCCAACTCGGGCGCACGCCCCGGCCCCGGCAGCGCCGAGCGGATCGCCGCACGGAACCGATCCCGCGCCGCCGCGTCCCCCGCCGCACCGCGATTGAGCACCGCGACGCTCGCGCGCTGCCCCGCCCCGTCCACGCCCAGATACACGATCCCCGCAGAGGTCTCCGACAACCGCGCGGACAGCCGGAAAGGGCCCAACTGAACGGGATCACCGGGTGGCAACGGCCTGGACATGGCCGCAAGACTACAACCGCCCGCACCGCCCCCGATACGACCCGTACAGCCTTCCCCACGCCGCACCAAACTCCATTCAAGGCTACATATCCGCCTTTCCTCGGAGTCTTTACACCGTCCATACGGCCATGAATGGCAGGCTCTCACCCGCGCATCTTCACCCCCGGGTGCAGTCGTCCCGCACGAACGGGTACATGTGATCCCGTAGGGTCGGAATGCGCCCGCCAGCACCCGGAGGACTAGTGAGGATCTCCCGATGACCGTCGCAGCGCAGCACGATCTCGACCAGGCCGCGGCACTGCTGCAGCACACCGTGACCGAGGTCAAAAAGGTCATCGTCGGCCAGGAGCACATGGTCGAGCGCATGGTCGTCGCACTGCTGGCCAAGGGGCACTGCCTGATCGAAGGCGTCCCGGGCGTGGCCAAGACGCTGGCCGTCGGCACCCTCGCCCAGGTCGTCGGCGGCAACTTCGCCCGCCTCCAGTTCACCCCCGACCTGGTCCCCTCCGACATCGTCGGAACCCGCATCTACCACCCCTCCACCGAGCAGTTCGACGTCGAACTCGGCCCCGTCTTCGTCAACTTCGTCCTCGCCGACGAGATCAACCGGGCCCCCGCCAAGGTCCAGTCCGCCCTGCTGGAGGTCATGGCCGAACGCCAGGTCTCCCTCGGCGGCAACACCTATCCCCTGCCCCGCCCCTTCATCGTCCTGGCCACCCAGAACCCCATCGAGTCCGAAGGCGTCTACCCGCTCCCCGAAGCCCAGCGCGACCGCTTCCTCATGAAGATCGACGTCCGCTACCCCGGCGCCCACGAGGAACTGCAGATCCTGCAGCGGATGAGCGTCGACCCGCCCGAGGCCGAACCCGTCCTGGACCCCGAACGACTCATCGCCCTCCAGCGCGCCGCCGAAGAGGTCTCGGTCCACGAACTGGTCGCCGACTACATCGTCCGCCTGGTCATGGCCACCCGCGAACCCGAGCAGTACCGGCTGCCCGACCTGCGCCAGGTCATCGAGATCGGCGCCAGCCCCCGCGCCACCCTCGGCCTGGTCTCCTGCGCCCGCGCGCTGGCCCTGCTCTCCGGACGCGACTACGTGCTGCCCGACGACGTGCGCGCCGTCGCCCGCGACGTCATGTCGCACCGCATCGTCCTCACCTTCGACGCCCTCGCCGACGGCGTCGACACCAGCGAGGTCGTCGCGCAGATCCTGACCGCCGTACCACCGCCCCGCGTCGTCTGGAACCACGGCACGGTGACCGCCCAGTGACCACCGACCCGGCCGCCGGACGGCCGCAGCCGCCGCCCCGCCGCACCCGCGGCGGGCAGGCCGGCGGGCAGGCCGGCGGGCGAAAACGCGCGCACCTCGCCCCCGAACGCACCCTGCGCCGGCTGGAACTGTCGGTCACCCGCCGCCTGGAGGGCCTGCTGAACGGCGAGCACCTGGGCCTGCTGCCCGGCCCCGGCACCGAACTGGCCGAGGCCCGCCTCTACCAGCCCGGCGAGGACGACGTCCGGCACATGGACTGGGCCGTCACCGCCCGCACCACCACCCCGCACGTCCGCGACCTGATCGCCGATCACGAGCTGGAGGCCTGGGCCCTGATGGACCTCACCCCCAGCATGGACTTCGGCACCGGCGCCATGGTCAAACGCGAGCTGGCCGTCGCCGCGCTCGCCGCCGTCGGATTCCTCACCGTCCGGCTCGGCGACCGCGTCGGCGCCTACCTCCTCCACCCCGACGGGACGCGCCGCTGGCCCGCCCGCACCGGCAAAGCCGCCCTGTACGCCCTCCTGGAGGCCGTCCTGGACGCCGACAACACCGAGCCCCGCGATGCCCACCGGGACAAGAACAGCGGCGGAGCACTCGGCGGCAGGTCGCTCGGCGACCGGCTCTTCGGCGGCGACCCCACGCCCGCCCCGAGCCTCGCCGACGGCATCGCCTCCCTGGACCGCGGCCAGACCCGCCGCGGCCTCCGCGTCATCATCTCCGACTTCCTCCCACCCCCCGACGACCCCGCCCTCGCCGACGGCGAGGACGGCGCGGCACACAGGCCACCCGCATGGGAACGCCCACTGCGCCGCCTGGCCACCCGCCACCAGGTCCTCGCCGTGGAGGTCATCGACCCCCGCGAACTGGACCTGCCCGACGTCGGACTGGTGGAGATGACCGACCCCGAGACCGGAGCCGTGCACGAGATCGTCCTGAACCGCAAGGTCCGCGAACGCTACGCCGCGGCCGCCGCCGCCCAGCGCGAGCGCACTCGGGCCGCGCTGCGCCGCTGCGGCACCCACCACCTGGTGCTGCGCACCGACCGCGACTGGATCTCCGACGTCGCCCGCTTCGCCCTGCGCCAACGCCGTGCCTCCGGACGCGCCATCGCAGCCCGGGGAGTGCGCCCATGACCTTCCTGTCACCCGAGCGGCTCTGGCTGCTGGCCCTGCTCCCGCCGCTGGTCGGCGCCTACATCGTCCTGCAGATGCGGCGCGGCAAGTACGCCGTCCGCTTCACCAACCTGGCGCTGCTCTCCCAGGTCGCGCCGCGCCGGCCGGGCTGGCGCCGGCACGTGGCCGCCGGGCTCTTCCTGGCCATGCTGCTCATCATGATGATCGGGTTCGCCCGCCCCGCCACCGGAGTCAAGGTCCCCCGCGACCGCGCCACCATCATGGTCGCGGTGGACGTCTCCCTGTCGATGATGGCCAAGGACGTGGCGCCCAACCGGTTCGAGGCCGCCAAGGACGCCGCCAAGAAGTTCATCCGCGACCTGCCCGGCCGCTTCAACGTCGGCGTCGTCTCCTTCGCCGGCAACGCCAACCTGGTCGCCGCCCCCTCGGCCGACCGCCAGGCCGCCATCGCCTCCATCGACCAGCTCGTGCTGGCCAAGCGCACCGCCATCGGCGAGGCCGTCTTCACCTCCCTGCAGGCCGTCCGGTCCTTCGACGCCCAGGCCAGCCAGGATCCGCCGCCCGCGCACGTCGTGCTGCTGTCGGACGGCGACAACACCACCGGACGGTCGGTCAGCGAGGCCATCGACGCCGGCCGCGCCGCGCACATCCCGGTCTCCACGATCGCGTTCGGCACCCCTTACGGCACCGTCGACATAGAGGGCGAGACCACCAGCGTCTCGGTCAACAAGGAGACGCTGCGCACCCTGGCCGAGGGCAGCGGCGGCAAGGCCTACGAGGCCGCCGACGGCGGGCAGCTGTCGGAGGTCTACTCCAGCATCGGCAGCTCGCTCGGCTTCAAGATCGAACACCGTGACATCGCGGCCCGCTTCACCGGCATCGCCCTGCTGTTCGCCCTGGCCGCGGGCGGGGCGTCCCTGGCGTGGTTCTCCCGGCTCCCCTGACCGGCCCCCGATCCGCCCGGCGCGCGGGCCCGCACCGGCCCGCGCGCGGGCGCGAACGCTCCCGGACGCTGATACGGTCTCCCGACGTGGGGGAACACTATTTCTCGTCCCGGCCCGACGCGGCCAGCCGGACCCGCACCATCGACCTGGTGCTGCCCGACCTGCACCTGCGCCTGGAGACCGACCGCGGCGTCTTCTCGCCCGACCGGATCGACCCGGGTACCCGCATCCTGCTGGAGACCGTTCCCCCTCCCCCGCCCACCGGGAACCTCCTCGACCTCGGATGCGGCTACGGTCCGATCGCATTGACCCAGGCATGCCGCTCGCCGCAGGCGAGTGTGTATGGAGTGGATGTGAACGAACGAGCCTTGGAGCTGGCTCGGTGGAACGCCTCAACCGCCGGCCTTGACACTGTAAGGTTCGTACTGGCGGACGAGATCGACCCCGAGCTCCGCTTCGACGCGATCTGGTCCAACCCGCCGATCCGCATCGGCAAGGCCGCGCTCCACGACCTGCTGCTGGCCTGGCTCCCCCGCCTCACCCCCGGCGGCCGGGCGCACCTGGTCGTCCAGAAGCACCTGGGCTCGGACTCCCTGCAGCGCTGGCTGAACGACCAGGGCCTCCCCACCGAGCGCATCGCCTCACGCTCGGCCTACCGCGTCCTGGCCGTCACCCTGCCCGACCAACCCCACCGACCCGCCCGTACCGGAAACGACACCCCATGAACGGCGACACCCCATGAATCCCGCACCGGGACCGGCGCGCAAGCAACTGCGCCCCACCGACGTCAAACGGCTCAACCGCGACTGGCGGCGGCGCACGGACGCGCGGCTCGGGCTGCTGGTGGAATCGGTCACCCAGCCGTTCAACATGGGCTCGATCATCCGCAGCGCCGCCGCGTTCGGCGTCGAACGCCTCTGGCTGGCCGGCAACGCCACCGACCCCACCCACCGCAACGTCGCCAAGACCGCGCTCGGCACCGAGCGCCTGGTGCCCTGGGAGCACGCCGGCGCGCCGGACGCGGCCGCCGCCGCGATCCGCAAGGAGGGCCTGCGGCTGGTGGCGATCGAGCTCACCGGCGACGCCGTGCCGCTGCACGAGGCGCCCCTGGACGGCGACGTGTGCCTGGCCGTCGGCGGCGAGGACCACGGCTGCTCCCCCGCGCTGCTGGCGGCCGCCGACGCGGTCGCCTACATCCCGCAGATCGGCCGGGTGGGGTCGCTCAACGTCGCCGTCGCCACCGCCATCGCCCTGGCCGAGACGCGCCGCCGCGAATGGACCGCCGGCTGACGGCGCGCCCGATCAACCGGCCGCCGAGCCGTTCTCCGCGCCCTGCTCCATGAGATCGGCGAACTCCTCCAGGGAGATCCTGCCGTCGCGGTTGGCGTCGGCGTCCACCATCACCTCCACCGCGCGGGTGTCGGTGATCTCACGGCCCAGCGCCCGCATCACGTTCTTCAACTCCGCGGTCGAGATGTAGCCGTCGCCGTCCGCGTCGACCATCTCGAACGTGGCCCGGTAGTTCTCCGCGTTGCTCATCGGTGCGACACCCCTTCACTTACGTCACATGGGACTCCGGTGTTCCAGCCGTCGCTTGGACGCTAGCACCAGGCCGGCCGCCTTGACGTTGTAAGGCAGGACCTGGATCGTCCGTCCGCAGGCGGCAGGCCATAATCATGTGAGTGTCCCGCTCGTACGAATTCCTGGACCACCCCGCACCCATCCCGTTCGCGCACCGCGGCGGCGCCGAGGGACGTCCGGAGAACTCCATGGCCGCCTTCGAGCGCGCCATCGACCTGGGCTACCGGTACCTGGAGACCGACGCGCACGCCACGGCCGACGGCGTCGTGGTCGCCTTCCACGACCGCACCCTCGACCGCGTCACCGACCGCTCCGGCGTCATCGCCCGCCTGCCCTACGGCGAGGTCGCCAAAGCGCGCATCGCCGGCACCGAGCCCATCCCCCGCCTGGAGGAGATCCTGGGGTCCTGGCCGGACGCCCGGGTCAACATCGACCTCAAGGACGCCGCCGTCATCGGCCCGCTCGCCCGGGTCCTGCACCGTACCCAGGCCTGGAACCGAATCTGCATCACCTCGTTCTCGACCCGGCGGCTGGCCCAGATGCGCACGCGGCTGCCGCTGTTCACCGACCAGGACGTCTGCATGGCGCTCGGCCCGCGCGGCCTGATGGCCCTGCGCGCCAAGTCCTACGGCGGCCCCACCGCCAAGCTGGTGCGGCTGGCCGCCACCGGCGTCGCCTGCGCCCAGGTGCCCTACGGGCTGGGCAGGCTGCCGTTCGTCACCGAGGCGTTCATGGCCCAGGCCCACGATCTCGGCCTGAAGGTGCACGCCTGGACCGTCAACGACCCCGCCGAGATGAAGCGGCTGCTCGATCTGGGCATCGACGGCATCATGACCGACGAGCTGACCACCCTGCGCGAGATCATGAGCGCCCGCGGCCTGTGGACCGGGCCCGCCTGACCGGCGAGGCCGGTCAGCGCCCGAACCCGGGCCGTCCGGACGGCCCGCCCGGACGGTACTCGGCCGCGATCCGCAACGGCGCGTGCTGCGGCTGCGGCGCCGTCTGCGGGCCGGTCTGGGGCGCTGCCTGGGGAGGCGCCGCGGGATGCTCGTCGGCGGCGCCGGGACGGCCGCCCTGGACGAGGTCGATCCGCCCCGCCCGCAGGCTCTCCAGCAGCTCGAGGTCCTCCGCCGACACCAGCGCCGCCATGATCTTGCCGCGCCGGGTCAGCGCGACGCGCTCGCCCGTGTAGGCGACCCGGTTCACCAGATCGGCGAACTCCTTGCGCGCCTCCGTCACCGCTTTCTCCACGCTGTTCATCCTACGGCGAACTCCCTGGCACTACCTCACCCTGAAATGTACGCTCCGTACATGTACAGAGTGTACGCAATGTACATTTCACTTCGGGAGGGCTCATGATGGAGCAGCCAGAACCTCGCTTTCCGCGGCCGGAACGGCCGGAGACCTACATCGGCAGGTCGCACTCCTCGGTCGCCGCACCGGAACACCTCGTCAACGAGGCGCTCTTCGGGCGCCTGCTCGCGCAGCGGATCGTCTTCCTGGGCCAGGAGATCGACGACCAGGTCGCCAACCGGGTCTGCGCCGAACTGCTCCTGCTGGCCGCGCAGGACAGCGGGCGCGACATCACGCTCTACATCAACTCGCCCGGCGGCGTCGTGGACGCCGCGATGGCGATCTACGACATGATGCAGTTCGTGCCCAACGACGTCTCCACCGTCGCGATGGGCATGGCCGCCTCGGCAGGGCAGACGCTGCTGTGCGCGGGCGCCCCCGGCAAGCGGTACGCGCTGCGGCACGCCCGGGTCATGATGCACCAGCCGCACGGCGGCATCGGCGGCAGCGCGTCCGACATCAAGATCCAGGCCGAGCAGTCGCTCTACCTCAAGACGATCCTGGCCGAGCTGCACGCCCGCCACACCGGCCGCCCGCTGGCGGAGATCCAGGCCGACTCCGACCGGGACCGCTGGTTCACCGCCGAGCAGGCCCGCGATTACGGACTCGTGGACCACGTCATCGACAGCACCGAACGGGTGGGGTCCTGATGAGCGGCCGCACGCGGCCGGAGAACCGCCCCCAGAGCCGCTACGTGATGCCCTCGTTCGTCGAGCGCACCTCCTGGGGCACCAAGGAGATGACGCCGTACAACAAGCTCTTCGAGGACCGCATCGTGTTCCTCGGAACGCCGGTCGACGACACCGCGGCCAACGACGTCACCGCCCAGCTGCTGGCACTGGAGGGGATGGACCCCGACCGTCCCATCAGCATCTACATCAACTCGCCTGGCGGAGCGCTGACCTCGATGCTGGCCATCCACGACACCATGCGGTACATCCGCCCCGAAGTCGAGACGACCTGCGTGGGGCAGGCGGGCTCGGCCGCGGCGGTCCTGCTGGCCGCGGGCACCCGGGGACGGCGGGCGGCGCTGGCACGGTCCCGGATCCTGCTGCACGAACCCAGCGTCGAGGGGGCGGTCCGGGGCCAATCCAGCGACATGGAGATCCAGGCCCGGGAGATCCTGCGGCTGCGCGGGCAGACGGAGCTGATCGTGGCCGAGGCCACCGGCAAGGACCCCGACGTCGTCCGCCGGGACCTGGACCGGGAGCGCTACTTCACCGCAGAGGAGGCCAAGGAGTACGGCCTCATCGACGAGGTGCTCACCACACGGGGCTGACCACCGGAGGAGCGGGCTCGGCCGGCGCCGGACCGGACGGCAGAGCCCCTCCAGGCCCCCGGGACGTTTTCCCGGGGCCGCCCAACGACGCGGAAAGAGCAGGGTTGGACGACCCCCGGGGCGGGAATCTTGAGACGGTGACCAGCGTTGGTCTGTTCGAGACCGCAAGCCGTCTGGGAGGCACGTGACGATGGCCGAGCGCGCACTTCGCGGCACCCGACTCGGAGCGACGAGCTACGAGAACGATCGCAACACCGATCTGGCCCCTCGCCAAGAAGTGGACTACACCTGCACGAAGGGCCACCGGTTCACCGTGACGCTCGCAGCCGAGGCCGAGGTGCCGATGACCTGGGAATGCCGCAGCTGCGGAGCGACCGCACTGCGGGTCGACGGCGAGTTGCCGCAAGCGAAGAAGGGAAAGCCGCCGCGAACCCACTGGGACATGCTCATGGAGCGCCGGACGCTGGAGGACCTCGAAGAGGTCCTGGCCGAGCGCCTGGAGATCCTCAGGGCCGGGCGGAGGAAGACCGCCTGATCCCCGGACCGACGCGACGATTTCTTCGACCGCGACGGGTTCACCGCGAGTCGTAGAGCCGGGCCCGCGCCACCGCGGTGGCGCGGGCCCGGCCATGTCCGGCCGCCAGGCGCACGCGCGCCTGGCCCCATCACGCGTTGGTCGTTCACCGGCGCCGCCTCGCAGTGCTCGTGCGTCCGAAGATCTGCCACCGCCCGCGCACCGCCCGGCGCGCGATGGTCCATGGCCGCCAGGGAGGGCCTCTCCCGGCCGGGCACCGCGCCCTGAGCAAGTCCCTGCCGTCCGGGCTTTCCGGGCCGTCCGGGATGCCACCTGGGCGGTCACTTCTGGGCGGGCCGGTCATCGTCCTGGACGACCTCGCCCTGCACCACGCGGCCCTTGGGTTCGTCCGCCGTGCCATCGGCCCTGCCGTACGGGGAGAAACCGCCCAGCCTCTCGCCCGCGCCGGGTGGGAACAGCGTCCCCCGCGCCTCGGCCCGCCGCAGCCGGCGCGCCCCGTAGGCGGTCAGCAGCCGCCGCATCAGGGGTCGGGTGAACGGCAGCACGAACAGAAGCCCGATCGCGTCGGAGACGAACCCGGGCACGATCAGCAGCATTCCGCCCGCCAGCACCATCCCCGTGCCCGACAGCTCGCGGTCGGGCGACGTGCCGCGCTGCACGGCCTCCTGGAGCACGCCCCAGGCCCGGCGGCCCTCCCGCCGGACGATCCAGCCGCCCAGCGCGGTGGTGGCCAGCAGCGCCGCCAACGTCCACCAGCCGCCGACCAACCCCACCAGCTGGACGATCACGAAGATCTCCAGAACGGGCATCAGCAGGATCGCCAGGAGCGTCAGGAGTGCCGGCATGGCTCCAACTCGGGTGTCGTGGAATGCGCCTCGCTTGGCTCAACGCCGCGGGCGCCGCAGCCGTTCCACCCGGTCGGCCAGACCCCAGCGGGCCACCCGAAACGCCGCCTCGGCGAAGACGTCCTGATTCATCTTGCTGGTGCCGTGCACACGGTCGACGAAGGTGATCGGCACCTCGACCACCTTCAGGCCCTCGCGCAGCGTCCGCAGCGCCAGGTCGATCTGGAAGCAGTAGCCGCGCGAGTCGACCTCCTCCAGACCGATCTTCTCCAGCGTGGCCGCCCGGAACGCGCGGAACCCGCCGGTGGCGTCGTGCAACGGGATGCCCAGCATCAGCCGGGCGTAGGTGTTGGCGCCGCGGGAGAGCGCCTCGCGCCGCACCGGCCAGTTGCGCACCTTCCCGCCGGGGATCCAGCGCGCGCCGAGCACCAGGTCGGCATCCTCCAGCGCGGCCAGCAGGCGCGGCAGTTCCTCGGGCTGGTGCGACCCGTCGGCGTCCATCTCGACCATGACGTCGTAGCCGTGCTCGGCGGCCCACCGGAACCCGGCGATGTAGGCGGGCCCCAAGCCCTCCTTGCCGGCCCGGTGCAGTACCTGGACGTGCTCGTCGGCCTTGGCCAGCGCGTCGGCCAGCTGCCCCGTGCCGTCCGGGCTGGCGTCGTCGACGACCAGGACGTCCGCCGGCGGCACGGCCTCGCGCACCCGCCCGACGATGCCCTCGATGTTGTCCCGCTCGTTGTACGTCGGGATGATCACGAGCACCCGGCCGAGTTCGGCTGGGATCTCCATCGGCGTCAATTCCCCTCGTTCTTCCTGCCGGTGAACCATGCGGCCCAGCCGGCCGCCCCCACGGCCAGCGCGGCCAGCGCCCATTCCGGTACGGCGCCGACCCGGCCGGCGAGCGTCACCGAGGTGCGCGCCGGGACGGAGGCCACCTGGATGTCGGGTACGAACTCCCGGGACCGGTCGATCATCCGGCCGTCCGGGGCCACGATCGCGCTGATCCCGCTGGTCGCCGCCACCAAGATCGTACGGCCATGCTCCATCGCGCGCAGCCGGGACATCGCGATCTGCTGCGGCGGCAGGCTGGTCTTGCCGTAGGTGGCGTTGTTGGTCTGCACGACCACCAGGTCGGCCGCGGCCGCGTCCCGCACCTCGCGGTCGTAGGCGACCTCGAAGCAGATCACGTCGCCGACGGTGGCCGGGCCGAGCCGCATCACCGGGTCGCGGGTGCCGTGCGCGAAGTCGCGCGGGATCCGCTCGAACCGGCTGATCAGCCGGGTGAGGATGTCGCGGAACGGCAGGTACTCGCCGAACGGCACCGGGTGCCGCTTGACGTAGTAGTCACCGGGCCCGCGCGCCGGGTCCCAGACGATCCCGCGGTTCTCCACCTTCTCCCCGTCGGGGGTGTCGGTGAGCGCGCCCACCAGGACCGGTACGCCGATCTCCTTCACCGCGGCGTCGATCGTCCGGTAGGCGTCGGGTTCGGCGTAGGGGTCGAGGTCGCTGGCGTTCTCCGGCCACACCACCAGCTCGGGCCGGGCCACCTTTCCCGCCTTGACCTGCGCGGCCAGCTCGCGGGTGACCTTGACGTGGTTGTCGAGGACGGCCTTGCGCTGCTCGTTGAAGTCCATGCCGAGACGGGGCACGTTGCCCTGGAGGACGGCCACGGTGACGGGCCGTCCGGTCGCCGGCGTGGGAATGAACAGCCCGCCGCCGACGAGCGCGGCCACCGCCGCCACCGCGAGCGCCAGCGGCTTGACCGAGGCTCGCAGCGCCGTCCCGAGCCCGCCGGCCCTCTCGGCCCCCTCAGCGTCTTCACCCGGGCCTTCACCCGGGCCTTCACCCGGGCCTTCACCCGGGCCTTCGCCGGCGCCGTCGCCGGAGTCGGCCGCCGGGGTTGCGGTGCCCGCGCGGGCCCGTAGGACGACGATGATCCCGTACGCCAGGAGTCCGCCGATCAGGGCGGTGAGGAAGCTGACCAGGGGCGCGCCGCCCAGGGACGCGTAGGGGGTGAGGGGCGTGGCGGTCTGGCTGAAGGCGAGCCGGGCCCAGGGGAAGCCGCCGAACGGCACCCGGCCGCGCACCAGTTCCTCGGCCACCCACATCGCCGCCGCCCACACCGGCCAGGCGGGCAGCCGGGTGACCAGGGCCACGCCCGCGCCCATCGGGGCGAAGTAGAGCGCCTGGACGACGGCCAGCAGGATCCACGCGTCCGGGCCGATCTTGACCAGGCCCTGCAGGACGGGGACGAAGAACGCCACCCCGGCCAGGAAGCCGAGCCAGGCCGCGGTGCGGGCGGGCAGCCCGTGCAGCGCCACCGTCAGCAGCGCCACGCCGGGAAAGATCAGCGGGGTCAGGTCGACGGGCGGGAAGGCCGGCCACAGGGCCAGGCCCGCGGTGACGGCCAGCAGCGTGCGCGGCCATCCGGCACGTCCGCCGTGGCGGAGGGGACGGTGCGGGCGCCGCCAGGTGCCGGCGGGCGCGCGTGAGCGGGAGGGGGCGCGCAAGGAGGCGAGCAACGGGGCCAGCGGCGACGGGCGGGGTTCCGGTGCGGGCGGCGCACCGACGGCGGCCCCGTCGGCCCGCTCGCCGGCCTGGCCTGAGGCCCGTTCCGGCAGGATCTCCTGCGCCACATCCGCTCCCTGTCCATGCCAGAGGTCGCGACCCCCCGTCCGTGTTCCGACCCGCGGTCAAACGGTCGCGTCCCCTGTTTCATCGTCTGCCGGAACGCTACCGGGCCCGGGCGCCCACGGCGACCTGGCGCCGAAGGCGCGGCGAGATGGCGAGGCGGGAAAGCCCGGTGGAAATGGCACGGAGCCGGCCGCAATCGGGCACGGAAGAGGGCCCGTGACATCCCTCGGGCCGAAGTCGTCCCACAGGCGGTGAGAACGATGCTCCGTTTTCTACTGGATGTCCGGGCCCTTTCCGGGTCCAAGCCCCCGCCCGATCGGGCGGCTCCGCCCTGACGCGGCTACCGGTCACCACCCCTGGCTCGGACGGTCTCCGGCGGGCGCCGCACGGGGCCTCGGACGGGCCTCGAGCGCTCCGCCGCCGATCCCGTCGTGGCGCGGTCCGGTGGCGCCGTGAGCGGCCGATCGGTGAGTCCTGTGCTGGACTGCAGCAAAACTACCGAAGTCCCCGTCCTTGTCAACCGCCGCATGTTCTGCGGCGACTCCACGTTCCACCAGCTCAGAACCATGATCGGTGCTCTGGCGGGAAATCCCGCCGGTCACGGGCGTCCCAGCTGTCACACACCGGTGTTCGCAACGAGTCCGTCACGAATCGGCGGGCGGGCCGGGCACCACCACCGTTCCGGTGGCGGTGGCGGCGACGATCGGGTCGGCGAGGACCTCGGCCGCCGACTCCCCCTTGTCGGGACGTCCCCGGCACACCACCCGCGCCTCGAACTCCAGCACGCGGCTGCGGCGCCCGACGCGGGTGACGGTGGCGCTGGTCTCCACCACGTCCCCGGCCCTTACGGGTGCGCGGAACTGGACGTCGGAGTAGGAGGCGAACAGGCCCTCGTCGCCGTCGGTGCGGATGCCGACCTCGGTGGCGACGTCCCCGAACAGCGCCAGCAGGTACGCGCCGTCGACGAGGTCGCCCGCGTAGTGGGCGTGCGAGTAGGGGATGTAGCGGCGGTGCGTGACGGTGAGGCCTTCGCGCGGATCGCTCACGGTCTCCGGTCCTCCTCGGGCGGTTCGTCGGACGGTTCGGCGGGAAGCAGGGCGTGCACGATGTAGGCGGCGACTTCGGCCGGGGTGGTGCCCTTGCCGAAGACGCGGTCCACGCCCAGGTCCTCGGCCGAGACGGTGTCGAAGCGGGGGCCGCCCACCACCAGCAGGGGCCGCCCCATGCCCGCGGCGACGGCGGTCGGGTACTCGGCGTGGAAGGCCGCGGCCATCTGCTTGGTGTTGTGCAGGTGGGCGTTCCGCTGGGTGACCACTTGGGAGACCAGGACGGCGTCGGCGTTCTCGGCCTTGGCCCGTTCCACGAGTTCCTCCACGGTGACCTGGGCGCCCATGTTCACCACCTGGATCTCGCGGTAGTACTCCAGGCCCTTCTCCCCCGCGAAGCCCTTCACGTTGAGGATCGCGTCGATCCCCACGGTGTGGGCGTCGGTCCCGATGCACGCCCCCACGATCACCAGCCGCCGGTTGAGCGCGCGGCGGATCGCCAGGTTGACCTCCTGGGACGACAGCAGCGGATACTCCCGCTCCGGGGGCGCGGGGATGCCCGCGTAGTCAATGAGGTGGTTGACCCGCCCGTACACGATGAAGAAGGTGTAGTCGGGCCCCATCGCCTTGGAGTGCACCACGCTGGCCGACTCGAGGCCCATCTTCCCGGCGAGCTGGAGCGCGGCGGCGTCGGCGCGTTTGCCCGCGGGGACGGGCAGGGTGAACGACAACTGCACCAGGCCGTCGCCCGTGGTGTCCCCGTACGGACGGATGACCTGCCTCGTGTCGGCGGGCTCGGCCGGGGCCTGCGTGCCGGTTCCGGCGGCGGGGTCGGTCATGCGGGCACCTCCTCGGTGTGCACGGCGTGCGGGTCCTCGTCGTCCAGGATCTCGATGGCGGGGTTGAAGTACCCTTCGGCGCGGGGCACCACGCCGTCCAGTCCCTTGCCTCCGTCGGACGGGCGGCGGGTGACGCCGAAGGTGCCCTCGGCGATAGCGGTGAGCAGGCCGTCGCGCTCGACGCGTTCCAGCAGCTCGACGGACTCGCCCAGCACCTGGCGGGCGCGGCGGGCGACCAGCCCGTCGGGGCGCGGCACGAAGTCCTCGGCGAGGCCGCCGCAGGCGTCGCGGACGTACCGGACGTTCTCCAGGGCCAGGTCGCGGTCCGACAGCCAGGGGGTGTGGATGCCCTCGGTCATCATCCCGATCAGGATGATGGACTGGCCGGTCATCACCCCGGCCAGGTTGAAGAAGGCGTCCAGCAGGTACCCGGCGAAGATGTTGCCGGTCATGTGCTTGGTCGGCGGCATGTACTTCAGCGGCGCGTCGGGGAACAGCTCGCGCACCAGCTGGGCGTGCGCCAGCTCGAGCCGGAACGACTCGGGCAGCGACGGGTCGATCTCGAACGCGTGGCCCAGCCCCAGCTGGGCGTCGCTCAGCCCGGCCTCGTGCCCGAACCGCTCGTTGAGCAGCTGGCTGACGACGACCGTGTGCGCGGCCTCGACCGCGTCGGCGGTGGTGAGGTAGTTGTCCTCGCCGGTGTTGATCGTGATGCCGGCGCGCGCGTGCACCTGCCGGGAGAAGCGCTGGTCGATGAAGGTGCGGCGGGGGTTGATGTCGCGGAAGATGATCCCGTACATGCAGTCGTTGAGCATCATGTCCAGGCGTTCCAGCCCGGCCAGCGCGGCGATCTCGGGCATGCACAGCCCGGAGGCGTAGTTGGTGAGCCGCACGTACCGGCCCAGCTCGCGCGAGACGTCGTCGAGGGCGGCGCGCATGAGCCGGAAGTTCTCCTGGGTGGCATAGGTGCCGGCGTACCCCTCCCGGGTGGCGCCCTCGGGGACGAAGTCCAGCAGCGACTGCCCGGTGGAGCGGATCACCGCGACCACGTCGGCGCCCTCCCGCGCCGCGGCCTGAGCCTGCGGGATGTCCTCGTAGATGTCCCCGGTGGCCACGATCAGGTAGATCCACGGGCGGGGCGGGTCGCCGACCTCGGCCAGCATCCGGTCGCGCTCGGCGCGGCGGCGGTCGATGCGGGCGATGCCCGAGCGCGCGGCGCGGCGGGCCGCGTCCCGGGCCGCCTGGGCGCCGGGGCCCGCGGGCAGCCGGAAGCGCGCCTGGCCGCGCGCCGCCGCCTGGGCGAGGTCGGCGGCGGACCGGTAGGGACCGCGCAGGACGGCGTCCCAGACCGGGAGGGCCACGCCGTGTTCCAGACCGACCTGGTCGCGGACGGCGTCGGTGAGATGGTTGACCCACGGCCTGCCGGCGGCGTCGGCGCCGGCCAGCCCGGCGATCCTCAGCAGCGCCCGTTCGACCGAGACGGTGGTGTGCGTCCGGGCCATCCGGATGACCGGCTCGGCGGCCCGCGCCGCCAGTGCCCGGGCCCGGTGTACCAGATCCGGGTCCAGATCGAGTTTCCCCTGCGGCGCCATTGCCGCCTCCCCTCACGCTCGCCTGCACTCCACTTCGCACGACACTCGAATATCTACATTCTCTTACGTCCTTCTATTGAGATCTTCCTGCCTGGAGCAGGCTTTTCGCAAGACCCTCCACTTTACTCCCGCAAGGCGACACCTATCTCACCAGCCAAGCATTCCCCCATAACCTTCCGTGCACGTAAAGTTGCCCTACGTCACAGGTCATGGCTTCGTCCCGGTGAGGAAGATCTGAAGGGGGCTCGGTGGTCTATCTGATAGCGGCGGCCTGCGCGGTCGGCGTGGTGCTCGTCGCGGGCCGACTGGTCCGGCGCGGCCGCGACGACGGCGAACCCGACGGCCCCACCGTCGGCCACGCGGGGTCGATGATCTCGGCTATGTTCCTGCTCGCGTTCGCGGTCGCCATCGTGGTGCCCTGGGCCGCCACCGACTCCGCCCGGCTCAACACCTACACCGAGGCGCAGGCGATCACCGAGGCGTACTGGTCGGCCGAGCGGCTGCCCGCCGCGTCCCGCGACCAGGCCCGTACCGGCCTGCTCGACTACGCCCGCTTCGTCCGCGACGAGGAATGGCGGGAGATGGCCGAGGGGCGGCTCAGCCCCGGCGGCTGGACCCGGCTGGACGCGGTCCGCCGCCAGGTCATCGCACTGCCGGTGCCCGACGACGACGAGATCAAGGACGCCCGCACCACCTTCCTCGGCCAGGTCACCGCGATCTCGGCGGCCCGCCACCAGCGCGCGATGGACGCCCGCACCACGCCCCCGGCCGGGCTGCTGATCATCACGGTCGCCACCGGGCTGCTGGTCGTCGCGCTGCCCTACCTGGCGGGCGCGCGACCGCGCGGGATGGCCCTGGTGCCGCTGGCGCTCATGGCCGGGCTGCTGGCCATCGGGATCTACCTGGCGCTCGACATCACGCACACCTTCACCGGCGGCCTGGGCGTGCGGCCCGACGCGTTCACCGGCGCCATCACCGAGATCCAGCGCATCTCGGGAGGCCCCTGACCATGCCCGCGACGCAGTTCCCGGCGCGGCGCCGTGTCCTGACCTGGTCGGTCGGCGCCGTCCCGGCGCTGGCCGCCGGGCTCCTGCCGCTATGCGCCCCCGCGGCGGCCGCTGCCGCCCCCGGCCCGTCCGACGCCCCCGCACCGCGAGCCTCCGCCGAACCCTCCCGCGCGATCCACCCGGCGGTCTCACCGGCGGGATCGCCGAGGGGCCCTTCGGCCTCCGCACCAGCCTCCAAGCCAGTCCCGCCAAAGGGCTCTCCGCCCGTCTCTCTGCCCGTTTCTTTGGCGGCCCCGCCGAAGGGCTCCCCATCGGCCTCCCCGCCGATCTCCAGACCAGCCTCGCCGACCTCTCCCCCGGCCTCCCCGTCAACCTTGCAGACGGGCTCCCCACCGCTGGGCTCTCTGGCGGGCTCTCCGCCCAGCTCTGTGGCGGGCGTTTCGCCTGCCTCTCCGCCCGGCCCTCCACGCGGTTCTCTGGCGGGCCCCTCATCTTCTCCGCCGTCGTCGGCGGGGGCCACCTCCTCGGTACGAGGGCGGCCCTCCTCTCGATCGCCAGACCACGCACCCGACAGCGCACCTGGCCGCGAGCTCGAACGCGCAGCCGACCGCAGGGCCGAACCCGGGCTCGGGGCCAAGGGCGGGACCGAACTCGGCGTCGGGGGCGGCGGCGATATCGGTGGCGCCGCCGCGGTGGTTCTCGGCCTCCCGGCGATCCTGGCCCAGCCGCCCCTGGTGCCCGGACCGTCGCTGCAGGCCTCGGTCCTGGTGGCTCCCCTGGTCTCGGTCTGCGTGAACGTCGCCGTGGACGCGATCGTCAGCGTGAGCGCCATCGTCGCGATCCCTGGATCGGCGTGTCCCGGCCATCCACCACCCGCGGCTCCACCACCCGCGGCTCCACCACCCGCGGCTCCACCACCCGCGGCTCCACCGCCCGTGGAACCACCCGCTCAGCCCGCACCGCCTGCAGCGCCAGCGCAACCCGCGCCACCGGCGGCACCCGCGGCGCCGAAGCCACCGGTGCCGGCCGAGCCTGCGCAACCGTCGCCGCCCACGGTCACGACACCGGCCGCCCCGCCGGCCCGGAGTTCTCCTCCGGCGCCCCGGCCGCTCGCCGCTCCTCCGGCCGCACCCGCACCGGTCGCGCGCACGGCGCCCTCCGAGCCCGCGTCCCGGCCCTCACCGTCCCCGTCGCGCGCGTCCGCTCCCGAGCGGCCGCCTGCGGCCGTGGCACCGGTCAGGCGGCGCCACCCGCTGGCCAATCCGCTCGTCCTGGTGGTCCTGGCCGTGGTGATCAGCGCGGCGAGCGCGGTGGCCTTCGCCCGCTAAGTCGACCTTCGCCCACTGAGATCATTTTTGCCCCAAGATTGGGGCATGGCGGAGTGGCGGCTCGGTGCGGCCGAGCAACGGGTATGGTCGGCGTTCCCCCGCGGCGAATGGGTCGACCTCCGCACCGGCGACTCCGCCGAGGACGACCCGTCCGCCGGCGCCGCCTGGGACGACGGCCGTGTCGTGCGCGGCGAGGTGATCGCCGCGCTGCTGCTGGGCGCCGTCCCGCCCGACCCGGGACGGCGCCCCGCGATCCGGCTGAGCGGCGCCCGGATCGAGGGCCGCCTCGACCTGATGGGCGCCGAGGTCCCCTACACACTGGTCTGCGAGCACTGCCACTTCGACGGCCCGATCCGCCTGGTCGAGGCCACGACCCGCACCATCCGGATCACCGGTTCCGACATCCACTCCATCAACGCGCCCCGGCTCGTTCTGGACGGCCTGCTCAACCTGCACCGCAGCACCGTCCGGCACGGGCTCAGACTCGACCGCGCCCGGGTCAACGGCGAGATCACGCTGCGCGCCGCGCGGATCGCCCCCGACGCCGAGGGGGTCGCGGTCGCCGCCGACGGCCTGGTCGTGGACGGCGAGATGGAGGCCAACCACGGTTTCCGCGCCACCGGTGCGGTCCGCCTGCGCAACGCCCGCATCGAAGGCCGACTGGGACTGGAGGACGCCGTCGTCGAGGCACCGGGAGGTATGGCGCTGACCCTCGACCGTGCCACGGTCAACGGCGGGCTCATCGCGACCGGGATCGCCGTCGAGGGCATGACGGTGCTGCGCGGCACCCGGATCGAGGGCCGGCTGGACCTGCAGGACGCCCGGGTGAACACCCCCGCCGGCACCGGCCGGCCGGCGCTGGACGTGTCCCGCGCCACCGTCAACGGCGGCCTCATGGGCTCCCGTCTGACGGTCGACGGCGAGACGGCGCTGCGCGACACGCGCGTCAGCGGGGGCGTGCACCTCGACGCCGCCGTGCTCCGCAACCGTGAGGGCCCGGCACTCGGCGCCGGCGGGCTCGCGGTCGAGGGCCCGCTGCTGTGCCGGGACGGGTTCACCGCCGAAGGCGGCATCCTCCTGCCGGGCGCCCAGATCCGCTCCGTCCTGGCCCTGCGCGGCGCGTCCCTGGCCGCCCTGGACGGGACCGCACTCGACCTGGGCCGCGCCTCGCTCGGCGAACTGGACGGCACCGCGCTGGAGGTGTCCGCCGGCACCGTCAACCTGTCAGGCGCGCAGGTGGCCAACCACGTGGGACTGAGCCGGGCACGTCTGCGGAACGACGGCGTGGCGCTCACCGCCGACAACGCCGCCGTCGGCGCCACCTTCGACTGCGGCGGGATGCGGGCGCAGGGCGAGGTCCGGGCGGTCTTGTCGCGGATCGGGGGCCGCCTCCTGCTCCAGGACGCCCACCTGGAGAACCCCGGCGGCAAGGCACTGCGGCTGTCGCGCGCCGAGATCGCCGCCGACGTGTTCGGCAACCGCACCGTGGCGCTTGGAATGGTCAAACTCACCGGGGCCAGGATCGGCGGGCGGCTCGACCTGAAGCCCGCCCGGCTGAGCGCTCCGGGAGGAGTGGCGCTGCACGCCCGCGGCCTGCAGGCGAGCGAGTTCGTGCTACGCCCGTCCGAGCCCGTCGAGGGGACGGTCATCCTGGAGCACGCCCGCATCGGCGTCCTGCACGATGACCCCGGCACCTGGCCGGAGGCGCTGTCGCTCAACGGGCTCACTTACGAGAGCCTGGAGCCGCGCCTGCCCGCCCGCGACCGCCTGCGCTGGCTCGCCCTCGACCCCGGCGCGCGCCAGCCGCAGCCCTATGAGCACCTCGCCGCGCACTACACCGCCCTGGGCCAGCACGGCCAAGCCCGCCAGGTGCTGCTGGCCAAGGAACGGCTCCACCATCGCCGCGGCACCCCGATCGGCAGGGTGTGGGGCGTGCTGCAGGACGCCGCCGTCGGCTACGGCTACCAGCCCTGGCGGGCGGTGCTGTGGCTGGGGCTGCTGGTGACGGCGGGCGCACTGGTCTACGGTGCGGAGCCGCCCAAGCCGCTCAAGCCCGGTGAGGCTCCGCACTTCAACCCCGTCGTCTATGCCCTGGACCTGCTGCTTCCCCTGGTCGACCTGGGCCAGGAGCGCGCGTTCAACCCCGCGGGCGGGTACCAGTGGTTCTCGTACGCGCTCGTGGCCGCCGGGTGGATCCTGGTCACGGTGATCGCCGCGGCCGTGGCGCGGGTGCTGTCCCGCCGCTGATCCCCGCCGTCACAGGCCGGGAATCTGGCCGTTCCGGAAAGCGTCGACGAAAAGCCTGTGATCGTCGCGGACGATCGCGGCGTACTCGGTGCCGAAGGCGACCATGGCCTCGACGAAGTCGTGCTCGTCGGGGCCTATGGCCGAGCCGATGGCGTCCTCGACCTGGAAGTCCACCAGGGTGTGGTCGGAGTCGCTGTCGGACACGCAGTGGACCTTGGCGGTGGCGCGGCCCAGGTCGTCCAGGACCGACAGCATCTCCTCCGGCTCGGTCAGCCCCGACCAGTCGAGGTCGGCCTCGTACGGCGACAGTTCCTGGACGACGTAACCCACCCCGTCGATCTCGGTGTAGCCGAGCCACGGGTCGGTGTTGGCCTGCAGGGCGCGCCGCGACACGGCGGTGCGGTGACCGTGGTGCTGGAAGTACTCGCGGATGCGCGGGTCGTCGACGACGCGGCTGGGCGCGGCGACGTTGCCCTGCTTCATCGACAGGATGACGTCGTTCTCCAGGGCCTGGCTGTGCCCCTCCACCAGGATGTTGTAGGCCGACAGCCCGGCCGAGCCGATGCCGAACCCGGAGGCGCCGACGATGTCCTTGACCTCGTAGGTGAGGCTGCCGAAGCGCTTCTCCTTCGGGATCGTCTGCAGGTACTCCTGGTAGGCGCGTTCCACCTTGGCGCGCTCGGCGTCGTCGAGCCGGCGCACGCCGGTGCGCTGGCGGAAGCGCCGCTCGTGCTGGTCGACCAGCGTCTTGCTCTCCAGCAGCCCGACCCGGGTGGACGACAGCGCGGCGATCAGCACGCCGCGGACGTACCCGTCGGTGTTGTCGAGGGTGAGGGCGAACTGGTGGTCACTGGCGTGCTCGGCGAAGTGGCGCACCTGGTCGACGTAGGCCCGCGTGTAGGTCTCGAGCAGCCGGCGGATGTCGGCGTCGGAGATGGCCTTGCTCCAGGCCAGCAGGGCCAGGCTGGCCACCAGCCGCTTGACGTCCCAGGTGAAGTGCCCGACATAGGCCTCGTCGAAGTCGTTGACGTCGAAGACGAAGACGCCGTCGTCGCTCATGTAGGTGCCGAAGTTCTGGGCGTGCAGGTCGCCCTGGATCCACACCCGGCCGGTGCGCTCGTCGGCCCACGGGTCCTCGTCGTGGATGACGTCGGCGTAGAACAGGCAGGCGCTGCCCCGGTAGAAGGCGAACGGGTCGGAGGCCATCTTCCGGAACCGCCGGCGGAACTCGGCGGGGCTGCGCTCCATGAGGTGCGAGAAGGTGTCCACCAGGACGTCCACGATCTGGGCCTGCCGTTCCTTGGGATCCTTCTCGCGCAGGGCCTTGGTGATGCCGGCCATGAAACGGTCCTCCTCGATGTTCGGGTGCGCTCCCCGCCACTGCCGGGGCATACCCGCGTCATTCTGCCGAATCGTGGCCTGCCCGCGCGGTGAACAGCGAGCGAACCCCCTGAACGTCGCGGAAGAGTTCCAGCGCCAGCTCGGCGTGTCCGGGGACGTAGCCGTTGCCGACCAGCATCGTCACGTCGGCGGCCAGCCCTTCGGCGCCCAGTGCGGCGGCGGAGAAGGAGGTGGCCATGGAGAAGAACACCACGGTGCCGCCGGGCGCCGTGGCCAGGATCGCGCCGTGCTCGCACCCGGGCACGTCGACGCAGACCACGGTGACGTCGGCGGGCTCGCCGAGCGCGGCGGCGACGGCGATCGGGTCGCGCGCGTCGGCGCGCACCACCCGGTCGGCCAGTCCCGTGGCGGCCAGCCGGCGCTCCTCGTCCTGGGTGGGGACGAGCCCGATCGTGCGGGCGGCGCCGGCGCGGCGGGCGGCGGCCAGCGACAGCGACCCGCTCTTGCCCGCGCCGCCCAGCACCGCCACCACCGGATCGCGCAGGCCGGCGACGACGCGGCCGGTGAGTGCGGGCGCGCCGCACACGTCCATGACCGACAGCGCCAGCGGGACCGGCAGGTCGTCGGGCAGGACGGCGGCGATGGACCGGGCGAACAGGATCGCGTGGCCGGAGGCGGGGATCTGCTCCGAGCGGCCGTCCCAGCGGGCCAGGCCGTCGTCCACGGCCAGCGGGGTGAGCGTGAGGGAGACCAGGGTGGCGACGCGGTCGCCGGGCTTGAGGCCGAGCGGCGAGTCGGGGCCGGCCTCGTCGACGACGCCGACGAGCATGCCGCCCGAGCCGGTGACGGGGTTGTGCATCTTGCCGCGCTCCCCGATGATCCGCAGCACCTCGCGGCGTACGGCGCCCGGGTCGCCGCCGTGGGCGGTGTGCAGCTGGCGGTAGGAGGCGGCGTCCAGGTTGAGCCGCTCGACCCTGATCCGTACCTCGTCCGGGCGGATCCGGGGGTCGGGGTCCAGCCGCAGCGCCGCCTGGGGCAGCACGCCCGCCGGCTCCAGCACGCGGTGCAGCCCCACCTCGGTTCCGATCATCTGACGCCCCCTCGCGCCTCGCCGCCGCCCTCCGCACCGTGCCGCACACTACGACCAGGTAACGGAAGATGTACTTAGTATCACTGGTTGCATCGAAATTCTTCCCGTAACGTCTGCCCTATACAAGAGTTTTATGCAATCCAGATGTCGACGCCCACGCAACGCGAGGAGGGGTCAACGATGACCACCCCCCTGCGTCCGGAACCGGACGCCACCCACTCCGTCCCGTCCACGCGGCCGACCTCGGCCACCGGAGCCTCCACCCGCCAGCCCTACGCCTACCGGCGCCGGCCGCTGGTGGAGCCCGACTGGCGGCGGCTGCCGGGCTGGAAGGACGTGACGGCCGCGGAATGGGAGTCGGCCCAGTGGCAGCGCGCGCACTGCGTCAAGAACATCCGGCAGCTGCGCCGGGTGATGGGCGACCTGCTGGAGGAGTCCTTCTACGCCGACCTGGAACGCGACCAGGCCGAGCGCGCCACGATGTCGATGCTGGTCACCCCGCAGATGCTCAACACCATGGACGTCTCCTCCACCGAGGCGTTCTACGCCGACCCGGTGCGCCGCTACATGGTCCCGGTGCTCAGCGACCGCCGCACCGACTGGCCCTCCCACCCCTACGCCACGCGCGACTCCCTGCACGAGGCGGAGATGTGGGCCGTGGAGGGGCTCACGCACCGGTACCCGACCAAGGTGCTGGCCGAACTGCTGCCGACCTGCCCGCAGTACTGCGGCCACTGCACCCGCATGGACCTGGTGGGCAACTCCACTCCAGCGGTCGACAAGCACAAGTTCGCCATCAAGGCCCCCGACCGGCACGGCGCGATGCTCGACTACCTGCGCCGCACGCCGGGCGTCCGGGACGTGGTCGTCTCCGGCGGCGACGTGGCCAACCTGCCCTGGCCGCGCCTGGAGTCGTTCGTCGACGCGCTGCTGGACATCGACAACATCCGCGACATCCGCCTGGCCACCAAGGCGCTCATGGGACTGCCCCAGCACTGGCTCCAGGACGAGGTCCGCGCCGGCATGGAGCGCCTGGCCGCCAAGGCGCACGAGCGCGGCGCCCAGATCGCGATACACACCCACGTCAACGCCGTCCAGTCACTCACCCCGCTGGTCGCGCGGGCCTCCCGGGCGATGCTCGACACCGGCATCCGGGACGTGCGCAACCAGGGCGTCCTGCTGCGCGGCGTCAACGCCACGCCCGAGGCGCTGCTGGACCTGTCGTTCGCGCTGCTCGACGAGGCCGCGATCCTGCCGTACTACCTGTACATGTGCGACATGATCCCCTACAGCGAGCACTGGCGGGTCGCGGTCTGGGAGGCGCAGGAGCTGCAGCACGCCATCATGGGCTACCTGCCCGGCTTCGCCACACCGCGGATCGTGTGCGACGTCCCGTACGTCGGCAAGCGGTGGGTGCACCAGCTCGCCGACTACGACCGCGAGCGCGGCGTCTCGTACTGGACGAAGAACTACCGCACCGGGATCGAGAGCGCCGATCCCGACGCGCTGACCAGGCGCTACGAGTACTACGACCCGATCTACACGCTGCCGGGACCGGGGCGGGCCTGGTGGGGGCGCCCGTCCACGGCCGCGTGACGCCGCCGTGGCGCGTCCGGCCCGGCGCCTTTACAATGTAGATCAATAATGGGGCCACGTAGGCTTCCGAGGTGACATCCGAGACGAACAACACCTTTCCGGTCGGTGCGGGCGCCACCATCGCCGAGCTGGAGGCCGACCCCCATCCGCTCCTGGCCCGGCTGCGGGCGCAGGAGCCGGTCTCCTGGCTGCCCGCGCTCGGCGGCTGGCTGGTCACCTCGCACGACCTGGCCGTGCGGGTCATGCGGGACGCCGCCGCGTTCACCGTCGACGATCCCCGCTTCTCCACCGCGCGGCTGCTCGGCCCGAGCATGCTGGCGCTGGACGGGCGGGCGCACACGCGGCACCGCGAACCGTTCGCCCGCCCGTTCCGGCCCGCCCAGACCCGCGAGCGGTTCACCGCCTTCGTCGCGGCGGAGGTGGACCGGCTGGTCACCTCGCTCGCACCGGCGGGCCGGGCCGAGCTGCGGGGCGAGCTCGCCGGGCCGCTGGCCGTCGCGGTGGTGGCCGCAGCGCTGGGGCTGGAGGGCGTGGACCCCGCGACGATCCGGTCGTGGTACGGGGCGTTCGTCGACGCCGTCTCCGACATCACCGCCGGCCGCACCCCCTCGGGGCGGGCCGACGAGGCCCACGCCCGCCTGCGCGCCGCGGTCGAGGAGGCCGTGGGCCCGCCCGGTTCGGCGTCGCTGCTCGCCGAGGCCGCCCACCAGGAGGAGGGCCTGAGCGTGACCGAGGTGGTCGCCAACGCCGCCGTGCTGATGTTCGGCGGCATCGACACCACCGAGGGCATGATCTCCAACGCCCTCCTGCACCTGCTCGGCCGTCCCGACCAGCTCGACCTCGTGCGGGCGGAGCCGGTGCGGCTGCTCCCGGGCGCGATCGAGGAGTCGCTGCGGCTGGAGCCGTCGGCCTCGGTGGTCGACCGGTACGCCGTCCGCGACATCCGGCTGGGCGGCGTCCCCGTCCGCAAGGGCGACCTGGTGCGGGTGTCGATCGCCGGGGCCAACCGCGACCCGGCCGTCTTCCCCGACCCCGACGACTTCGACGTGCGCCGCGCCAACGCCGCCGACCACCTGGCGTTCGCCCACGGACCGCACTTCTGCTTCGGCGCGCACCTGGCCCGGCTGGAGACCCGCACCGCGCTGGAGGCCGTCCTGACCCGCCTGCCGAACCTGCGATTCGCGCCCGGACCGGCGCCGCATGCACACGGGCTGGTTTTCCGCAAGCCCCGGTACCTGCGTGTTCTCTGGGGCGCGACCGCCGTTTCAAGCGACATGTGACACCATCGACAGCATGATCGTGGAACGCCGGGTCGAGCTCCGCTTCGCGCAGGAGAGCCGCGAGGCCGAGACGCACACCAACCTGTCCGCCGTACGCCAGGACGGCCGCTGCCTCTGGGTGGCCGGGGACGAGACCGCCACCATCGAGCGGCTGACCGCGACCACCGACTCCTCCGGGCACGTCACCGGCTACGAGGGCCAGCGCACCGTGCGGCTGGCCGACCTGGTGCCGCTGCCGGCCGGCCCCGACGAGGAGGCCGACATCGAGGGCCTGGCCCGTACCAACGGCTGGCTCTGGGCGATCGGGTCGCACAGCCTCAAGCGCAAGAAGATCAAGCGGGGCCAGTCCGTCGCCAAGTCCCGCAAGCGGCTGGCGAGCGTGGTCCGCGAGGACAACCGGTTCATCCTCGCCCGGCTGCCGCTGGCCGCCGGGGAGGACGGGCTGTCGGAGGCCGTCGCCGAGGACGGCGACCGCACCGCCGCCGTCCTCGGCGCGCACGGCGATTCCATCACCGACCTGCTCTCCGACGACCCGCACCTGGCACCGTTCCTGTCCGTCCCGAGCAAGGACAACGGGATCGACATCGAGGGCATCGCCGCCCACGGCGAGCGCCTCTACATCGGGTTCCGGGGGCCGGTGCTGCGCGGCTGGGCCGTGCTGATGGAGATCCAGCCCGAGACCCATCCGGACGATCCGCGGCGGCTGCGGCTCCGGCCGATCGGGGACGACGGCGAGCCGTACCGCACGCACTTCCTGGACCTGGCCGGCCTGGGCGTGCGCGACCTGTGCCCGCACGGCGACGACCTGCTCATCCTGACCGGCCCGACCATGGACCTGGACGGCCCGGTGCAGGTGGTGCGCTGGCCGGGCGCCGCCCAGGTGGAGGACCCCGGCGTCGTCCCCGCCGAGGACCTGCCGGTGCTGGGCGAGCTGCCGTACGGGGTGGGCGACGACCACCCCGAGGGCATCGCGGTCCTGGACGAGACCGACGCCGCCGGGCGGCCGAAGCTGCTGGTGGTCTACGACAGCCCCGCCGACGAGCGGCTGACCTCGGCGGGCGGGGTGCTGGCCGACGTGCTCACCTTCGAGAAGTAGGGCACCGGGAAGGAGGGCACGTCCGGCGACCCGGGCCCCTGCGTAAGCGATCACTTTCAACTTCTGCTTGGATGGACGATCATCAGGCGGAGGCCGGAGGCGAGGCGCGACATGATCGAGTGGTCCGACGAGGACGTGATGATCCGGGACGCGGTGCGGGGCTGGATCGACGCCGAGCTCCGGCCCCGGCTGGAGGAGCTGGAGTCGGGCGGGCTCCCCCCGTACGACCTGATCCGCGACCTCTACAAGACCTTCGGCCTGGACGAGCTGGCCCGCTCGTCGTTCCAGGCCCGGGCGGAGCGCACCGCGGACGACGAGCCGGGCGCGGGCGGCGAGCAGGGCCCGGGCGGCGGCCGCGGGAACGCGGCGATGAGCATGCTGCCGATCATCGAGCTCTGCCGGGTCGCGCCGGGGCTGGTGTCGGCGATGGGCGTCAGCCTCGGCCTGGCCGCCGGGACGATCATGAAGCGCGGCACGCCCGGGCAGCGCCGCCGCTGGGCCCTGGACCTGCTCACCTTCGACAAGGTCGGAGCATGGGCGATCACCGAGCCCGGGTCCGGCTCCGACGCGTTCGGCGGCATGCGGGCCACCGCCCGGCGGGACGGCGACGGTCACGTCCTCAACGGGAACAAGACCTTCATCACCAACGGCCCCTACGCAGACACCATCGTCGTCTACTGCAAACTCGACGACGGCGCCGGCCCGCGCGACCGCGAGATCCTCACCTTCGTGCTCGACCGCGGCATGCCGGGCCTGACGCAGACCAAGCCGCTGCGCAAGATGGGCCTGCACTCCTCCCCCACCGGCGAGCTGTTCCTCGACGACGTCCGGGTGGGCCCTGACCGGCTGCTGAGCGCCGGCGCCGGCGGCGGCAAGGAGTCGGCCAGGCAGAACTTCGCCACCGAGCGCGCCGGGGTCGCGGCGATGTCGCTCGGCGTCATCGAGGAGTGCCTGGCGCTGTCGGTCGACTACGCCAAAAAGCGCGAACTGTGGGGGCAGCGCATCGGCGACTTCCAGCTCATCCAGCTCAAGCTCGCCAAGATGGAGGTCGCGCGGCTCAACGTGCAGAACCTGGTGTTCCGGCACATCGAGATGCAGAAGGCGGGCCGCACTCCCACGCTGGCGGAGGCGTCGGCGATGAAGCTGTACTCGGCGCAGGCCGCCTCGGAGGTCGCGATGGAGGCGGTGCAGCTGTTCGGCGGCAACGGCTACATGTCGGAGTACCGGGTGGAGCAGCTGGCCCGCGACGCCAAGTCGTTCCAGATCTACGCCGGGACCGACGAGATCCAGGTGACCCACATCGCCCGCGACCTCCTGTCCCGCTGAAACCCCGCCCCGCTGAAACCCCATCCCGCCGAACCTTGGTGGTCGCCACCGCTGGACTTCGGTCGCCCCGGCAACGACCAAAGTCGCTTACGGCGCGTCGCCCGCCTTCGTAGCGTCAGAGCCCATGAACCAGCCAACGTCACGGCGCCGCGTCCTGTCCCTGGCCGCCTACCTGGGCGCCGCCGCCGTCGGCGTCCCACCGGCCGCGGCGGCGGCCTCCGGCCCCCGGGCCGCGGCGGGCGGCTCCTTCGTCATCCGCGACGTCCGCGTCTTCGACGGCCGGCGCGTCATCGAACGCGCCTCGGTCCTGGTCGCCGAAGGGCTCATCCGCGCGGTCGGCGACGTGCCCGCGTCCCCCCGCCACCGGGTGCACGACGGCCGCGGCCGCACGCTGCTGCCCGGACTCATCGACTGCCACGTCCACTCCTTCGACGAGGGCCGCGCGGACGCGCTGCGCTTCGGGGTCACCACCGAACTCGACATGTTCAACGACCCCGCGATCCTCCCCGCCGCCCGCAGGCAGCGCCGCTCCACGGCCAGGACCGAGCGGGCGGATCTGTGGTCGGCGGGCATCGGCGTCACCGTGCCGGGCGGCCACCCCGTCAACCCGGACTGGGACATCCCGCGCGTGACCGCCGGCACCGACATCGACCGCTTCGTCGCCGACCGGGTCGCCGAAGGATCCGACTACATCAAGGTCATCCTGGAGGACGGCGGGCCGCCGCCCCGGCCGTCGCTGCCCAGCCTGACGCCCGAACAGGCCCGGCAGGTGATCGCCGCCGCGCACGCCCACCGCCGCCGCGCGGTCGTCCACGCCGAGAAGCTCCGGCTCGCCCTCGCCGCCGTGCGGTCCGGGGCCGACGGCCTCGTGCACGCCTTCTGGGACGGCGAGGGCGGCCCCGGCGACATCGCGGAGATCAGCCGCGGCGGCGCCTTCGTCGTCCCGACCCTGTCCGTCGTCGACTGGGGGGCCGGCGCGCGCGACCTGCTCGCCGACGAGCGGATCACGCCCTGGCTCAGCCCGACGCAGCGCTACCTCCTGGAGCAGGTCCCGCCCGACCGGCCGGGCCGGCCCGACTTCCTGGCGATCGGCTCCGCCAACGTCGGCCGGCTGCACGCGGCCGGCGTGCCGATCCTGGCCGGCACCGACACACCCATCCGCGCCAACGCCAACGGCGTCAGCATGCTGGCCGAGCTGGGCCATCTGGTCCGCGCCGGACTCGGCCCGCGCGCGGCGCTCGCCGCGGCCACCTCCGCACCGGCCCGCGCGTTCGGCCTCGCCGACCGCGGCCGTGTCGCCCCCGGCCTGCGCGCCGACCTCCTGCTGGTGGACGGCGACCCCACGACCGACATCGGCGCCGTGCGCGCCATCACGGCCATCTGGAAGAACGGCCATCCCGTCGACCGGACCCCACCGCCCGAGTAGGCCGTCACGTCAGGTCGGGCGGGCGCGCACGTGGGCCCGTTCGCCCTGCGCCCCGTACAGGACGAGCAGCTCGACGGCCTCGCCGCCGGCGGCGCCCATCCAGTGCGGGACGTGGGTGTCGAACTCCGCGGCCTCCCCCGGCTTCATGACCAGCTCACGCTCTCCGAGGATCAGCCGCAACCGGCCGTTGAGCACGTACAGCCATTCGTAGCCCTCGTGCGACTTCGGGTCGGGATCGGCGGTGGCCGGCCAGTCCGCCGGTATCACCGCCTTGAATGCCTGGAGCCCGCCGGCCCGCCTGGTCAGCGGCACGAACGTCCTGCCGTGGCGGTGCACCGGCTTGAAGTGCACCCGCGGATCGCCCGTCTGGGGCGCGCCGACCAGCTCGTCCAGCGGGACGCCGTAAACGCGGGCCAGCGGCAGCAGCAGCTCCAGGTTGGGCCGCCGCCCGCCGCCCTCCAGCCGGGACAGCGTGCTCTCGGAAATACCGGTCAGCTCCGCCACCCGGGCGAGGGTGACGCCGCGTTCCCGGCGGAGCGCGCGCAGGCGCGGCCCCACGGCGGTCAGCACGTCGTTCAGATCGTCCATGACCCCAAATCTGCCGAAACGGCATGGCGTCTTGCAACCGGGCGGCGAACGATGCCCGCGGCGGCGGTACTCGGGCCGGTCGAGGCCGGTGAGCAGCTCCATCCGGGAGCGGAGTTCGGGCGCGGTCTCCGGCTCGTTAGAGTTCCGGCATGACGATCTCCGCGACGGCCGGGGGCGCGCCGCCGATGACGTTCCGGGAGCACATGGAGCGGGCCGCCGCCCAGACCCTGGCGGCCTTTCCGGACGAGCACGTGCCGCAGATCCACTGCGTCACCTTCCGGATCGACGGCGTCGACCAGGACCCCCGGCACCCGTACCTGGCCATCGGCTACAGCACCGAGGCCGATGTGGCCGCGCTGCTGGCCTCGCCGCACCCGCCGGAGGCGTGGGAGGCCCGCTGGAGTTACGCCTACTTCCCGCCGACCGGGCTCGAGGGCGTCCGCAGTGTCGGGTCCGACCCCGTCGGCGCCGGACTGCACCGGCGGGAGGCGGTCCGGCAGGGGCTCTGGTACGAGGACGACGACGGCCTGTCCGAAGACGAGCGGGACGAGCGCGGCGAACGGCTCGACGAGCGGTTCCACCGGCTCTGCGTCGACGTGGCGAAGGGGCTCCACGCCGGCGGCCACATCCGCGAAGCCCTCGGGCGCCCCGTCCCGGTGATCCTGTACGACATGTTCAACCCCGACGAGATGTTCGCCCTCAGCAGGGCGGCGAACCCGCCCGAGCTGGTCGCGGATTTCCTCGCCGAGGATCCCGAGGGGCGAGATTGACCGGGTGACAGCGGGTAAGGCTGCCGTATGCCGGAGCTTCCTGACGTGGAGGGTTTCCGCCGGGTACTGGCAGAGCACGCCGGCGAGCCCATCGAGGCCGTGCGGGTCCGGGACGAGGGGGTACTCCGCGGCGTCGGCGCGCGGAAGCTGGACGCCGCGCTGCGCGGCCGCCGGTTCGGCGAGCCGTGGCGGCACGGGAAGTGGCTGGTCGCGCCGGCCGAGGGGCCCGTGCTGATGCTGCACTTCGGCATGACCGGCTCGCTCTCCTGGCATTCCGCCGCCGAGCCGCCGCACCGGCACGACCGGGTCGTCTGGCGGCTGGCGGACGGCGAGTTGCGCTTGCGCGACATGCGCAAGCTGCAGGGCGTCCGGCTCGCCGACGACGAGGGGCAGGCCCGCCTGGTCCTGGAGGAGCTGGGCCCGGACGCGCTCCAGGTGTCCCGCCGGCGGCTCGGCGAGCTGCTGTCCGGACGGCGCGGCCGGCTGAAGTCGGCGCTCACCGACCAGACCCTGATCGCCGGGCTGGGCAACCTGCTGGCCGACGAGATCTGCTGGCGGGCCCGCGTCAACCCGCTCCGGCCCGCCGGGGACCTGGACGACGCCGGCCTGGACGCGCTGCACCGGGCGATGCGGAAGGTGCTGCGCGACTCGGTGAAGGCGGGACGGGTCCCGCCCAGCGACACCTGGCTCACCGGCGTCCGCGACGAACCGGCGGGCGCCTGCCCGCGCTGCGGCACGATCCTGGCGCGGCGGCGCGTCTCCGGCCGCGGCACCGTCTGGTGCCCCGCGTGCCAGCCGTCGTGACCGGTTCGTATGTCGTTCGCATGGTGAAGAGCTTGCTTCCCGGTCAGCTTGCCCCCGGATCCGCGGGGGTAGAGCGTCCGCATGACCGAGACCGACGCTCCGCATCCGCCGTCCCGCGACCTGTGCGGGACCATGCTCGTGCACCGCCGGCTCCTCAACGAGAGCATGACCTACCGCGCCCAGCGCGGCATGATCGAGAACCGTGCGCTCCGGTACGAGCAGGGACGCCGCACCCCCTTGACGCAGGACCTCGTCACCATCCCGGTCGTCGTCCACGTCGTCCACCATCCCGACATGCCCGAGCAGAACATCGCCGACGAGCAGATCCACAGCCAGATCGAGGTGCTCAACAAGGACTTCCGCGCCAAGAATCCCGACGCGGGGCTGGTGCCCGAGGTGTGGCGGCCGCTGGTGGCCGACGCCCAGGTCGAGTTCCGGCTCGCCGACCTCGACCCCGACGGGGACCCCACCGGCGGGATCATCCGGGTCGAGACCGACCAGCACGGCTTCACCTGGGACGACGGTGTGAAATCGGCCTCGACGGGCGGCGCCGATCCCTGGCCGAGCGATCAGTACCTCAACCTGTGGGTCTGCCAGCTCACCGGCGGGCTGCTGGGGTACGCCCAGTTCCCCGGCGGGCCGCCGCACACCGACGGCGTGGTCGTCCTGCACTCGGCGTTCGGCACCACCGGGACCGCGACGGCGCCGTTCGACCGGGGCCGGACCGCGACGCACGAGATCGGCCACTGGCTGGACCTGTACCACATCTGGGGGGACGACGACGGCGCCTGCTCCAGCGACGACAAGGTCGCCGACACCCCCAACCAGGCCGACGCGAACACCGGCCAGCCCGCGTTCCCGCACATCACCTGCAACAACGGCCCGCACGGCGACATGTTCATGAACTACATGGACTACACCGACGACGTGGGCATGTTCATGTTCACGCGGGGGCAGGGCACGCGGATGCGGGCCTGCCTGGAGGGGCCCCGGGCGTCGTTCCTGATCGGGGGAGAGCGGCGGGCGCCGGAACCGGTGGCCGCGGCCGCCCCGGCGGCAGCCGGCGCGGTCCCCGCCATGCCCCCGGCGGCGCAGGACGGGGAGCTGGAGCGGCTGCTGCACGACAGCGAACGGCTGACCCGGGAGGTCCTGCAGGAGATCCGCAAGGTGCTCGGGCTGGTCACCGGCCGCGCGGCGGGACGGTCCTGAGCGCCGCCCGCGCGCGGGCCGCGCCGATGAGCGGGCGCCGATGAGCGAGGCGCCGCCCGGCATCGTCGGCGCGTGGCTGCACTCCCGCGAGGAGGACACCGCGGCCGAGGAGGTGTACCGTCCCGCGGACCACCCGTTCCGTCCCTCGCGCAGGCCGCGGCGGGGGCTGGAGTTCCGCGCGGACGGGACGGTCGTGGAGTTGCGTCCCGGCCCGGACGACCGGCCGCGCCCGGTGACCGGCCGCTGGGAGGCCGGGCCGGGCGGCGTCCTGCGGCTCACCTTTCCCCCCGCCCCGGACTCCGCCGGGGCGGGGCGCACGCGGGAGATCCGGGTGCTGTCCTGCACCGCCGACAAGCTCGTGATCGCCAAATGAGCGGGGCCCGCGCCGTTGAAAACGCGACGATTTTGGCGGTGATTGCATTGGCCGTCAAGCGAGCCCCCGAAGTGCCCCTCATTGGTTTTTCCTAAACCCCGCCGATGCTTGGCTGGAAGGGAAAGGAACCGGCTCGATTCCGTGAGGAGGCGCCATGTCGGCCCCACCGTTCCAACCACCGCTGATGAAGTTCCCGCCCATCACGAGCGGCCCCAATGTCAGGCGGTGGCAGACGCAGATGCGCGAACGCGGCTGGAACATCACCGCCGACGGCGACTACGGCCCGATCAGCCAGCGGCTCTGCAAGAACTTCCAGCGCGAGCACGGGCTCCCCGTCGACGGCATCGTCGGCCCGAACACCTGGAAGGCCACCTGGGAGGCGCCCAGCACGATGCCGCCGCCCGCGCCCAGCGAGGTCCTGCAGAAGGGCTCGAGCGGTGAGCACGTCCGCACCTGGCAGCGCCAGGTGGACAGCCGCGGCTGGCCCCTCGAGGCCGACGGCGTCTTCGGCCCCAAGACCGAGAGCGCCTGCAACGCGCTGCAGGCGTTCAAGGGGCTGCCCGTGACCGGGCGCGTCGACCACGAGACCTGGGACGCCGCCTGGCTGGAGCGGGTGCCCGTGACGGTCTGAGCGCCGCTCCGCCGCCGCGCGGGGCCGCGGCACGGTCTCCGGCCGTTCGCCGGCCCCGCGAGGCCTCACCCGATCCGATGGCGATAGAAGTTTATATTTCCCCTGTGTCATGAAATAAATCGTCGGGGCGCTGTGCGACGGCACGGCCCGCAGCAACGCTCTTTCCGGCCATTTCGCCGGATTTCACCGGAGCCGGGTTGCGGGCTTTACCCTGCGCCGATAAATGTTCGGAACAGGGAATCGGGACGACCGCGATGCCGACGGGGCGGTCCCGCACGAGGAGGTGATCACCATGGCCGGAACCGCGGAACGCGCACGGCCCGCGCCGACCCGCGTCCGGACGCGACGGCGGGCGGTGCCGTCGCGACGGGCCCGGGGCCGTTCGGCGCTCGCACGGCTCCACCAGGGCGGCGCCCTGCTGCTGGACCGCACGATCGGCTGGCACCGCCTGCCGGCGCCGCTCGGGCTGCTGGTGCTGACCGGGCTCCGGGACGTGCTGCGCCAGAAGAACCTCTTCGACACCGAGGAGCTGCCCTCCACGGGCCGTCCCCCGCTGCGCCCGCCCGCGCCCGCCGACCGGGCGTCCCGCTCCGCCGACGGCGCCTACAACGCCCAGGACAGCCCGCGGATGGGCATGGCCGGAACGCGGTTCGGCCGTAACGTCCCGCACCGGGCGACCGTCCCGGAGCCGCCGGCCCTGATGCTGTCGCCGAGCCCGCGCGAGATCAGCCGGCGGTTGCTGACCCGGGCCGAACTGATCCCCGCCACATCGGTGAACACGCTGGTCAGCGCCTGGCTCCAGTTCATGGTCCGGGACTGGTTCAGCCACGGCACCGGCCCGCGGGAGGATCCCTGGCACATCCCGCTGGCCGCCGACGACCCGTGGCCGGCACGGCCGATGACGGTGCCGCGGACCCGGCCGGACCCGACCATGCCGCCCGGTTCCCGCCCGCCGACCTGGGCGAACACCGAAACCCACTGGTGGGACGCCTCGCAGATCTACGGCTCGGACCTCCGGTGGCAGCGGCAGGTCCGCTCGGGCCGGGACGGCAGGCTTCGCGTGACGCCCGAGGGCCTGCCCGGGTGGCCCGCGGACGCCGCCGCGGACGTCGCGCGCGTCCCCGGCTTCTGGGCCGGCATCCTGATGATGCAGACGCTGTTCACCCTCGAGCACAACGCGATCTGCGACCGGCTCCGCGCCGAGCACCCCACCTGGTCCGACGAGGAGCTGTTCCAGCGCGCGCGGCTGATCAACGCGGCGCTGATCGCCAAGATCCACACCGTCGAGTGGACGCCCGCGGTCTTCGGCCATCCGGCCACCCGGGCGGGCCTGCGCGCCAACTGGTGGGGCCTGGCGGGCGAGCACGCCCGCCGGCTGTTCGGCCGGATCGGCGACGGCGCCCTCATCAGCGGCATCCCGGGGTCGCGTACCCGGCTCGACGGCGTCCCGTTCGCGCTCACCGAGGAGTTCGCCGCGGTGTACCGGATGCATCCGCTCGTCCCGGACGACTTCGCGCTGCGCTCGCTCGACGTCGAGGGCGGGTACGGCCCGGACCCGGAGGCCGCCACCCTGCGCGAACTGACCGGCCCCGCGGCGCTCGACGTCGCGCGCCGGCACGGGATCGCGAACCTGCTGTACTCCTTCGGCACGATGTGGCCCGGCCTGGTCACCCTGCACAACTTCCCGCGGTTCCTGCAGGAGTTCGAACGTCCGGACGGCAGAATGCAGGACCTGGCCGCGACCGACATCCTGCGCACCAGGGAGCTGGGCGTCCCGCGCTACAACGCCTTCCGCCGGCTGCTGCGGCTGCCGCCGGCCCGCGGCTTCCGGCAGCTCACCGGCGACCCGGTGGCCGCGCGCGAGATGGCGGAGGTCTACGGCGGCGACATCGAACGCGTCGACCTCATGGTCGGCATGTACGCCGAGCGGCGGCCCCGCGGGTTCGCCGTCAGCGACACCGCCTTCCGCGTCTTCCTGCTGATGGCCACCCGCCGCCTCTCCGCCGACCGGTTCCTCACCGAGGCGTACCGGCCGGAGGTCTACACGCCGGAGGGCCTGGCCTGGGTGGCGGACAACACCATGTCGACGGTGCTGCTGCGGCACTACCCGGCGCTGCGGCCCGCGCTCGCCGGGCGGTCCAACGCGTTCACGCCGTGGACCTTCGTGACGAACGGGGCGGCATCATGACGCCCACGATCGTTTTCGTGCACGGCCGGGCCCAGGAGTTCCGCGATCCCGCCGCCCTGGCGCTCGAATGGGTGGCGGGCCTCAACGCGGGGCTCACGAAGGCGGGCCTGGCGACGATCCGGCCCGAGCAGGTGGTGCTGCCGCACTACGGCAACGTCCTCTACGAGATCACGGCCCGGCTCTCGCAGCCGCCGCGGCTGGAGGTGCTGCCCGACGGCCCCGGCGCCCCCGGGCCGCTGCACCCGGAGCTGCCCGCCGACGTGGGCGAGACCGAGCGGAGCCTGCTGGCCGACATGGCCGCCGTCGCGTCCCTCGACACGGCCGGACCCGAGGCCCGGATGTGGACGCCCGACCGGCTGCTGTCCTGGGACCTGGCCCGCCGGGTCCTGGTGGACCTCGCCCGGCGCACCCGGGTGGACCAGGAGATCATCAGCGCGCATCTGCGGGACGTCGCCGTCTACCTCACCCGCGGCCGCGCCGAGGTGCTGGCCGCCGTCCGCGCCGGCCTGCCCCCGAACGGGCCGGTGGTGCTGGTCACGCACAGTCTCGGCACGGTGGTCGGCCGCGACCTGCTCGACGACGCGGGCCTGCGCAGCCGGACGCTGGCCTGGATCACCGCGGGCTCCCCGCTCGGGTTGGAGGCCGTGCAGCGCAACATGAACCCGCCCGGTGCCCGGCATCCGGGCCCCACGGTCGAGTGGGTCAGCGCCTACGACGTCAACGACATCGTCGCGCTGGGCCACCCGCTGCGCCCGATGTACGGCGAACCGCTACGGGACGTCCAGGTGGAGAACGGCGACCGGCCGCATGCCATCGACCGCTACCTGGGACATGCCGAGGTCGCCCGCCCCATCGGCGAAGCCGTTTCCCGGGGCTGATCGGACGCGATTCACCCGAACCGGGCCATCGCGAGAACTCCGTCCGGCGCGCGTCCCCGCGCCCCGGGGATTCGCGGGTTCCGTCCCCTGGGGCCACCGCCTCGTCCTGTACCGCGGCGAAGTACGCTCTTCCCTCCCGCATGATCTTCGGAGGTCCGGTGCAGACCTGGGAGCTGGTGGCGCGCGAGCGCGTCCGCGACACGCTGGCCGCCTACACCCACGCCGGCGACCGGGGCCGGATCGGGGAGTTGGCCGCGACCTTCACCGAGGACGGAGTGCTGGAGATCCGCGGCGGCGGAACCCACCTCGGCCGGGACGCGATCGCGGAGATGCTGTCGGACGCGGTGGAGCGCGGTTCGGCGCCGGGCCACCAGGGGCGGCCCGGCGTCATCCGGCACTTCGTGGCCAATCTGCGGTTCGAGGAGATCACTCCGCACCGCGCCCGTACGTCCGCGTACTTCCTGGCGATGAACGCGCACGGTCCGGACCACTGGGGCCGCTACCGCGACACCCTGGTGCCGGTCGGCGACCGGTGGCTGTTCGAGCGGCGCCTGGTCGGCGTGGACGGCCGGGCCCCGGACTCCGTGATGATCCCCTAGTGACGGCCGGTCGGCGCCACCCGCCGCGCGGGCGCTCGCGGTGCGGGGACTAATCTCCTACCGATCCGTACATTTCACACAGATCCAGGAGACGTCATCCTCATCCCGGGCGCGGCCATGGAACGATCCATGGCACGGACCTGAGCGGGCCGGCGCCTTGTCGGCAGTCGTCGCGGCGTTCGCAACGCTGGTGTCGGTCGCGGTCCTGGGCTACCTGGTCGGCGTGGCCGGGGTGCTGCGCGGGCAGGACGAGCTGGTCCTTTCGCGGCTGGCGTTCTTCGTCGCCACGCCCGCGCTGATGTTCACCACGGTGGCCACCGCCGACCTGGGATCGATCTTCTCGCCGGTGCTGCCGACCTATGTCGCCGGGGCGCTGGCCGCCCAGGCGGTGTACGTCGCGGTGGCGCGCTGGATCTGGCGGCGCTCCCGGTCCGAGACGACCATCGGACTGCTGGCCGCGTCGTACGGCAACGCCGGCAACGTC
This sequence comes from Actinomadura vinacea, assembly GCF_039532545.1. Classification (NCBI taxonomy): domain Bacteria; kingdom Bacillati; phylum Actinomycetota; class Actinomycetes; order Streptosporangiales; family Thermomonosporaceae; genus Actinomadura; species Actinomadura vinacea. Next base: position 126,025 of record NZ_BAAARW010000037.1, on the reverse strand, counting down.
GGCATGGCGGTCAGCGTGTACGTCCTGGACGACGGCGCGCTGATCGCGCCGATCCTGCTGCTCCAGCTGCTGGTGATGACACCCGCGGCGTTCCTGGTCCTGGACGGCGGGGGCGGTCAGGGCGGGCGCGGCCGCGCGGTGCGCGCGGCGCTGCTGCGGCCGCTGCGCAACCCGCTGAGCGTCGCCTCGCTGGCGGGCCTGGCCATCGCGGTGGCGGGCCTGCACCCGCCGGCCGTGCTGATGCGGCCGGTGGAGCTGGTGGCGGGGGCGGCGGTGCCGGTCGCGCTCATCGCCTACGGGCTGAGCCTCAGCGGACCGCGGCGCACCGATGAGGAGGACGGCGCCGGCCGCGACGTCGCACTGGCCGTATTCCTGAAGATCTTCCTCCAGCCCGCCGCCGCCTACCTCGTGGGACGGTTCGCGCTGGGCCTCGACGGCACGGCGCTGCTGGCCTCGACGCTGTTCGCCGCCCTGCCCACGGCGCAGAACATCTACGTGTACGCGACGCACTACCGCACGGCCACCCGGCTGGCCCGCGGCGCCGTCCTGGTCAGCACGCTGCTGTCGATCCCGGTCATGATCGCGCTCGGCGGCCTGCTGGCCTGACGCCCGTCCCGTTCAGGGACGCCACTCCGGCCGGAACTCGGGGTGCTGCGCGTAGGCGAGCGCGAGCAGCCGCAGCGTCTCGAGGCGGGCGGCGTGGGCCGCCTCGCCCGCCTCGGTGCGGTGGCCCTGCTCCAGCACCCAGGCGCCCTTCTCGTAGTCGTCGATGATCCGCCGCCGGGCGGCGACCTCCAGCAGCGCGCGGGCGGGGTCGTACCGGGCGATGTGCTCGGCGCAGGCACCGTTCTCCACCGACGCCACGAACCTGGGCTCGGACGGGCCGCCGTCGGGCGTGTCGAGGTGGACCGTCCCGGAGGGCGAGGCCGCCCAGGACGCGCCGTCGCAGGCACGTGCGATCTGCTCGTCCTTGGCCAGCCGCGCTCTGAGGAACTCCACCAGGTCCATGGGGGCCATACTGCCCGCTGCGGCGGCGCGAAGGACCCGAACCGGGAATGAAACGACTCATCGGTCACCTCCCGGACGGCCGATCAGCGCGCCGCGAGGCGGTCGGCGAGGGTGGCCGCGGCTTCGACGACCAGGCGTCCGTACTCGGGGTAGCGCTCCTCGGTCATGCGCATCGCCGGGACGGAGATGCTCAGCCCGGCGACGGGCCGGCCGCCCTGGCCGAGCACGGCCGCGGCGACGGCGGCGATGTCCTCGCGCCACTCGCCGCCGTTGGTCGCGTACCCGCGCTCGCGGATCAGCGCCAGTTCGGCGCGCAGCGACTGAGGGTCGGTGACGGTGGTCCCGGTGTGGCGGGGCAGCCCGTGCCCGAGGTGCCGTTCGATCACTTCGGGCGGGCTGTTCGCCAGGATCGCCTTGCCGTTGGCGGAGGCGTGCACCGGCAGCGCCTTGCCCAGCGGCAGGATGATCCGCACCACCTTGGGCGTCTCGAGCCGCTCGATCAGCACGGCGCTGTCGCCCTCGGGCACGGCCAGGTGGATCGTCTCCTCGGTGCGCCGGCGCAGGTCCTCCATCACCGGGACGGCGACGTCGCGCAGGCTCAGCTCGCCGCTGGCGTGCCGCCCGACGTGGAGCGCCTTGGCGGTCAGCACCCAGCGGGTGACCTCTCCGCCGGCGGGACGGATCCACCCGGCGGTGTCGAGCGTCCGCAGTGCGCGCTGGACGGTGCTCTTGGGCAGGCCCAGGACGCGGGCCAGCTCGCCGACGCCGACGGGCTGCCGCACCGCCACCTCTTCCAGGACCCGCAGGGCGTTCACAACGTTCTGCATGCATTGACTCCCGGGAACTTCCGATTCTACGATCCGCGTACCTCTACACGGAACATGTGCCGTATAACGGTACAGCGAGGAGGCGAACAGCGTGCCCGGTGGGCGGCATCATCTGCAGATCCCCGGACCGACCAACGTCCCCGACCGGGTGCTGCGCGCGCTCGCGGCGCCCACGATCGACCACCGCGGCCCGGAGTTCGCCGCGCTGGCGCTCGACCTGCTGGAACGGCTCAAGACGGTGTTCGCCACCCGCGGACCGGTGATCGTCTATCCGTCCTCGGGCACCGGGGCGTGGGAGGCGGCCCTGGTCAACACCCTCTCCCCCGGTGACCGCGTGCTGGCCTGCGAGACCGGCCACTTCGCCACGCTCTGGCGGGACATGGCCGAGAAGCTCGGCCTGCGCGTGGAGTTCCTGCCCGGCGACTGGCGGCACGGCGCCGATCCGGACGCGATCGCCGAGCGGCTGACCGCCGACCTGGCCGCGGGCTCCTCCGAACCCGCGTTCGCGGCGGTAATGGTCGTCCACAACGAGACCTCCACCGGGGTCCGCAGCCGGGTCGCGGAGATCCGCGCCGCGCTGGACCGGGTCCGGCATCCGGCGCTGCTGCTCGTCGACACCATCTCCTCGCTGGCGTCGATGGACCACCGGCACGACGAGTGGGGCGTCGATGTGACGGTGGGCTGCTCCCAGAAGGGGCTCATGCTCCCGCCCGGGCTGGGCTTCAACGCCGTGAGCGAGAAGGCCCTGGAGGCCGCCCGGTCGGCCCGGCTGCCCCGCTCGTACTGGGACTGGGGCCCGATCCTGAACGCCAACCGCGACGGCTACTTCCCGTACACGCCGCCGACCAACCTGCTCTACGGCCTGCGCGAGGCCCTCGCGCTCCTGGAGGAGGAGGGGCTCCCCGCGGTGTTCGCCAGGCACGACCGGCACGCCGAGGCGACCCGGCGCGCGGTGCGCGGCTGGGGCCTGGAGATCCTTTGCGCCGATCCGCGCGAGTACTCCAGCTCGCTCACCGCGGTGCTGCTGCCCGAGCCCCACGATGCCGACAAGGTCCGCAGGATCGTCCTGGAGCGCTTCGACATGTCGCTCGGCACCGGGCTCGGCAGGCTCGCCGGACGGGTGTTCCGCATCGGGCACCTCGGCCACTTCGACGACATCTCGCTGGCCGGGACGCTGTGCGGGGTGGAGATGGGCCTCGCCGCGGCCGGCGTGCCGATCGAGCGCGGCGGCGTGCAGGCCGCCCTGGCGAGCCTGGAGGCGTCATGACCCCGCGACCCCCGTCCGGCCCCGCGCCCGGCCCAGCGGCCGACTCCGCAGCCGACTCCGCGGCCGACTCGGAGGCCATCCGCGCGGCGCTCGCGCCCGTCATGGAGGGCACGGTCCGGATCGACGACTACACCCGGCACCTCTACTCCGGCGACGCGAGCATGTACGCCATCGAGCCGCTGGCCGTCGCGTTCCCCCGGCACGCCGCCGACATCGCCGCGATCGTCGAGACCGCCGGGCGGCTGGGCGTCCCCGTGCTGCCGCGCGGCGGCGGCACCAGCCTGGCCGGGCAGGCGGTCGGGCGGGCGATCGTGTTCGACTGCTCCCGGCACATGAACCGGATCCTGGACGTCGACGCCGGGGCGCGGCGGGCCCGGGTGCAGCCGGGCGTCGTCCAGGACCAGCTCAACCGGGCCGTCGCCGACGCCGGGCTGGTGTTCGGGCCGGACACCTCCACCAGCGACCGCGCCACCATCGGCGGGATGATCGGCAACAACTCGGCGGGCAGCCACTCGGTGCTGTACGGTTCCACCATCGATCATGTCCAGCGGCTCGAGGTGGTGCTGTCGGACGCGACGCAGGCGCGGCTCGAGCCGGTCGCGCTGGACGAGGCGCGCCGCCGCGGCCGCGCGGGCGGCCTGGCCGGACGCCTCCACCGCGAGCTGCCCGGCCTGCTGGAGAAGAGCGCGGACAGGCAGGGCGGTTTCCCGCCGTACTGGCGGCACTCCGGCGGGTACCGGCTCGACCGGGCCCTGGACCGCACCGCCGACGGCGGCCGGCTCGACCCCGCCAAGCTGATCGTCGGATCCGAGGGCACCCTCGCGGTGGTGACCGAGGCGGAGGTCGACCTGGTGGCCCGGCCGCGGGCCCGCGCCATCGCGGTCGGCCATTTCGACTCGACCCCGGCGGCGATCGCCGCCACCGGCGACGCGCTCGCCCTCGACGCGGCGTCCGTCGAGCTCATGGACGACGCGATCCTGCGGCTGTCGCGCGAACGGGTCGAGTACGCCGGGCTCTCCGGCGTCCTGGAGGGTACGCCGCAGGCCCTGCTGTTCGTGGAGTTCTTCGGCGACGAGCCGGGGCAGGTCGCCGCGCAGGTCGACCGGCTCGCGGCGAGCTGGCGCCGCGGCGGGCACGGCTACCACACGCTCCGCGCCCTGACCCCGGACGTGCAGGCCGCCGTGCGCAAGGTCCGCAAGGCCGGTCTCGGCCTGCTCATGGCCTCCAGCGTCGGCACCCGCAGGCCGCTGGCCTTCGTCGAGGACACCGCCGTGCCGCCGGAGCGGCTCGAACCCTACGTCCGGGAGTTCTCCGAGATCCTGTACCGGCACGGGCTGCACGCCGGCTTCTACGGCCACTGCTCGGTCGGCTGCCTGCACATCCGGCCGTTCGTCGACGTGCGGGCGCCCGGCCAGGTCGAGGCGATGCGCGCGGTCGCCGGCGAGATCGCCGAGCTGGTGGCCCGGTACGGCGGCGTCAACTCCAGCGAGCACGGCGACGGGCTGGCCCGCTCGGAGTTCAACCGGGAGCTGTTCGGCGCGGAGCTGTACGAGGACATGCGCGCGGTCAAGCGGCTGTTCGACCCCGCCGGCCGGCTCAACCCCGGCAAGGTCGTCGACGCGCCGCCGATGACCGAGAACCTGCGCGACCGCGCGCTCCCGGTCGCCGTGCCGCTGACCACCCGGCTCGAGTTCGAGGCCGGCGGGATGCGGGACGCCGCGGACCGCTGCCAGAACATCGGCGTCTGCCGCAAGGACGGCGCCGGGGTGATGTGCCCCTCGTACATGGCCACCCGCGAGGAGGAGCACTCCACGCGAGGCCGCGCGAACGCGCTGGTCAAGGCCCTGTCGGAGCCGGATCCCGCGGCCGCTCTGGGGGACGAGCGGCTGCACGAGGTGCTCGACCTGTGCCTGGAGTGCAAGGCGTGCAAGTCCGAGTGCCCGCTCGGCGTCGACATGGCGGCGCTGAAGAGCGAGGCGCTGCACCATTACCAGGCCGCGCACGGGACGCCCCTGCGCTCCCGCGCGTTCGGTTCGATCCGCGCGCTCAACCGGCTCGGCGCGGCGCTGGCCCCGCTGTCCAACCTGCCCGGCCGCATGGGCGCCGCACGCGCCGTGCTGGACCGCCGGCTCGGGATCAGCAGGCACCGGCCGCTGCCGCGCTTCCGCCACGACACCCTGATCCGCTGGTTCAACCGGCGGGCCGCGCCCCCGGGCCCGTTCCCGCGCGGCGACCTGATCCTGCTGGCCGACTCGTTCACCGCCTACACCGAGCCCGCGGTCGGGCGCGCCGCGGTCGAGCTGCTCGAGACGGCGGGCTGGCGGGTCCGGCTGTACGGCCAGGGCTGCTGCGGCCGTCCCGCGCTGTCCAAGGGACTGCTGGACCAGGCCCGCGGGCAGGCCGCCGCCATGGTGGAACGGCTCGCGCCGGCGGCGGCGCGCGGCGTCCCCATCGTCGGCGTCGAGCCGTCCTGCCTGCTGACGCTGCGGGACGAGTACGCCGCGCTGCTGCCCGGCGACGAGCGCGTGCGCGCGGTGGCCGACGCCGCGCGGCTCGTGCCGGACCTCCTGGTCGAGGCGATCGATGACGGCTCGCTCGTCCTGGACCCGGAGGCCGCGACCGGCGGCCGCCGGATCCTGTTCCACGGCCACTGCCATGAGAAGGCCGTCACCGGCACCGCGTCCACCCGGGCGCTCCTGGAACGCCTCCCCGGCGCCGACGTCAGCGAGCTGGACGCCGGCTGCTGCGGGATGGCCGGGTCGTTCGGGTTCGAGTCCGAGCACTACGACCTGTCCATGCGGATCGGCGGCCTGCGGCTGTTCCCGGCGATCGGCGCCGAACCGCCGGACACGCTGATCGCCGCCACCGGGGTGTCCTGCCGCCAGCAGATCGCGCACGGCTCCGGCCGCCCCGCCGTCCACCCCGTCGAACTCGTCCGCCGTGCCATGACCCCGCCCTGACCGGCGCTGCCGGCCGCAGGCCCGCCCACATGAAGCTCGGGGGAGAACGGAGACACGCCCGTGTCCGCCGAGCACGTATCCATCCTCGCGCTGGTGATCATGTTCGTCATCGGCACCCTTCTCCCGATCAATCTGGGCGCGCTGGCACTGGCCGGCGCGTTCCTCGTCGGCACCCTGGTCGCCGGGATGTCCGAGGACGACATCGTCAGCGCCTTCCCCGGCGGGCTGTTCGTGATCCTCGTCGGGGTCACCTACCTGTTCGCGATCGCGACCAACAACGGCACCGTCGACTGGCTGGTGCGCGCGTCGGTGCGGGCGGTCCGCGGCCGGATCGTCGCCATCCCGATCGTGATGTTCCTGCTGGCCGCGCTGTTCACCGCCATCGGCGCGCCCGCGCCGGCGGTGGCGGCGATCCTGGCGCCGATCGCGTTCGGGTTCGCCGCCGAGTACGGCATCAACGCGATGCTCATCGGCGTCCTGGTCGCGCACGGGACGAACGCCGGAGCGTTCTCCCCGATCAGCGTCCTGGGCGGCATCGTCAACGGCGTCCTCGACAAGGAGAAGCTGCCCGGCAACGACCTCGCGCTGTTCCTGGGCAGCTTCCTGTTCAACGTCGCGGCCGCCGCGATCGCGTTCGTCCTCTTCGGCGGCATCGCCCTCCTGCACCGCCGCCACACCCGGCCCGCCGGCACGGACGGGGACGAAGCACCGGACGGAAAGGAGCCCGCGGGCCCGGAGCCGACCACGGATCCGGCCACGGAGAAGGCCGCGGAGAAGGCGCCCGCGGCCACCGCGACCGAACCGGCCGGATCCGGGGAATCCGGGCCCGCCGCCGGCGACCTGCGGCTGACCCCGCACCAGATCCTCACCCTCGCCGGGATCCTCGTCCTGTGCGTCGCGGCGCTCGCCTTCGACCTCGACGTCGGGCTGGTGGCCATCACGGTCGCCGTCGTCCTGGCGATCACGTCCCCGGACGCGCACCGCGGCGCGGTCGAGAAGATCGCCTGGCCGACCGTGCTGCTCATCGGCGGGGTGGTCACCTACGTCGGGGTCCTGGAGGAGATGGGCACCATCGACTACGTCGGCGACGCCATCGCGGGCATCGGGGCGCCGCTGCTGGCCGCGCTGCTGATCTGCTACCTCGGCGGGGTGGTCTCGGCGTTCGCCTCCACCGTGGGCATCCTCGGCGCGCTGATCCCGCTGGCCGTGCCGTTCCTGCTCAGCGGCGAGATCGGGGTGGCCGGGGTGGTCGCCGCGCTGGCCATCTCCTCGGCCATCGTCGACGTCAGCCCGTTCTCCACCACCGGGGCGCTGCTGGTCGCCAACGTGCGCGGCATGGAACGCGACCTGTTCTACCGCCGGCTGTTCCAGTACGGCACGGCCGTCACCCTGATCGCCCCGCCCGCCGCCTGGCTCGTCCTCGTCGCGCCGGGGTGGCTCGGCTGAACCGGCGCGTCCGGTCAGGCGGGGATTCTGGCGATCCCGGCCAGCAGCGCGACGCGGCCGGCCCCGGTGAGGCGGGCACCGCAGGTGTCCGGCCTCCACCGGGGCGCCCGGACCAGGCCCGGCGCCAGCGGTTCCATGCCGTCGAAGAACCGGGCGACGCGGTCGGGGGTCCGCGGCACGAACGGGGCGTCGGCGCAGGCGTGCAGCGCGGCGGCGCGCCTGAGGGCGGGCGTCACCTCGGCATGGGAGAGGACGACGTGGCTGCCGGGCGGCAGCGCGTCGCGGATCCGGGCGACGGCGCCGTGCGGGTCCTCGTCGTCGGACAGGTGGTGCAGGACCGCGGTCATGAGCACGGCCACGGGGCGCTCCAGGTCGACCACCGCGCGCAGCCTGCGATCGTGCAGGATCGTCTCCGGCGCCCGCAGGTCGGCCTGGAACGCGGTGGTCTCGCCGCCCGAGGCCATCAGGGCCTGGGCGTGCGCGACCACCATCGGGTCACTGTCGACGTAGGCGACCCGGCAGCCGGGGGCCTCGCGGTGGGCGATCTCGTGCACGTTCTCGCGACCCGGCAGCCCGCAGCCGATGTCGAGGAACTGGTCGATCCCGGCCTCGGCGGACAGCATCCGAACGGCGCGGGCGAGGAAGTCCCGGTTCGCCCTGGCGAGCACGCGGATGCCGGGGGCCGCGCGCCTCAGCCGCTCGGCCAGGCTCCGGTCGGCCGAGTAGTTGTCCTTGCCCGACAAGAAGTAGTCGTAGATGCGGGCGGAGCTGGGACGCAGGGCGTCGAAGCCGGTGACGGCCTCGAACGCGGCCTCGGGCATCGCGGCCTCCTCCCCCGTGCCGTCGCTTGTCGGGACATCACCGACACAATCACCGGAACCACGGGTTAGTCAACTCATATTGCCGCTGCGCGAAAACCTCGCAACAACAGTTGCGGAACGGACCGTGGTGCGGCATAGACTGGCGTCGCTTCACTGCACGCCGGGCTCGACCACGATATCGCCGGGCCGAACGAGAGCATCGCCAGGCCCGAACAGGATCGGACCGGCCGGGCGGGAAGGAGCGAGCGTGGACACGATGGGCCCGTCGCCTGGGGCGACGCTCGCCGACCGGCTGAACCACCTGTTCGCCACGATCGTCCCGCCGGGCCGCGGCCCGTACACCAACCAGGAGGTCGCGGCGGGCATCCGCGACGCGGGCACCGACATCTCCGCCCATTACCTGTCGCTGCTGCGCAGAGGCGAGCGCGACAACCCGACGCTGAAGCACCTCGAAGCGCTGGCGCGGTTCTTCGGCGTCCCGCCCGCCTACTTCTTCGACGAGGAGACGACCCGGCGGGTGGACCAGGAGCTCACCGCGCTCGCGGCGCTCCGCGACATCGGGGTGCGCGGCGTGGCGCTGCGCGCTGCCGGGCTCTCGCAGACCGGCCTGGAGGCGGTGCACACCATCATCGACCAGGTGCGCAGGCTCGAAGGGCTGGCCCCGCCTCCCCCGGAGGACCCCTGACCCGGTCGCCTGACCCGGTCGTCTGACCCGGTCGCCGGTCAGTGGGCGGCGGCGTTCCAGTCGGCGCCGGTGCCGATGGCCACCTCCAGCCCCACGCTGACCGGGTAGGCGGTGGTCATGCGGTCGCGCACCAGCTCGGCCGCCAGGTCACGCTCGCCCGGCGCCACCTCGAGCACGATCTCGTCATGCACCTGCAGCAGCGGCCGGGTCCGCAGCCCGGCCGCGGCGAGCGCCTCGGCCACCCGCAGCATCGCGATCTTGACGATGTCGGCGGCCGACCCCTGGATCGGGGCGTTCAGCGCCATCCGCTCGGCGGTCTCCCGGCGCTGCCGGTTCTCGCTGGACAGGTGCGGCAGGTAGCGGCGGCGGCCCAAAACGGTGCGGGTGTAGCCGGTGCGGCGCGCCTCCTCGACCACCTGGCCGAGGTAGTCGCGCACGCCGCCGAACCGCGCGAAGTAGGCGTCCATCAGCGGCCGGGCCTCCGCCACGGCCACGCCCAGCTGCTTGGCCAGCCCGAACGCCGAAAGCCCGTAGGCCAGGCCGTACGACATCGCCTTGATCTTGCGGCGCATGTCCGGGCTGACGCCGTCCGGGGCCACCTTGAACACCTGCGCGGCCATGGTGGTGTGCAGGTCCTCCCCGGACGCGAACGCCGCCAGGAGCGTCGGGTCGCGGGAGAGGTGCGCCATGATGCGCAGCTCCAGCTGGCCGTAGTCGGCGGTCATGAGGGACTCGAAGCCGGGGCCGGGCAGGAAGGCCCGGCGGATGAGCCTGCCGTCCTCGGTGCGGACCGGGATGACCTGGAGGTTGGGCTCGGTGGAGGTGAGCCGGCCGGTGGCGGCGACGGTCTGCTGGAAGGTGGTGTGGATGCGGCCGTCCGCGCCGATCTCCCTGATCAGCCCGGCCACCGTCATCCGCAGCCGGGACTGGTCCCGGTGGCGCAGCAGGGTCTGCGGCAGCCCGTTGCCGGTCTGCCCGGCCAGCCAGGTCAGCGCGTCCAGGTCGGTGGAGTGACCGGACTTGATCTTCTTGGTCTTCGGCAGGCCCAGCTCCTCGAACAGGACCTGCTGGAGCTGCTTGGTGGAGCCCGGGTTGAACGGGTGGCCGGCGATCCGCGCGGCCTCGTCCGCGGCGCGTTCCATCGCGGCGCCGAACCGCTCGTCGAGCTCGCGCAGCAGCGCCCCGTCGACGAAGACGCCGGTGCGCTCCATGCGGGCCAGCAGGGCCGCGAGCGGCAGCTCGACCTCGCGCAGCATCTCGTCCATGCCCGTGCCGGAGAGCTCGGCCGCGAACCTGCCGGCCAGCTCCAGAACGGCGCGGGCCCGGAGCATCAGCCCGGCGGCCCCTTCGGCGGACGGGCGGCGGCCCAGGTAGCGGGCGGACAGGTCGGCGATCCCGTACGCGGCCAAGCCGGGCAGCAGCAGGTAGGCCGCCACGGCCGTGTCGATGGTGACGCCCGCCGGCCGCCACCCGCGCCCGTCGAAGACGCGCAGCAGCGACTTGACGTCGTGCAGCGCCTTGGGCCGTTCCGGATCGGCGAGCCAGGCCGCGAAGGCGCGCTCGTCGGACGGGATGAGCCGGGCGGGTTCGAAGCAGGCCGCGTAGCCGCCGGCAGTGGCCAGCGCGACCCGGACGATCTGGCCCTCGCCCCGCTCCCACGTGAGGTCGGCGGCGAGGCCCACCGGCTCGCCCGCGGCGCCCGCCCTGGTGCTCAGCCAGCCGGGCAGCTCGCCCGGGCCGAGCTCGCGGCCCTTCAGCGGCGCCGGCCGAGCCGCTCGCTCGCCGGCCGGCTCCGCCCCCGTGCCACCGCCCGTGCCACCGCCCGGGTCGGCGGCGAAGAGCCGCTGCCGGATGCTGGGATTGCGGAACTCCAGCTCGTCCAGGAGCGCGGCGAACACGGCCAGGTCGTACGGCTCGCGCCGCAGGTCGTGCACGCCGACGGGCAGGTCGACGTCGCGGACGAGCTCGGTCAGCCGGCGGTTCAGCCGCACGGTGTCCAGCGCGCCGCGGAGCCGCTCGCCCGCCTTGCCCTTCACCTCGCCGGCCCGGTCGAGGAGCGCGGCCAGCGAGCCGTACTCCCGGATCCACTTGGCGGCCGTCTTCTCGCCGATGCCGGGGATGCCGGGCAGGTTGTCGGACGGATCGCCGCGCAGCGCCGCGAAGTCGGGGTACTGCCGCGGGGTCAGGCCGTACTTCTCCTCGACCAGCTCGGGCGTGTAGCGAACCATCTCGGTGGCCGTGCGGTAGTAGTACAGGACGGTGACATCGGGGCCGACCAGCTGGAGCACGTCCCGGTCGCCGGTGCTGATCAGCACCTCGAAACCGCCGGCCTCCGCCGCCGCGGCCAGGGTGGCGATCACGTCGTCGGCCTCGAAGCCGGGCACCCGGAGCGTCGGCACGCTCATCGCCGCCAGCAGCCGGTCGAGGATCTCCAGCTGGTCGTTGAACTCCTCGGGCGACCGCGCCCGGCCCGCCTTGTACTCGGGATAGGCCTCGGTGCGGAAGGTCTGCCGGGAGACGTCGAACGCGACCGCGAGGTGCGTGGGCCGCTCGTCGCGCAGCACGTTGGCCAGCATGTTGGCGAAACCGTAGATCACGTTGGTCGGCTGCCCGCCGGTCGTGCTGAAGTTCTCGACGGGCAGCGCGTAGAACGCCCGGTAGGCCAGCGAGTGGCCGTCCAGCAGGAGGAGGCGGGGCCGATCGCTCATGGATCCATCCTGGCAGCCGCCTGTGACAGAAGAGAATCCCAGGTCAGGAGCGGATCAGGGGTCGAGGAGCGGTCCGGCGCCCCCGCGCCGGGCGCCGGACGCGTCCGGTTTCTTTCCAGAGGGCCGCCACGGACGCCGTCAGCCCGTCGCTGGCGGTGCGGTGGTAGGCCGAATCCGGTGGAAGGGCCGCGCTGAGCCGGCGGTGCGCTTCGGGGAGCGAGTGGTACGGCATGCCTGGGAAGAGGTGGTGGAGGGCGTGCAGGCGCAGCCCGAGCGGTGCCCAGAGCCCGGTGAGCAGGGGGCGGCGCGGGTGGTTGATGCTGTCCATCATCTGGTCGACCAGGCTCATCGGTTCCTCGTCGCCGCTCCAGCGGTGGGAGAGCAGCGTGCGAACCGCATTGATCAGCAGCAGCGCGCTGTGGACGGCGTAGGCCTGGACGGCGCGCTCGGCCGGAACGGTCCCGCTCAGCAGGAGCGCCGCGGCGAGCACGACCCAGAGCATGCAGCCGGCCTCCTGGACGAGCCACGCCCGCGCCTGGCGGCGGTCGGCCGGGGCGGCCCCGGCGTAGTCCAAGTCGATCTTCAGCGTCGTGAAGTGCGTGTAGAGGTGGCGGCGGAGCCGGGCGTTCACCAGGGAGAGGGGGGTGAGCAGGCCGAACCGGATCGGCGCCAGCAGCGGCAGGACGAAAGAGGAGCCCAGGAACGCCAGGGCCTGCCGCCGCGATAGCCGGTCCAGCGGCCGGTACTCGGGGTCCCTGCTGGTGCCGTACGAGCGGACGTTGTGGTGGTTGACGTGCGCGTCGAAGGTGAACGCCGGCATCAGCAGCGGCGTCCCGACCAGCAGGTTCCACGCGCGGCGGAACCGGCGCAGGGCGCGTTTCCCGCGCAGGTGCGCCAGCTCGTGGATGAACGCCGCGCACCGGTACGCGGCCAGGGTCGAGACCGCGGACAGCAGCACCCCGAGCGGCGTGGCGTATCCGGCCGGGCCCGCGGCCCAGAAGGCCGCGGCGCACACCGTGAACGAGGCGAGCAGGTCGCCCCAGTAGACGCCTAGACGCGGGGTGAACAGGTCGCTCACCAGCGCGTGCGCCCGCTGGACGGAGAATTCGCCGGTCATGACCACGTGCGCTCCCTCACCGGGACGGGACTCGGGGTGTCGGTGAGCGGCACGCCGTCCAGCACCCCGGGCGACCGCCGTCGCGAACGCCCGGACGACCGGCGGGGCGCTCCCCTGGACGGCGGCCAGGGCCATCGCGACGGCCAAGGCGTCCACCAGTTGGCCCGGCCCGCGAGCCGCATGACGGCGGGCACCAGCAGGCAGCGCACGAGGGTCGCGTCCAGCAGCACGGCCAGCGCGAGCCCGACGCCGATCATCTTCAGCAGCGCCAGGCCCGAGGTCGCCAGGGCCGCCATCACGACGGCGAAGATGACGGCGGCCGAGGTGAACAGCCGCCCGGTGCGCTCCAGCCCGGTGGCCACGGCGAGCGCCGTGTCGCCGGTGCGGCGGTGCTCCTCGACGATCCGCGACAGCAGGAAGATCTCGTAGTCCATGGACAGGCCGAACGCCACGCAGAACAGCAGCGCGGGAACGAGCGCGTCGGTGCTCCCGGCGACGGAGAAGTCGCCGACCAGCCCGCGCAGGTGGCCCTCCTGGAAGATGTGCACCAGCACGCCGAAGGTCGCGCCGAGGCTCAGCGCGTTCATCAGCAGCGCCTTGACGCCCAGGACCACGCTGCCGGTCAGCGCCGCGACCAGCAGGAAGGTGGTCAGCGCGATCAGCGCGAGGACCGTGGGCAGCGTCCCGGCGATGCCCGCGCGCACGTCGGCCAGCTCCGCGCCCGGCCCGCCGACCAGCGCCCGCTCCGGGGCGGGCAGGCCGCGGACGCGCTCGGCCAGTTCGCCGTTCTCCACCGAGTACGGCTCGTGCGCGGTGGAGACGGCCAGCCACGTCCCGGCCGCCGCGGGCCGGGTGAAACGGGCGACGGCGCCCGGCATGGCCTCCCCGACCCGTGCCCCGCGCGCGTACGAGCCGGTGGCGGCGTCGACCCGGACGACGCCGTCCAGGTCCGACAGGCCGCGCGCGTAGGCGTCCAGGCGCACGCGGTCGGCCGGTTCGCCCGGGGCGGCGCGCATCCCGGACAGGACGACGGTGGTGGCGCCGACGCTGTCGCGCGCGTCGAAGTCGTGGCGGAGCCGGTTCGCGGCCTGCGCCGCCGGGGCCTGCGGCGGCAGCAGCCGGTCGTCGAAGGTGCCGAACCGGACGTCCAGGAACGGCGATCCCAGCGCGGCCAGGAGCAGCGCGGTCGGGATCGCGACGCGCAGCGGGCGCCGCATAACGGCCATGGCGATCCGGAACCAGAGACCGGGCCGCGCGCCGGGGCTGGGAAGGGGCGATCCCGCGCGCCAGGGCCCGGGGATCGCCAGGCCGTTGACGCGCTCCCCGAGCAGGGCCAGGACGGCGGGCAGCACGACGAGGCTGCCCACGGCGGCCAGGACGGTGACGGTGATGCCGCCGTAGGCGATCGACCGGAGGATGGTGAACGGGAACAGCAGCAGCGCCGACAGCGACAGGGACACGGTCACGGCCGAATAGGCCATGGCCTTTCCGGTCGTGCGCATCGTGACGCCGACGGCCCGGGCGCTGCCGCCTCCCGCCGCGAGTTCTTCGCGGAACCGGGTGACGATGAACAGGCTGAAGTCGAGCGCGAGCGCGAACCCCAGCGCGCTGGCGATGCTCATGGCGAACACCGACACCTCGGTGAGGCCGCTGAGCAGGCGCAGCACGGCCATGGTGCCGGCGACGGCGAGCGCCCCGACCAGGACCGGCAGGGCGGCGGCGGTGACACCGCCGAAGACCACCGCCAGGATCGCCAGGGTCAGCGGCGCGACGGTCAGCTCTGCCCGGCGCAGATCGCGCTCGCTGCGGTCCTGGGTCTCGGCCCTCACCTGGGCCTTGCCAGTGGCGGTGACGGTCAGCGGACCGCTGCTGCCGGTCACCTGCGGGACCAGCGTCCGCGCGGTCGCGATCCGGCGCATGTCGTCGCCGCGCAGGCGCACCAGGATCAGCGCGGAGCGCCCGTCGCGGCTGCGCAGGGACGGTGACAGGACGTCCCAGTACGAGGCCACGTGGTCGACGCCGGGCGCGTGCGCGATCCGCGCGGCCAGACGTACTCCGGCGGCGGCGGTGCGGGGCCTGTCCACCTGGCCGCCGGCGCGCGCCACGAGCACCAGGTCGGGGTCGCCCGCGCGGAAGCGGTTCTCCAGCAGTTCCCGTGCGCGTCCCGACTCCGATCCGATGGCGGTCGTGCCGCCCGGTGTCAGCCGGTCGTGGACGTCGTGCCCTGCGAACAGCGCCAGCAGGAACCCCGCGGCGGCGAGCCAAAGGACGAGCCGCCGGTACCGGGACAGGCCGCTCCAAGCGGGCCTGCTTACTTCAGGCCCGCTCCCCCTCATAGGTCCCGCCGGTAGATGCGGTAGGTCTTGGCGTGGACGGCCCCGAGGGCCTGCATGCTCTGGTTGATGGCGCGGTTGTCCTCCAGCGTCCAGCCCATCTCGATGCCGCCCCGGTAGCCGCCGGCGGCCATCGCGTCCCACACCCGGGCGTAGAGCAGCGCCTCCAGGCCGCGGCGGCGGTACTCGGCGACCACACCGCACAGCACGCCCCGCACCCGGTCGACGCGCCGCGCCGCCAGGGCGAGGCGTGCCAGCCCGATCGGGACGCCGAAAGTGGTCAGGCGCCCGCGCGCGGCGGGCAGCGCCTGGTTGAAGTCGGGCAGGCCGAGCCCGACGGCGACCGGCTCGCCGCCGGCCTCCACCAGCTGGATGAGCCCGGGGTCGGCGATCCGGCGCAGCCGGCGGGCCAGTGCGGTGAACTCGGCGTCCGTCATGGGGACGAAACCCCAGTTGTCCCGCCACGCCGAGTCGTGGACCCGCTTGATGCGGGCGAGCTCGGCGTCGAAGTCGCGCAGGTCGGCGGGCCGGACGGTGAGCCCGTCGCGCCGCCGGACGTGCTCGGCGATGCGGGTCAGCCGGGGGTCGAGCGGGGCGGTGGCGCACTCCCACGTCCACAGGTCCGTGGCCTTCTCCAGCCCGCAGCGGCCCAGCAGCGCCGGGTAGTAGGCGGGGTTGTAGGGCATCAGGACGCGCGGCGGCGAGTCGAACCCGTCCACCAGCAGGCCGCATTCGTCGTTCATGGTGAAGTCGACCGGTCCGAGCATGGTCTGGAGGCCGCGATGGCGCAGCCAGCGCGCGGCGGCGGCGAACAGCGCGGCCGCGACGGCGGGGTCGTCGACGCATTCGAACTGCCCGAAGAAGCCGTCGCGCGTCCGGTGGACCCGGTTGTGGCGCGGGTTGTGCACGGCCGCGATCCGCCCCGCGACGCGTCCGCGCGTCTCGGCGATGAACAGGCCCACGTCGCCGTAGGCGAAGAAGGGGTTGCGGCGGCGGTCGAGAAGGCGCCGGGCGTCGCGCCGCAGCGGCGGCACGAAGTTCGGGTCGTCGCGGTGGAGCCGGTAGCGGAACTCGACGAAGCGGCGCACGTCGCGGCGCGTTCGGACGGGCACGGCCACGACCCGGGGCGGCCGGGCCGGCCGCTCGGCGGTCGGCGCGCCACCCCAGGGCCGGACGTCGTACGACATGCACACGAGTATGGCTAGACGATCACTCCGCGTCGCGCACCCTCGGCCCAAAAGTCGATCAACATAGCGCAACCACCAGGCGAGACACTCGCCAAGCCCGCCCCGCTCGGCGAGCATCCTGACCTGACCGGTCACGGAACGTGGCCGCACGGCGAGAGGGGACGCGGCATCGTGGTGGACGCCTTCGGCAAGTGCCTTTCCTGGCGTGAGGACGAAATCGCCGCGCGCATGGGCGTCTATCCGTACTACCACGCCATCGAGGAGCGGACGGGCCTCAACGAGGTCCGTGTCGGCGGGCGGACGCTCCTGATGGCGGGCTCCAACGACTACCTGGCCCTGTCCACCGACCCGCGGACGAAGGCGGCGGCCGCCGCCGCGCTGCGCCGGTTCGGCGCCGGCACCTCCGGGTCGCGCCTGACCAACGGCACGCTCGCACTGCACGAGGAACTGGAGGCGGGCCTCGCCGATTTCCTCGGGCACGAGGCGGCACTGGTGACCTCGACCGGCTTCCAGGCCAACCTCGCGCTCAGCCCGCTGCTCGGCCCGCACGACACGCTGGTGGCCGACCAGCACATCCACGCCTCGCTCATCGACGCCGCCCGGCTCGGCCAGGCCCGGCTGCGCCGCTTCCGCCACAACGACATGGCCCACCTCGGCCGGCTCCTGGACGCCGCCGAGCCCGGCGACGGGCTGATCATCCTGACCGAGGGCATGTTCTCCACCACCGGGGACCTGTGCGACCTGCCCGGCATCGGCAAGCTGGCCGCGCAGCACGGCGCGCGGCTCATCCTGGACGGCGCGCACGACATCGGCGTGCTCGGCCCCGGCGGCCGCGGCGCCGCCGACCACTACGGGCAGCTGCCCGCGGTCGACGTCCACACCCTGACCTTCTCCAAGTGCTTCGGCACGCTCGGCGGCGCCGTGACCGGCCCGGAGCGGGTCATCCGCTACCTGCGGCACCACTCCCGCGCGGCGATCTTCTCCGCGTCGCTGCCCGCGCCGTGCGCCGCCGCCGCGCTGGCCGCGCTGGAGGTCATCCGCACCGAGCCGGAGCGGCGGCGGCGCGTGCTGGCGATCGCCGAGCGGCTCGGCGCGGAACTGGCCGCGCTCGGGTTCGACGCGGGCCGGGACGGCACCCCGACCATCCCGGTGCACGTCGGCGACACGCTGCCGTGCCTGCGGCTGTGGACGGAGCTGTTCGAGGAGGGCGTGTTCACCAACGCCATGGTCCCGCCCGGCGTGCCGGAGGGGCGCGCGCTCGTCCGCGTGGCCGTGACGGCCGCCCACACCGGGGCGGAGGTCGACCGGATCGTGGACGCCTTCGCCGCCGCCGGCCGCCGGCTACGCCTCATCGACTGACCCCCGATCACCCGGCTTCGCTCGCGTCCACTCGTCGGCCAGGGCGATGAGCTCTTCGAGGGCCTCCTCGACGCGTTCGCGGTCGCCCGTGGTCAGGTAGTCGATCTGCAGCCCGGCGTACGCGGCGTTGAGGAGGGTGGCGTTCCTGCGGGCGACCTCGTCGGGGACGCCGTGGTTGCGCAGCGCCTCGGCGACGAATCCGGCGCGGTCGCCGAGCATCGTCGGGACGTAGGGACCGCTGAGCCGCCCGGCGGCCGACAGCCCCTCGATCTCGAGCAGCAGCCGGGTGAGCGGGAGGTCCTCGGCCAGGTGCCATTCCCACGACGCCCGGATCACCGCGCCCAGGCCGCGCCCCTCCTCCCAGCCGGGCAGCGCGCTCAGCCGGCCGCGCTGGCGCTCGTCGAGGTGCGCGAGGACGGCGGCGATCAGGTCGTCCTTGGTCGCGAAGTGGTGGGTGAGGACGTAGGTGCTGTGCCCGAGCGCCTTGGCGAGGGGGCGCAGGGACAGCCCGGCGATCCCGTTCGCGGCGAGGTACTCGACGATCGCGTCGAGCAGCTCGGCCCGCCGCCGCGGGTCCGCGGGCCTGGCCATGGCCGTCCTCCTGGCGGGCGTCCGGGTGGCGTGCCCGCCCACCCTAGGCACATGACGATCGTTATGCAAATGGCAAAACAGTCGTTATGGTAATCGCCATGATCTCCTCCGGCCATCCCCGCCGCCGGGCCGTCCTGGCCGCGCTCTGCGCCGGACTGCTGGTCATGAGCGTCAGCGTGATGGCGGTGACCGTGGCGCTGCCCGCCATCGCCCGGGACCTGCGCGCCACCACCGGCCAGCTGCAGTGGATCACCGAGTCCACGGTTGCTCGGTGGGCTCGGGGTGTTCGCAGCCGCCTCGCTACTGGCGGCGCCGGCCCGCTCCCCCGGCGAGCTCATCGCGGCACGGGCCCTGCTGGGCGCCGGCGCCACCATGATCATGCCGGCCACGCCGGCGATCGTGCGCGCCGTGTTCCCGCCGGACGAGCTGCCCGGGGCGATGGCCGCGTGGGCGGGGGTGGCGCGCTGGCCGTGCTGGCGGCCGGGAACGCCGCGACCGTCACCGCGGCCAGTACCGGCGTCATGGCCTCGACGGGCCCGGAGCGGGCCGGCTCCGCCGCCGCGCTGAACGAGACCGCCTTCAAGCTGGGCGGCAGCCTCGGCGTCGCCGTCCTCGGCGGCGTCCCGGCCGGGCACCTCGCCGGACGGCTGGCGCCCGCCGCCCGCGCCCTGCCGCCGAAGCCGCGCGCCCTGGCCACCGAGTCGATCTCCGAGGCCATGGCGGCGGCCCGGCGGCTGGGCGGAGCCGACGGCGAACGGCTCGCCGCCACCGCCCGCGAGGCGTTCACGGCAGGGCTCGGCCGCGCCGCGCTGCTGGCCGCCGCGCTCGCGCTCGCCGCCTCCTTCGTCACGGCGCTCGCCCTGCGCGGCACGCGCCGCCGGCCGGCCGAGGAAAGGAACGACCATGGCCCTTGAGAACCACGCCGAGCAGTACGCGGACATACGCGGGCTGCGGCTCGCGTACATCGACTTCGGCGGGACCGGCACGCCCGTCCTGGCCCTGCACGGGCACTTCGGCCGGGCCCGGATGTTCGCCCCGCTCGCCGCCGCGCTCGCGCCCGGGTACCGCGTCATCGCGCTCGAACTGCGCGGGCACGGACACAGCGACCGGGCCGCCGAACACGGCCCCGACGCCTACGTCGAGGACGTCGCCGCGTTCGCCCGCGAGCTCGGTCTCGGCCCGCTGATCGTCGTCGGCCACTCGATGGGCGGCGTCGTCGGCTTCCGGCTCGCGGCGCGCCACCCCGGCCTCGTCCGGGCCCTGGTGAACGAGGAGGGCGGTGCGCTCAACCGGCGTCCCGAGATCCCCCATCCCGTCCTGGACGTCCGTCCCTGGCCCCGGCGCGCCGCGACCCTGGCCGAGCTGCGCCGCGGGGTCGAGGCGCACGGCGTCCCCGACGCGGCCTACTTCCTGGAGAGCGCCGTCGAACACGACGACGGCTGGGGCTTCCTGTTCGACCACGACGCCATGGTGGAGTCGCAGGAGGCGCTGATCGGCGACTGGTGGCCCGACTGGCTCGGCTCCACCTGCCCCGCCCTGCTCGTGCACGGCCTGGACAGCTTCGTGCTGCCGACCGGCATGGCACGGGAGATGGCCGCCCGCAGGCCCGGCACCGTCCTGCGCGAGCTGCCCGGCTGCGGGCACTGGGCGCACGACGACGATCCCGCCGCCTTCGCCGGCGCCGTCGCCGCATTCCTGGAGAGCCGCTGCCCGTGAGTCACGGCTTGCGTGCCACGCCTCCGGCCACGTCCACCGGCGTCTGCGGGAGCGGGGACGGGTCCGGCCGCCAGCGGGACACCTCGACCACGCCGGGCGGCACCGGCTCCAGCCCCTGGAACAGCGCCGCGATCTTCTCCAGCGGGCGCGGGTGGTACGGGAGCGTGCCGCTCTCCTCGTACAGCCGCTCGGCCTCCTTGACTCCCGCGCCGGTGTCGGTGAAGTCGTAGATCCCCAGATAACTGCCCGAGGGGAGCCCGGCCATCAGCCGCGGCACGATCGTCAGCGCGACGTCGTGGTCGATGTGCCCGAGGATGCCCATCAGCATCAGCGCGGTGGGACGGCCGAAGTCGAGCGTGCGCCCGGCCTCGCGCAGGATCGTCTCGGGGTCGTGCAGGTCGGCGTCCACGTACACGGTCACGCCCTCGGGCGAGCTGGTCAGCAGGGCGCGGGCGTGCGCCAGCACCAGCGGGTCGTTGTCGACATAGACGACCTTGCACTCGGGCGCGGCGCGCTGGGCGATCTCGTGGGTGTTGTCGACGGTGGGCAGGCCGGTGCCGACGTCCAGGAACTGCCGGATGCCGGCCTCGGCGACCAGGTGCCGCACCACGCGCGCGATGAAGTGCCGGGCGGCGCGGGCCGCGTCGGGCATCCGCGGGTAGACCCGCAGCACCTCGTCGCCGGCCGCGCGGTCGACGGGATAGTTGTTCTTGCCGCCCAGCCAGTAGTTCCAGATCCGGGCCGACTGCGGAACGCCCGTGTCGATGTCCCGCGGCGGATCCGTGCCGGCTCCGGGCCAGGAAGACGAGGCGTCGTCGCTGCTCACATCGGCCTCCAGCGCGTGTCGGGGGGCGGACGATCTCAGGCTTTCACATCGATCTCGCCCCGGTCCGGCGTTTCCGGCACGGTCCGGGCGGAGGCGAGAAAACCGTCATCGCCGTCAGGTTGTGCGGCCGGAGGAACTCGTGATCCACTCTTCCCTCATGCGGTCCGATCCCTTCGACGGCGAAGCGGCGGCCCCGCTGCGGAAGGCGTTCGGCGACGCGCCCCTGGGCCCGCCCGCGGGCTGGGACGCGGTGCGCGCCTTCGAAGCCCGGCACGCGATCGTGCTGCCTGAGCCGTTCCGGCGCTTCGTCGCCACCGTGGGCGACGGGTGCCCGTCCGGCCCGCCGTTCTACGGGCTCGTCCGGCTCGACCACTCCGTCGAGCCGGGCAACGCCCCCGCCCGTCCCTTCCCGCTGACGGCGCCCTGGCTCTGGGAGGGCGCGCCGGAAGCCGGAGAGGCCGAGCGCCTGAGCGCCGCCGCGGTGGAGGACGGCACCCTCTACCTCGGCACCGACGGCTGCGCGATGGACTGGCGGCTGGTGGTGACGGGCCGGCACCGCGGACACGTCTGGCAGTTCACCGATGTCGGAGTCCAGCCTTTCGGGGCGCCCTTCGGCCACACGACGGCCGCGCCCGGCTTCGGCGGCTGGGTACGGCACTGGGCCGCGGGCCGCGACTGGTTCGACGCCCCCGAATCGCACGCCGCCGGCGCGTGAGGCGTCCGGCTCAGCCGGACTCCCGGATCACCGCTCGGTCGGCAGGAACGCCCGCCGTCATGTCGGGCGGGCCGGCGATGGTCGCGACCCGCCGCCGGCCGCGTTCCAGCAGGTGCCGCGCCGCCGCCCGCGCACCCCCGACGTTGGGCGTATCACGAGAAAATTGGGAGCGCGCTCTCAAGTAGATGATCTCTTGACAAGCCGGTCCGGAGGGGTGACATTGTGCGGCAACCGCTGGTGCCGACCCACCACCCCGTCATCCACCGGCTTCGTGGAAGGCCCCCCGCTATGCCGCGTCCACGCCCATCGAGGCATGCCCTCATCGCTCCCGACCGCAAGTCCCGGCGGCGCGCGGTGCTCGCCGCCCTCACCGCGATCGTCGCGCTCCCGGCGGTCGTGGCGGCCGCCGCCCTGTCCCCCGCCGGCGCCTCCGTGCCGCCTCCGCCACCGGGCTGGAGCCTGGTGTGGAGCGACGACTTCGAAGGCTCCGCGGGCTCGCCGCCGTCCTCCGCCAACTGGCTCATCAGCACCGGCCACGGCTACCCCGGCGGCCCGCCCAACTGGGGCACCGGCGAGATCCAGCGCTACACCCCCGACCCCGCCAACGTGCGCCTGGACGGCTCCGGCAACCTCACGATCACGCCGGTGAAGGGCCCGTCCGGTGAATGGACCTCGTCCCGGATCGAGACGCGGCGCACCGACTTCAAGCCGGCCGACGGGCGGATCCTCCGGATCGAGGGCCGCGTCCAGATGCCGAACGTCACCGGCGCCCAGGCGCTCGGGTACTGGCCGGCGTTCTGGGCGCTGGGCTCCCCCTACCGGGGCAACTACCAGAACTGGCCCGCGATCGGCGAGTTCGACATCATGGAGAACGTCAACGGGATCAACTCGGTCTGGGGCGTGCTGCACTGCGGCACCAACCCGGGCGGCCCGTGCAACGAGAGCAACGGCATCGGCGCCAGCCGCGCCTGCCCGGGCGCGTCCTGCCAGTCGGGGATGCACACCTACCGGTTCGAATGGGACCGGAGCGTGTCACCGAACCAGTTGCGCTGGTATGTGGACGGCCAGCAGTTCCACAGCATCTCGCAGGCGAGGTTCGACGCGACGACGTGGAACAACATGACCGGCCACGCCGGTTACTTCCTGCTGCTCAACGTGGCGATGGGCGGCGCGTTCCCCAACGGCGTCGCCGGGCACGGCACGCCGACCGAGGCAACGGTGTCGGGGCGGCCCATGGTCGTCGACTACGTCGCGGTCTGGCAGAGCGGAGCATGAAGCGGGCCCTGCGGCCGGCGCGCATCCGCGGGCAGGCGTAAACGCGCGAGCGCGTTACCCGGCCGGTGGGGCGATGCCGGAGGCGAGCCTCACCGGCCAGGTCGCGAAGCGATGTCGCGCTCGCCCAGGCACGGTCAGCTCCAGATGGTCACATACACCGGCGGCCGGAAGCGGGACGGCGGGACGCCCGAGCCCGGTGTGCGCATCAGGTGCAGCGCGTCGGCGGTGCCCAGGAAGCGCCGGAACGCCCCGGCCAGCGGCGGCCTGCGCTCGGGCGCCAGGGTCGTGGCGTGCCAGCGGATCTCCGCGGGCGTGACCGGGGTGCCGACGACCCGCAGTTCGCCGCGCTGGACGCGGGGCGCGACCAGGTGCGCCAGCGCGATCGCCAGGCCGCCGCCGTCCGCGGCGGCGGCCCAGGCGGCGGTCTGGTTGGGGTAGACGCGGATCCGCTCCTCGGGCACCCTGAGCCGGCGCAGCAGCGCGCTGGTCTCGCTCCCGGGGTCGGCGCCGGACGGGTCGACCAGCCACACCGGGCGCGGGACGGGCACGGTGCCGACGGCGACCAGCCTGGCCCGGAAGACCGGCTCGCTGACCAGGCCGGGCTCGTCCCCGAGGTAGGGGCCGAGCGCGACGTCGGCGAGCCGGTTGTGGAGCAGGACGGGCATCTCGCTCCCCGCGCCCACCCCGGCGCCGCCCTCGACCTCGCGCGGGGTGCGCCGGGTGAACGCGTCCAGCAGCGGGGCGGCGACGAACTCGGCGACCTCGGCGGTGGCGACCACGCGCAGCGACTCGGGGGCGCCGCGCGCCGCGCGGACGGCGCCCTCGGCGTCGGCGCCGAGCACCACCATCTGGGAGGCGATCGGCAGCAGCCGGGCGCCGCCCTCGGTCAGCGTCATCCCGCCGGGCCCGCGGACGATCAGCCGGTCCCCCAGGTGCTGCCGGAGCGCGGCCAGCGCCTGGGACACCGCGGGCTCGCTCACGTTCAGCGCCCGCGCCGCCCGCGTCACCGATCCGAGCCTGGCGACCAGGACGAACGCGCCCAGCTGGGTGAGGGTCATGCCCGCCAGTGTGATCGCCGGAACGGCCCGGGTTAACCCTTCGCTTATCCGCCCGTTGTGGCCGCCTCCGGCCGGGCGACAATCCCGATCGACAAAGCTCGATCATCACGGCCCCGATCCCACCCCGAGGGGGCGGCATGCAGGTTCCGGCGAGTTTCGAGTACGAGCGGGCGGCCACCGTCGAGGAGGCGCTGGCGCTGCTGGCGCGGCACGGCCCCGAGGCCCGGGTGGTCGCCGGGGGCCACAGCCTGATCCCCATGATGAAGCTGCGGCTGGCCGAGCCCGAGGCGCTGGTGGACATCAACGACGTCGCGGAGCTGTCCCGCATCGGGATCGAGGGCGACACGCTGCGTGTGGGCGCCATGGTGCGGCACGCGGAGCTGCTCGACTCGGCCGCGGCGGGCGAGCACTTCCCGATCCTGCACGACGCCGAACGCGTGATCGCCGACCCGGTGGTGCGCAACCGCGGCACCGTCGGCGGCTCGCTGTGCCAGGCCGATCCGTCCGAGGACCTGTCGGCGGCGTTCGGGGCGCTGCGGGCGCTGGCGGTGATCCGCGGGCCGGACGGGGAGCGGACGGTGCCGATCCGGGAGTTCCACACCGGCCCGTACGAGACGGTCGTGGAGCCGGGCGAGCTGCTCACCGAGCTGCGCGTCCCGATCCGGCCGGGAGGCTCCAGCGCGTACGAGAAGGTCGAGCGGAGTCGGGGACTGGCCGCTCGCCGCCGCCGGGGCCGCGCTGCGGCTGGACGCCGCCGGGCGGATCGCCGAGGCCGGGATCGGGCTCACGGCGGTCCGCGCCGCGCATTTCGTCGCCGCCGAGGCCGAGGACGTGCTGCGCGGCGCCGAGCCGTCGCCGGAGCTGTTCCGCGAAGCCGGGCGGGTGGCCGCCGAGAACTGCGACCCCGGGTCCGACCAGCGCGGCCCGGCCGACTACAAGCGGCATCTGGCCGGTGAGCTGACCACGCGCGCGCTGCGCCGCGCCTACGAGAGGTGCCGGACATGAAGATCACGGTGACGGTGAACGGGGAGGCCCATACCCGGGACGTGGAGCCCAGGCTGCTGCTGGTCCACTTCCTGCGGGACGAGCTGGACCTGACCGGGACGCACTGGGGCTGCGACACCTCCAACTGCGGCGCGTGCGTGGTCTGGCTCGACCGGGTCCCGGTCAAGTCGTGCACGGTCCTGGCGGTGATGGCGGCCGGCAAGGAGGTCCGGACGGTCGAGGGCCTGGAGCGCGACGGCGAGCTGGACCCCGTCCAGAAGGGCTTCTCCGAGTGCCACGGGCTGCAGTGCGGGTTCTGCACCCCGGGGATGCTGATGACCTCCCGCCGGCTGCTGGACCGGCGGCCCGACCCGTCCGAGGCCGAGATCCGCGAGGCCCTCTCCGGGCAGATCTGCCGGTGCACCGGCTACGAGAACATCGTGCGCTCCGTCCGCTGGGCCGCCGAGCATCCCGCCGGGCGGCCGGCCGAGACGGCCGAGACCGAGGACGTGACGCCATGACCGCGACGGAGGAGACCCGCAACGGGTTCGGCCGCGTGCACCGCAAGGAGGACGCCCGCTTCATCCGCGGCAAGGGCACCTACGTCGACGACATCAGGCTGCCCGGGACGCTGTTCGGCGCGGTGCTGCGCAGCCCGCACGCGCACGCCCGGCTGCTGTCGGTCGACACCACGGCCGCCGAGGCGCATCCGCAGGTCAGGGCAGTGATCACAGGCGCGGCCC
Organism: Actinomadura vinacea; assembly: GCF_039532545.1. Classification (NCBI taxonomy): domain Bacteria; kingdom Bacillati; phylum Actinomycetota; class Actinomycetes; order Streptosporangiales; family Thermomonosporaceae; genus Actinomadura; species Actinomadura vinacea. Next base: position 100,399 of record NZ_BAAARW010000037.1, on the reverse strand, counting down.
TGGCGGAGCTCGACCTGGCGTGGATGCCGACGCTGTCCGGCGGCGTGCAGGCCGTGCTCGCCACCGACAAGGTGCGCTTCCAGGGGCAGGAGGTCGCGTTCGTCGTGGCCGAGAGCCACTACGCCGCCCGCGACGCGCTGGAGCTCATCGACGTCGACTACGAGGCGCTGCCTCCGGTCGTCGACGCGCGCAAGGCGCTGGACGAGGACGCGCCGGTCATCCGCGACGACCTGGAGGGCCGCACCGGCAACCGCATCTTCGACTGGGAGGCCGGGGACGCCGGCCACGCCGACCGCGTCTTCGCCGAATCGGACGTGGTGGTCGCCCAGGACGTGCTGTACCCGCGGGTGCATCCGGCGCCGCTGGAGACCTGCGGGATCGTCGCGGACATGGACAAGGTCACCGGCAAGCTCACCGTGTGGACCACCACCCAGGCCCCGCACGCCCACCGCACCGTGTACGCGCTGGTCGCGGGGCTGCCCGAGCACAAGATCCGGGTGGTCTCCCCCCGACATCGGAGGCGGCTTCGGCAACAAGGTCGGGATCTACCCGGGCTACGTGTGCGCGATCGTCGGGTCGATCGTGACGGGCCGTCCGGTGAAGTGGATGGAGGACCGCTCCGAGAACCTGATGACCACCTCGTTCGCCCCGGGACTACCACATGCGGGGCGAGATCGCCGCGACCCGGGACGGGCGGATCCGCGGCCTGCGGGTGAAGGTGCTCGCCGACCACGGCGCGTTCAACGGCACCGCGCAGCCGACCAAGTTCCCCGCCGGGTTCTTCCACGTGTTCACCGGGTCGTACGACATCGAGGCCGCGCACTGCGCCGTCACCGGCGTCTACACCAACAAGGCGCCGGGCGGGGTGGCCTACGCCTGCTCGTTCCGGATCACCGAGGCCGCCTACCTGGTCGAGCGGATGATCGACGTGCTGGCGGCGGAGCTGGACCTGGACCCGGCCGAGCTGCGGCTGCGCAACCTGCTGCGGCCCGAGCAGTTCCCCTACGCCTCCGCCACCGGCTGGGAGTACGACTCGGGCGACTACCCGCGCGCTCTGCGCAAGGCGATGGACATCGCCGGGTACGACGGGCTGCGCGCCGAGCAGGCCGAGCGCCGCCGCGCGGGGTCCGGGCCGCTGATGGGCGTCGGGATCAGCTTCTTCACCGAGGCCGTCGGCGCCGGGCCGCGCAAGCACATGGACATCCTCGGGCTCGGCATGGCCGACGGCGCCGAGCTCCGCGTCCACCCGACCGGCAAGGCGGTGCTGCGCATCTCCGTGCAGACGCAGGGGCAGGGGCACGAGACGACGTTCGCGCAGATCGTGGCGCACGAGCTCGGCATCCCGGTGGACGACGTGGAGGTGGTGCACGGCGACACCGACCAGACCCCGTTCGGGCTGGGCACCTACGGGTCCCGTTCGACGCCGGTGTCGGGCGCGGCCGCCGCGGTCGTGGCGCGCAAGGTCCGCGAGCGCGCCCGGATCGTGGCCGGGGCGATGCTGGAAGCCTCCCCCGAGGACCTGGACTGGACGCCCGGCCGCTGGTCGGTGCGCGGCGACCCGTCGGCGGGTGCCACGCTGCAGGAGATCGCGATGGCCGCGCACGGCAGCGTCGAGCTGCCCGAGGGCGTGGAGGGGCATCTCGACGCGACCACCGTCTACAACCCGCCGAACCTCACCTATCCGTTCGGCGCGTACATCGCCGTCGTGGACGTGGACCCGGGCACCGGCAAGGATCTGGCGATCCCATGAGCGCGGGACTGGCGGTGCGGGCGGAGCGGCTGCGCACCGAGCGGACGCCGTTCGTGCTGGCGACGGTCGTGCGCACGGAACGTCCCACCAGCGCCAAAACGGGCGACCGCGCGCTTGTCCTGGCCGATGGGACGCTGGAGGGCTTCGTCGGCGGCACCTGCGCGGCCTCGACCGTGCGCGCCCAGGCGATGCGGCTGCTGGAATCGGGCGAGTCGACGCTGCTGCGCATCACGCCCGGCCCGGAGGAGCCCGGCGGGGAGGGCCTGGTGACGGTCAGCAACCCCTGCCTGTCCGGCGGAACGCTCGACCTGTTCCTGGAGGCGGTGCTCCCGCCCGCGCTGATCCAGGTGTTCGGGGACGGGCCTGTCGCCGGCGCCCTGGCCGGGGTCGGCGCGGCGGCCGGCTACGACGTGCGCCCCGCCGGGGACTGCGCGGCGCCCGTCCTCGCCGATGCCGCGGCGGTCGTCGTCGCCACGCACGGCCGCGACGAGGAGCCGCCGCTCACCGCGGCGCTGCGGGCGGGGATCCCGTACGTCGGGCTCATCGCGAGCCGTGCGCGGGGCGCGGCGGTGACGGCGGGGATCGAGGGCGCCGAACGGGTCCGCACGCCCGCAGGGCTGGACATCGGCGCCCGCACGGCCCCCGAGATCGCGCTGTCGGTCGTCGCGGAGATCGTGTCGCTGCGTCCCCGCCCGGCGCCGGCGCGTGACGGGGTCCGCCACGAGACCGCCCGCCACGAGTGCGGATAGGACTTTTCGCCAAGTCCCTCGCGCGGGCGCACGGTGCCCCTACAGTCGTCGGTCATGCTCATGCGTCGATCGGCGGGCAGCGCGCTCGCCACACTGGCGGCCGCGGCAACGATCGCCGTGGCCGCGTTCGCTCCCGCCGCCGACTCGAAGGTGGCCGTCTCCACCGCCGCGCAGGCAGCCGACCTGAAGACCGACCTGGACGCCATCCTGGCCGACGAGCGGCTCAAGGGCGCCCGGGTCGGCGCGCTGGTACGGGACGCCAAGACCGGCCGGATCCAGTACGAGCGCACCCCCGAGACAGCGCTGATGCCCGCCTCCAACCAGAAGCTCCACACCTCCGCCGCGGCCCTGGCGCTGCTGGGGCCGGGGTACCGGTTCCGCACCCGGGTCTACGCGGCGAAGCCGGCGGGCGGCACGGTGAAGGGGGACCTCTACCTGAAGGGCACCGGCGACGCGACCATGCGCGCCGCCGACTACGACCGGCTGGCCGCCCAGGTCGCCGGGCGCGGCGTCACGCGGGTCACCGGGGACCTGATCGCCGACGACACCTGGTTCGACGCGCGGCGCACCGCGCCCGGCTGGGCCGCCGGGGACCTCCCCTTCGCCTACGCCGCCCAGATCTCCGCGCTGACCATCTCGCCCGACGACCGGTTCAACGCCGGCTCGATCAAGGTGACGGTCGCCCCGGGCGCGGCGGGCGAGCCGGTCAAGGTGGCGCTGGACCCGCCCACCGACGTGGTGAAGATCGACAACCGGGCCACCACGGGCGCGGCGGGCTCGGCCTCCACGCTGGCGGTGGACCGCCCCGGCGGGGCCAACACCGTCGTGGTGTCGGGCTCGTACCCGAGCGGCGGCAAGCCGGTGGAGAACCTGCGCACGGTCGAGGAGCCCGCGCTGTACGCCGCCGACGTCTTCCGGGACGCGCTGCGCAGGCACGGCGTCAAGGTCGCCGGGACGACCTCGCCCGGCCGGACGCCGTCCGGGGTCGCCGCGCTGGCGGGCCGCGACTCGATGCCGCTCTCGCGGCTGACGGCCCCGTTCCTCAAGCTGAGCAACAACACCATCGCCGAGATCCTGGTGAAGGCGATCGGGCGCAAGGCCAAGGGCGAGGGCAGCTGGCAGGCCGGGCTCCCGGTCATCGAGAAGTACCTGGCGGGCCAGGGCGTCTCCGCGGAGCGGCTCGAGCTGACCGACGGCTCCGGCCTCTCCCGTTCCAACCGGACCACGCCGCGCGACATCGCGGCCCTGCTGGCGAAGGCGCGGTCCAAGAGCTGGTTCCCGGCCTGGTACCAGGCGCTGCCGATCGCGGGCGATCCCGATCCGATGGTCGGCGGGACGCTGGCGAGCCGGATGGCGGGCACCCCGGCGGCCGGGAACGTGCACGCCAAGACCGGCACGCTGACGGGCGTGACGGGGCTGTCGGGCTACGTGCGCGACCCTTCGGGACGGCAGCTGATCTTCTCGGTCGTCCTCAACGGCTACGCCGGCGGGGCGCCCAAGGACATCGAGGACAAGATCGCCGTGCGGCTGGCCGGCGGGCCCGAGGCGGCCGAGCGCGCCGTCACCCCGCGCCAGGCCCCCGCGACCGGCCCCGACCTGGAATGCTCCTGGACGATGGGCTGCTGATCGCCGGATGTCCCGGCCACCGCGCCCGCCGCTTCCCGACGGAGCGGCGGGCGCGGCCCGTCAGGGCCGCGCGGCCGGCACGAACACGCCGCCACGGCCGGTGACGCCATAATGGCGTCATGGATCTCACGCCGTACGTCGACCATCTCCGCCGCGAGCTCGAGATCGCCGCGGCGACCGGCGGGCAGGACGTCCGCGACCTCGCCGGGCGGCTGACCGCGCCGCTGGAGTCGGCGGCCCGGCTCGCGCTCCTCAAGGCGCTGTCGGACGCCACGGACGAGATCACCCGGGAGCTGGCGCCCGGCTCGGTGGAGGTGCGCCTGCGCGGGCTGGACCCCGGCTTCGTCGTGACGCCCCCGCCCGGCGGTCCGCCCGCCGGGGACGCGGACGCGGCCGCCCCCGCCCCCGCCGCCGCGGACGCGCCGCCCCGCCCCGCTCCCCCGCCCGCGCCGGAGGCCGACGACGGCGGCACCTCGCGCATCACCCTGCGCGTCCCCGACCACCTCAAGCCGCGCATCGAGGAGGCCGCGGCCCGGGACGGGCTGTCGGTCAACGCCTGGCTCGTCCGCGCCGTGACCGCCGCGGTCGAACCGGCCGGCCGCGACCGCGGCCGGCAGGCGTCCGGCCACACCCGCGGCCCGGGCTACGGGCAGCGCTACACCGGCTGGGTGCGCTGACCGATGCCCGTCTTCGACACCCCGGAACCGATCCTGGCCTCCGTGCACCTCTCCTACGGTGACGTGCTGATCGAGGCGAGCGACCGCGCCGACACCGTCGTGGAGGTGCGCCCCGGCGACGAGGGCCGCGACGCCGACGTGGAGGCAGCCGCGCAGACCCGGGTCGAGTACGCCAACGGCGCGCTGTCGGTCCGGTCGCCCAAGTCGCGGGCCCGCTGGTTCTTCGGGCTCGGCGGGGCGGTCGGCCTGGTCCTGCGGCTGCCGTCCGGGTCCCGCGTCGACGTCCGCACCGACTCGGCCGACCTGCGCTGCCGGGGACGGCTCGGCGCGTCCCGGCTGAACACCTCCTCCGGCGACGTCGCGGCCGACGCCCTCGGCGGCCCCTGCGACGTCACCACCGCCAACGGCGAGATCCGGATCGGCGGGATCGAGGGCACGGCGGTGGTCAAGTCGTCCAACGGCGGCGTCACGATCGGCACGGCGGGCGGCGACCTGCGGGTCAAGACCGCCTACGGCGACATCTCCGTCGACCGGGCGCTGGCCGGCCTGGCCGCGCAGACCGCCTACGGCCGGATCCGGGTCGGCGAGGTGGTGCGCGGATCGATCGTCATGGAGACCGCCGGCGGCGAACTGGAGGTCGGCGTCCGCGCGGGCACCGCCGCCTGGCTGGACGCGGTCTCCGCGTACGGCGAGGTCAGGACCGCCCTGGACGCCGCCGCCGCTCCCTCCGGCGCGGAGGAGACGGTCGAGGTGCGGGCGCGCACCGCCTACGGCGACATCCTGATCCACCGCGCCTGACCGGTCAGGAGAGCCGCTCGGCGAGGTGGACGGTGACGGTGTCGCCGGTGCCCTTCCCGATCGCGCGCCGCACGTCGGCCTTGACCGGCAGCTTGTGCGTGCCGTCGCCCAGCGCCATGAACGAGCCGCGGAACGGGTGCCCGTCGACCGTCCCGCGCACCTTGACCAGCCCGCGGGTACCGAAGTACTCGGCGGAGCCGGGCATCACGACGTAGGTCCAGCCGCCCGGGTTCGGGCTGGTGACCAGCGTCGCCGTGAACCGCTTGTCCAACGTGGCGGCCGTGCCCGCCTGTTCCTGCTGCGCCATGGTCTGCCCCCGTTCCGCTCGTCCGGCTCTTCTACGGGTTCGACCCGGCCGCACCGCGAAACTCATCGCGCCTCCCCGTCCTGCGCCGCGTTGCCGTCCACCGGGAAGCAGGATACCGTCACCATCCAGATGACAGCATCATCTGATTCTCGCCTGGAGGAGAGCCATGCACGACGTGCCGGAGATCGACCTCACCGACCCCGCGACCGTCCGCGACCCCTTCACCGCCTACGGGCAGGCCCGGGAGCGCTCCGCGGTGGCCCGGCTGCCGCTGCCCCACATCGGCCCGATGTGGGTGGTGACGCGGCACGCCGAGGCCCGGGAGATGCTCAGCGACCCGCGGTTCATGCTTCGCGCCGACAGCTACATGCGGCCCGACGTGCCCGAGGAGTACCTGCCGTACATGCGGACGATGGGCGAGATGGACGGCCCCGAGCACACCCGGCTGCGCCGCCTGGTGTCCCCCGCGTTCACCGCCCGCCGCGCCGCCGCGTTCCGTCCCCGGATCGAGCCGCTCGTCGCCGCGCTCCTGGACGACCTGCCCCGGCACGCCGCCGGCGGCCGGGTGGACCTGCTCCCGCGTTTCGCCCGGCCGCTGCCCATCGACGTGATCTGCGAACTGGTCGGCATCCCGGCGGCCGACCGGCCGCGCTGGCGCGAGTACGGCGGCACCGTCGCGGCGAGCGCGGGACCCGAGTTCGCCGATGCCCTGCCGGGCATCATGGAGGGCGCCAAGGCCGCCGTCGCGCACCGCCGGACCGAGCTCGGCGACGATGTCATCTCCGAACTGGTCCGTATCCAGGCGGGCCACGCCGACCAGCTCACCGACGCCGAGATGGTCACGCTGATCTGGCACCTGGTCATCGCCGGGCAGACGCCGGTCAACCTGGTGGCCAACGCCGTGGCGGCGCTGCTCACCCACCCCGACCAGCTCGCCGCGCTCCGCGCCGACCCCGGTCTCATGCCCCGCGCGGTCGAGGAGATCATGCGGTGGTGCGGGCCCGCACTGCTGTCGATCCCCCGCTTCGCCGGCGCGGACGTCGAGATCGGCGGCGTCCCGATCAGGAAGGGCGAGGCCGTCACCGTGTCGATCGCCGCCGCCAACCGGGACCCGCGGGTGTTCGACGATCCCGACCGGTTCGACGTCACGCGCGTCCAGGAACGGGGCGCCGCGGGCCACCTCGGCTTCTCGCACGGTCCGCACTTCTGCCTCGGCGCCTCGATCGCCCGCGTGGAGACCGAGGTCGCGCTGGCGTCGCTGCTGGCCCGCTTCCCCGACCTGGCGCTCGCCGCCTCCTCGGTCGAGGAGCTGCGCGCGCCCGATCCGGGCAACTGGCGCCTGGACTCGCTGCCGGTCACCCTCTGACCCCGAAGCGACGGGGGCGCCGAGTTCGGCGGGGAGGGCGCAGCGAGGAGTCCGTCCGGCGGCGGCTCAGGCGGGCGGCCTGGTCGCGATGACGACGGTCGCGTGCATTTCCTCGGAGGTGGCGACCCGCGCGATCAGCCCGGCGTCCTCGACGGCCGCGACGGCGCCGGCGGCCTGCCGCGCGCTGGTCTCGAACAGCAACCGGCCGCCCGGCGCCAGCCAGTCCGGAGCTCCGGCGGTGACGCGGCGCGCCACCTCCAGGCCGTCCGTGCCGCCGTCCAGGGCGACCCTCGGCTCGTGCAGCCGGGCCTCGGCGGGCATCAGCGCGACCTCGCCGGTCGGGACGTAGGGCACGTTGGCCGTCAGGAGGCCGACGCGGCCGCGCAACCCGTCCGGGAGGGGGGCGTAGAGGTCGCCCTCGTACACCCGGCCGCCGACCCCGGCGAGGTTGCGGCGGGCGCAGCGGACCGCGGCGGGCTCGATGTCGGCGGCGTGCAGCTCGACCGGGCCGAGGGCGGCGGCCAGCGCCGCGCCCACCGCGCCCGAGCCGCAGCACAGGTCGACGACCGCGCCCGGCGGCCGGGCCGCCGCGCGCACGGGCTCGACGGCCTGCGCGACCAGGAACTCGGTTCGGCGGCGCGGCACGAACACCCCGGGCTCGACGGCCACCCGCAGGCCGCGGAACTCGGCCCAGCCGAGGACGTGTTCCAGGGGGAGCCCGGCGGCGCGGCGTTCCACCATGGCCTCGGCCTCGCCGGGCGTGCGGGCGGTGGACTCGATCAGCCGCGCCTCGTCCTCGGCGAAGACGCACCCCGCGGCGCGCAGCCTGCCGACGCGGGAAGCCGAGTGAGAAGGTGAGATGAACACAGGAAACACAGCCTACCGGGCTCAGGCGCGGTGGTCCCGCTGGAAGGTCGAGTAGAGCCACCACAGGGAGGGCAGGAGCAGCAGCGCGCCCACGGCCAGCGCGCCGAGGCTGGCGGACAGCACGCTGTCGGTCGCCGCGGCGTCGTCGAGCCGCACGCCCGGGAGCAGGTCGGGGTACTGGCTGACGCCCCATCCCCACAGCAGGCCCGCGACGGCGAGCGCGGCGGTGACCCGCACCGCCACGTACGCGCGCCGCCACAGCAGCGCCAGCGACGCGAGCCCGGCCACGATCGACACCGCCAGCAGCGGCAGCCCGCGCCCCGAGGTCAGCTCGGTGAACAGGCGCGGCGCGTCGGCGTGCAGCACCGCCAGCCCGGCCGCCGACAGCACCCCGACCACCGCGCCCGCGGCCAGGGCACGGTGCCGGAACTCCTCCGCCAGCGCCGTGGCACCGCCGCGTTCGGCGTCCCGGGTCAGGAAGACCGCCGCCAGGTACGCGGCCGTGCCGACCGCCAGCGCGCCGCTGACGACCGAGGTCGGGTTGACCCAGCTGGTGACCAGATCGCCCGCGGCGATCCCCGGCGGCACCCGGCCGGAGGCGATCGCGCCCGCCACCGTCCCCAGGAAGAACGGGGTGACCAGCGACGAGAACGCGAACGTGGCACCGAACAGGCGCTGCTGCCACACCTCAGTGCTGGCTTTGCGGAACGCGAACGCCGCCCCGCGCGCGATGATGCCCAGCGCCACCAGCGTCAGCGGGATGTAGAGCGTCGAGGCGATCGCGGCGAAGACCGGCGGCACCCCGGTCCAGGTCACCACGATCACGAAGATCAGCCAGACGTGGTTGGTCTCCCACACCGGTCCGATCGAGTGCTCCACCAGCGCCCGCCGCGGCCGCCCCCGCTCGGTGCCGCCGGCCAGCAGGTCCCACACCCCGCCGCCGAAGTCCGCGCCGCCGAACAGCACGTACGCGGTCAGGCCGATCCACAGCACGACCAGCATGATCTCCGGCAGCGGCATCGGCTCAGACCACCTTGAAGCCGGTGACGTCGCGTTCCTGCGGGGCGACCGGCACCGGCCGGTCCCGGGCCATGCGCCGCAGCACGTACACCGACGCCGCGGTCAGCACCACGTACACGGCGCTGACCAGCACGAACCCCCAGACGAGGCCGGGCGCGGGGTTGACGGCCTCGGACGTGCGCATGACGCCGTACACGATCCAGGGCTGCCGGCCGACCTCGGTCACCACCCAGCCCGCCTCCAGCGCCAGCACCGCGGCCACGCCCGACAGCGCCGCCGCCCGCAGGAACCACGGCGTGCGGGGCAGGTCGCGGCGCCGCCACCAGCAGAACGCCGCCCAGGCCGCCAGGGCCAGCAGCGCGAGCCCCATCGCCACCATGATCTGGAACGCCCAGTGCACGACGTTGACCGGCGGCCGGTCCCCCTCGGGCACCTGGTCCAGGCCGGCGATCTCGGCGTCGGGATTCCAGTGCGCGAGCAGCGACAGCCCGTCGGGGATCTCCAGCGCGTACCGCAGTTCGCCGTCGACGGCGATGCCGCCCAGGTGCAGCGGCACGCCGCGCTCGGTCTGGAAGACCCCCTCCATGGCGGCGAGCTTGACCGGCTGGTTGTCGGCGACGAAGTGCGCGGCCCAGTCCCCCACACCGATCTGCACAGGGGTGATGACGGCCGCGACGGTGAACGGGATGAGGAACCCCAGCCGGTGGTAGCGGTCCCGCCGCCCGCGCAGCATCGCCACCGCGTACACGCTCGCCATGGCGAACCCCGCCACCATGAACGCGGCGAGGATCATGTGCACGGTCTGCGGCGGGGTGGCCGGGTTGAACATCGCCGCCCACGGGTCGACCGCGACGATCCGCCCGCCCGCGGTGTCGAAACCGGTCGGCTGCTGCATCCAGGCGTTGGCGGTCACGACGAAGAACGCGCTGGCCACACCCGCGACCACGATCGGGATCCCGGTCAGCATGTGCCGAACGGGCGGCAGCCGGTCCCAGGCGTACAGGTAGACGCCCAGGAAGATCGCCTCGATGAAGAACGCGATGCCCTCCAGCGAGAACGGCAGCCCGATGACCTCGCCGTAGACGCCCATCAGGCCCGGCCACAGCAATCCCATCTCGAACGACAGGATCGTCCCGGACACCGCGCCGACGGCGAACAGCACGCCCATCGCCCGGCCCCAGCGCCGGGCCAGCAGCCTGCAGTGGTCGTCCCCGGTGCGGTGCCCGCGCCATTCGGCGATCAGGGTGATGGCCGGCATGCCCACGCCCAGGCAGGCCAGGACGATGTGCCAGCCCAGCGAGAGCGCCATCTGCGTCCGCGCGGCCCCGAGATCGGCGCCCGTGACGGCGGCCACGAGCGGCCCGCTCACCGGGCGCCCTCCGGCGGCACCGCCATGTCATCCCCTCCGCGCCGGCAGGTTCCGGTTGTCGGCTGCTGCATACCCCCTCACATGCGATGACACCTCGCCGCCGACGCGCCGGTAACGGGACGGCCCGCCGTCGGGCACCATGTAAGGGTGGAAGACGCGATGCCGGTTACGGCGGCCCGCCGGCGCGAGATGCTGGCCGATCTGGTCGCGGACGGCGACCTGGTGGTCCTGAGCGGGGCCGGACTGTCCACCGAGTCCGGCATCCCCGACTACCGCGGCGAGACCGGGCGCCGGAGGCAGGCCCGGCCGATGACGTACCAGGCGTTCACGGGCGGCGCCGCCGCCCGCCGGAGGTACTGGGCGCGCGGCCATCTGGGCTGGCGGCACATCACCCGCGCCGAGCCCAACGCCGGTCACCGCGCGGTGGCCGAGTTGCAGCGCCGCGGGCTGGTCGCGGGGATCATCACCCAGAACGTCGACGGGCTGCACCAGGCCGCCGGGGCGGACGGGGTGATCGAGCTGCACGGCGGCCTCGACCGCGTGCTGTGCCTGGGCTGCGGGCGCCGCTCCCCGCGCGACGACCTGCACGACCGGCTGGACGCGGCCAATCCGGGCTGGCGGGCCGAGGCGTCCGCCGTCAACCCCGACGGCGACGCGGCGCTGAGCGACGAGGAGATCGCCGCGTTCCGGATCGTGGACTGCGAGCGCTGCGGCGGGATCCTCAAGCCCGATGTGATCTTCTTCGGGGAGAACGTGCCGGCGCCGCGCGTGCGGGAGTGCTTCGCGCTGACCGAGCGGGCCGGGACGCTGCTGGTGCTGGGCTCCTCGCTGACCGTGATGTCGGGCTTCCGGTTCGTCCGGCACGCCAGCGGGCTGTCGATCCCGGTCGCGATCATCAACCAGGGGCCGACCCGCGGCGACGAGCACGCCCTGGTCACCCTGGACGCACCGCTCGGCCCCACGCTGGACGACCTGGTCGCCGGGCTGGACGGCACCGGCCGGGCTGTGTTCTCGCAGTCCCGGCCCAGGGCACTCGCCTGGCGGCTCGCACCCTGACCGGGCCTGGTGCGAGCGCGACATCGCTTCGCGATCTGCCCGGTGACGCTCGCCTTCGGCATCGCACCACCGGCCAGGTAGCGCGCTCGCGCGGCACCTGGGGCGCTTCGAGACACGCCCTTAGGGGGTGTCGCGCCGGGCGGGGGGCGCGGTGCTCTCGCGCAGGACCAGTTCGGTCGCCAGCTCCACCCGCCGTGTCTCCAGCGTCTCGCCGCGGGCCAGCCGGAACAGCGTCCGGGCGGCCAGCGAGCCCATCTCGGCGAGCGGCTGCCGGACGGTCGTCAGCGGCGGGGAGAACCAGCGCGACACCGACAGGTCGTCGAACCCGACGATGCTGAGGTCCTGCGGGATGCGCAGGCCGCGCTCGCGTGCCGCCTCGCACGCGCCGTAGGCCTGCTGGTCGGAGCCGGCGAAGACGGCGGTGGGCGGGTCGGGCAGCTCCAGCAGCAGCCCGGCCTGGACGTAGCCGCTCTCGTGGTGGAAGTCGCCGTACCGGACCAGCGCGGGGTCGGCCGGGAGCCCGGCGCTCTCCAGCGCGCCGCGGTAGCCGTCGAGCCGGGCCCGGCTGCACAGCATGCCGGACGGCCCGCTGATGATCGCGATGCGGCGGTGCCCGAGGTCGATGAGGTGCTGGGTGGCGGCCAGCCCGCCGGCCCAGTTGGCGGCGCCGATCGAGGGGACCTCCGGGTCGGGCTCGCCGCGCGGGTCGATGACGACGTAGGGCACCTCGAGGGCACTGAGCCTGGCCTGCTGGTCGGGGGTCAGCTCGTCCAGGACGAGGATGACGCCCTCCGAGCGGCGCCGCTCCAGGTTGTCCAGCCACTGGCGGGCGGGCTCATCGGCTGGCTCGGAGCGGGCGTGGATGGCCGAGACGACGGTGCCGACGCCCGAGGCGTGCGCCACCTCCTCGGCACCGCGGATGATCTCCACGGCCCAGGGGCTGTCGAGCTCGTCGAAGACGATGTCGATCAGCCCGGCGGGATCGGAGCCGCGCCGCCGGGTCCGCGGGTAGGCGTGCCGGTCGAGCAGCTCCTCCACCCGGCTGCGGGTGCCTTCGGCCACGTCGGCGCGGCCGTTGAGCACCTTGGAGACCGTCGACACCGACACGCCCGCCTCCCGCGCGATCGCGGTGATCGTGACGCGCCGCCGGTCCCGGCCCGGCTGGTTCCCGTTCGTCAAGGTGGACCTCGCCTTCCTGATGGTCGCATCCTACTCCGAAACATTTCGAGCGCTATCGCGCGTCTGAACAAGGGGTCAGCTCCGTATTGACAGGCGTTCGGTCCGACCATATTTTCCGAAACATATCGGCAATTTTTCGAGAACATCGGCGGTCCGGGGGCGACGCCTCGGGAGGTGCGAAAGGTGTTCAACGTTTCGTTCAGGGCTCGGCGCGGCGCCCGGTCGCGCCCGAGGTTCACCGCGCTGGCCGCGGCCGCCGCGCTGGCGGTGTCGGCCGGGGCGGCGGCGTGCGGGACCTCCGGACCGGCAGGCGGCGGCGCCGGCGGTGAGATCCGGGCGTGGACGCTGCAGGGCGACGCGGTCAACAAGGTCGAGCGCGACGGCGTCACGGCGTTCAACAAGGCGGCCGGCGCCAAGGTGCGGCTCGAGACCTTCCTCAACGACCCCTACAAGCAGAAGCTGCAGGTCGCGATGGGCGCCCCCAACGCGCCCGACGTCTTCTTCAACTGGGGCGGCGGCCATCTCAAGCAGTACGTCGACGCCCGCCAGGTCACCGACCTGACGCCCGAGTTCACCAAGGACCCGGCCTGGCTCGGCTCGTTCCTGCCCGTGGTGATGAAGACGGCGCAGCTCGGCGGCCGCTACTACGGCGTCCCCGAACGCGGCATGCAGCCGATCGTCCTCTTCTACAACAAGGACGTCTTCGCCGCCGCCGGCGCGCGGCCGCCCAAGACCTGGGAGGAGCTGCTGCGGCTGGTCGACACCTTCAAGGCCCGCAAGACCACCCCGTTCGCGCTCGCCGGGTCGCAGGGCTGGACCGAGCTGATGTGGCTGGAGTACCTGCTGGACCGGCTCGGCGGCCCGGCCAGGTTCAAGGCGATCGCCGACGGCACGCCCGGCGCCTGGCGCGATCCGGCGGTGGTCCGCGCGCTGACGATGATCCGGCAGCTGGTCGACCGGGGCGCGTTCGGCACCAACTTCGCCTCCGTCGACTACGACGTGGGCGGCGCCTCCACCCTCTTCGCCCAGGGCAAGGCCGCGATGCACCTCATGGGCTCCTGGGAGTACGCGACCCAGCTGGGCCAGAACCCCGACTTCATCAAGAAGAAGCGGATGGGCTGGACGGCCTTCCCCTCCGTCCCCGGCGGCACGGGCGACCCCCGCAACATCGTCGGCAACCCCACCAACTTCTACTCGGTCAGCGCGGCGTCCAAGAACAAGGAGACCGCGATCCGGTTCCTCAAGGAGGCGATGACCTCCGACGCCTACCTCCAGGGACTGATCAGCGTCGGTGAGGTCCCGGCCGTCAAGGGACTGGAGCCCAAGCTGCGCGGCGGCCCCGACGCCGACTACACCACCTTCGTCTACTCGATGGTCGGCTCCGCGCCCGAGTTCACCCAGTCCTGGGACCAGGCGCTCACCCCGTCGGTGTCCCAGGCCCTCCTCACCAACCTGCAGAAGTTCTTCCTCAGGCAGATCGGCCCTGAAGAGTTCACCGCCGCCATGGACAAGGTGAAATGACCGAGCGTCCCGGAGCGCTGTGGGCCGCCCCCGCGATCGTCTACTTCGCGGCCTTCGCGGTGGCGCCCATGGTGCTGGTCGGCTACCTCAGCTTCACGACCTGGAACGGGCTCGGCACCCCGCAGTGGGCGGGCACCGCCAACTGGGCCCGGCTGGCCGACGACGCCACGCTGCCCGGCTCGCTGCGGCTGTCGCTGATCCTGACCGTGGCGGCCTGGTGCGTGCAGACCCCGATCAGCCTGCTGCTCGGGGTCTGGGCGGCCGGCCGCGGCCGGGGCCGGGCGGCGCTCAGCGCGGTGTTCTTCGTGCCGCTGCTGCTGTCGAACGCCGCGGTCGCACTGCTCTGGCAGGCGCTGCTGGACCCCAACTTCGGCCTCGCCGACCTGGTCGGGCCGCTGCTGGCCGCCCGCGACGGCAACATCCTCGGCGAACCGTCGCGCGCCCTGGCGGCCGTGGTGCTGGTGGTGTCCTGGCAGTTCGTCCCGTATCACGCGCTGCTCTACCAGGCGGCGACCCGGCAGATCCCGGCGGCGCTGTACGACGCGGCGGCGATCGACGGCGCCGGCCGGGTCCGGCAGTTCCTGTCGATCACCCTTCCGCAGCTGCGCCACACCGTCGTCTCGTCCACGGTGATGATCCTCGTCGGATCCTTCACCTACTTCGAGACCATCCTGCTGATGACCGGGGGCGGGCCCGGCACCTCGACCCGCGTGCTGCCGCTGCACATGTACCTCACCGGGTTCTCCGGCTTCGAGATGGGCTACGCCGGCGTCCTGGCCGTCCTGCTGGTCGCGGTCGGCACCACGCTGTCGGTCGTCATCGTCCGCGCGACGGGCTACTCCCGCATGCGCAGCACAAGGGAGGGACTGTGACCGCCTCCCTCGACCGGGTGACCGCCTCCCCACGCCACGCGGCCGCGCCCCCGCCGCGGCGGCGGGCGCGGCCGCCGCGCCGCGCCAACCCCCTCGCCGCCCTCGGCGCCCTGATGTGGCTGGTGGTCGTGGCGCTGCCGCTCTACTACCTGGTCGCGGTGAGCCTGCGGACGCGCGAGGACTACCTGACCGACGGCGCGCTGTCCCCGCCCACCTCCCCCACCCTGGACAACTACGCCACCGTCTTCGACAGCGGCTTCGAGCGGTACCTGCTCAACACGGCCGTCGTGACCGCGGCCTCGGTCACGCTGGTGCTGGTCCTGGCGCTGCCCGCCGCGTACGCCATCGTGCGCGGCAGGGGCCGGCTGCTGCGCGCGGGCTTCTCGCTGCTGCTGCTCGGCCTGGCCATCCCGGCGCAGGCGGTGATCGTCCCGGTGTACCTGATCATCACCCGGATGCGGCTGTACGACTCGCTGACCGGGATCGTGGTGCCGACCGTGGCGTTCCTGCTGCCGATGTCGGTGCTCGTCCTGACCAGCACGCTGCGCGACATCCCCGAGGAGCTGTACGAGGCGATGGAGCTGGACGGCGGCGGCCCCGCCCGGACGCTGCGCACCCTGGTGATCCCGCTGAGCCGTCCCGGCCTGGTCACCGTCGGGATCTACGTCGCCGTCAACGCCTGGAACGGATTCCTCTTCCCGCTGGTCCTCACCCAGTCGCAGGACCAGCGGGTGCTCACGATGGGCCTGTGGAGCCTGCAGGGCCAGTACACCTCCAACGTCCCGGCCCTGATGGCGGCGATGACGCTGTCGGTGCTGCCGGTGTTCCTGTTCTACGCGCTCGGCCGCCGCCGCCTGGTGAGCGGCCTGACCGCGGGATTCGGCAAGTAGCCCTCCGGCAGATCCGAGAAATGGAGTGTTCATGACCGACGACGACCGGTTCCTCCGCGTGGCCGGCAGCGCGCTCGCCGACGGGACGGGCGCCACCGTGCGCCTGCGCGGCGTGGGCCTCGGCGGGTGGATGAACATGGAGAACTTCATCACCGGCTACCCCGCCACCGAGACCCTGATGCGCGAGGCGGTGCGCGGCGTCCTCGGCGAGGAGCGCTACCACCGGTTCTTCGACCGCCTGCTCACCGCCTTCTTCGGCGACGCCGACGCGGCCCACCTCGCCTCGCTCGGCCTCAACTGCGTGCGGGTGCCGCTCAACTACCGGCACTTCGAGGACGACCTCGCCCCCTTCAAGATCATCGAGGACGGGTTCCGGCACCTCGACCGGCTCGTCGACACCTGCGGCCGGCACGGCCTCTACACCGTGCTCGACCTGCACGCCGCCCCCGGCGCGCAGAACCACCACTGGCACAGCGACAACCCGGCGCACCTGCCCGCGTTCTGGCAGCACGCCCACTTCCAGGACCGGCTCGTCCACCTGTGGCAGGCCATCGCCGACCGCTACGCCGGGCACCCGTGGGTGGCGGGCCACAACCTGCTGAACGAGCCCGCCGACCCCACCGGCGAGATCATCGGCCCGTTCTACGCCCGGCTGGTGGAGGCCGTCCGCGAGGCCGACCCGCGCCACACGATCTTCCTGGACGGCAACACCTACTCGACCCGGTTCGACATGTTCGGGGAGCCGGCCGAGAACGCGGTCTACACCTGCCACGACTACGCGCTCGCGGGTTTCGTCCACGGCGGGCCCTATCCGGGGCGCACCGAGGGCGTCTGGGTCGACCGCGGCCAGCTGGAGCAGACCTTCCTCGAACGCACCCGGTACCAGCGCCGGACCGGCACCCCCATCTGGGTCGGCGAGTTCGGGCCCGTCTACACCGGCGATCCCGAACGCGACGCCCAGCGCTACCAGATCCTGCGCGACCAGCTCGACATCTACGACGTCCACGACGCCGGCTGGTCGCTGTGGACGTACAAGGACGTGGGCCTGCAGGGGCTCGTCCACGCCGGCCCGGAAAGCCCGTACATGCGGAGGTTCGGCGAGTTCCAGGCCAAGAAGGACAGGCTGGGGGCCGACCACTGGGGATCGACCGGCGAGGGCGTCCGGCATCTGACCGACCCCATCCACGCCTTCATGGACGAGGAGTTCCCCGGGTTCGACCCCTACCCGTTCGGGCGGCGCAAGTTCACCAACGACCTGGTCCGCCATCTGCTCTTCGCGCAGCCGCTGACCGTGGAGTACGCCGAGCTGTTCCGCGGCCTCGACGACGGCGAGCTGGACGCCCTGGCCGACTCGTTCGCCTTCGACGCCTGCGTCCACCGCGAGCCCCTGGTCGACATCCTGACCGAGCACACGCGACCCGTTTGACCTTGACGCAGCGTCAACGTTTCTAATGAAGGCATGCGGATCGGCGAACTCGCCGCGCTGGTCGGGGTGTCGACCCGTACCGTGCGCCATTACCACCACCTGGACCTGCTGCCCGAGCCCCAACGGCGGGCCAACGGCTACCGGGAGTACGGGCTGCGGGACGCGGTCGCCCTCGCCCGCATCCGGCGGCTGGCCGAGCTGGGCCTGTCGCTGGACGAGATCCGCGACGTTCTTGCCGACGACGCGAACCGGGAACTGCGCGAGGTCCTCCTGGAACTGGACGGCGACCTGGCCAGGCAGCAGGAGGCCATCGCCGCCCGGCGCGCCAGGCTGGCGGCCCTGCTGGCCGAGACGGACCTGAACCCCGACTCGACGGTCTCTCCCGATCTGGCGGCGATGCTGCGCGCACTGCCGTCCGGGAACTCGGCGTTCGCCGAGTTCGACCGGGAGATGCTCAGGCTGATCGACACAGGTTCCGATCCGGCCGACCGGGCCGAGCTCTTCGAGTTGTTCAAGCCCCTCACCGAACCCGACGCGGTCGAGCGCGGCCACGACCTCAACCGGCGGCTGGACGAGCTGGCCGGCGCCCGGCCCGACGATCCCCGCGTCGCCGTGCTGGCCGCCGACCTCGCCGACCACTTCCCCGCCGAGATGACCGCGATGATGCTCGAGCACCTGGGGCCGCCCGACGGGGACGCCCTCGCCCCCCACCAGATCGAGGGCGCGGCGTGGCTGGACATGATGCTGGCCGAGCTGCCGCCCGCCCAGGCCGAGACCTTCCGCCTGCTGCTGGCCATTTTGAAAGGACGACGGTGACGCTGAAGATCGCGCGTATCGCGCTGTTCACCCTGCTCCCCGCCGAATTGCTGCTCGTGGTCCTGCTGGTGTCGGGGGTTCCCGTCCCCGCCCCGCTGATCGCGGTGGCCGAGGCGGTGGTGGCGGCGGTGCTCGTCCTGGAGGCCGCGGTGGCGTACCGGCTGTTCAGGGCCGCCCGGCGGGGCGGCTCGGACCGGCGGGCGGCGCTGCGCGAGGTCCGCGACCGGCTCGTCCCCGACAAGGTCGCCAGGCTGATCGGATTCGAACTCAAGGGGACGCACAGCCTCGTACTCTGGGCCGCCCGCCGCCGCGACGGCGTGCCGCCGGGCGCCGTCCCGGTCTCCTACTTCCGCGAGGAGACCTTCACCAGGTCGCTGTTCCTGTTCGCGATGGTCGTGGAGGCGGCCGGGGTCGAGGTGCTGCTGCGCGGACTCGGCGTCCCGCACGGGCTGCGCGTCCTGGTCCTGGTGATCGACCTGTACGGGATCGTGATCGCGCTCGCCGTCCACGCCGCCTGCGTCACCCGCCCGCACGTCGTCACCGCCGGTGAACTGCGCATCCGGTACGGCGCGTTCTTCGACGTCCGGGTGCCGCGCGAGCTGATCGCCTCGGTCCGGCTCGTCCGCAACCGCAACGAAGAGGGCTTCATCCGCGTGGCGGACGGCACCGCCGCCGTCGTGGTCTCCTCGCAGACCAACGTGATCGTCGAGCTGACCGAGCCGGTCACGGTCGTCCGGCCGCTGGGCCGGCGGGCCGAGGTCGGCACCATCCGGTTCTTCGCCGACTCGCCGGAGGCCGTGCTCGCCGCACTCCGCCCGTCCCCCGAACCCGCACTCGAAACGTGAGCCGTGCGCATAGTGTTCGATCTATGACCGACGTGACGGACGAGGTGCCGCCCGACCATCCGGACAGGCTCCGCTGGAACGCCAAGTACCAGGACGCCCAGGGGCCGTCGTTCACGGCCCATCCGGTCGCCGAGCAGGCGCTGTCCCTGCCGCTGCCGGAAGGGCCGGTCCTCGACCTGGCCTGCGGCCCGTCCGGCAGCGCGCTGCTGGCGGCCGGGTCCGGACGCCGGGTCACGGCTGTCGACGTCTCCGAGGTCGCCCTCGAGCGGCTCGACCGCGAGGCGGGGCGCCGCGGGCTGCGGGATCTGATCACGCTCGTGCACGCCGACCTGGGCGTGTGGACGCCGCCGCCGCGGGCCTTCGCGCTGGTGCTGTGCACCGCCTTCTGGGACCGCCGGTCGTTCGCGCCGGCCGCGGAGGCGGTGCTGGACGGCGGTGTGCTGGGCTGGGAGGCCTTCACCTCCGACGCCCGCCGCGACCGTCCCTCGCTGCCCGCCGAATGGTGCCTGTACCCGGGTGAGCCCGCCACGCACCTGCCCGGCCCGTTCGTCCTGATCAGCCAGCGGAACGTCCCGGACGAGCCGAACGCCCCCAAGCGCCGCCTCCTGGCCCGCCGCGGCCGGGTGCCCGGGTCCGGCGCCTGAGCCCGGCGGCGGCCGCCCTGCCGCGCGAAGCCCTCCGCGCGGGGAGGAGAATCGAGACATGGAATCACGCACACCTTTCAAGGCCGGATCGCCCTTCGCCGCGGACGGCGGTGAGCGGTGATGGCCCGCACCATCGCGACCAACCGGACCGTGGCGCTGCCCGAGCTGCTGGAGTTCGTCCGGCCCCGGCACCATGCCCTGCTGCTGACCACCCGCGCCGACGGCAGGCCCCAGGGCTCGCCCGTCACCTGCGGTGTGGACGACTCCGGCCGGGTGGTCGTCTCGACCTACCCGGAACGCGCCAAGGCCCGCAACGCCCGGCGCGACCCCAGGGTCAGCGTGATCGTCGTCTCCGACGAGTGGAACGGTCCCTGGGTGCAGATCGACGGCACCGCCGAGGTGATCGACACGCCGGACTCGGTGGAGCCGCTCGTGGAGTACTTCCGCAACATCTCCGGCGAGCACCCCGACTGGGACGAGTACCGCGCCGCGATGATCGAGCAGGGCAAGTCGCTGATCCGGGTCACCCCGGAGGGCTGGGGACCGATCGCCACCGGCGGCTTCCCGGCCCGCTTCGCCGGCGACGGCTGACGCGCCGCGGCCGTCGCCGTCCGGGCGGTCGCCGCAGGAGTGCAAAAGTCCGAACCGCGATCAAGGAGTGACGTATGCGAGCGATCAGCCAGGACGTTCTGGGCGGCGTCGACGTGCTCAGGAAGGTCGAGCTGCCCCGCCCCGAGCCCGGTCCCACCGAGGTCCTGGTCCGGGTGCACGCGGCGGGCGTCAACCCGACCGACTGGAAGCACCGGGCGTCCGGGCTGTTCCTGGGGCGGCCGCCGTTCGTCCTGGGCTGGGAGCTGTCGGGCGTGGTCGAGGAGACGGGCATCGGCGTGACCTTGCACAAGCCGGGCGACGCGGTGTTCGGCATGCTCAGGTACCCGCAGGGCGCCGGGGCGTACGCCGAGTACGTGTCCGCGCCGTCCCGCCACTTCGTCCGCAAGCCGGACGGCATCGACCACGTGCAGGCCGCCGCGCTGCCGCTGGCGGGGCTGACGGCGTGGCAGGCGCTGGTCGACACCGCGGGCGTGCGGGCCGGGCAGCGCGTGCTGATCCACGCCGCCGCGGGCGGGGTCGGGCATCTGGCGGTGCAGATCGCCAAGGCGCGGGGCGCGTACGTCATCGGCACCGCGAGCGAGCCCAAGCACGCCCTGCTGCGCGAGCTGGGCGCCGACGAGCTGATCGACTACCGCACCACCGACTTCGCCGAGACGGTCCGGGACGTGGACGTGGTGCTGGACACGATCGGCGGCGAGTACGGGCCTCGCTCGGTGCGGACGCTGCGTCCCGGCGGCACCATCGTCTGCATCACCCCGCGCGACGTCCGGCTCGCCGACACGCCCGGGATCCGCGCCGAGGTCCTGCTGGTCGAGCCCGACCAGCAGGGCATGAAAGAGCTCGCGGCACTGGCCGCCTCGGGACGGCTGCGCGCCGAACTCGACACCGTCGTGCCCCTGGAGGAGGCCGCCAAGGCGCACGAGCGCGGCGAGACCAACCGCACCGCGGGGAAGATCGTCCTGACCGTCGTCCGGTAGCCCGGGCCGATCAGGACTGCGGGCGCCAGGGGGACTCGGGCCGGGTGGGCCGCGGCGCCGCGGCCACCCGCAGGGCGTAGGTGGGCGTGTCGCCGTACGGGGGCGGCACCGTCCCGAGGTAGCCGTGGCCGGTCATGTGGCACCAGGCGGCCAGGTCGAGCGGGGCGGCCGGATCGGCGGCGATCAGGTGGACGATCGTCCCGGCGGGCATCTCCGCGAGCCGCCCGCGCAGCTCCAGCAGCAGCCGCACGCAGGACCGGTCCCCGCCGTCGATGACGACCGCCCCGCCGGTGCCGGTCTCGGGTTCGCCCACCATCCGCATCGCCCCCTCCCAGGCCCGATCATAGGCGAGCGCGCGGACGAATCCCGTCGTGTCCGCACAGGTCACGGAAACGCCGCGGAACCCGGTTGGCACGGGGCCGGGGAGCGCGCTAGAGTGCCTCCCGCTTCTTTTCGAGGTAGGCGCCCGCAACACGCGCGCTGGGATTCGAAACAGCGCTGAGGGTCGAAACGAACCGGGGTCGTTCCGGGGCGGGATCCGGAGTCTGCCGCCTCCAGCCCGCTTCCCGCCAGACGACCCGAAAGCCGAGCCGCCCTGCCATGGCCGATTCCTCCGGCACGCGTACCGAGCATGCCCGCACCTCCGACGTCCACGGCGACGACGATCCCGACATCCGCGCCGAGCGCGCGTACCTGGCGACCGCCCGCGCCGCGCTGCACCGTATGCATCACGACGTCGTCAGCACCGAGACCCAGCTGACGGCCGCCGCCGAGGACAACGACAACTTCGCCGAGCGGCTCTTCCAGAAGCGCGCCCGTGAGATGCGCGCCCTGCTGCTGGTCGACCTTCCCGACGTGCCGCTGTTCTTCGGCCGTCTCGACTTCGATCCGGGCACCGCCTACCCCGGTTCGGTGGACGTCGAGCGGCTGTACATCGGCCGGCGGCACGTCCACGACGGTGCGGGCGACCCTCTGGTCATCGACTGGCGCGCACCGATCTCCACCGCGTTCTACCGTGCCACCCGGGACGACCGGCAGGGCGTGCGGCTGCGGCGGCGGTACGGCTTCTCCGGCGCCGCCGAGCTCACCGCCTACGAGGACGAGCCGCTCACCGGCCTCCAGGCCGACGGCGGGGACGGCACCGGGGACGGCGCCGGCGCGGCCGGGGCGTTCCTGGCGGCCGAGATCGAGCGGCCTCGCTCGGGGCCGATGCGCGACATCGTCGCCACCATCCAGCCCGAGCAGGACGACCTCGTCCGCGCCCCGCTGGAGCGGACGGTGTGCGTCCAGGGCGCCCCGGGCACCGGCAAGACCGCGGTCGGCCTGCACCGTGTCGCCTACCTGCTCTACACCGAACGGGACCGGCTCGGCAGGACCGGCATCGCCGTCGTCGGCCCGAACCGCTCGTTCCTGTCCTACATCCGCCGGGTGCTGCCCGCGCTGGGCGAGGTCAACGTCACCCAGACCACCGTCGAGGAGATGATCGGCCGCGCCGCGGCGCACCACCGGGAGGACCCGGCGGTGGCCAGGGTCAAGGGCGACGGCCGGATGGCCGAAGTGCTCCGCCGCGCCCTGTGGTCGCACGTCTCCCGGCCCACCGAAGGGATCATGTACGCCAAGGGCTCGTACCGGCACCGCGTGGCCGACCACGAGGTCAGCGAGATCCTGGCGGGTCTGCGCGGCGCCATGCGCTACGGCCCTGGGCGCACCGCCGCCGCCAAGCGGATCGCCCACGCCGTCCTGGTGCAGATGGAACGGCGCGGCGAGTCGCCCGACGACCGCACGCACAGCGCGGTCGCGCGTTCCCAGCCCGTCCGGCGGCTTCTGGACCAGGTCTGGCCGAAGGTCACCCCCGAGCAGGTGCTGTTCAAGCTGCTGTCGGACGCGGAGTTCCTCGCCGGGGCGGCCAAGCGCGACCTCGCGCCGGAGGAGCGGGAGCTCCTGCTGTGGCGCAAGCCCTCCAGGTCGTGGCGTTCGGCGAAGTGGTCGGACGCCGACACCGCGCTCCTGGACGAGCTCGCCGACCTCATCGAGCGCACGTCTTCGATCGGGCACATCGTCCTGGACGAGGCCCAGGACCTCAGCCCGATGCAGTGCCGCGCCATCGGCAGGCGCTGCGCCACCGGCTCGATGACGGTGCTGGGCGACATCGCGCAGGGCACCTCGCCGTCGGCGGTCGGCGGCTGGACCGGTCTGCTGCTCCATCTCGGCAAGCCGGACGCCCGGCTCGAGACGCTGGAGCGCGGCTACCGCGTCCCGGCGCAGATCATCGACTACGCGGCGCGGCTGCTGCCCGAGATCGCGCCCGGCCTGGGCGCGCCGGCCTCGGCCCGCCGCTCCCCCGGTGCGCTGCGCGTCAGCGCGGCCGCCGCACGCGGCGAACTCGGTGACATGCTGGTGCGCACCTGCCGCGCCTGCCTGAAGGGCGAGGGCTCGGTCGGCGTCATCGCCGCCGACGCCGCTCTGCCCGCGCTGCACGGGCGGCTGCTCGCCGAAGGGCTGGAGCCCGCGTCGCTGGCGGAGAACGAGGACGCGATGGAGGACTCCCGGCTGGTGTGCGTTCCGGCGACGCTCGCCAAGGGCCTGGAGTTCGACACGGTCGTGCTCGTCGAACCGGCCGAGATCGTGGCGGCGGAGCCGCGCGGCCTGAACCGCCTGTACGTCGCGCTCACCCGTGCGGTCAGCGCGCTCCACGTCCTGCACGCCGCGCCGCTGCCAGCGGCACTCGGCGACGCCGGCTGACCTCAGGCCGGCCCGCCGGCCGGGCCGGCCGTCTCGGTGGCGTCGAGGAGCCGGGGCGGCAGCGGCGCGGCCGTGACGACGTCGATCAGGTTCTGGGCCTTTACGAAGTACGGTCTGGTCGTCACGCTCGTCATCGTCGCCCCGCCGACGCCCTACCTCTGGCTCAGTTCCCTGTGAGTCAGCGGGAGACGGCGAAGGCGCGGACCACGCGGTCGGGCGTCGCGAAGACCTCCCGCCAGCCGGGGCGGGCGCCGCTGGTGTCGCCCCACGCCTTACGGGCCTCCGACCTGCACTGCGGGCACACCTTGCCGCCCTCGGTGTCGTAGAACAGCACCAGGTCGCCGGCGGCGGGCCCGGTCATCCCGGGCCGGAGCCCGATGATCTCGGCGCGCCACGCCTCCCCGCCGAAGGGCCCGTTCCGGTAGATGGGAAGGATCTTGCGCGTGTCGGAGTCGGTCCACACCCGGGGGTACGTCCCGTCGTGCTCGTGCATCCAGGTCCGGAACGCCTCCAGCTGCGTGGCGCCGCCGGCCCTGGTCTGCGGCGTCGCCCACCAGTCGCGCGCCGCGGTCCCGGTGACGACGGAGGCGGCGGCGAGCACGGCCACGGCGGGCAGCACGGCCCGTACCCGTCCCCGGTCGGGGAGGCGCGCGCCGAGCACCGTCGCCAGCAGCCACAGCGCCGCCAGGCCGCCCAGGACGAACGCCGGGAAGATCGGGAACCAGTACCGGATCAGCTGGAGGCGCAGCTTGGGGGCGCTGGGATCGAGCACGCCGCCCAGCAGCGTCAGCGGCACCCACATCAGGACGCACATGGCCACCGGCACGGCCAGCCTGCGGGGCCAGGCCAGCGCGCCCAGCAGCATCGCGCCGATCGCCGCCACCAGCAGGCCGCCCTCCGGATAGGTCCGCAGGGTGTTGGGCAGCCGCAGGACGTACATCATCCGCGGCTTGTCCCGGTACGTCGAGGCGATCTCGGGGGTGGACGGCTTGCTCCCGTGGCCGGTGATCGACAGCAGCCGGGCCAGCGGGTCGCCGTACAGCCGCCAGCACAGCAGCAGCTCGATCACGCCCAGCGCCGCGATCGGCGCCGCGATCCATGCCAGCCCTGCCAGGCCCACGCGGCGGTACAGCAGGACGGGGACGACCGGCCAGAGGAAGACGATGAACTCGCGGGCCATGTACGACCAGGCGAGCAGCACCCCGAGCCCTACCAGGACCCAGGTGTTCGGCGGCCCCTCCCGGTCGCCGACGGCGATCGCGAGGGCGAGCGCGCAGGTGAACAGGGCGATCGCGAGCACGTCGGGCAGCAGGTCGGTGGAATCGCTGAAGACGGGCGTGGCCGCGACCACGACCACCCCCGCGGCGACGCCGACCGCGCGGGAGAACAGCAGCGTTCCCACCGCGTACGTGCCGAGCAGCAGCGCCAGCGTCGCCAGGATCGGCACGATCGCGTACGCCGCCTGGGAGTAGCCGAAGACGTTCACCGCGAGGGCCGTCGGGACGACGAGTCCGAACCGGGTGATCTGGTGCGTCTCCGTGCCGCCGGTCACCGGGTCGGGGAACTTGCGCGCGGCGAGCAGGTAGTTGGCCTGGTCCGACGGAATGGGGACGCGCAGGTGGATCAGCAGGACCACCAGGCCCGCCAGGCCCAGCAGTGCGGGGGGCAGCCACGTCCGCAGCACCCGGCCGCGGCCTCCCGCCGGGATCTCGTCCTCGTCCTGGGCCGCTGTCGCTCCGACACTGGCGATCACGCCGATAACCTGCCAGTCCGGCGGCGCAGTAAGACACCGCGCGGGTGAACGCACGGTGAATTCACCCTCCGGACGGGACGAACCCGGCCGGGCTCTCCCACGTCCGTTGACGTGGGAGAGCCCGGCCGGATCAGCGGGTCGCCGAGCGGTACAGCAGGACGGCGCCCACCGTGGCCAATGCGGCAAAGGCACCCAGGACCAGGCAGACCGTTTGCAGCGCGCCGGTGAAGCCGGCGCCCTCCAGGTGCCCGCCGCTGAGGGCGGCCAGCAGCGCGCCCACCACCGCGAGCAGCACGGTCTCGGTGACGAGCCGCGCGGTGTTGAACATGCCCGAGGCGGTCCCGGCCTGCTCGGGCGGGACGCCGCCGATCGCCATCCCGTCCAGCACCCCGTTCGACATCCCGACGGCCGTGCCGAGCAGGGCGAACGGCAGGAGGAGGCGCAACGGGCCGGCGTCGGGGCCGATGGCCGCCAGCAGCAGCACCGCGGCCCCGGCCAGCGCGACCGGCCCGGCCACCATCACGAGCGCGGGCAGCCGCCGGGCGAGCGCGGCGCCGGCCGCCGGCAGCAGCACGGTCGGGACGGTCAGCATCAGCAGCCGGCCGCCGGCCCGCCCGGCGTCCAGGCCGGCCACGTTGATCAGGTACGACGGCAGGTACACCACCAGCGGCACCAGCACGCCCATCAGCGCGCCCGCCGCGAGGGCCAGGGCCAGGAAGCGGCGGTCGGCCAGCAGCCCGAGCGCGAACATCGGGTCGGGACGGCGCCGCTCGACCCGGACGAGCAGAGCGGCCAGGGCGAGCGCGGCGGCGAACGCGGCGATGATCAGCGGATGCCCGAAGCCGAGCGCGGGGCCCTCGTCCAGCGCGAAGATCAGGACCAGCAGCGCCCCGGTGAACAGCGCCGCGCCGGCCCGGTCGACCGTCCGCCCCGGGATCCCGGGGACGGGCGGCAGCGCGCGGACCAGCAGCAGGGCGGCCCCCGCGAAGGCGGCCGGGACGGCCGGCACGGCGCGCCAGCCGAGTGCGTCGACCAGCGCCCCGCCGATGGTCGGCCCGAACGCCAGCCCGACGCCGAGCACGGTTCCGACCAGCCCGAACGCGCGGGCGCGGGCCCGCGGGTCCTGGAAGGCGGCGGCCAGCAGCGCCGACCCGCCCGTGGTGACCGCGGCGGCGCCGATCCCGGCGGCGGCCCGGGCCAGGTCGAGCACCGCGATGTGCTGGGCCAGGGCGCCGACGGCACCGCTGCCGCAGAACAGCGCCAGGCCCCCCGCGAAGATCCGGCGCCGCCCCAGGACGTCGGCGAGCGAGCCGGTGAAGAGCAGAAAGCCGGCGTAGCAGGCGTTGTAGCCGTTGACGACCCACTGCGCGGCGGACAGTCCGGCGTCCAGGTCGTCCCGGATGCCGGGCAGCGCGACCGACGCGCCGGTGATCGTCAGCGGGATGGTCAGCATCGAGGTCAGGACGACGCCGAGGACGAGCAGCCGCCGGGCGGTGCCATGGCCGCCGGCGACGGGAGGAGAAGTGGTGGAAAGGATGTCGGACACGGAACGCTCCGCGAATCAATGGGCGGAGCCGGGCAGCGCAAGACGCCGCACCGGCACTGGAGCTGATGCGGCAGCGTCTAGCCGTGTGTTACCCGGGGTTCACGCCGCCGCGAGGGCGGCGTGCTCTTCCGACTCAGGCATGATCGCCATCATAGTCACCCGACGAGGGCACGGGCGACCAGGGCGTCCCAGGGTCGACGAGGGCGGCGACCTTCGGCAGGCCCATCAGCGCAGCCGTCGGTGGGCGTCGTCGACGCGGGCCGTACGGCCCTGGCGGTCCAGGTGTTGCAGCAGCGGCAGCGCCACGCGGCGGGTGGTGCCGAGCGCCTGCCGGGCCTGCGCGACGGTGAACGGCTGGGGAAGCCCGCCGAGGATGCGCACGGCCTGTTCCTCCGCGTCCGGGAGCAGCACTATGCCGTCGGCGACGCACAGCAGCAGCCCCGCGGCCTGCGCGGTGGCCAGCGCGCGGCTGTGCAGGCCGAGGGCGGTCAGGCGGTCCGCCTGAGGGGCGCGGAACGGCGAGCCGGCGAGCTCGGCCCGGACCTCGTCGACGGCGCGCCGCAGGTCCGCGGGCAGGGTCGGGACGTCCCGCCCCGCGAAGAGCCTGCCGCGCCGCAACCGCAGCGGGGTGCCCGTGGCCAGTGCCTCGACCAGCGACCGTTCGGGCAGGTCCAGCAGCCTGCGGGCGGCTTCGACGGGCAGGCCGGGGTCGTCGGGGTGCCGCGCCGCGTGATCTTCGACGGTCCGGGTGAGGCCTTCGCCGAGCGCGGCCCAGTGCTCGGGGTCGGCCACCCAGTCGCCGGTCACCGGTTCCGCAGGCGGCCGCACTCCCATCGCGATGAGATCGGCTCGCCGGATCAGCCCGTGGTCCCGCACCAGGACCGCGCCATCGGGCGTTCCGGTGAGCCGTCCCAGCCGCGCCGCGCGGTCCGCCGCCGCGCCGCGCCTGCGCAGTCGCGGAGGCCGCACGTCCATGACGGT
Source organism: Actinomadura vinacea (assembly GCF_039532545.1). Classification (NCBI taxonomy): domain Bacteria; kingdom Bacillati; phylum Actinomycetota; class Actinomycetes; order Streptosporangiales; family Thermomonosporaceae; genus Actinomadura; species Actinomadura vinacea. The sequence continues at coordinate 72,010 of NZ_BAAARW010000037.1, read as the reverse complement.
GGCACCGAGGACGCGGCGGTCTCCGGGGTCGCGCAGGAGCACCCGGTCGCCCACCCGCAGCGGCAGCGGCCGGCGGAGGGTGACGCGGCAGAAGTCCGCGCCGAGCGGGCGGACGGTCGCGGGGACCGCGGCGGCGCCCACGTGGAAGGTCAGCTGCCGGGGCGGAGGCGTCCGGGCGGCGGAGGTCAACCGCACGTCGACGACGTCGTCGTCGAGCCAGCGGTCCGGGGTGAGCAGCGCGTCGCCGCGGCGCAGCCCGCCCGCGGCGCGGCCGCGCACGTTGATCGCGATCCTGACCGGGGCGGTGACCCGCTCCACCGGACGCTTCAGCGTGTGCAACCCGCGAACGCGCAGTTCCTCCCCGCCGCCCGCCACGCGGAGCCGGTCGCCGACCCGTACCGTGCCCGCGCCCAGGGTGCCGGTGACGACGGTGCCCCGCCCGGTGACGGTGAACACCCGGTCGATCCAGAGCCGGATGTCGGCCTCCGGATCGGCGGCCGGCAGCAGGGCGGCCAACCGCGTGAGTTCCGCGCGCAGTTCCGGCACGCCCGCGCCGGTCACCGCGCTCACCGCGACGGCGGGCAGTCCGGCCAGGCCGGTCCCGGCCAGCTCCCGGACGGCCTGCGCGCGGGCGGCGGCGGGATCCGCCAGATCCGCCCGGGTCACCGCGAGCAGGCCGTGCCGGATCCCGAGGGCGTCGAGGACCTCGAGGTGTTCGCGCGACTGGGCCTGCCAGCCGGCGTCCGCGGCCACCGCGAACAGCACCGCGGGCACCGGGCCCACGCCGGCGAGCATGTTGGTGAGGAACCGCTCGTGCCCGGGCACGTCCACGAACGCCAGGCCGGGTTCGGCCGTCCACACGAAACCGAGGTCGATGGTGAGGCCGCGGCGGCGCTCCTCCTCCCAGCGGTCGGGCTCCATCCCGGTCAGCGCCCGCAGCAGGGTCGACTTGCCGTGGTCGACATGGCCGGCCGTGGCGATCACTTGCACGCGGTTTCCCCGCAATCCCTATGCCACCGGTGGATCAAGATCTTACGCTGGCCCCGTGACGACCACCTCGAAGCGGCTGACCCGGTTCGCCCATGGCGGCGGCTGCGCCTGCAAGATCCCCCCGGGTGAACTGGAGTCCCTGGTCGCCGGGATGGGGGTCGTGCCCAAGGGGGACCCGCACGCCGACCTTCTCGTCGGACTCGACGCCGGCGATGACGCCGCGGTGGTCCGCACCGAGGGGAACACGGCGCTGATCGCCACCGCCGATTTCTTCACCCCGGTGGTCGACGACCCTCATGACTGGGGGCGGATCGCCGCCGCCAACGCGCTGTCGGACGTCTACGCCATGGGCGGCACCCCCGTCGTGGCGCTCAACCTGCTGTGCTGGCCCCGGGAGACGATTCCCTACGAGATCGCGGCCGAGGTGCTCCGCGGCGGGGCCGCCATCGCCGCCGAGGCCGGCTGCCACCTGGCCGGCGGGCACAGCGTCGACGACATCGAGCCGAAGTACGGCATGGCGGTGACCGGCGTCGCCGACCCGGCGCGGCTGCTGCGCAACGACGCCGGCCGGGCCGGGCTGCCGCTGTCGCTCACCAAGCCGCTCGGGCTCGGCGTGCTCAACAACCGGCACAAGGCGACCGGCGAGGTGTTCCCGCACGCCGTCGCGGCCATGACGCGGCTGAACGCCGACGCGGGCAAGGCCGCGGTGGCCGCCGGCCACCGGTGCGCGACCGACGTCACCGGATTCGGGCTGCTCGGTCACCTGTACAAGCTCGCCCGGGCCTCCGGGGTCACCGCGGTGATCGATGCGGCGGCGGTGCCGTTCCTGGACGGGACGCGCGAATCGCTGCGGGACGGGTACGTGCCGGGCGGGTCGCGGCGCAACCTGGACTGGGTGCGGCCGCACACCGACTTCGGCACCGTCGACGGGGACACCGCGCTGCTGCTGGCGGACGCGCAGACCTCGGGCGGCCTGCTGGTCGCCGGCGAGATCCCCGGCGCCCCCGTCATCGGCGAACTCGTCCCGCCCCGCGATCGGACGCTGGTGCTCCGCGGCTGAGTTAGTTGTACCGGTTGTACCCGAAGGTGTCCCGGCAGTCCTTCCAGGTTCCGTTCGGCAGCAGCTTGCACACCCTGAACCGCATGTACGCGCCATAGTCGGGACCTCCGCCGCCGGCGGGTTTGATCTGCGTGGTGTTGCTGCTTCCGCAGCCTCTCATGCTGACGAGATTGGTGCGGACCCACTCTCCCGAGACCTGCTCGTAGAGCGCGAGCCCCAGGGACGCGGTGCGGTTTACGCTTTTCTCCATTTCGGCGCGAGCGTCATCGATTCGCGGCACCGGAACAGGGAATCGGTTGAGTACGTCCCAGGCGTGCGTTGAGTAGGGCTCACCCCGGCTGGGTCTCGGAGAGATCGAGTTCGCCCAGCTCGGCGCGGGATCGGACGCCGAGCTTGGGGTAGGCCCGGTAGAGGTGGTTGCTGACGGTCCGGGGACTCAGGAAGAGCTGGGCACCGATCTCGCCGTTGCTCGCGCCCGTCGCCGCCAGCCGGACGACCCGCCGCTCCTGCGGGGTGAGCCGCCCGAGGATGCCCACATCGGTTTCTGCAGGGCGGTGCCGGGACTCAGCGCCTTCAACTCGGCCCGGGCCCGAGCGGCCCAGGGTTCGGCGCCTAGCCGTCCGAAGGCCTCCGCCGCGGCGCTCAGCCGGTGCGCGCCGCGGACCTGCGGCGGGCGCGGCGGAGCCACTCGCCGAAGGCGAGCAGGGTGCGGGCCTGCTCGTAGGGTTGGTCGATCCCCTCGTGCAGTCGCATGGCGGTCTCGTAACATCGCGCGGCCTGCTTGCCGCGCCCCGTCAGCGCCTGGCAGCGAAGAGCCACCGCGGCCACCAGGGGATCGCCGCTCCTGCCCGCCCATGCCTCGAGAAGGGCGAGCGGCCGGCTCGCCTGGTCCGGGCGGCCGCACCGGACCGCCGCCTCGATGTGGTCCGGAGCGAGCCGGGCCGCCCCGTGGAACGGCCCGCCGGACCACAGGCCCTCGAACCGGGCGAGGGCCTCCTCGCCCTCCACGGCGGCGAGCCAGGCGAGAAGGCCCTTCAGCCGGCTCGCGTGATGGAACTGCCCGCTCTTCGACGCCAGACGCAGGCCCTCGGTGGCGATGCCGGAGGCCTGACCGTGGCGGCCGCGGTACATGTGCGCCTGGGCGAGCACGTGGAGCGCATACGGCAACAAGCGCGTCGCACCTGCCTCCCGGCACTGCGCCATCAGTGTCTCGGCCGGCGGGTACTCGCCAAGACCCGCGACCGCCAGGTCGAGCAGCACCGGCAGGATTCTCTCGGCCGCCGCCGCGGGGCAAACCGACTCTCGCCGCCTCGGCGAGCTTCCGCACGGCGTCCGGATCATCGGCTTCGGCACCGCCGAGAGAGGCCGCCACGCCGGACAGCGCCCGGCAGAACGAGGCCAGCGGGGAACGCGTGGCCTGCGAGAGAGGGCCGAGCCTGCACCGCGCCGCCCGGACAAGCCCGGCGTCCCCCGCCCGGAGTCCGCATCGGAGCGCCTCCGCCAGCATCAGCATTTCCTCTGCCGGCTCATGTCCGTGGACGAATTCCGCCCCGTCGACCAGGGTGCGGCCGGCCGACCGCGGCACCCCCTGCTCCAATTCCACGGTGGCCTGGACGCGGGCGGCGGCGGCCCGCGTCAACGGATCGTCCGTGAGCGCGACCGCCTGCGCGGCGAGTTCGAGGGCGCCGCGCAGCAATCCCGTCCGCCCTGCCGCCGCGGCTGCCGCGGCCAGCATGCGAGCTCGGCCCTCCCGGTCCTCTGTGAGCCGTGCGGCACGTTCATAGGCGGCGTAAGCGTGCTGGTCGCCGCCGCCTTCGGCCGCGCGTTCCAGTGCGGCCGCCGCTTCCTCATCCGGCCCGGCGGTGGTCGCGGCCAGTTGCCAGGCGCGCAGGTTCGCGTCGTCACCGGCGGCCTCCGCGAGGTCTGATCGACGGCACGGGCCGCGTGACCGATCGCCGGTTCGTCTACGGCGACACCGACGTCCCCGCCCTGCTCGCACAGATCGCCTCAGCAGCCGAGCCCTCCGGGAGCAGTCGTGCGCTTTGACCAGATCCCCGCTGGCGACACCGCTCCGGCCGACGCCGCCCGGAGCCGGGTCCGCGAGCTCATCCCCGACCCGCCGGCCTCCCGGCGGGCCATGGTCAAGGGCCTGGGCGCAGCGGCGATCGCGGCCACGCTGGTGCCCTTCGACTGGGCTCTGGCACGCCGCGAGGCGGCGGCCGACGACAAGTCCGAGCACACCGACCCGCGCTGCGGCGGCTTCGGCGGTTATACGCCTGGCGGACGTGCTGGCGCCGGACGTGCTGACCCGCTCGTGCCGGGACCCCCGCCTGGCCGCCGAGTTCCCGGTCCTGGCCGGCCGGCCCGGGGAACGGCCTTGCCGGCGCCCGCTGCTGATCATGGTGTACGCCGGCGGCGGCGCCGAGGTGGCGAGCGGGCTGCCCATGATGTGGCGTGGCGCGCGGATGGTCGCGCCGCGCCGCCGGCTCGCCGCGATCCGGCTGGCGCTGCGGATCATGTGGCGGCGGATCCGGCGGCGCGGGCCGCGGAGGCCATGACCGGTGCCATCGCCCAGGCTGCGCCCAGCGCATGCCCGGGTGATCCTCGCGCGGCTCACCCGGGCGTAGCGGCGGCCCCGTCTCAGCGGTCGGACAGGCTGCGGGGCCGAAGGCCGCTCCGGTGCAGCCCGACGTACTCCAGGCAGCGCTCGCGCTCCTCCGGCCCGTAGACGGTGGTCCATCCGGCGGGCACGTCGGCGAACTCCGGGCACAGCGAACGCTGGTTCTCGCCGTCCACCAGGACGAGGAAGCGGCCGTCGGTGTCGTCGAAGGGGTCGGTCACCGGGTCAGGCCTCCTGGGCGACGCGGGCGGTGCGCCCGGCGATGGAACCGGCGATGTCCCCGGTGCGGACCGCGATCATCGACAGCAGCGACGAGGCGATCCCGTGCGTGTGCTCGGTCGCGCCCTGCAGGTACACCGCCCAGCCGCACTCGGGGCCGGTCGCGAGCCGGTAGTCGCGCTCGACCGCGAGCCCGCCGCCGGGCGCGGTCCGGCAGTGCTCGGCGGCCTCGCCGAGCAGGTCGAGGGGATTGCGCTCGCGGTAGCCGGTGGCGCAGATCAGCGCGTCGGCCTCCAGCGCGGTGACCTCCCCGGACGGCAGGAAGCACACCTTGAGGCCGACGCCGTCGGCGCCGGCCCGCACGTCCTCGATCCGGGACACGTTCATGATCCGCAGCCGTTCGGTCCCGGCGACCTTCTCGGCGTACGCGCGGCGGTACAGCTCGTCGATGAGGTCGAGGTCGACGACCGAGTAGTTGGTGTTGCGGGAGTAGTCGAACAGCATCCGCTTCACGTCGTCGGACGCCTGGTAGTAGTGGTCGACGGCCTGCGGGTCGAAGATGCGGTTGGCGAAGGCGCTGTCGTCGGCGGGCGAGTAGCCGTACCGGGTGAACACCGCGCAGATCTCGGTGCGCGGATAGCGGCCGTGCAGGTGCTCGACGGCCTCGGCGGCGCTCTGCCCGGCGCCGAGCACCACCAGCCGGCGCGGCTCGTCCTCCAGGCGGTCCAGGTCCGCCAGGCGGGTGAGCAGGTCCTCGGTATGCCAGATCCGCTCGCCCTGCCGCACCCCGTCGGGCAGCACGGGGTCGAGGCCGGCGCCGATCACCAGGTTGCGGGTCAGGCAGGTGCGCAGCTCGTCGTCGTGCCGCACCACGACCTGCAGGGTCTGGGCGTCGTGCGGGCGGACCGCGACGACCTCCGTCCCGTACCGCACCATCCCGGCGAAGGAGGCGGCCACCCACTCCAGGTAGTCGTGGAACTCCAGCCGCGTCGGGAACATCGTCTTGTGGTTGATGAAGTCGGCCAGGCGGTCCTTGGAATGCAGGTAGGCGACGAACGAGTACCGGCTGGTCGGGTTGCGCAGGGTGACCAGGTCCTTGAGGAAGTTGACCTGCATGGTGGCACCCTCGATGAGCATGCCGCGGTGCCATCCGAATGCCGGCTGCTTCTCGAAGAAGACCGCGTCCACGCCGGAGCCGTACTCCTCCTCCAACGCCACGGCCAGGGCCAGGTTCGACGGTCCGAAACCGATGCCCACAACGTCATGGACGGGTGTCGCCATGTGCGCCTCTCAGTGACTAGTCGTACGGGGCGTGCTGAAGGCCCCGCCGCGGCCGCCGCGCCGCCGTCCGCGCCCGCACGTTCAACTCGTTCGCCGTCGGCCACCGCAGTCAGTTAGGTTAGCCTTGCCTACAAAAAACGCACAAGGTTAGCCTTACCTAAGTTTGATCGCATGACCCGGTCGCAGAGGCGTCGACACGGACGAGGGCGAGGCCGAACGGGTGGCCGAGGCCGTCGAGAAGATCGGAGCCGGACTCTGACCGGAAGGTGTTCCTATCCCGGCGGCCACCCATTCATTTCCCCGCCGATGCGCCCGCGACCTGCGCGCGGGGCCGCCGCCGGCCGGGCCGCGCGGCGCCGCCCTCGCACCCCGGGTCAGGCGGCGGCTCCGGATCCCGCGCCGGATCCGGAGCCGGGCCCCGCTCCCGATCCCGCGCCGGATCGGGAGCGCGTCTGAATTTAGGCAAGCCTAACCTGATTCACGCGGTCTTCGCCGTCAACGCGCGCCGCCGGTCCGCCGGGACGATCAGCGGCGTGCCGCACTCCGGATCATCGATGACCCGGCACGGCAACCCGAACACCCGCTCCACCAGATCCGCCGTCACGACCTCCTCCGGACGGCCCTGGTCGATGATCTCGCCGCCCCGCATCGCGACCAGATGCGTCGCGTACCGGCTCGCGTGGTTGAGGTCGTGCAGCACCGCCACCAGCGTGCGGCCCTCCTCGTGCAACCGCGAGCACAGGTCCAGCACCTCGATCTGGTGCGCGATGTCCAGGAACGTCGTCGGCTCGTCCAGCAGCATGATGGGCGCCTCCTGCGCCAGCACCAGCGCCAGCCACACCCGCTGCCGCTGCCCGCCCGACAGCTCGTCCACCACCCGGTCGGCCAGGTCCGCGACGCCGACCGCGTCCATCGCCTCGGCCACCGCCCGCTCGTCGGCGCGCGACCACTGGCGCAGCAGCCCCTGGTGGGGGTACCGGCCGCGCGCCACCAGGTCGGCGGCCGTGATCCCGTCCGGGGTGATCGGCGACTGCGGCAGCAGCCCCAGCCGGCGCGCCACCTCCTTGCCGGGCAGCGAGGTGATCGGCGCGCCGTCCAGGTAGACCGTGCCCTCCTTGGGCCTCAGCAGCCGGGCCAGCGAGCGCAGCAGGGTGGACTTTCCGCACGCGTTCGGCCCCACGATGACCGTGAACGACCCGTCGGGGATCTCCACTCCCAGTCCCTCGGCCACCACGCGCTGCTCGTACGCCAGTGTCAGGGCCTCCGCCCGCAGCCTGTTCAAGGCATTCCTCTCCGTCCCCTGGTCGGCGGCACGTCAGCACGAACTTAGGCTAGCCTAAGCTAATTCGCTGCGCGATCCCCGGCGGCGCCGCGATCAGCCTGCGGCCAAGGCTCCGTCTTCTTGTCCGGGTGCGGGCTTCTCCTGCCGCGGCTCGGCCTCCGAGAGGGCCAGCCGCTCGTGGACGGGGCGCAGCGCCCGCGACAGCCACCAGTTCCGCCGTCCCAGCAGCGTCATGGTGGCGGGGACGATCAGCATCCGCACGAGCGTCGCGTCCAGCGACACCGCCAGTACCAGGCCCAGCCCGATCGACTTGATGGGCGTGAAGCCCCCGGCCACGAACCCGGCGAACAGGACGCCGATGACCAGCGCCGCGGCCGTCACGATCCCGCCGGTGCGCTGGAGGCCCTCGGCGACCGAGCCGTGCGCGCCCGCCCCGGCCAGCCAGCGCTCGCGGATCCGCGACAGCAGGAACACCTCGTAGTCCACCGACAGCCCGAACGCGATGGCGCCGACCAGCACCGGGACGGTCAGGTGCACGTAGCCGAGCCCGTCGGCGCCGATCAGACCGGCGAGGTGGCCGTCCTGGAAGATCCAGACCACGATGCCCAGCGCGGCGCCGATGCTGGGCACGTCTTCAGCGTCTGCACCTACACGCCGCACCGCGGCGAGGAACTCGATGACTCGAGGTGTTCTTCCTCATCGACGACGACCAGCTCGCAAGCAGCATCGACCCGCACGCCATCAACGCGGCGATCACGGGGAGCAATCCCGGCCTGCCCGCGGTGCGCATCGCCCACCACGACCTGCGGACCCCGCGGGCTAATCTGCGGCTCGCCCAGCTCATCGGGCTCTCCGACGCCGAGCAGGTCACCGACCCCGGCCAGACCTCGTCCTACCCGGCCGACCTCCGCCCGGTCTGCGACACGGATCCGGGCTTTGATCAGGCGCGGCATCCGTACCTCGCCGGGTACAACTCGCTCAACTATGACACGACGATGTTCGCGCTCTACCTCTCGGAGGTCTTCGCCGACGTCGTCGACCATCGGATCCGCGTCGATCTCGCCCGCGTCCAGCTCGCGCAGGCCCGGGACACCGGAGGATCGCGCCGACGCCGAGCAACTCGTCACCACGGTGCCGAGGCCGACATGGCCCTGTTCGCCCGCGAGCAGGGCGCTTACGTCGACCACCTCGACATGCTCGTCGCCGCACGGGACCTCTTCCCGCACGCCAAGGACTTCGTCGCAGAGGCCAAGCGCCAGCACAACCTGCTCGCGCCGCCCGACGGCACCGCCGTCGACAAGCGGCTGGTGCTGCTCGGCTCCGATCCCGAGAAGGTGAAGTACCGCAAGCCCAAGAAGGACGATCCCGAGCAGGCCACCCAGCTCGCCCGCGCCCAGGAGCAAGTGCCTGACCCGGCGGACCTGATGGCGACGCAGCGTCCGAAGGACCAGGAGCTCGACGTCGTTCTCGACGACGGCCGAATCCTCCACGGCAAGGTCGTCCTCGCCAGAACGACGCTGACCTCGGCCGCCTACCGCGACGAGCCGGCGAACAAGAACCCGGTGCTCTTCCCGGCGCAGGATCCCGAAGGCAGGCGCGGCGAAGTCGACCTGTCGACCAAGCTCCACCCGAAATACGCCCGCACCTCGGTGGGCCACGTGATCCACCAGGACTTCACGAGCTACTACCCGAACCTGCTGCGCAACATGCGGGCCTTCTGGAACCCCGACCTCGGCGAGGATCGCTACACGCGGATCTTTTTCGACAAGGAGCGCTACGGCAAAGAACTGAAACGGCCGGGCACCTCCGAGGACGAGAAAGCACGGCTCACCACGCTGCGCGCCGGGACGAAGCTCATCCTCAACGCCGCCTCCGGCGCGGGCGATGCCTCGCACGTGATCATTCCGTTCCACGGCTGCTCGGCGGCGGGTCGGCCCTTCGCCGAGCGTGCGCGCCTGTGGTAGGGAAGCCGACATCAGCCCCCGCTTCGCGGCGATCCTGCCCGATATCGGGCAGGATCCTTGGCATTCCGCGCCATGTGTGGGAAGTATTGGGCTTCATGTCCGGTCATGACGAGCTTGTCGCGCACCTGTGCCGCACCAGCCTGCTCGGCCCGGGCGAGGCCGCTCGCGTGGTCGCCGACGTGCTGGCGTACTTCGGCGAGCCGGTCGAGGGCTTCGTCCGCCGCAGGCACGGCGAGCTCAGGGCGGGCGGGCTCACCAACGACCAGATCTTCGAGCGGATCGCCGCCGAGCTGCCGGCGCGGCGGGTGGCGCCACCCGAACTCTCGGTGCGCCAGTTGCGTCGCATTGTGTACGGATGAACAGGATGTTCTCCCCAAAACACCCACGGAGAGACTGTGTGCGGAATCGTCGCCTACGTCGGCCCCCAGTACGCTGTGCCGATCCTGGTCGAGGGCCTGGCGCGGCTGGAGTACCGCGGATACGACTCGGCGGGCCTGGCGGTCGTGAGCCGGTCCGGCGACCTGCGGGTCCGTAAGGCCAAGGGCCGGGTCGGCGAGCTGGCCGCGGACCTGCCCGCCCGGTTCAAGGGCCGGACGGGCATCGGCCACACCCGGTGGGCCACGCACGGCGAGCCCAGCGATGTCAACGCGCATCCGCACGTCACCGGGACGGTGGCGGTCGTGCACAACGGGATCATCGAGAACGCCGACGAGCTGCGCGCCAAGCTGGAGGCCGACGGGGTCGTCCTGGCGTCCGAGACCGACAGCGAGGTCCTGCCGCACCTGATCGCCCGCTCGCAGGCCACCGAGCTGGAGGACGCCGTACGGGAGGCGTTGTCGCAGGTCGTGGGCACGTACGGCATCGCGGTCACCGACACTCGCCACCCCGACGTGCTCGTCGTCGCCCGCAACGGCAGCCCGGTCGTGCTCGGCATCGGCGAGAAGGAGATGTTCGTCGCCTCGGACGTCGCGGCTCTCGTCCGCTACACCCGCCAGGTGGTGCACCTGGACGACGGCGAGCTGGCCACCGTGCGGCCCGACGGCTTCCGCACGTCCACGCTGGACGCCCGGGCCACCAGCAAGAAGCCGTCCCTGATCGAGACGGACGACGCGACCTACGACGCCGAGGGCTACACGCACTTCATGCGCAAGGAGATCCACGAGCAGCCCGGCGCCGTCGAGCGGGCGCTGGGCGGGCGGCTGGACGAGCGCTTCCACACCGCGCACCTCGGCGGGCTCAACCTGGACGCGCGCGAGGCCCGCGGCATCCGCCGGGTCAAGATCCTCGGCTGCGGGTCGGCGTACTACGCCGGGCAGGTCGGCGCTCAGCTGATCGAGGAGCTGGCCCGCATCCCGGCGGACGCCGAGCCCGCCTCGGAGTTCCGCTACCGCAACCCGGTCGTCGAGCCGGACACGCTGTACATCGCGGTCAGCCAGTCCGGCGAGACCTACGACACGCTCGTCGCCGTCCAGGAGCTGCGGCGCAAGGGCGGACGGGTGCTCGGCGTGGTCAACGCGGTCGGCAGCGCGATCGCCCGCGAGTGCGACGGCGGCGTCTACCTGCACGCCGGCCCCGAGATCGCCGTGGCGTCGACCAAGGCGTACACCTCGCAGGCCGTGGTCTTCGCCCTGCTCGCCCTGCACCTCGGCCGCATCCGCGACCTGTCACCGAGCGACGGCCGCCGGATCTGCGAGGGGCTGCGCAGGCTGCCCGGGCAGATCGAGGAGATCCTCAAGCAGGAGGACCGGATCGCCGCGCTCGCGGCCGACCTGGCCACGTACCGCAGCATGCTGTTCATCGGTCGGGTCCGCGGCTGGCCGATCGCCCGGGAGAGCGCGCAGAAGCTCAAGGAGGTCTCGTACGTCCACGCGGAGGCCTACCCGTCGAGCGAGCTCAAGCACGGCCCGCTGGCCCTGGTCAACCCCGAGCTGCCGACCGTGGCGATCGTCCCGGACGACGACCTTCTCGACAAGAACCAGTCGACGCTCGGCGAGATCCGCGCCCGGCGCGGCCGCGTCCTGACGGTCGGGCATCGGGAACTGGGCGACGACTCGCTCGTGGTGCCGAAGAGCGAACCTGAGCTCGACCCGATCCTGCTGACGATCCCGTTGCAGCTCCTCGCCTACCACGCGGCCGTCGCGCTGGGCAACGACGTGGACAAGCCACGCAACCTGGCCAAGAGCGTCACGGTCGAATGACGCTCCTGACCTTCGTCGGGGTCGCGGCGTTGCTCACCGTGATGCCCGGCCCCGACTCGCTGCTCGTGCTGCGGACGGCGGTTGCCCACGGCCGCCGCGCCGCGCTGACCGCCGCCTTCGGCATCCAGGCGGGCTGCCTGTGGTGGGGCGCCGCGGCAGGCCTCGGCCTGTCCGCGGTGCTCGCCACGTCCCACACCCTCTACACCGCGCTACGCGTGGTTGGCGCGGCCTACCTGCTGTACCTGGGCGTTCGCCTCCTGCTCACGAGAAGCGACCCGGCCGACGAGCCGGACCCGCCGGGCCGCCGCTGGTTCCTCCGCGGCCTGCTGACGAACGCGCTGAACCCGAAGGTGGGCGTGTTCTACCTGTCGTTGCTGCCGCAGTTCGTCCCGGAGGACGCGCCCGTGGTGGCATGGAGCCTGCTGCTGGCCGGCATCCACGTGGCCTTGGGCGTTCTGTGGTGTGCGACGATCACCGTCCTGGCGGACCGCCTCGGCCATTGGCTCCGTCGCCCCGCCCTGCGACGCGGCCTCGACCGCGTCGCAGGAACCGCCTTCGTGGGCTTCGCCGTCCGCCTGGCCCTGCGGCCGTGAAACTGGGCAAATCATTTCGCCCGGGACATGATGTCGTCAACGCGCTGCCCGCGGCCCGCGCCGTACAGGGCCTGGGCAGGGACTGGATCGCGGTCGGTCATTCCCAGGGCGGGCAGGCCGCCGTGGCGGTGGGCGAGCTCATAGCCCGACGGGAGAAGGAGGGCAGGACGGATCCCGGCTATCGGGGTCTGGTGGCCCCCGCGCCCGTCAGCGACCTCGCCGATATGTTCGCCCAGAACGCGGCGAGGCCGGAGGGGGCGGGGATCGCGGTGCTGACCGTTACGGGGGGCGGTTGCTGACCGGCCGGGCCTGCGTCCGTCGCAAGTCCTCACCCGGGCCGCGACGGCGCGGCTGGGGACGCTGCGGAACGGTTGCCTGAACGTGGTCATCGCGACCTACGGCGCCCTGACCGGGAGCAAGCTCCTGCGTGCCGGCGCCGCACAGAAGATGGAGCGGTTCCTGACGGAGAACGAGCCCGGTGCCGGCCCGGTGGCGGGTCCGGCGCTCGTCCAGCAGGGCGACGCCGACAGGATCGTCGATCCGTCGGCCACGGCGGAACTCGTCGGCCGGCTCTGCCGCAAGGGCGTCCGTGTCGAATATGAGTCCTACCAGGGACGTGACCACAACGGTGTGCTCATGCCGTCCCTGCCTGAGACGCTCTCCTGGATAGCCGGCCGCTTCGCCGGTGACACCGCGCCGAGCGATTGCGCCTCCTGACCGGCTCGGCATGGGTGAACCTGGTCAGGCGGAGCCGACGAGTTGCGCGTTCCGCCGGAACCGTCCCGGGGAGATGCCGTACTCGCGGCGGAACGCGTTCGCGAACGCGAACTCGGTGGAGTAGCCGATCTGCCGGGCGATCGCGGCCAGCGGCGATCGTCGGCCATGCCGCGTCGCCGGAGTGCTCCTGCCATTGGCGCAGGGCGTGGACGAGCATGAGGTCGAGGATCGCGGGCTGGGACGCGTGGGCGCCCGGCCTGGACTGGGCGACCTCGTCGCCGAGCAGGGCCGCCAGGGACCGCAGTTGCGGGTGGTGCTCGTAGTCGGGGGATTTGACCAGGACGTCCGGCAGTTCCCGCAGGAACCGGTGGATCTGACCGTGGTCGAGGCGGTAGCAGCCGGACAGGAACTCGAAGTCGGAGGAGCCGGGACGCCGCGACTCCGCACCCATGGTCGCGGCGGGCAGCATGGCGAGCGCGCAGGGCGTGTGGCTGAGCCCGTGGTCGGCGCCGAACGGGCCGAGCACGAGATCGCCCGGCTTGAGCGCGGTGGGTTCGCCGCCCCTCGTGATGACCCAGCCCGTGCCGTCCAGCACAAAGTGGAATCCGACACTGTCGAAGGAGGTGCAGCGCGCCCCAGGGACCGGTCTCGGTGATCCGGCAGGCGTGCGCATTGCCGGCACGGACGGCGCCGATCACCTCGCTGATCATGTCCACACCCGAATGGCAGGTCGCTCGGTCCGCCCCTGAACGGACTCGAATGAAATCGAGCGGCAGGTGAACCGGATGCCGGGGGCTCCGTATGCCGGATTGTGACCGACCTTCGCGCTACTCCGATCGCGGCTCTGGCGGCCGTCGTCGGCGGGGTGATCCTGACCGCGATACCGCTGTTGGCGAGCGGGACTGGCGCGCTCTATGGGAAGTCGCATCCGACCGTTGATCCACCGTGTCCCTCACCATGCGATCAGAGGAACGCATTCGCTTCGTGCGCGCCCGATCCGGGGCCGCTCGTTCTGACCATTCGCGGTGCGCGGCTCGTTCGGCAGTGATGACTCCGCAGGAGAACCTTTTCATGGCTACAGGGGAGCTGTGGCAGACGATCCAATACTTCATGGATCGGGTCGGCATTTTCGCGTTCGCGCTGTCGGGGGCGTTGCTCGCCGTCGGCAAGGACTTCAACATATTCGGCGCCATCCTCCTGGCGGAGGCGGCGGGCCTGGGCGGCGGCGTGTTCAGGGACCTGGTGATCGGCGTGACTCCGGTGGCCTTCACCGATATCGGCTACGGCCTTGCCCCGCTGGTCGCCGCGTTGATCGTCTTCTTCACCGCGCAGGCGCATCGCGGTGAGGCCCTCTTCCGCGCGTACGATCTGCTCGACGCGGCCGCTCTCGCGCTCTTCAGCGTCACCGGAACGATGAAGGCGCTCAGCTACGGTCTCAACCTGTTCGCCGCGACGACTCGGCGTGGGAAGCGCCGTGGGCGGCGGGATCCTGGCCAGTGTCGTCGCGAACGAACTGCCCGCCGCACTGCGCTGGAACCGCGACCTCTATGTCCTGCCGGCTCTGGTCGGTGCCGGGACGGTCGCCCTGCTGTCCGCCATGGGCGTTCTGGACGTGGTCACCGCGAGTGTCGCCGTCATCGTGGCCCTCGTCATCCGGCTGCTGGCGTTGCGCTACCGGTGGCACACCTTGCGCGCCTATGTCTGGCGAAACCCGTTCGCGGGGATGCGCCAGGTACCGGCGCCACAGGAACCGATACCCGTCCCCGGGGCCTGGCCGGTGTACGACGAGCAACCGACGCTTCAGTTCGGTTCTCCCGTGCCTTCAGCAGGGTCACGGTTCCCCGAGCCAGGACGGACGCATACGCAGCCGGCGGTTCAGCCGGGGAACTCCGTCCCGCCCGCGGCACCCGACGGGCGGCTGGTCGCCCCGCTTGACGCTGCCGGCGTATCGCCCGCACCGGTGGGGTTCCCCGACCTGAGGGAGGCGCGCCCGAACACTGCTGTGCCTCCGCGCCCGGTCCCCGATGGGGCGCCGGAGTTCCGTGACCCGGGGAGCGGCCGTACCGACAGGGCGTCTTGAAATCAGAGGCGTCACGTGGTCGATGACCGAACTCGGCGGCGGCACCTGGACCCGGGCCGAGGATCCGTTCGACTGGGCCGCGGAGAGTGCCGGCCGGCCGGGCCCCGGGGTGGAGCTGGACCTGCGTTCCGATGGTGAGATCACCGCCGAGCGGCCTGCCCGCCTCTTCGTCCGAGGCGGCGTTCTGGCCTTGGCCACGCTGGGGCGCGACAGCGGCGAGCTCGTCGTCCTGCCGAGCAGGATGACGGCTGGTACGACACGGGCGACCTGGCCGTTCCGGACGGCCGGGGCGGCATCCGGGTGGTCGGCCGGGCATCCGAGCGGATCGGCAACGGCCGGCTCCCGGTGATCGACGTCGAGGCCGAGCTGCGCACCCACCCGGCGGTCGACGACGTGGCCCTGGTCGGCTATCCGGGCGGCGAGTTCGGCGAGCAGGTCTGCGCCGTCGTGGTGGCCCGCTCGACGCCCGTCACCCTCGCCGAACTGCGCAAACACCTGGACGACCTGGGGATGACCCAGTGGTACCAGCCGACCCGCCTGTCACTGATCCCGAGACTGCCCCGCAACGGCAACGGAAAGGTGCGCAGGGAACTGCTCAAACGCTGGCTGGTCGGAGAAGCGGAACTCGACTGATCGTCAGGGGCCACGCGTCCGAACAACATCGACTTGAGGAAGGAACAATGCCGTTCACTGTGGACACGGTGCCGGATCTGCCCGCCGGATTCACCGACACGTTCACGAGCCGCACCGTTAATTGGGCGGGCTCGCCGTGCACGCCGTCGTCGGCGGTGACGGCCCGCCGCTGCTGCTACTGCCCGGCTGGCCGCAGTTCTGGTACTGCTGGCGGTTTGTGATGCCCGCGCTCGCGGAGGAATTCACCGTCGTCGCGGCCGACCTCAGGGGTCTCGGCGCCAGTGACAAGCCGGCAGGTCAGGGTCCGGCGGTGAGGAGGGCCAGGACGGCGACTCCGGCGGTCAGCCAGGCCGCGTAGTCGCCGATGTGGCCAGAGTGCAGGGCGTGCAGGCGCCCGGCCGCGGCGTCGGCGGCGCGCCTGACGGGGTGGGGGCGTGTTCCGGAGGTGGGACGCCGCACAGCGTGCACGGCGATGAGGACGGCGAGGACGAGAGAGAGCAATGGGCCCAGCAGCCCGGAGAGGGTCCACGGGTCGGCGGGCGTCGCGTGCGGGTGCGCGACCTGACCGTCCAGGACCAGCGCCGCGTACCCGGCCTGGTCGGTGAACACCGCGGACGCCTGTGCGATCGGCCCGCCGGGAAGCAGGCCCAGCACCAGGGCCGCGGCGAGCAGGACGGCGCCGGGCGCGCTCATCGTCCAGGGCAGGGAGCGCAGGGGCGTGCGGGTCTCGGGATCCTCGTGGTCGTGCGTGCGGCCGTCACCGGCGGGCGCGTCGCGGAACACGCGGAGCCAGACCCGCAGGACGGCGCTGGCGGTGAGCGCGGACGCGGTGACGGCGACGGGCGTGAACCACCACCAGCCGAGCCGTCCGGCCGCGTGCTCGGTGATCGCGTGCATGGCCCACAGCCCGGAGGGCGGCAGCCCGGCCAGGATGAGGGCACCGAGCAGGAAGGTGGCGTTGGCGACGGGCATGCCGCGCCCGCGTCCGCGCAGGTCGTGCTCGTCGACGGTCTCGTGCCGGTTGAGCAGCGCGCCGGCGGCCAGGAACAGCGCACCCTTCACCCCGGCGTGCCCGGCCAGGGAGTACGCCGTCCCGGCCAGGGCGTCCGGGGTCTTGGCCGCGACGCCGATGAGCAGCAGCCCGACATGGCTGATGGTGGAGTAGGCCAGACGCCGGGCTGTCTACACCCGAAAAAGACCGTCCCGATGCGCATGAACTCGATGCACCCCCTGTGGGACCGCTTCCGCACCTGGATCGCCGAGACCGGCGGCACCGTCGACGACGCGACCCGGCTACCCGACGCCGACTGGGACCGGCTCGTCGAGTGGTTCGCCGCCGCCCGTCACCCCGCCCGCCTGCCCGCACACCCAGACGCCCCGGCGGGCCGTCATCGTCGATCTGTTCGACACGCCACCGCTCGGCGCCGATACCCGCCGTCGAGATCAACCTCGCCCACCTGCTGCGTGACGTGTGCGGCGCACAGCCCGGCGTCGTCCTCACCGCACCGCGCGAAGACGGCCACCGCTTCATTTAGCCCGTTTTGTCCGAATTTGTCCGACCGCACGCGCCGGGGGCGCAACCCCGCCCCCACCACACCCACGTCCGGCCCGGACTACTGAGAAGCCCGCCATGCCTGTCCGTCTTCCGCCCGGCACCCGCGTCCGCTACCACGGCACCCTCACCGACCTGCACGGCGAATACATCTACGACGGCATCTGCGGTTGCGACGAAACCGGCAACCCCGCCGACTTCAGCGACGGCTGCGACGAAGACTGGCCCAGCCGCCACCAGCTCGCCTACGACGAACCCGCCGGGGCCTACGGCCGCCGCGTCATTCTCCACGTCCGCCACCACCACTTCACCCCCGTAGCCAAGACCCCGGCCACCGACCGAGAGGACCCACTCGTGGAGACCGACCCCCGCGCACCGTCCGGCGACGCGATCCTCATCCCCGTCCGCGACTACCCGACCGTAGCCACCAACGCGGGCATCCGGGAGACCGACCGGACCCTGATGGTCATCGGGCGCCTGGTCCGCGTCACGATCGGCCGCGCCGACTACTACCGTCTCGCCGAGGTCTTGGCCGCCGCGCCCGGCCCCGCCTACCCACTCATCACCGACGAGCAGGTAGGCCTCGCCGACCGGCCGCACACCATCACCGTGGAGCGCGTCGACCCCGTCACCGCCCGGGCCGCGATCCCCAACCACAACCCGGACGAGCTGCTCGGCGTCCTGGCGGTCGTGGCGCGCCACCACGGCCGCCTGGCCAAGGTGTGCCTCGTTGAGCCCGACATGTGGGGTGTGGACGCCGAGACCACCGCCCGGTCCTACGCCGACGGCTACGGCGCCCGCTACGTCCCCGCCGGAGTCGCGTGATGCCGACCTGCGAAGAGCTGCAGGCCGCCCCGAAGGCCACCGTCGTCGAGCCCGGCGCCGCTCCTCCGGCACCGCCCGGCCCGCTGTCCTCACTCGTGAGAGCGACCCGGCCGAGCGCGGCTACCGGTCCACGCCGTAGATGACGCGGCCGCGGCGGGCGGTGCCCTCGATCTCGGAGTAGAGCCGCAGGCACCAGATCACCCGGCCGGGGTGGGCCCGGCTGACCATGGGGACGTCGTCCTCGGTCAGGTCGCGGACGTCTCGGAAGCGGCGGGCGGGCTCGCGTACCCGCGCCTGTCCCGGCACCCGTCCGGCCAGCCCGAACACCAGCTCGTGCGAACGCGCGGCCAGTCCGTTCCACCAGGACGCGGGGTCGGCGGCCGGGGGCAGGTGCGCGACCGAGCACAGCGCCTCGTCGACCGCGACGAGCGCTTCGAGCGCCCGCGGCGTCCCGCCGTGCAGTGCCTCCGGGTAGGCGGCGAGCCTGGTGAGCAGTTCCCCGGAGTGGTCGGCCAGCGCCGCGGGCTGGGTCAAGGGACGGGGCTGCGGCGTCAGGCTTTCGAAGTAGAGGGCCTCCGGGTCGAGGGCGGCGATCGTCAGCACCTGCGAGGCGAGCGCGGCCAGGGCCGCGCTCGTCGGGTCCTGGACGGGCAGCGGCGCGAGGGCCCGGGCCACTTCCGGGAGGGGAGGCGCGCCGATCGCCGTCCGCACCCCGCGGATGCCCTGTTCGGGCCAGGGCAGGAGGAGGTCCTCCTCAGAGTCGGACTCGGAGTCGAGCGCCGGCAGCAGCGTCGGCGGCGTGCCGTCCGGCGCCACCGGGACGGCCTGCGCCGCCTGCACCCGCCACGACTCGGCGGTCTTGCGCGGCAGGCGCAGCAGCGCGCAGTTGAAAGCGACCCACTGCAGCGCCGGCTCGTGCTGGCGGCGGACTTCGCCGAGGTGCTCCCGCACGGCACGGTCGGCGTAGAAGCGGTCGAGCAGGACGGTGACGGGGTCCGCCACGGGCTCCGGAACGGGTTCGGGAACGAGTTCGGGCACGGGCTCCACGAGCGCCTGGGGAGGCGGGGGTGCCGCCGGTGCGGGGCCCGCGGGGTCCTCCTCCAGCAGCTCGCGCAGGCGTGCGTGCACGTCCGCGAACGCCTCGGCGCCCGGATCGCCCGGGTGGAGCAGGGCGGTGTGGTCCAGGGCGCGGCTCAGCAGCCGCAGCCCGTCGCGCAGGGTGCCGGCCAGCTCGGAGTCCGCGGTGGCGAGCAGGCGGTGGAACGGAGCCGTCTCCCGGTCCGGGTCCGGCGCGGTCACTGCTCACCGCTGAACGGGTCGCGCGCCTCGTCGAGCTGCAGGTCGGGCTCGGCGAGCTCGGTGCTGAACACCGCACCCGGGTCCTGCTCCACGTGCTGCAGGCCGTCCGCGCGGACGAACGGCGGCCCGCCGGGGTGCAGCCGCAGCTGCCCGTCCTCGTCCAACGACACCCAGCAGGCGACGTACGGCGCCTCGGGCGGCGGCTTGCCCACCCCCACCCGCACCACGTCGCTGCTGTTGGTGAAGCGCAGGTGGAAGGTCCATGTGCCGTTGCGCGGGGGCCGCCGCAGCGGCAGCTGCGACAGCAGCCCGGAGCGGGCCTGGCCGTCCCGGCCCCGGAACCGGTCGGGCAGCGCCGCCGGGTAGATCCGGCCGTCGGGGCCGACCGCCAGGTCGGCGAACACCACCGACCCGCCGGCGGGGTCCTCCGGCGGGGTGTCGACGACCAGTTGGAACCGCGCCCCCGGCTCCTCGCCGCGCACCGCGCCGCCCATGTTGGCCAGCACGTCGAGGACGTTCCCGAAGCTCTCGCCCTCCACGACGTAGTGCGGCTGGTCGCCGCGCCACAGGTGCAGGGTCGGGGCGAGCTCGTGGCTCATGTCCAGCATCGTGCGGATCTCGTCGGGCCACACCGAGGAGCCGAGCCCTTCGGTGTCCGGGCGGCTCTCGTAGCTGAACGAGCCCCACCGCAGCGACGCCGAGCCCTCCACCTTGCGCATGATCTGGAAGCTGCGGACCAGCGGGCCGGTCGCGGCGGTGCGGACCCGGGTGCCGTGGTCGGCGTCGACGATGTCGAGGGAGTCCCCGGCCGACAGCACCACCAGCTCCTGGCCGTCCTGCCCGGCCAGCGCGAACGAGCTGGGGAGCCCGCGGAACAGGTTCTCCACCTCGACGTCGATGACCGAGTCGTCCTCGCGCAGCCGGGCGGCGGCGTTGGCGGGCTGGTCGTGGCCGAACTGCCGCAGGCTCTCGGCCCAGCAGGCGCCGATCGAGGCGGCGTTCTTGGGCAGCGTCCGCTCCACCTTGATGTCGTGCGCCGACCAGGCGAAGGTCTCGTGCCCGCCGGGACGGGCCCCGAACCGGGTCGCGAACTCCTCCTCCACCAGCGGCAGCGCGCTGGCGTTGCCGGTGAGGATCAGCTCGTCCAGCCGCTCGTCGCGGTCCCGCAGCCGCTCCTCGACCAGCGCGTTGGCCAGCTCGACGACCCGCCGCACCGACGGCCGGGCCAGGTCCTCGAACTGGGCGCTCTGCAGCACCAGCTCGGGCACGCCCTGCTCGGGGATCCGCGCCCGCGAGTCGGTGAGGGCGCGCAGGATCCGGCCGAGCACCGCCGTGGAGACGGTGTAGGACCCCGATCCGCCGGCCGCGCCCAGCTCCCGCTTGGCCTTCTCGGCCTCGTCCCACAGCAGCTCGAAGGCGCGCCGGCGGCGCGGGTGCCGCTTCCAGTGCGTCGGGACGATGTCCTCGACCAGCTCGGTGATCTCGCCGGGCAGCGGCAGCTCGTCGCCGACGTGCATGGGCAGGCTGCCGGCCAGGTAGAGGCCGTCGGAGCCGCGCAGGTCGTCGGGCAGCGAGGCGGCCAGCCGCTGCGAGTCGTGCGCCAGCAGCGCGTCGGCCAGGGTCAGTTTGAGCCAGTGGAACACGCGCAGCGTGACGAGGTTGCCGCCGAGGTTGGCGTGCCCGCTGGAGCCGCGCAGCGTCGGGACGATCCGGTAGTAGCGGCCGGTGAAGCGCGGGTCGCTCCCGGGCAGCGGCGGCGTCTCGTCGCTCAGCACGAACGTGATCAGCGCGATGTCGGTGGTGCCGCCGCCGATGTCGACCACCAGCACGTTGCGCTGCCAGTGCCCGGGCCGGCCGGGCAGCGGGCGGCAGCGCGCCCGCAGCGCCTCGATGCCGCTGCCCGAGCGCGCGCCGACGTCCTTCATCAGGAAGAAGAACGCCGCGCCGACCGCCTCGTCGTAGCTGGTGTAGACGGTGGTGATGCCGAGGGCCTTGCGCACGATCGGCCGCAGCTCGCCGCGGACCTTGAGCGAGGCCATCGCGGGATAGGTGACCACGACCCGGTTCACCGGCCGCCGGTCCATCAGCCTGCGGTGCTCGCGGCGGTCGGTGAGGTGCCGGTTGGTGCGGTCGATCAGGTCGGCGTAGGAGGCGCCGATCAGCTCGCGGACGGTCAGCTCGCGGCCGTCGAGCGTGGTCTCGACCTGGTCCAGCCGGTCGAAGCGGGCCTTGACGCCGTAGAAGACGCGCGGGCCCTCGTCGCCGTCGCCCGCGCCCTCGGCCTCGGGGACGTCGACGGTGGCCGGCCCGAGCCGCACCCGCGGCGGGTCGGCGGAGGTCACCTCGGCGCGGCTGGACAGGACGGTGTCGCCCTCGTTGGGGTCCAGGACGATCTGGTGCAGCGACCGGGTGTCCAGGGCGGGCACCGCGAACGCCGCGTCGTAGCAGCGGTGCAGCCGGACGGCCAGCCACGACCGCAGCTGGTCGCCGGTGAACTGCAGGTCGAGGTCGAGCCTGCGCAGCATCTCGTGCAGCAGCTCGTCGCTGGTCGAGCGGCGCGCCCGCAGCGCCGACACCAGTTCCCGCACTGGGTCGGCGAGGTCGCCGTCGCCGGGCAGCAGGGCCTCGGCGGTCTCGGTCAGCAGCTCCTGCCACTCGTCGGCGGCGTCGCCGTAGGGGTCGTGCCGCTCGTCCGGTACGGACTCCAGCAGCGCCACGAGCCGGTCGCGCAGCTCCTCCTGCTGGTTGGCCGACATCGACACCCGCTGGACCAGTTCGCTGTCGAGGAGGGTGACGGTGGAGTTGGTCGTCCCGAGGTCCACCGCGGCGAACCCGTGGTGCCCGTCGGTCACGACCTCGCGGGCCGCGGGCTCGGCGGGCTGGGCGGCCTCGGCGGGCCGCTGCGGCCGGTCGGCCTGCCCCGCCATCGGGAACTCCTGCACGACCGACGGCGGCGGCGCGTACGTGCTGTGCGCGGGCGGCGGCGGGGCCTGCGCCGACTGGACGTGCGGCGGGGGAACCGGCGGCGTCTGCCCGCGCGCGGGCCGGAAGACCACGTCACACGCCACCCGCTGGGACATCTCGATCCCCGGGTCGCCCTTGCCCGCGGCGGGCAGCCCCCGGTAGACCACGTCCAGGACCAGCCGGACCGGGCCCGCGGACTCCACGTCCATCGCCGGGATCGCCGGGCCCGGCACCCTGATCTGCGCGTGCAGCGGCTCGGCCGGGACCCGCGACGCGCGGTAGGCGTTGCGGACGACCTCGCGCAGCACCCGCGTGCCCCGCCCCGCCTCCAGGTCGGCGGCGATCCCGGTGAGCCACACCGGTGGATGCGTCGGCGTGACCAGCAGGTCGGGCAGCACGTACCGGCCGCCCTGCTCGGTCAGTTCCAGCGGGCCGCCCGTCCACGGCCCCGGCGCGCCGGCCGGCGGCGCGATCCGCACGATGAGCGGCATCAGAGCTCCCCCTCTCCCCGGTCGTCGAGCAGGGCGTCGGCGAGCGCGCCGAGCGCGGCGCCGTCGGAGCGCCGCCCCTGGCCGAGCGCCTCGGCCGCGAGCCTGCCGTAGTCGCCCTCCGGCAGCGCCTCCATCCGCCGGACGAGCGCCGCGCGGACGTCGTCGACGAGCGCGCGCCGCCGCTGCTCGGCCTGGAGCATCACCTTGCGGGTCAGCGCGTTGACCAGCTCCCGGCGGACCGCCATCACCTGGATCTGGTGGCGGCGCTTCTCCAGCTCGTCGGCCGGCCACCCGTGCGGCGCCGGGTAGTCCGGATGCCAGGGCAGGCCGTGCTCGCGGCGGAGCGGGAAGTCCTGCACCTGGGCGCTCTCCTCGGGCGGTCTGGTTTGCGGCGGTGGCTCCTCGAGCTCCGCGGCGGCGGCCCGGCGGGCGCGCTCGACGTCCTGCCGGACCCAGCCGAAGGTGAGGAACGGCTCGACCCAGTCCAGCGCCGCCGGATCGCCCTCGCCGTCCGCGCCGTCCACCAGCGCCCTGATCTGGCGCCGCAGCTCGCGGGCGTCGTCGTCGCGCGCCCTGATCCACCGGTCCAGCAGGGTCCGGTCGAGGTCGACGATCTGCGATCCGAGGCGGTCCAGCGCGGCGTCGAAGCTCTTCTCCAGCTCGGCGGTGTCGTTGGGCCGCAGCTCCCGGCGGTCGAGCCGGCGGATCGGCACCACGCCGCGCTCGACGGCCTCCAGCAGGTGCCGCCATTCGGGCCAGCGGAAGACGTCGCCGACGACGCGTTCCTCGACGGCGGCGCGCAGGCCCGCGTCGCCCTCGGCCTGGTCCATCTGCGGCCTGACGTGCTGCAGCATCCCGCGCGCGTTCCGGGCGGTCTGGACGAGCAGGCGGCGCAGCTCGCGCTGCTCGGGGGTGGGCCGGCCGGCGGGGCGGCGGTCGTCGGGGCGGAGCGCGCGGGCCAGGTCGCGCTGCACGTCGGCGCGGTCGGCGATGAGCCGGTTCATCCGGTCCAGCCGCAGCGGCATGCCGTGCTCGCCGACGTGCCGGGCGATGGTGTCGCGGAGCCGCCCGATGCCGCCGTCGGCGGCGGCCGCCTCCAGCAGGGCGCCCAGCGGGCGGCCCGGGTCGCCGGCGTTGAGCCGCTGGGCCAGCCGCCGCCAGCCCTCCGCGCACGCCCGGGTCGTCTGGGCGTCGCCGACCTCGACCGGGGACGACTCGCCCTCCAGGCACAGCCGCGCCCACAGGGCGGAGGTCAGCGTGACCCGGTCGGCGTGGGCGTGGGTGACCGCCTGCTCGGCGATGCCCAGCAGCGTGCGCAGCGCGTCGGAGTGGCCGAGCACCGCCTCGGAGTGCAGCGGGTCGGGCGCCGCCTCGGCACCGTTCAGCCCGCCCGGCAGCCGGTCCAGCCGGTTGGCGACCACCAGGCAGGACGGCGCCAGCTTCGCCGACCGGGTCCGCTGGAAACGGGTGATCAGCTCCAGCGGCGCCTCGTCGTAGGGGGACTCGGCGTCGAGCATGATGACGATGGAGGTGAGCCGGTCGATCTCCTGGTCGGCCAGGTAGGCGTCGCGCTCCTTGGACGCCAGGCTGCCCAGCCCGGGGAAGTCGACCAGGCTCACCGACTCGGCGCCCAGCCGCGCCAGCCGCCACACCGAGGCGGGCACCTCGACGTCCAGATGGATCCGGCGAACGAAGGCGAACCCCTCGGCCAGCGCCTCCTCGGTCAGCCGCGCGCCCGGCCGGATCGGCAGCCCGGGGCCGGGGCGCGGCGGCAGATCGCCCCGCGCGGTCTCCAGCACGTCGGTGTCGAGCCGGATCGCGCTGGCGCTGAGCGTGCCGAAGTCGACCTGCTCCTCGCGGCCGAGCACCTCCCGCCCGGCCAGGCAGGAGGTCCGGAAGGCCAGCAGCTCCAGTATCCGCAGCCGCAGCGCGGTGCTTTCGGTGGGCCAGCCGCGCTCCTCGAACCACCGCACCAGCCCGCCCCAGCCCTCGGGGGTGAAGCGGGCCGGGCCCTCGGGCAGCAGCCCGTCCAGCTCGTGCAGGGCCCGGTCGTCGAGCTTGCCCGAGCCGCGCCCGGTCTCCCGGACCGCGTCGAACAGCGCCGTGAGGCAGCCCGCCAGGTCGGTCTCGTTGAGGAACTCCACGCGCGCGCCGGTGATCCGGGACTCCCCGGCCTCCCCTTCGGCGGGCCGCAGGTGCAGCACGGTGACGTTCCCGGTCGTCGGCGCGTACCCGCTGGGCAGCAGGTCGGGACGGCCCAGCAGCATGTTCAGCAGCAGCGTCTTGCCGGTGCTGTGCACCCCCAGCACGCCGACCGTGACCGGCTCGTCGGCGCAGCGGCGGACCAGCTCGGCCCGGTCGAGGAACGCCTGCCGCGCCTCCGCGGCGCCCTGCGGCAGCTCACCGGCCGCCGCGACCCTGGACACCAGGGCGTCGTTGGCGCGGCGCAGCCGCTCGATCTCGGCGGCGGCCTCGGCGGGATCGCCCGCGACCGCCCGGCTGCTCGTCTCCATGCTGGAACCCCCGCGGACCACTGGCCGATACGACTAGGTACGGCACCGACCGTATCGGCTTACGCATGACATCTGCCTCTATGTGACGCAGAGCGGCAACATCCCGATCCGGCCGGATCGGGACTGCGTCGGCGGCCACCACGACCGCCACGTCGGCCCGCCGGGCGAGCGCCGCCGCCCGGGCGGGGTCCGTCCCGCCGCGATCTCGGCCCGCACCGATATTCGATCTCATATCGACGCAGGTGACCCCGGTCAGCGTCATGTGAATTCTGTGTTACGAGGTGTCCGGATTCACGCGTCCCGTCGTCTCGACGCCGCCGCGCCGCCCTACCGTGGTTCTCGGCCCGTGCCGGGCCACCCCCAGAGCGAAAGGCGCAGGTGAACGGCGTGCGAGTGGAGAGGGTGCAGGTCGAGAAGTTCCGCTCGGCGATCGCCGACGAGCTGCCCGCCGCGATCGAGCTGCGCCACCGGCTGCACGCCGATCCGCGCGTCTCCGGCGACGAGGGCGACACCGCCGACGCCGTCGTCCGGGCCCTGGACGCCGGGCCCGGCGTCCCCGTCGCGGGCACCGGCCGGATCGTGCGGATCGGCGGCGGCGGGCCGCCGATCGTGCTCCGCGCCGAGCTGGACGCCCTGCCCATCACCGAGCGGACCGGGGCGCCCTGGGCGTCCGCCACCGGCGCGATGCACGCCTGCGGGCACGACGTCCACCTGGCCGCGGTGGTCGCGGTGAGCCGGGCGGCGGCGCGGATCGGCGCGCCCGTCCCGCTCGCGGCGCTGCTGCAGCCGCGCGAGGAGACCTTCCCGTCCGGCGCCGCCGACGTGGTGGAGGCCGGTGTGCTGGACGGCGCACACGCCGTCATCGGCGTCCACGTGCAGCCGCGGCTCGCCGAAGGCGTGGTGTCGTCCGTGCCCGGGCCGGTGAACGCGGCGGCCGACGAGTTCGAGATCATCATCGAGGGGCGCGGCGGGCACGCCGGATACCCGCACATCGCCCGCGACCCGGTGCCGGCGCTGTGCCAGGCCGTGGTCTCGCTCCAGCAAGTGGTGAGCCGGCGCTTCGATCCGGTGCGCGGCGCCGTGTGCTCGGTCGGCCAGATCACCGCGGGCAGCGCCGCCAACGTCATCCCGGCGAGCGCCTCGGCGCGCGGCGGCATCCGGGTGATGGGCGACGAGGACCGGCGGATCGCCGCGGAACTGGTCCGCGACGTCGCCGAGCACACCGCCGCCGCGCACGGATGCACCGCGCGGGTGCGGATCCACGAGCTGCAGCCGTCCCTGCACAACGACCCGCCGCTCGCCCTGGAGGCCGCGCGGCGGCTGGCCGGCCTGGGCATCCCGGTCGACACCTCGTTCCGCTCGTTCGGCGCCGACGACTTCTCCCACTACTGCCACCTGACGCGCGGTCTCATGCTCTTCGTGGGCACGGCCAAGGACGTCTCCCCGGACGCCCCCGGCCTGCACCACAGCGGGTTCCTTCCCGACGACGCGCTGGTCGGACGGGTCGCCGAGGCGTACCTGGTGGGCTACCTCGCCGCCTGCGACACCCACGTCCGGCCGGTCGCGCCGGAAACCCGCGAGGCCCGTTGAGGTCGCGGTTGTTTGAGGCGGATCGGATCGGTTAAGCAGCGAGCGCGGCCCCTTACGGGATCCGCCTCCGGCTCGCCGCCGGTCCCGCAGCGCTGCCATGTAGCGGGACCGGCGGCTCCTCCCGTTCCGGCCTGGTCGTCGGCCCCGGCCGCTAATCTCCCCGGAGGCGATCGCGAAGGGGGCGTGCGTGGCCGAGGCGACCGGAACGGATTGGCCGGATCTCTCCCGAGCGGTGCGGGCCGCCGAGGACGATCCGCGCGCGGCGGAGGAGCAGGTGGTCGCGCTGGCCGCCGACCTGCCCGTCCGATCCGTGCCGGAGTTCTTCGAGCACGCCTGCCGCGCCTTCCGGTCCGCCGGGCGCACCGCGGTGGCCTCGGCCTTCCTCGGCCGGGCCCGCGAGGTCGAGGAGACCCACGGCGTGCTGTTCGGCATCGCGCCCGACACGGCACGGGCGCACCGGACGCTGCTGGAGCTGGTGCCGACCGGCGTGCTCACACCGAGCCTGCTGCACGACCATCTCGCCCGGCTGGCGGCGCGTCCCGACCGCGCCGCCGCGCACACCGAGGCCCGCGAGATCGTCGCGGCCTTCTTCGACCACGGGATCCTCCCCTACCCCGGCGTCATGGCCGACCTGGTCCGGGTCGCCGTGGCG
The DNA here is from genome assembly GCF_039532545.1 of Actinomadura vinacea. NCBI lineage: Bacteria > Bacillati > Actinomycetota > Actinomycetes > Streptosporangiales > Thermomonosporaceae > Actinomadura > Actinomadura vinacea. The sequence goes on along the minus strand of NZ_BAAARW010000037.1, from coordinate 44,487 downwards.
GCCGGAGCGGGCCGAAACGCCGAGGAGGACTTCGTCGCCGAGCGGCTGCTGCGCGGCGGGCTGCTCCGGCGGGCGGCGCTGCCGGTCTGGGAGGCCGCGGGCCCCGCACTGCGCCGGTTGTGCCAGGACTCGGCGGAACTCGTCGACCTGCTGATCGACGCCGAACCCGCGGGCGACGTCTACGACGACCCCGCCCTCGACGACCGGCTCCGCCGCGCCTGGCTGGACCGGCTCGTGGCCGCGGGCGCCGGCTCCCGGCTGTCCCGCGACCGGCTCGCCGGACTCGGTCCCGCCCCCGCCGGCGTCCTGGCCGGCCTCGCCCGGCAGAGTGGCGAAGGTCTCTTCCCGCCCGCCACCGGAGTGCGCCCCGACGCCGGCTCCGATCCGGTGGTCTCCGCGCCGGCCGCCGATCCGCTGGCGTTCCGGCGGCAGAAGGTCGAGTGGGGCAAGGAGGGCGGGCCTCCCTGGTACCGACTGGACGATCTCACCGGCCTTGTCGAGGCGCTGCGGGACGACCCCGCCGGCTTCGACCGCGACCTCGACGCCTTCGTCCGCGCGCTCGGCCACTACGGCAACATCGACTACCCCGCCGCGCTGCGCCGCTTCTGGGCGCGGCCCGAGCTGCGCGCGGTGCTCGCCGAGCGGGTGCGGGAGTGGACGGCCGAGGCGGGCACCGGCGACGTGCTCGGCGTGGAGATCGCGGTGCCCCGCCTGGTCCCGCTGGCCGAGGCCGACTTCGCCGAGATCGCCCCGGAGGAGTTCGCCGCGCTCCGCCTGACCGATCCGGTGGAGGCGCTGTTCCAGGCGCTGCGGACGGGGATCCCCGAGGAACTGGCCTGGCTCACGGTCAAGGCCGGCGACGGCGGCGGGCCGGTCACGGTCGTCCAGCACGATGACCTGCTCACGTTGACGGCGGGCGACGGCACGCTCGAGGTCCGCTCGCCCGAGGGGGTCGTCCACCGCGGCGGCATCGGCCCCGCGCACGGCTTCCTCCCCTGGTTCGACGGCGAGGCGTGCCTGCTCTCCCGCCTGCACGACGGCGTGCGGCAGACCTTCCGCGCGGCCGGTGACGGCGAGATGACCGTCGATCCCGCGGCCCTGTCCCGCTGGCCGCGGTCCCCGGCCGCCGCCGAGGTGACCTTCCCCGGCGCCACCGCGCCCAGCCTGGTCCGGCTGCACCGCGGCATGATCCATCTGAGCGCCCCGGGCGGCGCGGTGACCGCGCGGATCCGGTTCGCCCCGGCAGGGCAGCCCGCCGGGGAGCGCTCGGTGCTGCCGCCGCCCGGGTGGTGGCCCCGGCTCCGTCCGCTCGACCCGACCGGCTCGGCCGCGCTGCGCGGCATCGAGCGGGAGACCGTCGAGGCGCTGGTCGACGCGGCCCTGCGCGGCCGGGAGGAGGGCGCGGCCGAGCTGGACCGGCGGCTGCCCTGGATCACCGAGCCGCGGCTGAAGGACGGCGTGGCCGATCTGGTCCGGCGCGCCGCCGGGTGCCTGCCCGACGTCCTGCGGCTGCACGACCGGCTCGGCACCGACCGTCCGGCGTCGCTCCCCGCGCTGGTGCGCAGCGAGTCGGGGCTGCGGGCGGGACGGCGGATCGCCGAGGTCATGGCCATCCGGACGCTCGCCGGCGTCATGGTGGAGGCCGCGGCGAACGGCGAGCGCCTCGGCTCGGCGTACCCGGTGGGCAAGGTCCCGCTGCCGGAGGGTCCCGGCGGTCTCTGGTTCACCTTAGGGGAACTGGGCGGCAAGGCCCTCGCGGCCGCGTGGCCCTGGACGCCCCACTACGAGCGGCCCCGCCTGCTCGACAGCCTGCACGCCTGGGGCGACACGGCCTGGGGCGACGGGAGCGGGCGGTGGCGCAAGCTGTCGTTCACCTCCCACGGCGGCAACCAGCAGCCGGCGGGTGAGCTCTGGCGCACCCCGAACGGGTCCATGGTCGTGCTCTACTTCCAGGGCCGTCCCCACCGGGAGGCGACGGCGATCGAGTACTCGCCCGACGGGCGGTTCGAGCCGTTCGACTTCCCGGGCTGGGCGCCCTACCGGCCCGTCACACCGCAGGGCTGGGGCGGCGCGGAGCCGATCGCGGCCTTCGACCGGCTGCTCGCCCAGCGCGGGCCCGCGCCGTACGACGTCGCGGGCGTCCGGGCCTTGGCCGATCGGACCGGGCTGCTCCTCGGCGAAGTGGCCTCGGCCTGTTTCGGTTTCCCGTTCTTCGTCGGCCGGGAGAACGAGCGCCCCCTCTACCCGGACGAGATCCTCGCCCTCTTCACCGATCCGGAGACCGGGGAGCCCTTCAGGAAGGGCAAGCGCTCCTACCGGCTCGACCGCGAGCTGCGGGAGGTCCTGATGCCCGCCGACCCGGCCGACCTGTGGACCGGTGGCCCCGACTTCGACGGCGCGGCCGAATGGTGGGAGACCGTCGGCAGCCGGTACGAGGACGGCTGACGCTAGCCGGCGTGCTCGCCGGTGGTGTCCGGCGGGCCGAGGCGGCGGATGAGATGGATGGCGGTGTCGACGACGGCGCCCGCCTCCTCGGCCGTCTCGCACGCGGCGACCTCCCGGCCGGCCTCGCCGATGACGGTGGTGAGAACGGTCACGATGACGCGGTCCTGCGGTCCGGTGCCCGCCCCCAGCAGGACGGCGTTCTTCCTGATCCAGTCGCGGCCGCGGGTACGGCGCATCAGCTCGAACCCCGGCGGCGCGTCGCCGTCCATGAACAGCCGGATCAGGTGTCGGCGCTCCCAGCAGTCCCGCAGGAACGCCCGGGCACCGTGCACGAACAGCTCCAGCGGGTCGTCCTCCCCCGCCGCGCGGGCCGTGGCGACGGCCGCGGCCGCGCTGCTCTCGTGCTCGTCCTGGTGGTCCTCCCACATGGCCAAGAACAGCTCGCTCTTGCCGCCGAAGTGGTGGTAGAGGCTGCCGACGCTGGATCCGGCGCGTTCCACGACCTCGGCGACTCCGGCCTCGGCGAAGCCCCGCTCGACGAACACCTCGCGGGCCGCCCGCAGCATCACCCTCCGGGTCTCCGCCGTACGGCTCCACCGCCAGGAGTTCTGGCCCGTACGGGCGGTCGGCTTGCGTGCCAATCAGATCCCCCTGTCAGGTCTCGTCCCCGGTTCCGGGCCGCCGCCGGGGTGCCGCCGCCCGCGGTCCCGCCACCAGATTACCGAATCGGATTCCAAAATCTTTCCGGCACCGTTCCCCCAGGTCCGGGGCGCGGCGATACCTTCTGAGCCGTCCTGAAACCTGACCACCGATCATCCCCAGGGAAGGTCAGGATTCAGGAAGTGTTCAGGTTCACCAAAGGTTTCACTGAGTGACATCCCCTAACGTGGCCGGGATGCCCGCAACCCCAACGCCCTCCGCCACCGCCGCCGTCCCGCCCGCCACGTCCACCGCACCCGCCTCCGACGCGCCCGCGCGGGCACCGTCACGACGCGGCGGCCCGCGGTTGGAATGGCTGGACGCCCTGCGCGGCCTCGCCGCCGTCGTCGTGGTTTTCGAGCACTCCCTGAGCGTGCTGTTCCCCGAGATCCACAAGGGCACCGGCCCCTGGTTCGACTTCGGCCGCTACGGCGTGTACGTCTTCTTCATCGTCAGCGGCTACATCGTGCCCGCCTCCCTGGAACGGCACGGCAGCGTCCGGCAATTCTGGATCGGCCGGATGTTCCGCCTCTACCCGGTGTGGGCCTTCGCCGCGATCATCGGCATCGGCATCGGGCTGGCGGGCCTCAGCTGGAGCCTGCCGCAGCAACTCACCGAGCGCCCCGGGCTGTCCGCGCTCGCCCATCTCACGATGCTGCAGGAACTGCTGGCGGTGCCCAACGCCGTCAACGTCTTCTGGACGCTGTCGTACGAGATGGTGTTCTACCTGCTCGTGACGGCCATGTTCGTCGTGGGCGTGCACCGGGCCAGCGGCAAGGCCGCGGTGTCGCTGGCGGCCGGCGCCGCCGTCCTGGGCGCCGTGCTGCCGACCGCCCTGGTCAGCGCCCGATTCCCGCAGGGCACGATCGTGGCGGCGGCGCTGCTGGCGGCGGGCGGCCTGCTGGCGGTGATGAGCGGGCGCCGCGCCGCCCGGCACTGCGGCGTGGCCGTGCTCGGCGCGCTGGCGCTCGGGCTGGTCGTCGTCAACAGCCGGGTCGGCGGGGTGGAGAGCCTGGCCATCCTCGCCACCATGTTCGCCGGCACCGCCATCTACCGCATCCAGCACGGCCAGGCGCGCGGCCGCCGCGCCGTGCTGATGGTCGCGCTGGTCCCGGTGCTCACGGTCGCGGCCGGGGCCGGGCTGGCGGCCACCGAGCGCACGTTCGCCTACCAGGCCACCGGGGTGTGGGGCTGGCCGGCGGCGGTGGCCGCGGCCTGGCTGACGTTCCTGGCCGGGCTGGCGCTGCGCCGCCGCCGGTTCCCCCGCGTGCTCCCCTGGCTGGGCGTGATCAGTTACTCGCTCTACCTGCTGCACTTCCCGGTGCTGCAGCTCATCTGGCGGATCACCGGCGAGCCGGAGGCCCTGAGCGTTCCGGTACGGGTCCTGTGGCTGGCCGTGCTGATCGTCTCCGTCGTGGTCATCGCCGCGCTGGCGCACCGCCACATCGAGCTTCCGGCACAGCGCATGGGCCGCCGGATCATCCGGATGCGCCGCGACCAGCGCACGCGCCGTGCGGAACGCGACCGGGTCCGGGCACCGGCGGAGCCGGTGGCGCCGGAGCGGACGGCACCGGAGCCGGCCGGGGCCGGATCGGCGCGGCGGCGACCGCAGGGCGCGGAAGCCGGACGCGGGTAGCGGAGGTCCCGAGCCCGTTGGGCCCGAGCGGCGCGCGGGGCGTCCCGGGCACGGCGGCGCCGGCCGGGCGGGCCCCGCGGTCGCCGTACCGTTCCCGCAGCGGGCCCTCCTCGTATCGGAGGGTCTCGCGGTGCCACTTGAGGATCCCGGCCATCCAGTTCCGCAGATCGGTCACATAGCCCTCCAGGATCTCCCCTCCCGCATCGCCGAGGCCGCACTCCCCGAACACCGCCGGCAGCTCGTCGGCGGCCATCCGCTCGAACTGCCGCAACCGCGAGGTCATCAGGTCGTTGACGATCGCCACGGCCGCGTCGCGCCCGCAGTCCAGCAGGTGCTGCACCGCCAGCACGCCGTTGAGCCGCTCGCCCTCGAACTCGATCTCCTTCTGGTACGAGAACACGTCGTTGGTCAGGACGGCGTAGTCCATGACCGCGTTCTCGATGTCCTTGACGACGCGCGTCTCGAACACCTCGGCGGGGATCCGGTCACCCTGCCCGAGCCGCATGAGGCTGATGGTCAACTCGGAGCCGAAGGTGTGGCGCCGCATCTCCAGGTAGTCGACCGGGTCGGGGATGCGGTTCTGGAGGTGGTTGTGCAGCTCCCACAGCCAGCTCTCGGTCATCTGCTCGACGGTGGCGCGGAACGCCTCGCGCGCCCGCCTCGGCAGCGGCGCGGCGGCGCCGGGCCACAGGTCGGCGAGCCCCGCCTCCACGGGGTTGGCGGGGGGCGGGGTGGGGCCGAGGTCCAGCGGCATGAACAGCGGCAGCCGGGCCACGAAGACCTTGGCCCCGGCCATGTCCCCATCCCGGGAGAAGATCGCCGGGAAGTAGTCGTCGGCGTAGGTGCCCCAGGTCAGCCACCGCGTGGTCCGGTCGAGCTCCTCGGCGGTGGCGTCCGGGTCGATCGAGGCCGCGCAGTTTGCGAAGTCGAACTCCCTCAGCAGGGGCTCGGTCCAGATGGGCTCGGGGTGGCGGGCCACCGGCTCGTACATCCCCATGTCGCCGCACCAGGTGACGACGTTCCGGGCGGCGCGCTCCCGGTGCGGGTTGGCCTGGGGCTCGCACGGCTCGGCGAACTCCGGCAGCGGCGTGGGGCCCACCGGCCGGCGCGGGACGGTCAGCGGGCTCGGCCTGGAGGCCCGCAGCACCGGCCTCAGCCGCGCCGCGGCGCTTCCCAGCCCGGTCGGCCCTCCGGGCAGGCCGCCCGTCCTCTCCGCGGCTCCTTTGTTCATGTATCGGCTCGAGCGCATGTGCCACTCCTGGCCGCCCGACTGCCAGTCCTGCAAGCCCTTGACGTAGGCCAGGACGGCGGCGCGCTCGGCGGGATCGAGCGCGTGCTCCTCGACGATGTGCGGCACCTCGGTGAGGGCGGTGTTCTCGAACTGCCGCATCCGCGAGGTGAGCATGTCGTTGACGATCCCGGCGGCGCGCTGCGGGTCGACGCCCAGGAACCGCTCGACGACCAGGACGCAGTTGTTGACCTCGCCCTCGCGCTCGGTCTCGCGCTGGTAGGAGAAGATGTCGTTGCGCAGGTGGACGCTGTCGGAGAAGGCGTCCTTGAGCACCCGCATCGGCCGGGTGGCCGCGATCCGCGCCGGGACCTCCGCGGCCACCGCGTGCTCGACCAGGTCGGCGGACCAGGGCGCGCCGCCGACCTTGCGGCGCACCTCGATGTACTCGACCGGGTTGGGCACCCGGTCGGCGGAGATGTTGGACAGCTCCCACAGCGACTCGCGCAGCAGGTTCTCGGTGCTCTCGGCGAACCGGGCGCGCCACTCGTCCGACATCGCGGGCACGGTGCGCGCCCACAGGTCGGCCAGGCCCCGCTCGGCGGCGTTCCGCGGCTCCGGCGGTTCCGGGCCCATGAACGAGCACAGCCGGTCGAGATAGGCGCTCGCCCCGTCCCGGTCGCGGGTCTTCTTGAAGACCTCCAGGAAGTGGTCGTCGAAGTAGAACACCCACACGTACCAGTCGGTGATCAGGTCGAGCTCGGGACCCGGGCAGTCGGGATGGGTGTAGGCGCACAGCAGCGCGTAGTCCATCGCGGCGAGCTGCTCCTCGCTCCAGATCTCCGGGGTGCCGGGGTCGCGGGTGTCGTCCAGCATGCCCATCTCCCGGGCCCACCGCGTGCTGTGCGCGCGGGCGCCCTCGGCGTTCGGGTTGAGCCGGGCGGGGTGGACGACGTAGAACTCCGGAAGCTCGAACGGCTGCATGAGTCGGTTCCGACCTCTCCTCTGCGCTGGGTCAGTTCAGCAACGTACGGCACCCGTTCAGCGACAGAAAGTAATACTTTGATGGCTTCGATGACTTGCCGCGCCTCCGGCGGTCGATATCGTCGGAACCACCTCGAAGGAGTCAACGATGATCGATCTGACCCCGGCCGCACGGCGTACCGCGGCGCTGCTCGCCGCCGTGCCCGACGACGCGCTCGGCGCCCGCACCCCGTGCGGGGAGTACACCCTCGGCGATCTGGTCGACCATGTCGGCGGGCTGGCGCTGGCGTTCACCTGGGCCGCGGCCAAGGACGCGAGGACGGCGCTGTCCGCGCAGGGCCCCTCGGGCGACGCCGCTCGGCTGGAGAGCGGCTGGCAGAAGCTGTACCCCGAGCGCCTGGACGCCCTCGCCGCGGCCTGGCGCGCCCCGGACGCCTGGACCGGCATGACACAGGCGGGCGGGGTCGACCTGCCCGGCGAGGTGGCCGGCCTGGTCGCCCTGGACGAGCTGGTCGTCCACGGCTGGGACATCGCCCGCGCCACCGACCGGCCCTACGACGTGCCCCAGGAGGAGATCGACGCCTGCCTGGAGTTCGTGTCGCAGGCGCAGTCGGGGCCGGAGCCGGGGCCGTTCGGTGCGGCCGTTCCCGTCCCGCCGGAGGCGCCGGCGCTGGACCGGCTCATCGGACTGACGGGCCGCGATCCCTTCTGGACGCCCTGAGCCCCTGCCAGTCCGGTTTAATTGCGGACAATTCAGTCGCCGCTCAGGGTAATTGTAGAATCACGGGTATGAGCGTCCGCGAATCCGACCTCGCCGCGCTCTCCCCGGGGGAGATGCTGCGGCTCGACCACCAGGTGTGCTTCGCCCTGCACGCCACCTCGCGGGCGTTCGACGCGCTCTACCGGTCGCTGCTGCGCGACCTGGGCCTGACCTACCCGCAGTACCTGGTCATGCTGACGCTGTGGGAGTCCGACGGGCCCACCGTCAAGGAGCTGGGGACGCGCCTGCGGCTCGACTCCGGCACGCTGTCGCCGCTGGTCAAGCGGCTGGAGGCGGCCGGCCTGGTGGAACGGCGCCGCAGCCGTCGCGACGAGCGCTCGGTGTCGGTCCACCTGACCGCGAAGGGCGGGGAGCTGCGCGAGCAGGCCGTCCGCATCCCGCCGCGGATCGCGGAGGCGAGCGGCCTCGACCTCGACGAGCTGCGCACCCTCCACGGGCTGCTGAGCAGGATGACCGAACGCCTGGACGCGGCCGTCGCACCCGCCTGACGCCTCAGTTCGCAAGGAGGGTCGCGGCGTACTCGCGGAGGGCGGCGTCCTCGTCGATGGCCTCGACGCCGCCGTTGTTGCAGTGGCGCCGGTCCGAGGCGAGGAGGTCTTCCAGGACGGGCCGCATTCTGGGCTTTGCCGGGCCCATCTCGGTCAGGTGGTGCAATGCCGACCAGGTGACGCTGTTGTGGGAGCGGGTGGCGATCGGATGGACCGCTTCCCACAGCACGTGCCTGACCTCGTCCGGGTCTCCGGTGATGCGGAAGAGGGAGTAGGCGGCGGCCACCCGTTTGAGCACGTCCCGATGCCGGAGCAGCGGCCGGAGCCGGCCGGCGAAAGCGGCGGCGTGCGGGCCGAGGTCGGCGAAGTACCGCCACTGCGCCTGGACGTGCTCGGGCCGGAACGCCGCTTCGAGGGCGGCCAGGTAGTGCTCGGGATCCCCGGTGAGCCTCCAGTACGCCCGCGCGTCCCGGAGCCGCGACAGGCCGGGAGCCCATGCGGGGAGGCCGTCGGGCGGACGGCGGGCGAGGCGCTCCAGCGCCGGGACCGCGTCCGCGGCGCCGGTGGCCGCGAGCGCGTCGACCGCCGCGCCGTGCAGTTCGGTCTCCAGCAGCGGCATGATCTCCGGAAGGGCGTCGGCCGCGTCGTCACGCCACTCCTCCAGGACGCGCAGGAGCGCGGCCGCCGCGCGCGGGGCGCAGTCGGTCAACCGTGCGCGGATCAGCGGCAGGAACGTCCCGGCATGCGCGCGCATCAGCACCAGAGCCTCGCCGAGACCCGGTCTGCGCGACGAGAGCCACTTGGTGCTCAAGCTCTCGGCGGAGCCGAGGACACGGTCGAGTTCCGGGCCGCCGAGCCGTTCGACCAGGTGTGGCACGCATCGCGGGTCATCCTGCCTGGCCAGTCCCCACGCCGCGATGTCGCCGATGTGGTAGCCCAGCTGAGGGAACAGGGCCGCATGGTCGTCCAGGCGGTCCGCGAGCACGTCAGCGTGCTCGCCGAGCGCGGCCAGGATGTGGGTCGAGTATTCGCGGACCGCCACGAGAGGGTCCCGCGTCCACGCGGCGAGCGCGGGAAGCAGCGGCACGGCCGGTGAACGCCACCGCGCGATCAGCTTGGCGGCCACGTGCACGGCGCCGGTCCGGCGGTCGCCGTCGGGGTGCCCGGCCAGCGCCGAGCACAGATCAGCACGGTCGGCCACGCCCAGCGCGTCGCCGACCCATCGGACCAGCGCGGCGCCCGTCCCACCCAGGACCCCGACCAGCTCGTCGGGCATGGCCCCCACCCAGGGGACATCGCGCCACACCTCGACGTCCGCCGCCTCGGCCAGGTGGTCGCGGGCCGTCTCGGCACGCTCGGCCTCGACGGCATGGGCCAGCGCCATCGCGGCCGCGAGCCGTACGTGCGGATCGTCGCCGGCGTCCCGCAGCCCGCGCAGCCAGATCAGGATCTCGGGCAGGACGGCGGCGGAGCAGCCGCGCGCGAACTCCCCGATCGCGAGCAGGACGCCGAGGCGCGCGGCGGGCCCGGATGTGCCCGCCCATCGGGCCCGCAGCGCGGTCGCCCGGCGGTCGGCGTCCCGGACGTCGCCGCCGCCCGCGATCTCCGCGGCCCACGCGGAGACCGCGATCCCGGGCGTGCCCCGCTCCTCCACGTCCGCGTCCTCCAGGAGGTACAGGACGGGCGGCACGAGTCCCGGGTCCTTCGCCGTCTCCCGCATGCGCCCAGGATGCCAGCGGCCGGTGCCGGGATCAGCCGGTCATCGCGGCGGCGACGAGATCGGCGTGGGCCGGGGCCGTCGCCGGGACGTCCGCGGGCCGCAGCGCCTCGAACTCCTTGCGCAGCACCGGCACGACCTCCTCGCCCAGGATGTCGAGCTGCTCCAGGACGGTCTTGAGCGGCAGCCCCGCGTGGTCCATCAGGAACAGCTGCCGCTGGTAGTCGCCGAAGGAGTCGCGGAACGACAGCGTCCGGTCGATCACCTGCTGCGGGCTGCCGACGGTGAGCGGCGTCTCCGCGGTGAACTCCTCCAGCGACGGGCCGTGCCCGTACACCGGGGCGTTGTCGAAGTACGGCCGGAACTCCTTCACCGCGTCCTGGGAGTTCGCGCGCATGAAGACCTGCCCGCCCAGGCCCACGATGGCCTGGTCGGCCCGGCCGTGGCCGTGGTGCTCGTACCGCCCGCGGTACAGCTCGATCAGGCGGATGAAGTGCTCCTTCGGCCAGAAGATGTTGTTGGCGAAGAAGCCGTCGCCGTAGTAGGCGGCCTGCTCGGCGATCTGCGGGCTGCGGATGGAGCCGTGCCACACGAAGGGCGGGACGCCGTCCAGCGGGCGCGGGGTGGAGGTGAACGACTGGAGCGGGGTGCGGTACTTGCCCTCCCAGTCGACCACGTCCTCCCGCCACAGCCGGTGCAGCAGGTGGTAGTTCTCGATGGCGAGCGGGATGCCCTCCCGGATGTCCTGGCCGAACCAGGGGTAGACCGGCGCGGTGTTGCCGCGTCCCATCATGAGGTCGACCCGGCCCTCGGCCAGGTGCTGGAGCATGGCGAAATCCTCGGCGATCTTCACCGGGTCGTTGGTGGTGATCAGCGTGGTCGAGGTCGACAGGATCAGCCGCTCGGTGCGGGCGGCGATGTATCCGAGCATGGTGGTGGGCGACGACGGCACGAACGGCGGGTTGTGGTGCTCGCCGGTGGCGAAGACGTCCAGCCCGACCTCCTCGGCCTTCAGGGCGATGGTCACCATCGCCCTGATCCGCTCCGCCTCGGTCGGCGTGCGGCCGGTGGTCGGGTCGGTGGTGACGTCGCCGACGGAGAAGATTCCGAACTGCACGCCGCCTCCTCAAATAGTAGAAGTTTCAACTATGCTACCGGAACGACATACCCCCATCGCCCATTCCGGACGGCCGGACCGGCCTAGACCGGCGCCGCCAGCGCCTTCACCAACCACTCGTGCACGGCGCCGAGGGTGAGCGGATCACCGGTCACCTCCCCCCGCAGCCGCCAGTAGCGGCGTACCTCCGGGACGTCGTCCGCCAGGATCCTGGTGCGCAGGCGCCGGCGGAACTCCGGGGTGTCCGGCCCGCCCCGCGCCTCGGCGTACGCGCCGACCAGCCGGTCCAGCGCGGGGCCCGGACGCGGGTCCAGCCCGCCCCGCACGTCGGGCGCCGCCATCGCGCACGCCTCCGCGATCCCGCCCAGCAGCGCGGCCTCGTCGGCGATGTGCGGAGCGTTGGCCTTCCCGCGCTCGCGCAGCCGCCGCACCAGCGGCCGGTCCGCGGCCATCACGACCAGCTCGGCGTACGCGACGACCTGCCCGGGCGTCGGATCGGCGGGCGGGACGGGCACCATGCCGTCCACGAAGTCCTCCAGCCTCCGCGGCGGCATCGGAGCCACCATCAGCTCCCGCCAGAACTCCCGCACCGCCTCGTACGCCGCCCCGCCGCCCCGCTCCACGACGGCCAGCAGGTCGAGCCGCGCGGCCCGCTCGGCAGGCGCGGCCTCCTCCACCGCCCGCAGCGACGCGCGCCGCCAGGCGAGCGCGGCCATCTCCGCGTCCACCGCGGCGCGCTCGGCCGCGACCGCCTCGGCCAGCGCCCGCTCCCCGGCCAGCACCCGGGTGATGGCGGCCAGGCCCAGCCCGAGCGCGCGCAGCCGCCGCACCAGCCGCAGCCGCTCGACCGCGGCCTGGTCGAACCGCCGGTGCCCGCCCGCGCTGCGGCGCGGCTGCAGGACGCCCTCATCGCAGTAGAAGCGCACGGTCCGCACCGGCAGCCCGGCGAGCCGGGCCAGCTCCCCGATCCCGATCGTGTCGTCGCTCACGGCCACTTGAACCTCCACCCGGCTGGAACTCCTACCGTACGGGTCACCAGGCCCACCCGAACTCTGGAGGCGATCATGAACGCGTCGACACCCCCGGCGGACCGGCTCGCCGCCGGGCTGCGCGAGCAGACCGGCGCCCTGGCCGACGCCGTCGCGGGCGCCGAACCGGGCCACCCCGTCCCGACCTGCCCGGAATGGACGGTCAAAGACCTGGTCGAGCACGTCGGCGCGGCGCAACGCTGGTCGTCCGACCTGGTCGCGAGCCGCGCCGCCGGGCCGGAGTCGCTCGTCCCGCCGGCCGTGGACGTGCCGCCCGCGGACTGGGCGTCCTGGCTGCGCGAGGGCGCGGACCGGCTGGCCGAGGAGGGCCTGCGGGAGGCCGGCACCCGGGTGTGGACCTTCCTCGGCCCGCGGCCCGCGGCGTTCTGGCTGCGCCGGATACTGCACGACACCTCGGTGCACCACGCCGACGCCGCGCTGGCGCTCGGCCGGCCCTTCGCCCTGGCGGACGACCTCGCCGCCGACGCGATCAGCGAAGGGCTGGAGCTGCTGTCCTGGCCGGGCGCGGCCCGGCAGCGGCCCGCGCTGGCCGAACTTCGCGGGGACGGCGAGACGCTGTGCCTCCAGCCGCCCGGCGGCGACGGCTGGATCATCACCCGCACCCCGGAGGGGATCGCCTGGGAACGCGGCGCCCCCGGCTCCGGCGACGTCGTCCTGCACGCCCGCGTGAGCGATCTGCTGCTGGTCTTCTCCCGCCGCCTCCCGCCGGACGATCCCCGGGTCACGGTGAAGGGCGACGGGGCGCTGCTCGACCACTGGCTCGCGCGCACCGCCTTCTGACCACCGCCAGGGCGTGTCTGATGGGTCTTGTTCGTCGTGCAACAGAACGTAGCTCCGTAAGACACGCCCTAGCTGTGCTGTCCCGGCGGCTCTCCGAGCGCCTCGGCGACCGCCGCGTCGAGCGGCAGCGCCGCCCCGCTCTCGTAGGCCCGCCGGAACGCCCCCTCGCCGATCAGCTCCTCGCCCCGGCGCCGGTGGACCTCACGCAGCCGGTGCCTGAGACCGAACAGCGACACCCCGGTGAACCTCAGCGCCGCGTCGCCCGAGCCGTACAGCCGGGCGGCCGGCGCCGCCCGGCCGAGGCCGACGAGCGCCACGCCGATCATGTCGAACGCCAGCGCGATGCCGAGCCGGTCACCGAGGTCGCGTTTGATCCGCAGCCCGGCGCGCAGATCGTCCAGGGCGCGCTCGGGCTCGCCGCCCAGCGTCACCGCCAGCCCCCGCACGCACAGCCCGTACGAGCGGCACCACAGCTCACCGGCGGCCTCGGTGGCCGCGATGACGTCGGTGCAGTAGCGGACCGCGTTCTCGACATCGCCCGCCAGGGCGCCGGCGGCCGCGAGGAACACGTCGCTGACCGGGGCCAGCACGTCGTCGTTGCCCGCCAGCCGGTGCAGGTCGCGGGCCTCGCCGAGCAGCCGGGACGCCTCGGCCATCCGGCCCGCGCTGAGCGCCGCGATGCCCTGCACCTCGCGGACGTAGGCGAGGCCGCGCACGTCGTCGCCGGCGGCGCGGGCGCGCACCTCGGCCAGATCCATCAGCTCCCGGGCCGACGCCAGGTCCTCCTGCAGGACGGCCAGCAGCCCGAACAGCGCCGGGAGCTCGGCCGACTCGCGGATCCGCAGCGCCCCCAGGTCGCGGACGGCGAACGCGCGGGTGCCCCAGTAGCGCGCCTCGCCGATGAGGCCCTGCAGCGCCAGGATCCGGCCCAGGCCCAGCACGGCCCGTGCGAGGTCCTCGTCGGCCGCCGTCCGCAGGCCGTGCTCCATCGCGGCGCGCACGTTGGCCTGCTCGCGGCGGAACCACTCCAGCCAGCGCGGCTGCGCGCCGGTGGCCAGCTCGGCGGCGGCCCGCCCGATGACGCCGCTGAAACGCTCGAACGCCCGGCTCCGCACCGTCTCGGCCTGGCCCAGCCGCTCCAGGTGCTCGGCGCCGTACTCGCGCAGGGCGCCGGGCAGCCGGTAGCGGACGGCGCCGTCGCCTTCCCACCGCACCACGATCGACTGGGCGGCCAGGCCGGCCAGCAGCCCGGCGATCTCCCCGGCGGGCAGCTCGCCACCGGCGCAGACGTGCTCGGCGTCCTCCAGGTCGAAGTCGCCCGCGAACACCGACAGCCGCGCCCACAGCAGCCCCTCCCCGGGCGAGCACAGCTCGTGGCTCCAGTCGATCGCCGCGCGCAGCGTCGTACCGGCGCCGCCGCGCGGCCGCGGGATGCGCCGGCCGAGCCGATCGGCCAGCTGCTCGACCGGCAGCGCGCGCAACCGCGCCGCGGTCAGCTCGATCGCCAACGGGATGCCGTCGAGGCGGTGGCACAGCAGCGCCACCGCCGCGGTGTTCCCCTCGTTAAGCGTCCATCCGGAGACCGCGGCGGCGGCGCGCTCGGCGAACAGCGTCACGGCGTCGCACGGCGCGCCAGGCGGCTCCGCTGGGACGGCCAGGGGCGCGACCATGACGGTGTACTCGCCGGAGATGTCGAGCGGCCGGCGGCCGACGGCCAGCATGCGCAGGCCGGGCGCGTTCTGCAGCAGCACCTCGGCCAGCATCGCGCACCCGTCGATCAGGTGCTCGCAGGTGTCGAGGACCAGCAGGACCCGCCGGTCGCCGAGGTAGTCCACCAGCGCGTCCAGCGCTACGTCCGAGGCCTGGTCGGGCAGGCCGAACGCCGCTCCGACCGCCTGCGGCAGCAGGGTGGACTCGCGCAGGCCGGACAGGTCGACGAAGCACACCCCGTGCTCGAACGACGCGGCCAGCCGCCCGGCGGCGCGGATCGCGAGGCGGGTCTTGCCGACGCCGCCCGGCCCCATCAGCGTCACCAGCCGGCACCGCGCGAACAGCTCCGCGATCTCGGCCAGCTCGCCGAGCCGGCCGACGAAGCTCGTCGGCTCGGCCGGCAACGGGCCCCAACGTTGCTCCGATGTGGTCAGCGACACCGCCGCCTCGCTCGCCTCCCGCCGGACCGGGCCGGCGCCTCCCCGGGACGTCAGGCAGCATCGTACCGAGGGCGGAACGTCTCGCAACCGTTCCGCCACGGCCCCTGGTAAGGCCCTCTGTCAGACGTCGGGTGCGGCACCGCGGCAGGTCCGAGCACCGCCGACGGCTCCGCGCGCGACGGGGAATCGGGCCGCCGTCAAGGCCCCACCGGGACGGTGACCGCGTCCGGCCACAACGGCGGCACCCGACACCGGCGGAGCCGGAGTCAACATCCTTGTCATGATGAAACGCGCGGCTCCGACCAAGGAGCGAGCGCCCGCGCCACCAGGATCCAGCCCCGCAGACACATAAGGCGGCCTTATGGCCACCCGTAGGATACGGAGCCATGGCCGACACCCGCCGCGTGCCCGATCTCGGCGCTCTGGAGCTGCTGCTGGCCGTCGTCCGGCTGGGCGGCGTGGGCCGTGCGGCGGCCGAGCTCGGCGTCACCCAGCCCGCCGCCAGCGCCCGGATCCGCTCGCTGGAGGACAAGGTCGGCGTGCCGCTGCTCGAACGCTCCGCGCGCGGCTCCCGTCCCACCGAGGCCGGGGCCCTGGTCGCCGAGTGGGCCCGGCAGGTGCTGGACGCCGCCCAGGCGATGGACGCCGGGATCGCCGCCCTCCGGGAGCGGCACGATCCGCGGCTGCGGATCGCGGCGAGCCTCACCGTCGCCGAGTGCCTGATGCCCGGCTGGCTGGTCGCCTTGCGCGAGACGCACCCCGATACGGCGGTGACGCTGCGCGCGGCCGGTTCCACCGAAGTCGCCGAGCAGGTGAGGATCGGCGGGGCCGACCTGGGGTTCGTCGAGGGCGCCCGCACACCGGCCGGGCTCAGCGGCACGGTCGTGGCCGCCGACAAGCTGGTCGTGGTGGTCGCCCCCCGGCATCCCTGGGCCCGCCGCCGCGACGGTGTGACGGCCGAGGAACTGGCGGGCACCCCGCTGATCCTGCGCGACGGGGGCGCGGGCACCCGCGAAGTGCTCGACAGGGCCTTGTCCTCGTTCGGCGGCACCGCTCCCCCGCTGCTCCGGCCCGCCTCCACCACGGCGCTCAAGGCCGCGGCGGTGGCGGGCGCCGGGCCCGTCGTGGTCAGCGAACTGGCGGCGGCCGACGAGCTCTCCGGCGGGCGGCTCGTGGCGATCCCCGTTCACGGCCTCGACCTGAACCGGCCGCTGCGCGCGGTCTGGCCGTCCGGGCGGCGCCCCACCGGACCGGCCAGGGACCTCCTGGCCCTGACCCGGCGGTCACGGGCCGGGGCCGGGGGTTAGAGGCCGTCGAACGTGCCGGCCGGGACGTCCAGGACGGCCTGGATCTCCAGCTGGATGGCGATGGTGTCGCCGAGCATGACCTTGTCCCCGTGGAGTGGGACGTTGAACTCGATCCCGAAGTCGCGGCGGCTGATACTGGCCGTCGCGGTGAATCCGGCGCGGGTGCCGCCCCAGGGGTCGCCCTCCACGCCGTGGAACTCCACCAGCAGCCGCACGGGGCGGGTGACGTCGCGGATCGTGAGGTCACCGTCCAGGTGGAAGCGGGGGGTGCGGGCCCTGCGGCCCACAGTGGCGCGTTCCACACCCGTGCCGGTGAACGTCATCGACGGGTACCGCTCCACGTCCAGGAAGTCCGCCGACCGGACGTGCGCGTCCCGCTCGGCGCTGCGGGTGTCGATCGAGGCCATCGAGATCTCCGCCCGCGCCGCCGAGGCCATCGGGTCATCGGCCACCCGCAACTCGCCCTCGAAGCCGGTGAACGAGCCGCGGACCGTCGTCATCAGGTGCCGGACGGTGAAGGTGATCTCCGAATGCGCCGGATCGATGCTCCACCGGCCGGCGGCGAGGTCCGGTGCCGCAGTGGTCACTGTACTGATCCCCCCAGATCAATTCGGTCAAGAGGACAAAATGTACCCGAAGTGCGATAAAGGGGACGTGACCCGGTCCCCGTTCGGGGGAACGATGCGGACATGATCGGAGAGCACGTCCTCGCCGGATTCGCCGCCGGGCCGGGCGGCCGCGAGGCCCTCGCCCTGGCCCGCCGGATCGCCGCGCTCACCGGCGGACGGCTCACCGTCGCCACCGTCCATCCGCCCGACCGCCCCGCCGCCGCCGGCGAGGCCCGCACCCTCCTCGAACAGGCCGCCGCCGAGGCCCCCGAGGCCGAGACCACCGTCCAGGAGGGCCGCGGCGTCGGCCGCGGCCTCTCCGTCCTGGCCAGCCGGATCGGCGCCGACCTCATCGTCGTCGGCTCCACCGAGGGCGGCGCCCACGGCCGCATCGCCGTCGGCTCCACCGCCGACAAGCTGCTCCACTCCGCCCCCGAGGCCGTAATGATCGCCCCCGCCGGCCACGTGCCGCCCGAACTGCCCGGCCGGCTGACCGTCGCCTACGTCCGCCGCCCCCAGTGCGACGAGGCCGTCGTCCGCGCCGCCCTCGCCGCCGCCCGCCTGGACGTCCCGCTGCGCCTGCTCACCCTGGCGGTCGGCGACGACTCCGAGGACCGCCTCCGCGACGACCTCGCGCTGGCCGTGCGGCTCGCCGCCGAGACCTCCGGCCTGGAGGCCGAGGCCGAGCTGGCCGAGGGCGACGACGTCGCCGGCGCGATCGGCGGCACCGGCTGGACCGAGGGCGAACTGCTGGTCTGCGCGAGCAGCGAGGACGCCTCCGCGCACCGCGTCTTCCTGGGCGAGATCGCCCTCAAGGTCCTCCGAGCGGCCCCCTGTCCGGTCACCGTTCTTCCGCGTGGCTACTCCTGATAGCCCGAATTGACCGTTTTTTAGGAACGGCTTGCCGCCCCCCTTTACCTCGGCTACATTCCGTCGATATGGGAACGTGACCTTGCACCGGGTCGCGGCCCGGCCGGGTCGGGGGGCGCCGCCCGCGCCAGGGAGGGAGCGTCATGGACCCCATCGGCAGGAAGTTGCTCGACATAGCCGAGGAGAATCTCGGCTATACCGAGAAAGGCGACGGTTACACCAAGTTCGGCAACTGGTGGACCGAGAAGATGGACGCCGACCACAACCCCTATTACAAGACCGCACCCTGGTGCGACATGTTCCTCGCGTGGGCCGCCGACCAGGCCGGGGTCACCGAGCAGGCCGGCCAGTTCGCCGCCACCGTCGAGCACGCGAAATGGTTCAAGAAGCACGACGCCTGGGGCAAGGAGCCCGTCCCCGGCGCCCTGGTCTTCTACGACTGGAACGGCTCGGGCGACCTCGACCAGATCGACCACGTCGGCCTCGTCGAGAAGATCGACGGCAGGACCCTGCACACCATCGAGGCCAACGCCGACGGCTACAAGCTCATGCGCAAGACCCGCGACATGGACTCGGTCGTCGGCTTCGGCTATCCGGGCAAGGTCAAGCAGGCGAAGTACACCCCCAAACACGCCGCCCCCGCCCCCAAGGTCGAGTCCCTCACCGGCGCCGCCCCCAAGACCCAGACCCACGAGACGACCTCCACCGCCGACCTCCCCTCCCAGGAGGTCCTCCTCACCGGCGTCCTGGCGTTCGTCCTGTGCGGCACCGTCGCCCTCGCCGCCGGCCGCGCCGCCGCCGCGAAGGCCCCCAGCAACTCCCCGATCCGCGTCCGCAAGCGCGGCAAGCACCACCGCGTCCCCGTCGAACTCCCCGCCGACATCACCCCGGCCGACCTCGACGCGGCCGACGCCGGCACCACCGTGATGCCCGCCCTCTCCCTGGCCGCCGCCCACGAGGCCGAGGACCGCGAATTCTGGGGCCGCATCGCCCACCTGGA
Organism: Actinomadura vinacea; assembly: GCF_039532545.1. Taxonomy (NCBI): domain Bacteria; kingdom Bacillati; phylum Actinomycetota; class Actinomycetes; order Streptosporangiales; family Thermomonosporaceae; genus Actinomadura; species Actinomadura vinacea. The sequence continues at coordinate 25,628 of NZ_BAAARW010000037.1, read as the reverse complement.
AGAGGACTCCGAGCTCGCCTTCTGGAACTCCCTCCACGCCGACGCCGCCCTCTCCAGCACCCACGCCGAGCAAAGGAAGTACGCAACCACCCCAACCTTCCGCTAGAGTTAACCCTGCGAGCCCGGGGGGCGACCCCGGGGGCACAAGCGGACGTGGCTCAGTTGGTAGAGCATCACCTTGCCAAGGTGAGGGTCGCGGGTTCGAATCCCGTCGTCCGCTCTGAGGAGGCCTTGACGCCCAGCGAAGCCAAGGGCCTCGCTCGGTGGAGTGGCCGAGAGGCGAGGCAACGGCCTGCAAAGCCGTGTACACGGGTTCAAATCCCGTCTCCACCTCACCTCCCCCCTTTTTCAAGGGCGATTAGCTCAGTGGGAGAGCGCTACCTTGACACGGTAGAGGCCACTGGTTCAATCCCAGTATCGCCCACCATGTAAGCCCAGGTCATCCTATGGACGGCGGCTTGGGCCTTTCGGTTTTGGCGCAATTGGGGACGGAATCGGGAGCACGCTGCTCCACGGGCCGTTGTGGACTACCTGATCTCGGGTAGTGGTCGGCCGGGAGCGTCTGCTCCCAACCCGTGGCCTACCCGTCCGTGCCGTGGCGGTCGTCACCGCTTGTCCTGGCCGGTTCGGCGGTTCAGGGTGGTCCAGCGGCGTTGGCGCATGGGGTCGGTGACGTGGCTGTAGACGCCTTGGATGCCTTTCATCTGGTGGCCCATCCACTCGTGTCTGATCACCTCGGGCACGTCCAGTTCGTCCAGGATGGTCTTGTGGTGGTGACGGAGCCCGTGGAACACCGCACCGGGCAGGACCGGCGGCACCGAGAGCCTGGCGTCGCCGTCGCAGGCGGGTCGCCAGATGCGGCGGGCGGCGGCCTGGCTCTTGGGCGGGCCCAGCGTGATCACGGCGTGGTGGGAGCGGTGCACGCCGCTACCAAGATTCTGGCCACCGGGGACCGGGAAGAAGGTGACGAGCGGATGGAAACTGTTTGTCACCTGTGCAGAGCACCCGGGACGATCATGGTCCTATGAGCCGTCCTGTCACTGCCGAGACTCCGACCGGCCCCATGGGTGTTCCCGATGTCGTTGCGGCTCTTGCCGGAGGCGACACCGTCACTCCGGTGTGGCGCAATGAGCTCGGGGGCCTGACGTTCCGTCTTGAAGGCGAGGCGGTCAGGTACGTCAAGTGGGTCGCCGCGGGCACGCCGGAGATCGATCTGCCCGGGGAGGCGGAGCGGCTGGCTTGGGCGCAGCGGTGGGTGACCGTTCCGCGGGTCATCGAGCACGGTGCGGATGATGAGGGCGCGTGGTTGGTCACGGCGGAGGTCTTCGGCCGCTCTGCGGTGGACCCTCGGTGGATCACCGAGCCGGCGACGGCGGCGGCCGGGATCGGGCGGGGGCTGCGCCTGATGCACGACTCCCTGCCCGTCGATCAATGCCCGTTCGATTGGAGCGTCGAGGGACGGCTGGTGCGCGCCGATGAGCGCATCGCCGACGGGGAGGGGCCGACCGACTGGTCGCCCGAGTACCGGCACCTGGAGCTCGCGAAGGCCCGGGCATGCATCGGCGATCCGCCTGAGATCGACCGGCTCGTCGTCTGTCACGGGGACGCGTGCGTTCCCAACACGCTGTTGCACGACGACGGCGCGTTCGCCGCGCACGTGGACCTCGGCTCGCTTGGGATGGCCGACCGGTGGGCCGACCTCGCAGTCGCGGCATGGAGCACGGAGTGGAACTATGGCCCGGGCTACGACGGCGTCCTGTACGAGGCGTACGGGATCGCCCCGGACCCTGAGCGCATCGACTACTACCGCCTGCTGTGGGACATGGCCTGAGCACTCCGAGGCGCTCCGCTTGCCATGCCTCCTCCTGGCCCAACACGAGCATCCTCGAGCAGAGATGAGTGCAATGGGCAGACAGCACAAAAAATTTGATCTTGTCCTCGGACGACCAGTCCGGCAGGGCGGTGGGACAGGCCGCGCTGGACGCGGCGCGGGAGGTACGGGCAACGTGGGTACCAGAGGTCGGCTGAGGTATTAGGAACAGGGACTAGAAGGAGAGCCATGGCCGGTCGACGCCGGGCCTGTGTCACAGGTCGAGATCGCAGCGGCGCCGTCGCTGGACGACGTCCGCAGAGACGGCGTCCGGCCCTGCAAGGCACACTGCTGGAAGAGTTCATCGACCAGGTCGAGTCCGGGTGCTTCGCCGATGCCGTGGACACGGTGCTTTCGACGTACTGGGGTCAAGGGGCCCCGATGGAGTCGAGATCCGCAAAGTCCACGAGATCGGATGGTGACCAGGCGTTCGTTTGCGTCGCCCGCCCACAATATGCCCGAGCAATTGTCAAATCCTGTGGATCTTCGGCGCCTCAGAGTGTTCGTAACCAGTGATCGAGGGCTGCGAAGTCATCGTCGGTAAGGCCGCGGGGCGCCGCGACGGGGTGGAGGAGGGCTCGGCCGGGGTGGTGTTGGGACACCCAGTCCCGATCGGCGTCGGTGATCTCGTCGTCGATCCAGGCGAATGGACGCTGGTTCGCCCACGCCACCAGTGTTCTGGTCTTCCAGCAGAGCCCGAACCACTGGTCTTCGCGTTCGTCCCCATCGGAGGGCTCGGGCCAGTTCACGACGGGGAGCTGTGGCAACCCGATCCGGGGCGCGATCACAGCGTTCGCCTCGTCTTCCCAGGTCGTGGCCCAAACCAGATCGCACGGCAGCGCCGCCAGCCGAATCCCCACCTGCGTGTCGAGCCGCGCCAGATGCGCGGTCGACCCGGTTCCTGATGGCTCGCGCTGCGGGTCATCACCGAACGGCAGGAGCGGCCCATCGACATCAAGGAAGAGCAGCGGCCGGTTCTGGTTGCCGGTCATGCCGCGGTGACCTGTTCGCGTTCCATCAGGCCGCCGCGCTCGAACTGGGCCCCGGCGCGCACGAGTGCGACCAGATGGGGTCCGTTGACCGCGCGCCAGTGCGCTTGGGCGGACTCGATGAGCTTGAACGCCATAGCCAGGCCGGCGGCCCGGGAGCCGGGCCCCTTGGTGACCTTGGTGCGGTGTCGAACCGTGGCGAAGGTCGACTCGATCGGATTGGTGGTGCGCAGATGCACCCAGTGCTCGGCCGGGAAGCCGTAGAAGGCCAGCAACTCGTCCAGGTCATCCAGAATCTTGGCGACGGCCTTGGGATGTTTGGCCCCATAGGCGGCCTCGAACTCCATCACCGCCCGGCCTGCGTCTTCGGCGTTCCAGATCTCGGCCAGGTGCTTCTTCGCGCCGGGGTGCGCCGACTTCGGCAGCGCCCCGAGACAGTTCGCGATCTTATGAAACCAGCATCTCTGTTCGCGAGACTCAGGGAACACCTCGCGCAGCGCGCCCCAGAAGCCGAGTGCCCCGTCGCCGACCGCGAGCACCGGAGCGCGCATGCCGCGGCGCTTGCAGTCACGTAGCAAATCAGCCCATGACTCGGTCGACTCCCGGTAGCCGTCGGTCAGTGCGATGAGCTCCTTCCGGCCATCGGCGCGGACTCCGATCATCACAAGCAGGCACGGCTTGTGCTCTTCTAGCCGGATGTTGACATGCACGCCGTCGGCCCACAGGTAGACATAGTCGACGCCGAACATGTCCCGGGCGGCGAACGTGCGCTGTTCGGCCTTCCACTGCTCGGTGAGCCGAGCGATGACTGAGGCCGACAGTCCGGCGGTGGAGCCGAGGAACTGCCCGAGTGCGGGCACGAAGTCCCCGCTGGACAGGCCGTGAAGGTAGAGCAGGGGCAGAACCTCGGTCAGCTTCGGGGTTTTACGGCACCAGGGCGGCAGGATCGCCGAGGAGAACCGCTCACCCGTGGCCGGGTCGGTGCGCTTATCGTTGACTCGCGGCGCTTTAACCTCGACCGCCCCGGCGCTGGTGAGCACCTCGCGAGGCTGGTGATAGCCGTTGCGCACCACCAGGCGACCGCCATGCTCGTCGCGCTGCTCGGCGTACTGGGCGATGTAGGCGTCGACCTCGGCTTGCAAAGCCTCGGCCAGCATCCGACGGGCCCCCTCCCGCACGATCTCATCGGTCTGATCGCACCCGGACGGGTCGGGGACTGCGTTGAGCATCGGGTGTACCTTCCCAGCCGGCGCGGCAACGCCAGCCTGAGCGAGAACCTGCAAGTGATCCGGGAAGGTACACCCCCTTCCCGGCGGATCCACAGGTTTCGATCATTGCTCACGCTGAGCGGGGAGTACTTCAGCCGTGCACGGCGCCCGGGGGTCGGGTTCACCCAGGTCCGGCTAGTGTCCACCGCCACGCTGACAGCACAGCCCGATCCGCTCACCCAGCGCCGTAGCACCGACACCTCACTCTGTAACACCGGGATCGCCTCGTACTTCGGCGCTTCTGATCGGACCAGCAGGGCAATCCAGCCGAACGACCAGACGAATTCTCTCCATCGCAGGCCATGCCCGGTAAACGCAGGCTCTCGGGCCAGCAGGCCTTGCCGATGGGTAACGAGGCTATGACCGGCGTGGGAGCCTGAAGGTACTTTTTGTCAGACTGACAAAAAGCTAGTGTCGCTGCATGGCTGAGGACCGCTGGACACCACCCGCCGTGATGCTCGCGGTCGACCTAGTGATCTTGACGCTGCGCGAGTGGCGCCTGCACGTCCTGCTCGTCGAGCGCGGTGTCGAGCCCTTCAAGGGCGCCTTGGCACTTCCAGGCGGCTTTCTGCAGCACGCCGAAGAAGACCTCACCGCCGCCGCCCACCGAGAACTGGCGGAGGAGGCCGCCATGAACGTCGAAACGCTGCACCTGGAGCATCTGGGCGTCTACGGCACCCCCGGACGTGACCCACGCGGCCGCGTGGTGTCCGTCGCCTACCTGGCGATCGCACCGGGGCTGCCGGAGCCGACCGCTGGCACGGACGCGGCCGGTGCCCGGTGGCAGCGGGTCGACCAAGTGCTTTCCGGGGATCTGAAGCTCGCCTTCGACCACTGGCAGATCGTCTGGGACGGGGTCGAGAGCGCCCGCGCCAAGCTTGAGCGTTCCGCACTCGCGACGGCGTTCTGCGGACCGACCTTCACGATCAGCGACCTCCAGCAGGTCTACGAAGCGGTGTGGGGGATCTCGCTGGATCCCCGCAACTTCTATCGCAAAGTTCAGAAGACCAGCGGATTCATCGTCGCGGCGGGTCCGGAGCGGAAGGTCACGACCGGGCGCCCGGCCCGATTGTTCAGGGCCGGCCCGTGCAAGGTCCTGAATCCGCCGATGGTCCGGCCGGTCGAGCCGTCGAACGCGAAGGGACCGGAAGAATGAGCGGCAGTCTGATCGTCGTCCTTACAGCACTGGACGTGGAGTACGAGGCCGTCCGCGAGAAGCTGGACGGCCCGCGGTTGCATCGGCACCCGCAGGGAACCCGTTTCGAGGTCGGCCGACTTGTGGACGGCCGATGCCGGATCGCTCTCGGGCTGGTCGGCAAGGGCAACCAGTCCGCGGCGGTACTGGCCGAACGCGCCATCGCCGAGTTCGCCCCGACGGCACTGCTCTTCGTCGGGGTGGCGGGAGCACTGCACACCCATATCGCCCTCGGCGACGTGGTGGTCGCCACCCATGTCTATGCCTTCCACGGTGGGACGAGCGAGGACGACGGGTTCAAGAGCCGCCCCCGTGTATGGGAGGTCTCCCACGGCGCCGACCAGATCGCCCGCCATGTCGCACGCGGCAGCTCCTGGGCGGGCGATCCCCGCGCTCATCGTCGAACACCCGAAGTGCATTTCGGACCGATCGCGGCCGGCGAAGTCGTCCTGAACTCCACGGTGTCGTCGCACGCCCGCTGGATCCAGCGGAACTACAACGACGCGCTCGCGATCGAGATGGAAGGGGCCGGCGTGGCCCAGGCCGCGCACCTGAACAGGGCACTGCCGGTAGTCGTGGTCCGGGGCGTCAGCGACCGGGCCGACGGCACCAAGGAGACCACCGATCGCGAGCAGTGGCAGGCGCGGGCGGTGGCCAACGCGGCGGCGTTCACCACAGCCCTGGCCGAAAGCCTTGCCGCCGAAGAACTGGACCGCGATCGGTTCGATGCAACCGGAACGACGAGGAGCTCGGAGATGAGTGAGACGATCCGCAACGTCGCGAAAGACAACGCGCGAGTGATCGTGCAGGCCGGCCACGTACACGGCGGAGTCCGGGTGTCCGGTGCGCAGGACTCGCCGACCGATCCCACCGAGGCGATCGCCGGCCTGACCGTCCGGCTCCAGCAAGCACGGGCGGCAGGACATCTGGACGAGGACACCTATCGGGAAGCTCAAGCCGAGCTCGCCACCGCCCGCGAGACACTGCGGACGACCAAGCCACAGGACACGGGCTCCGTGACGCTGGCGCTCAAGAAGGTGCGCGGGCTCGTCGGGGACGTGGCCACCCTTGCCGCCGAGGTGGCAAGCGTCATCGCACTGGTCCAAGGCCTGACATGACCGAGTCGGGTGCCACCACGACGAACTACGCCACAGATTCCGCCTACGTCGGAGTGCAGGCGGCGACCGTACACGGCGGCGTCCACATCTACACACCGCCCGCGGACGCCTCCCCCGCGGAGAAATTCGAAGCCGGCGTCCGGCTGCTCGACGGCGGCATTCCCGGAAAGGCGCGGCAGCTCATCCACGAAGCCGTCATGGCCGGCCACACCGGCAACAGGGTCTGCTTTCACTGGCAGTTGGCTCTCGTCAGCGGCAGGACGCGGCGAGAGATGCCGGAGGAGGACACCAAGATGCTGCGGCAGACGCCCGTGGTCTGCCGCGTCACCGGTGGCGACGCGTGGGCAGACGGGGTGAAGACCGTATGCCGTCTACTGGATTCCGCGCGGCGGCCCGACGCGGACCTACGCCCCCTGCTCAAGGACTTCGACGGGCTCGACGAGACCCAGCGCGCCATGATCCTGCGTCATCTGGAGCTGTTCCTGGACGGGCCGCTCGAAGATCAGATGTGGCACCGCGCCTTGCGAAGCGCCAGGGAAAACCAGATGGCGGGTGACCGCGCCCATCGTGTCTGGAAGTTCTTCGAGCCGAAGCCTGCCCGGCCCCGCGCCCGTGAGCCGCGACCGCCTGACATCCCTGCCGGGACCTGGGTCCAGGCAGTGGCGGCGACAGTCGTCCTTGCCGCGGCGGTGCTCCACATCGGCTACCTGCTGGCACGGGAACTGCAGGTATTCGCGCTGTTCATGCACCTGGTGAGCGTCGTCGGCGGCTACTATGCCGCGCGCGACGGCCTGGAATGGCGCTTCCGCACCGAACGGCGCCGCGCAAAGGACGAGGAGCACGGGCCGCCTCCGAAGCGCACGGCCCGTGCACCGTCCGGCGGCTTCGCCAACCGGGTCGACCAGCGCTTCGACCACTACTTCGCCAAGTACGTTCCACGCCACACGAGCCGCTCCACCTGGCTGGCCGAGACCGCAGGGATCCGCAAGAGCTTGCGCGACGAGATCGTCGAGGTCTACCGGGAGCGGCGGATCGGCGTCGAAAAGATCGACTGGTTGATCCGGTACCGGGTGGGCGAGGTCAGGAAGCGGTGGGAGAACGACACGCTGTGGAACTACCGGGAGGAACTCGCGACTCCCCTGACCACGAAGGTGGGGACACTTCTCGGCCTCGCCATCCTCGTCCTGGGCGCCACCCGCACGATGGAGAGCGCAGCACAGGTCGCACCCTCGAGCGCGGCCCGTTCGACGACCTTTGCGATTGCGGCCGGAGTCCTCGCCAGCCTCGCCTGGCTGCGCATCATCCTGGAGCGCAGGCGGCACAACGCCGACGAGACCGAGAGCGCACGGACGCTGAAGGACTGCCAGGCGGCCTTTGAGCGCTGGCAGGAGAAGCTGGCCGACAAACCCTCAGATCCGGAGATGGCCGTCTGGCTGAACCGCGACAGGAAGGTGCTGCTGGACCAGGCGCTGCGCCATTACGGGCTGACCATGAGCCACATGATCGCCCACGCGTTCATCGAAGCGCCCGCCTCCCGCGCCAGGCGCGCCCGTGTGCTAAACGGCCCCTGGCGCTACACGCGCTACCAGTTACTCCTCTTCCTCCTCACCACGGACGGTGTACGCCAACTCAGCGTGGAACTCGACTTCGAGCAGGGCACCTTCCAGGGCTGGAACCGGACCAACTACCGCTACGAAGCGGTCGCAGCCGTGCGGGTACACCAGGCAGACGACGATGAACGCAAATTCGAACTGGCGCTCGTCAACGGGGAGCAGATCCAGGTCGATGTGATAACCCCGGGGATGGAAGAACTCCAGATCGACGAAACCCCCGGAGTGGTGTCAGAGGTAACGCTGGACGCCTCGGGACTCCACCACACCCTCCACGTCATGGAGGGAATCGCCGCGGAAGGCAAGCAGTGGATCGTCCAGGAACGTCACCGAAAAGGCGATCGGTAACGTCCGTGCCGCAGCGCAACCAGTCCGGTGTCGCCGCGTGTATCGGACCTTCAGCGGTGGTGAGGGCACGGCATGGCGGGGTCATGTTGCAGAAGATTGCCCGCGGTCGGTCAAGACACCAGCGCGTCCAACGAGCAGGTCGGGAGCGCGATCCAGCCCCCGGTCGCCGCCGCGCTCGCACGTTTGGCATCGGGCCACGCCCCGAGCCCCAGCACTGCGGCGCGGGCGGTCATCGCGGCAATGACCGCGTCAAAAGCATCATCCCACCGCGCCGCTGGGTGGTGGAGCGGTCCTTCGCCTGGCTGGGCAATCACCGCCGCCTGTCCAAGGATTACGAAGACCGGACCAGCGCCTCCGAGAACGTCATCTACCTGGCGATGAGCATGATCCTGCTACGCCGCCTCACTGACCGCCCGCCGTGCCCCCTTTTCAGACACCCTCCAGCCAGCGTTTCAGCGTTGCTTGTGCACCGTCGGTGGTGCGGTGTGGTCGGGCCACATCTGCAGCAGGTGCTCTTCTGCGGCACGGTCTGAAGCGTTGACACTTAGCCGTACCCGGTAGGTGACGTGTGGCCACACTTCGGTGGTGAGGTTCCACAGGACCGTGCCCTCTTGGCCAGGGAGAGCGAGCACGAGTTCGGGATACGGGAAGGGGCTCCACTGCTTGGTGATCTCGGTGATCGCCTCCCAGGAGGCGGGGTCGGGATCGGGTGCTTCAGGCAGGACCTGGATCTCGACGTCCACTTCGCGAGCGCCGGCGTGGGCCAGGACCAGCCTGTTGTGGTCGATGGTGGTGAGGGGCGCCGTGCCCAGGTCGGCGGGTACCCGCGCGTTCCCCGTCCAGAGGTATCGTCCACGTCGTACGGGCTGCAGGAGGAGGTACCCGGGGGCGTCCTCGACCGCCAGACGGTGCCGTGCGGTGGCCCTCTGCCCGGTATGGGCGGGCAAATGGTCGGCGGCCTGGGCGAGCACCGCGTCGCGAGCCTGGATGGAGGAGTCGGCCATGTCCGGTTCACCGCGGTACATGGCCGACAAGGCCGCCCTGTCGAGCGCCGCGATCATGACGTCCCACTGCCCCGCGGTCAAGGCGACTTCCATCTGCCCGTTTTCGTTCCGGCGCTCTGATCTGATGGCGCGCTCGACCGCCTTGCATTCGTCGGTGACGTTGCGAGGGTCACCCCATCGAGCCTGGCCAATGATTTCCTCATGGGCGACCAGGTCAATGTGACTGGCCTGCGACGCGGTAAGGGTCACCGGCCAGAACTCACCGGGAACCGTCATGTGGCCCATCCCTTCCGATGGGATCGAACGGACGGCCAGAGTACCAATGTAATTGGCCCCTGGCCGTCACAGATTGCCGTCGGATGAAGTCCCTCTTCGTAAGTAGGTGCTGAGCGGTTGCTTTCGTTGACATATTGAACCCTGTTGCCGGGCGTATTCGATCTACTCTTCTGGGTGGGCAATCAGCCCTCCGATTTTCCGGCCGGCGCCTCAGCGACGGCGCGTGCGTGGGCGGCGCGCTCGGCGGTGAAGGTGCGTTTCCATCTCGGCGAACAGCGCCAGCAGCAGGAAAGCGATGCATCCCATACCGTCGTCGGCGCGTCCATGCCGAAAACTGGTCAACAGGTCTGAGCTGAAGATCTTCCTCTGTGTCGCTCGTGCAGCCCGCGAGTACTTGTCGGCAACATCGAGTCGATCAGTGCGCACACCGCGGGCCCTGCCGGGCGCACCACTGCGGGTCCGACAGCGCGGACCATGTTCGCTCGGGGGCATCGGTACCGTGCGTCAGACAACAAAACGGAGTATCATGCAAACAGCGCTGAATGCGAACAGAGTGGCATTGCTCGACAGCCAGAATCACGAAAGAATCCGCTGTTATCCGACTCTTAATCCGCGGGTTCGGGGGTTCAAGTCCCTGACGGCGCACCGCACCTGAGCAGCACATTCTCCCCAGATCCGAGAGTGTTTCCGGCCGTTTTGCACCGGTCCAAACGCCATGTTCGCTCGTCGTTCCAGCCCGGGGACGACCATGGCTCCCCGAACCCCCGCCAGAGCCGGTTACTCTGAGTGAAATAGACCCTTGTGCCCGAATCGGGGACCAGGCGCAGCAGCAGGACGCGGATGGAACGTACCGGTGGCCGTCCAGGTCGCTTCGGCCTGGACCGGGCAGCATGTCGGCCAGCGATCAGGTCACGGTGCCAGCGCAACACCGCGTCCGGACGCACCAGCAGCCGCATCCGGCGCAGCGCCTCAGGCGTCAGACGGTGCAGCAGCGCCGCCGGCAACGCGCGGTCGGTCAGGGTGAACCGCACCTTCTGCCCGCCCACAGCACCGCGAGCTGATGACGCAGCACGATCTCGATGCCCTTGTCCCGATCGCTCGCGGGAAGAAGGCGCAGGATCGCGAAGGCGTTCGTTGCCGTCAGGTAGGCCAATCGCAACTGCACAGCCGACCATCATGCCGCGGCGATCACCTCCGACGCGGCCGTTCGGAGCTGATCAACCAGTACCACACCTGATGCATGAGCGCCGGCCGCATGGGCCCTCACCTGCGCGGACGATATTTTCGGCACCCGCAGCGCCCAAGCTCTGGAGGCCGACATTCGCGCCTGGGTGGAGCAGTGGAACAGCGGCCCCAAACCGTTCGTGTGGACCAAGGCCCCCGAAGGGATCCTCGAATCCCTCGCTAGTCGTATGGCACTGGCCCCTCACGCGTCCCGCGTCCAGAGCAGCGGCACGGCGGCCAGAAGGGCCGCGGCCGCCCATGCGGCGAGCACGCCGAGCCCCTCCCAGGGCCCGATCGGCAACGAGGGCAGGTCGCGGGTGGTCTGGATGCCGAGGCCGGCCGTCATCGGCGCGATCTGCTCGAGCCGCTTCTGCAGTTCCCCCGGCGGCACCACGTGCGCAAGGATCGGGAAGAGGTAGAGCAGGCCGAGGACGACGCCCATCGCCACCGCCGAGTCGCGGAAGACGGCCGCGACGCCGAGGCTGAGCAGCCCGACCAGCACGAGATAGAGCACCGAGCCCACGACGGCGCGCAGCGTCGGCCCGTCCGCGAGGGAGAGCGCCTGGACGCCGTGCTCGGCCGTGAACCCGTTGCCGGCCATGACGAACCGCGCCCCGAACAGCGACACCAGGACCGCGACGGTGCCGCTCACCACCACCAGGGCGGTGAGCGTGACCACCTTCGCCGCCAGGACCATGGACCGGCCCGGCATCGCGGCGAAGGTCGTACGGATCATGCCGGTGCTGTACTCGTTGCCGATCATCAGGACCGCGAGGATGGCTACCGCCGCCTGGCCGAGCATCACGCCGATCAGGCTGAGCTTGGTGGTGTCCTGGGTGCAGGCGGCCTTGTCGCACGAGACTCCGAAGGCCACCGAGAGGCCCAGCGCCACGGTCAGCACGATCGTCGCCGCCACGAGCCAGCGGGTGTCGCGGAGCGTGCGGACCTTGGTCCATTCCGCGTGCAGCGCGTCCTTCACGCGTCCCTCCGGCTGATCGTCACGACGGCGGCGCCGAGGGCGACCGCCGCCCAGGCGCATAGCACGGCGAAGCCGGCCCAGGGCGCCAGCGGGTAGTAACCGGTGGCCGGCTTGTAGATGCCCGCCACGAAGTCGTAGTGCGGCACGGTCTGCTGGATCGCGAAACCGGCGGCCGGAGTCACCCGGAGCAGCCAGTTGGCCGCGCCCTCGGGCAGGACCGACGCGATGGACAGGATGTAGGGCAGCAGGAGTACGACGACGACCGCGGTGATCGCCATTGCGCTGCGCCGGATCAGGGCGCCGACGGCCAGCGCGAGGACCGCGGTGGCCGCCAGCAGCAGCGCGGTGCCGACGATGACCCGGATCTCGGTGGCCGACGACACCGGTAGGACGTGGAATCCCCTGCCCGGCGCGCGGCTCTGACCGAGCTTGATCATGACGGTGGCCGCGAACAGGCCCGCGACGAAGGCGACGCAGCCGATCACGAGGGACTTGGCGACCAGCACCCGGCCCCGGCGCGGGTTCGCGGTGAGGGTGGTGCGGATCAGCCCGCGGCGGTACTCGACGGTCACGAACAGGGCCGCGACGACCATCATGGCGATCGCCCCGGCGAACGTGCCGACGAGGAAGTTCTCGATGGAGTAGCCGTTGCCCAGGCTGGGCCCCCCCACGACGGGAGCGATGTCGCCCGCGCCCGTGAGGGTGAACGTGCCCTGCTCCTCGGTGAAGCCGGGCTTGAGTACAGGCGAGAAGCTGCCCGCCGTGCCCGCCCTTCCCAGCTGCTCGCCCTTCCACGCGCCGGGCCGCCACTGGCCGTCCAGGGCGGGACGGCCGAACGCGGCGGTCGCGGCCGCCGGGTCGAAGGTGGCGCCACCCGGTGAGACGGACTCCATGTTCTGTGGCGAGGTGACGAACAGCCCGACCTGCACGGTCTGTCCCAGCTCGGCGGGGCGCGCGGAGCCGACCTTCGTCCACTGGGTGCCTTCGGCGGAGGCGAAGGCGGTGATCGTGTCGCCCGTGCGCGTGAGCCGAAGCCAGCGAGGCGCCCCCGCCTTGGCAGTCCCCGGCATCCCGGCGAGGTCGTGCGTGTAGTCGTACTGCATCCGGACACCGTGCGTTCCGGTGAGCATCACCGCCGCGTACGACGAACCCGGGCTGGTGTCCTTCTTGACGATGAGCCCGGCCTTCGCCCACGGCTGGACGCGGTCGAGCTGTTCACCGCCGATGTCGGCGGTGCCGGTCAGCGAGGTCACGGGGACGGTGATCGAGCCGTCTCCGCTCAGCGGCTGGTGGACGAAGAAGAAGCTGTCGTTCACCGGCTCGCCGCCGGGGCCCGTCGGAAGCTTGTCGGCTTCGTGCGGGAGGCTGGCGGACGTGGCGACCAGGCCGAACGCCACCATGGCCAGCACCGCGACGAGGGCGCCGACCACCCAGCCGCGCACCGTGCGGAACTTGGTCCATTCCGCGCGCAGCAGCGATCGGAAGCCCGCGCTGCCGGGCCTGGTCTCCGGACGGTAGGACGCGATCGTGGCGGTCATCGCGCCGCTCGTTCCGCCGTGCCGGCGCGGAACTCCACCGCGTCCCGGGTCAGCTCCATGTAGGCCTCTTCCAGGGTGGCGCGGTGCGCCGACACCTCGGAGAACGGCACCCCGCCCTGGCTGAGGATCTCGATGATCCGCTCCGCGGGCAGCCCGGCGATGGTGAGCATGTCGGGCCCGGTGGCCGCCACCGTGGCGCCCTCCTGCGCCAGCAGGGTCATCGCCCGCTCGCGCGCGGCGGTACGCAGCAGCACCCGGCCGCGGGAGGCGGCCGCCAGCAGCTCGCTCACGCTGGTGTCGGCGACGACCTTGCCGCGCCCGACGACCACCAGGTGGCCGGCGGTGTCCTGCAACTCGCTCATCAGGTGGCTCGACACCAGAACGGCGCGGCCCTCCCTGGCGAGGGATCCCATGAAGCCGCGCATCCAGACGATGCCCTCCGGGTCCAGGCCGTTGAACGGCTCGTCCAGCATGAGCACCGGCGGGTCGCCGAGCAGCGCCGCCGCGATGCCCAGCCGCTGCCGCATGCCGAGGGAGAAGCCGCCTGCCTTGCGCCGGGCCGCCCCCTCGAGGCCGACCAGCCGGATCACCTCGTCCACCCGCCGGGTGCCGAGGCCCTGCGAGTGGGCCAGCCAGAGCAGGTGGTTGCGGGCGCTGCGGCTCGGCTGCAACGCCCCGGCGTCCAGCAGCGCACCGACGTGGTTCAGCGGCCGCCGCAGGCTGCGGTACGGCTTCCCGCCGACCAGCGCCGTGCCCGACTCGACCGAGTCAAGGCCCAGGATGACGCGCATGGTGGTGGACTTGCCGGCGCCGTTGGGGCCGACGAAGCCGGTGACCTGGCCGGGCGCGACCGTGAACGACATCCCGTCGAGCGCCACAGCCTGGCCGAAGCGTTTCCGCAGGCCATTGACTTCGATCATTGCTTCCATGGCGAAAACCCTAAGGAGAAGGGGGTCTCAGCGTCGTCGCGGTCGCGAGCGATCCTGCCATCCCCCCCGTAGGGGACGGCGGCATCCCTCACAGGAGGGATGCGCCCGGGGCCACGTGACCGGGGTCTGAGAAAGGGCCGGGACCGTCGGCGTCGACGTCGGCTTCGACCATCGGCTCGCCGGTCATGCCCAGCCGGTGGAGCGAGGCTCCGACCACGACGTCGATGAGGAACAGGACCCGCTCCTCCGGCTCGCCGAGCGCGTCCTGGAGCACGAGCCGGTAGTGGATCCTGCAACCGGGCGGCCAGTCACCGATCCGCTAGATCTCGAACTCCTCATACTCGGTCTCGCCGTCCAGGTGCGGTGCCGAACGGGTGACGGCCAGGGCGTTCGCGGCGACCGTGGGGCGGTCGAAGATCGCGCCGACGGGAATCTCCACGCCGAGCTCGTCCCGGATCCGGGAGACCATCCGGGTCGCCAGGAGTGAATGCCCACCGAGCTCGAAGAAGTCGTCTTCGACACCGACGCGGGCCAGGCCGAGCACCTCCGCCCAGATGCCGGCCAGCACCCGTTCCACCTCCGTCCGCGGCTCGACGAACCTGGCCCGCGAGCCGAGCCGGGACTCGTCCGGAGCGGGCAGCGCGGCCCGGTCGATCTTGCCGTTCCGGGTCAGCGGAAGGGCGGCCAGCTCGGTGAACACCGACGGCACCATGTGGTCGGGCAGGCTCGCACGGAGGAACGCGCGCAGTTCGGAGAGGTCTGGGAGCCCATCGGCCCGGTCGGCCGGGCCCAGATGGGCGACCAACTGGCGGTCCGTGCCTTCACCGAACACCGTCACCACGGCCGAGTTCAACCGGGGGTGAGCGGTCAGCGCCGCTTCGATCTCCCCCGGCTCGACGCGGAAGCCGCGCACCTTGACCTGGTCGTCGGTACGGCCGAGGAAGTCCAGGCGCCCTTCCGGCAGCCATCGGACGCGGTCTCCTGTCCGGTACATCCTCGACCCGTCGGCGGCGAACGGGTCGGGCGCATAGCGCTCCGCGGTCAGGGCGGGCCGTCCGCCGTATCCCCGTGCGACCGGCGCCCCGGCGACGAGCAGCTCTCCGGCTACCCCGACCGGTACCGGCTGGAGTCGTTCGTCCAGCACGTACAGGCGGGTGTTGGCGATCGGCGCCCCGATCGAGGGCACCCCGTCCTCCACCACACCGGCGCTCGCGCACACCGTCGCCTCGGTCGGACCATAGGCGTTCAGCAGACGATGCCGCCGAGTCCAGGCCTCCGCCAGACCCGCATCCAGCCGCTCTCCTGCCGCCACCAGCGTGCCCACACCATCAAGATCGCCCGGCTCCAGCACCCGCAGCAACGACGGCGGCACCGTCGCGACCGCGACACCTTCGGCACGCAACAGGCCTGCCAACGCGCCCGGCTCCACGCGCTGCTCGACCGTGGCCACCACCAGCGTCCCGCCACCGGCCAGCGTCACGCACACCTCCGACACGGCGGCGTCAAAGCCGAACGAGGCGAACTGCACGACCGCGTCGCCGCGGCCGACGCCGAACAACGGGGTCTGTCCGAGCACCAGGTTCGCCACGCCACCATGCGTGACCTGCACGCCCTTGGGCCGTCCTGTCGAACCCGACGTGTAGATCACATACGCGAGGCGATCCGGATGCGCCGAGGTCTCGGGTGGCATGGGCGGCATCGCGGCGAGGCTCGCCCGGGTGAGGGGCTCGTCCAGGGTGACCAGGCGGCGTCGTCCGACCGGCAGGTCGTCGATCAGGTCGCCGGTGCCGACCAGAACGGTCACCCGGCCGTCGGCCAGCATGAACTCCAGCCGATCCACTGGGTGGTCCGGATCCAGCGGCAGATAGGCTCCGCCGGCCTGCCAGGTCGCCAGAACCGCGACGATCATGTCCACGCCGCGAGGGAGGCACATCCCGACCACGGTTTCGGGGCCGACGCCGACGCCTTGCAGGTGATGGGCCAGCCGCGCCGCCCGCTCCATCAGCCCGGCGTAGGTGAGCCGGACGCCGTCGCACACCACCGCCACCGCGTCCGGACGCGCCGCGGCCTCGGCGGCGATCAGTTCGTGGACGCCGCCCGCATCCGGCAACGACACCGCCGTGTCGTTCCACTCATCCAGCAGCGCGCTCTCGGCCGGGGAGAGCAGCGGTAGATCCCAGACGTGCCGCTCCGCATCGGCCGCCACGTCTTCCAGCAAGGCCACCATGTGGTGGGCCATCCGCTCGGTCGTCGCCGCGTCGAAGAGGTCGGTGCTGTATTCGAACCGCCCGGCCAGACCACGGCCCACGTCGGTCAGGATGAGGCGCAGGTCAACCTCGGCGACCACGTCGCGCAGTTCGATGCCCTCGGCGTCCTCGGCGGCGCCCTCTCCCTCATCGGTGAAGTAGTTGAGGAGCGCCTGGAACAGCGGGCTGCGGGACCGGTCGCGCTCGGTGACCAGGGCGTCCACGAGCCGTTCGAACGGCAGGTCCTGGTGTGCGTAGGCGTCCAGCGCCGTCTGGCGGACCCGCGCCAGAACCTCGGTGAACGTCGGGTCCCCGGACAGGTCGGTACGGAGCACGAGCGTGTTGACGAAGAATCCGATCAGGTCCTCGGTCTCGGCCCGGTTGCGGCCCGCAACCGGCGTCCCGACGACGATGTCGTCCTGACCGCTGTAGCGGGCCAGCAACACCGAGAACGCGGCCAGCGCCGTCATGAACATCGACGCGCCGTTCCGCTGCGCCAGAGTCCGCAGGCCTTCGGCGGTCTGCGGCGGAACGGCGAAGTGGGTCACCGCCCCCGCCGAGGTGCGTACGGGCGGGCGCGGCCGGTCGGTCGGCAGTTCCAGTGCCGGGCTACCGGCAAGCTGGTTCGTCCAGTAGGCGACCTGCCCCTCCAGGACCTCGCCCGACAGCCACTGCCGCTGCCACAGCGCATAGTCGGCGTACTGCACCGCCAGCGGCGGCAGCGGATCGGGGCGCCCCGAGCGGAACGCCTCGTAGAGAGCCAGCAGCTCGCGCCGCAGGATCTCCCCCGACCACTCGTCGGCGACGACGTGGTGCATCGACAACGCCAGCGCGTGCTCGGCCGGACTGATCCTGATCAGGAGGGCGCGGAAGAGCGGCCCGGCCGCCAGGTCGAACGGCGTCACCGCGTCCGCCCTGACGAGCCGTTCGGCGGCGCGGAACGGCTCCGGCTCGGCGGACACGTCCACCACGGGCAGGTCGCTCGGAGCGGGCGGATCGACCACCTGGTACCCGACGCCGTCCGAGCCCGCGACCAGCCTGGTCCGCAGCACCTCGTGGCGCGCGACCACCGCCCCCAGGGCTGTGCCGAGCGCCGCGACGTCCAGGTCGCCCTGCCATCGCATCGGGGTCGACACGAGGTAGTCGGTCGAGCCGGGCTCCAGCTGGTCCAGGAACCACAGGCGTTGCTGCGAGAACGAGAGCGGCAGCGGCTGTTCCCGGCTCACGGCGGTCACGGGTGGGGCGGCCGCCTCTCGCGTGGTCTCCTCCACGACCTCGGCCAGGCCGCGCACCGTCGGATGATCGAACAGCGCCGGCAGCTCGATCTCCACACCGAACACCGTCCGGATCCGGGAGATCACCCGGGTGGCCAGCAGCGAGCGGCCGCCCAGCTCTCGGAAGCCGTCGTCGATGCCGACCCGGTCGACGTCCAGGATCTGCGCCCAGATCTGGCAGAGCTGCCGCTCCACTTCGGTACGCGGGGCCACGTATGGGGTGTCCGGCGCTTCGGGTACCTGGGAGTCGGCCGCGGCCGGGAGCTCGGTCCGGTCGAGTCGATCTCGTTCAGCCGCCGCCATGAACGGCAGGTCGCCGACATGCTGCCCGGCGTCCGCCGCGATCGCCCGCAGGACGGACGCGAAACGATCCGACATCCGCTCGATCGTGCCCGCGTCGAGGACGGCCCGGTCGTAGATGAGGCTGATCCGTAGGTCGCGTCCCAGGCCCGCGGTCACGGTCAGGGGGTAGTTGTCCCGTTCGCGTCCGTGGTTGAAGCCTGCCTCAAGGCCGTCCGCCGCTGAGCTCCGCCGTCCTTCTTCCAATTCTTGGACGGGGTAGTTCTCGAAGACGAAGAGCGTGTCGAACAGCGACTCGCCGGCGGGCAGGCCGACCCATTCGGTGATCATCGCCAGGGGGGTGTGCTCGAAGCGGCGCGCCCTGGCCTGCTCGTCCTGCAGGCGCGACAGCCACTCCGCCACCGGCAGGTCGCGGTCGACGCCGATCCGCACGGGAGTGGTGTTGATCAGCAGGCCGACCATGGAGTCCATGCCGTCGATCTGGCCGCCACGACCCGACGACGTCACTCCCAGCACCACATCGTCGCCGCCGGAGTAGAGCGACACCACCAGCGCCCACGCCCCCTGCACGACCGTGTTCACGGTGAGGCGGCGCCGTCGCGCGAACTCGATCAAAGCGGTCCCGGGCACGTCGGCCTGGACCTTGGCCTGGCCCTGCTCGCCGGTGGCGCGTTGGACGCCCAGCGGCGTCGCCCGGGTGACCCCCGACAGTCGCTCCCGCCAGTACTCCCGCGCCTCGTCCAGGTCCTGTCCGGCGAACCATGCGACGAAATCGCGGAACGGCACCCGGGCGGGAAGACGAGGACGGCCGCCGGCGCGGAAGGCGTGGTAGGCCTCCAGCACCTCGCCGACCACGATCGGCAGACTCCAGCCGTCCAGCATCAGGTGGTGGTGACTCCACACCATCTGGTGCCGGTCGTCTCCGATCCGGATAACCGCGATGCGCACCAGCGAGGGCGCGGTGAAGTCGGCTCCCCGCGTCCAGTCGCCGGCGAGATGGTCGTCGACGGCCCGCTGCCGGTCCGCTTCGTTCAGGTCCCTGAGGTCCAGCACCTCCAGCGGAAGCGGGACCGAACGGGACACCACGGCAAGGGGTTCGAGAACGCCGTCCCACACCACCGTGGTACGGAACACCTCATGCCGGGCGAAGACCAGCTCCCAGGCGCCACGCAGGGCCGCCAGGTCGAGGTCGCCCTCCAGCAGCAGCCCGCTCTGCACCCAGTACATGCCGGGTTCGGTGGCCAGCCGGGTGTGGTACACCATTCCCTGCTGCAACCCCGTCAGCGGATAGACGTCCTCGACCACCGTCGGGACCTGGGCCGTGACCTGGTCGACCTCCTCCTGGTTCAGGTTCGCCAGCGGGAAGTCCGATGGGGTGCGGCCGCCGACGCCGGGACTCAGGCAGTGGTCGATCAGCTCGCCGAGCACCTCGATGTACCGCCGCGCCAGCCGGTCGATCGTGGCCTCCTCGTGGACCTGACCGCAGTAGGTCCACTTCAGCTCCAGGCGACCGTCCACGACCAGGGAGTTGATGTCGATCAGGTGGGTGCGCTCGCCCTCCGCCGAACGGGTCTCGCCCAGCAGCCGTGCGCTCGGCCGGAACCACCCCCCGCTGCCGTCCGAGGGGCCGTCCATTCGCGTGCTCTGCCCGACGTAGTTGAAGGCCACCTCGGCGGTCGCGGCCGAAGCCCCGTCCGTCAGGTGGCGCAGCAATCCATAGCCGAGCCCCTTGCGCGGAACGGCCCGCAGGTACTCCTTGGTCCGCCGTAGCGCTGCGCCCGGATCACCATCAACGGCCGCGCCCAGCACCACGGGATAGACGTTGGTGAACCAGCCGACCGTCCGCGAAACGTCGATGTCGGGGCCGACATCCTCGCGTCCATGGCCCTCGAGGTCGACCAGAACCGACCGCTGTCCCGCCCACTGGGTCAGGACCACGCCCAGAACGCACAGCAGCACGTCGTTGATCTGCGTACGGAAGACGCCTGGCACCTCGTGCAGAAGGCGGTTCGTCTGCTCCTGATCCAGGGAGACATCCACGTCGGCGGCAAGCGCGAGGGTGTTCGGTCCGTCGTGGTCGCGTGGCAGCGGACCGGCACCGGCGGCTTCGACCTCACGCCAGTAGCCGACCTCGGCCACGTCGATCGAATCGGCCAGCTCGGTCAGCCGCTGCGACCACGCCCTGAACGAGGTCGACTTGACCGGCAGCTCGGCCCCCTCGTACGCCAGGGAAAGGTCCTCAAGCAGGATCGGCCACGACACCGCGTCCACCACCAAGTGATGCACGACGATCAGCAGATCCCGTTCGAAGAGCACCGCCCGGAGCAGCGGACCGTCCGACAGATCCAGGCTGGCCTGCGCCTCGGCACCGCGGGCCCAGTCGTCCCCCTCGGCGACCCACAGCAGCTCGCCGGGCTCGGCGGCGACCATCCGGCCCGTCCAGGCGCCGTCCTCGCGGACGAACCGCGAACGCAGCACATCGTGGTGCTCGATCACCATGTGCAGGGCCCGCCGCAACCGCTCAGGCTCGACCCGCTCGTCGACCTCCAACACCATCGACTGGTTGAAATGCCACGGCTCGCGCAGCTCCCGCTCCAGGAACCACCGCTGGATCGGCGTCAACGGGTAGTCACCCGCCAGGAGCTCCTGCTCGGCGTCGATCAGGCTCTCCGAGCCGGCCACCGCGGCCAGGCCCGCGACCGTCTGCTGGTCGAACAACTGCGCCACGGACACATGAACGCCCAGATCCCGCGCCCGCGCGACCACCCGGATGCTGATGATGGAGTCGCCGCCCAGCTCGAAGAAGTTGTCCTCGCGCCCTACCCGCTCGACGCCCAGTACCTGCGCCCACACCTCGGCCAGCACCCGCTCGGTTTCGGTGCGCGGCGCGACGAAGCCGCCCAGCTCGGCCCGGGCGCCCTCGGGGGAGGGTAAGGCGGCGCGGTCGATCTTCCTGCTGGGGGTCAGTGGCAGCTCGGCCAGCTCGACGAACACCGCCGGGACCATGCCGGCCGGGAGCCGCTCCCCCGCGAACGCCCGCAGTTCGCTCACCGACGGGATGCCGTCGGAAGGCGCGGCGGGAACGAGATAGGCCACCAGCCGTTGGCCGCCGTCCACTTCCCTGGCCGCCACCACGGCCGAATCCACCATGGGATGGGCGGCCAGCCCCGCCTCGATCTCGCCCGGCTCGATCCGCACGCCGCGGACCTTGGCCTGCTCGTCGGCACGCCCGGCGAACAGCAGCTCGCCGTCATCCGTCCACCGCGCCAGGTCCCCGGTGCGGTACATCCGTTCACCACCGGTGTCGGTGAACGGGCAGGCCACGAACCGTTCAGCGGTCAGCGCCGCACGGCCCAGATAGCCCCGCGCCAGCTGCACCCCGGCCAGATACAGCTCCCCGGTCACTCCCGGCGGCACGGGTCGCAGGAATTCGTCCAGCACGTACGCCCGGGTGTTCCACACCGGACGGCCGATCGGTACGACGCCGAGGCCACCGCTGGACGGGCACGACCATGCCGTGGCACCGATCGTCGTCTCGGTCGGCCCGTACAGATTGTGCAGCGGCGCGGACACGCGCAGGCCGACCTCAGCCACCAGCCCGGCCGGCAGCGCCTCGCCACCGGAGTAGACCCGGCGCAGGCTCCGCGTCATCTCCCCGATCCGATCCTGGCGCACGAAGGCCGTCAGCATGGACGGGACGAACTCGGCAGCGGTGATCCCCTCCCGCTCGATGAGCTCGGCCAGATATGCCGGATCGCGCTGGCCGCCGGGCTGGGCGAGCACCACGGCGGCACCGGTGATCAACGGCCAGAACAGCTCCCACACCGACACGTCGAAGCTGAGCGGGGTCTTCTGCAGCGCCCGGTCGTCGGTCTCCAGCACGTACTCGCCCTGCATCCACAGCAGCTGGTTGACCACACCGCCCTGCGTGACCTGCACACCCTTGGGACGGCCCGTCGAACCGGACGTGTACATCACATAGGCCGGCTGCGCCGGATGCGCCGCCTCCGCGGGGAGAGCGGGCGCCGCCGCGAGCTCGGCGCGCACCGCCGGGTCATCGAGCCAGACGACGTTGTCCGCCCCCGCGTGCTCCAGCGCGCCCCGATGGCCGATCAGCACGTTCACGCCGCTGTCGGCGAGCATGAATTCGAGGCGGTCGGCCGGGTAGTCGGGGTCAAGCGGCAGATAGGCGCCTCCGGCGTGCCACACCGCGAGCAGTGCCACGACCGTGTCCACGCTTCGTTCCAGGCAGCAGCCGACGAGGGACTCCGCGCCGACGCCCATCCCGCGCAGCCGGTGAGCGAGCCGCGCCGCGCGTTCCATGAGCCCGGCATAGGTCACCGAGACGCCATCGCACACCACCGCCACCGCGTCCGGACGAGCCTCGGCCGTCGCGGCGATCAGCTCGTGCACCCCGCTCGCATCCGGCGACGGCACGGCAGTGTCGTTCCACTCATCGACCAGCACCGCACGTTCGGCATCCGTCAGGACCGGCAGGTCACCGACGCGCTGCCCGGGGTCCGCGGCGATCGCCGCGAGGACGGTGGCGAGGTTGCCCGCCATCCGTTCGATCGCGCCGTCCGCGAAGCGCGCCCGGTCGTAGGTCAGGCGGATCGTGAGCTCGCGGCCGGCCGCGGCGACCAGGTTCAGCGGGTAGTCGTCCTGCTCGCGCCCGTGGTCGAGCGCGGCCCGCAGGCCACCGGCCGCGGACTGTTCCCGGCCCGCCTCCAACGCCTCGACCGGGTAGTTCTCGAAGACGAAGAGGCTGTTGAACAGGTCCTTGCCGGACGGCAGGTCGGTGCACGCGGCGATCGTCGTCAGCGGCGTGTGCTCGAACCGCCGCGCGCGTACCTGCTCGTCCTGGAGTGCCGCCAGCCACTCCGCCACCGGCAGGTCACGGTCGATGCCGATCCGCACCGGCGTGGTGGTGAGCAGCAGGCCGACCATCGCGTCCATGCCGTCGATCTGGCCGCCACGGCCGGACGAGGTCACGCCGAAGACCACGTCGTCATTGCCGGAGTAGCACGCGAGCACCAGCGCCCACGCACCCTGGATCACGCTGTTCAGCGTCAGCCGGTGCCGCCGGGCGAAGGCGGTGAGCTCGCCGCCGGCCGGCAGCGGCACCCGTGCCTGTCCCTGGCCCTCACCTCCGGTGGCGTGCTCGGTGCCCAGCGGTGCCGCCTCGCCGATCCCGGCCAGCCGTTCCCGCCAGTAGTCGCGGGCCTCGTCCAGGTCCTGCCCTGCCAGCCAGGCGACGAAGTCACGGAAGGGCGGGCGCTTCGGCAGTCGCGGCCGCCGTCCCGCGCGGAAGGCGTGGTACGCCTCCAGGACCTCGCCCAGGACGTTCGGGACGCTCCAGCCGTCCAGCAGCAGATGATGGTAGCCCCACAACAGCCGATGCCGTCCGTCACCAAGTTTGAGCACCGTCAGCCGGACGAGCGTCGGAGCGGAGAAGTCGGCGCCCTGTGCGCTGTCGGCCGCCAGGTCGTCGTCAATGACCCGGCGCTGTGCCGCCTCGTCCAGTTCCGAGAGGTCCAGCACCCGCAGGGGCAGTGGAACCGACCGCGACACCACCGCGAGCGGCTCGGGGACCCGGTCCCACACCGCGGTCGTGCGAAGCACCTCGTGCCGGGCGAAGACCAGCTCCCAGGCGAGACGCAAAGCCATCAGGTCCAGCTCGCCTTCCAGCAGCAGCCCGTTCTGGACCCAGAACATGCTCCGCTCCGCGGCCAGCTCTGCCTGGAACACCATGCCCTGTTGCAGGGCGGTGAGCGGATAGACGTCCTCGACGACCGTCGGCAGGCTCCCGGTGATCAGGTCGACGCCGTCCTGGTCGAGGCCCGCCAGCGGGAAGTCCGACGGTGTGCGGCCACCGACGCCGGGACGGCAGCAGTACTCGATCAGCTCGCCGAGCACCTCGATGTAGCGTCGCGCCAGCCGGCCGACCGTGGCCTCGTCGTGCATCTCGCCGCCGTACGTCCACGCCATTTCCAGGCGGCCGTCGGCGACCATGCTGTTGACCGTGATCAGGTGCGGGCGCTCGGCCTGCCCCGGCTCGGGCTCGCCCAGCGGCGGTCCGGACGGCCGGAAGCGCCCACCGGAGCCACCGGCCTCCTGGGCTCCTGTCTGGCCCAGATAGTTGAAGCTCACCTCGGCCTTCGGCCCGGGCGTCCAGGCGGGCAGGTAACGCAGAAGGCCGTAGCCCAGGCCCTTTCGCGGGACGGCCCGCAGGTACTCTTTGGTACGCCGCAGCAACGCGCCGAGATCTCCGTCTCCCTGTCCCGACAGGACCACCGGGTACATGCTCATGAACCAGCCAACGGTGCGGGACACGTCGATGTCGGCGCCCACGTCCGCACGCCCGTGCCCCTCCAGATCCACCACGACCGACGGCGTCCGGCACCACTCGGTGAGGACCTGGCCCAGGACGGACAAGAGGACATCGTTGATCTGCGTCCGGAAGGCCCCCGGCACCTCCCGCAGCAGTCGTTCGGTCTGCCCCTGTCCCAGCGTCGCCCGGACCTCGCGGACCAGGGCGTTGGAGTTGACTCCGTCGTGGTCGCGTGGCAACGGAGCGACGGCGGCCTCCACCTCGCGCCAGTAGCCGGACTCCGCCGGATCCGCCAGTTCGGCGAGACGCCGGGACCAGGCCGTGAACGAGGTGGTCTTGGCGGGCAGGTCGGCCCGCTCGCAGGCGAGAGCCAGGTCTTCGAGGACGATCGGCCACGAGACGGTGTCCATCACCAGGTGATGCGCGACGATCAGCAGCCGCTGACCGCCGTCGCCGCGTTCGAACAGCACGGCTCGGACAAGCGGACCGTTCGCCAGGTCAAGACCGGCCTGCGCCTCCGCGCCCACGGCCTGCTCGTCGCCGTCGTGCACCACCCGCAGCAGTTCGTCCGGCTCGACGGCCACGGTCCGGCCCGTCCACTCCTCACCGTCCCGGACGAAGCGCGACCGCAGCGCATCGTGGTGATCGAGAACCGTGTGCAGCGCCGCGCGCAGCGTCCCAGGCTCGATCCGCTCGGCGATGTCCAGCACCATCGACTGGTTGAAGTGCCCCGGGTCGGGGGTCTCACGGTCCAGGAACCACCGCTGGATCGGAGTCAGCGGGAAGTCGCCCACCACCGGGCCCTGTTCGGCGTCGATCAGGCTCTCCGCACTCGCCACCGCCGCCAGGCCCGCGACGGTCTGCTGCTCGAACAGCTGCGCCACCGACACGTGCACGCCAAGTTCCCGCGCCCGCGCGACCACCTGGATGCTGATGATCGAGTCGCCGCCCAGCTCGAAGAAGTTGTCCTCCACCCCGACGCCTTCGACGCGGAGCATCTGCGCCCACACCTCGGCCAGGACGCGCTCCGCCTCAGTGCGCGGCGCGACGTGGCCGCCGAGTTCCGGGCGGGCGCCGTCCGGGGCGGGCAGTGCGGCGCGGTCCAGTTTGCCGTTCGGGTTCAGCGGCA
>NZ_BAAARW010000036.1:0-9154 GCF_039532545.1 Actinomadura vinacea | reverse complement strand
CGTTCGTCCTGAGCCAGGATCAAACTCTCCATCAAGGTCCAACGACAACCCAGCAGAACCGGGCCGCCAAACCTCAGGAAAACAAATCCCAGCGATACACCGACCCACAGGGCCGGTGCATTGCCTCAAAGAAATCCCCACCACGGACCTCCGAAGAGAACCGCGGCCACGGGGCGGTCCGACACTAAGGCCGAACCGATAAAGGCACTGGCTTTTAACACGCTGTTGAGTTCTCAAGAAACGGACACCCACCGCGCTCGACTCACTCTCGCGAGCCTTGCTCCGGGGCAACCCTTCTAACTTACCAGGATCTTCGCTCTTGTCAACCGCCTCAGCCGAGTCGATCTTCAAGGGCGACGCCCAGTCCGCCGTGCGTCACCGCGGGCAGCCTAAGCGGCCCGTGATGGATCGTTCGGTGGAGTCCCTCGGGCCGGCCACCTTGCGGCGTCCTGCATCCCGTCTGGGCTGACCACTCCAGAGTACCCCGACCCGAAGCGAGCTTCGAACCGTTTTCCTCTGGTGGCTTCCCCGGGAGGCCGTCCGCCTGTCGGCGTCCCGCATCCCCTCGGGGCAGGAAGAACATTAGATAATCAAGAACCACTCGTCAACTCGTACTTGCTACCCCTCGCGCACGCTGCCTAAACCTCCAGGTCACCGTCTGTTCACGTGGAAGCTGGCCGCGGGCAGGGGCGGCCCCGTGCGGCAGTGGACGGGTGCGCGCCTCTGAGCCCGGGGCCGCGTCTTCCGGCGCAGGGGCAGGTCAGGCCACTTCGGCCGATACGCGATCGAGACGGCCGTCCGTGTCGAATCCAACGCTGATCCTGCCGCCGCCTTGCGGGCCGCCGGCGATCCTCTCGGTGGTCTCCTCGTACGGGGCGTCATGACGTTCGAAGTAGCCGCGCACGACCCGCCGGTGGTCGCCCGGGAAGACCTGGACGGCCGTCATGAGCAGGCGCGGGGCGGAGTCCGGATCGAACCCGGCGGCGGGCAGCTGCGGGTCGTCGAGATGGACGTACGCGGCGCCCTTGCCCTCGTTGATGGCACATGACCAGATGCCGTTGCCGCCGAGCAGGTGGCCGGCGGCGATGGCCATCGTGGTGGCGGCCTGGTGGGGATCGGGGAAGCCGGCGAGGTCAAGGTGGCCGGCGGTGAGTTCGGGGATGTCGTGCCGCAGGCCGTGCTCGTGGATGGCGCGGACGGGCGCGACGGCCGGGTGCTCCCAGTCGAAATTCTGGTTCGCCCAGGTCCACAGCCAGGTCTGGCTCAGGTGGGAGAAACTCCCCAGGCTCGTCACGCCGCCGATGGTCAGGCCCCCGCCGCGGAGGGTCCGCGCGTCCAGGTCGGCGCTCCGGTGCTCGCTGCCGAGGAAGCCGTTCAGGGCCTCCTGCTGCTGGATCGCCGCCGCGGACCGTTCCGCCGCGAATGCTTCGAATGCCGGACTGTATGAGGTCTGTCGTGACATGTGGCCGCAGCATAGTGGCGCAGCGCTACCGGACGTGACGTGCCCCTCGCCGTCAGTGCTCTGTCAGCGCTCGTGGGCGAGGTGTCAGCGGCGCCGGTGACCGTGGTCCCGAGAGATCGCGAAGTCATCGTCGGAAGGACGCCGATGGAATATCTGATCAGGGCCGAAGGCCTGCGGAAGCGGTTCGGGGAGACGCTCGCGCTGGACGGGGTCGACCTGGCGGCCCGGCCCGGCACGGTGCTGGGCGTGCTGGGCCCGAACGGGGCGGGGAAGACCACCGCGGTGCGGGTGCTCGCGACGCTGCTGCGTCCGGACGCCGGGCGGGCGGAGGTCTGCGGGTACGACGTCGTCCGGGACCCGGCGCGGGTGCGGGCGATGATCGGGCTGACCGGGCAGTACGCGTCGGTGGACGAGGAGCTGACCGGAGCCGAGAACCTCGTCATGATCGCGCGGCTGCTGGACTCCGGCCGGACGGCGGCGCGGGCGCGGGCGCGGGTGCTGCTGGAGCGGTTCCGGCTCACGGAGGCCGCCGGGCGGGCGGTGAAGACGTACTCGGGCGGGATGCGGCGCCGTCTGGACCTGGCCGCGAGCCTGGTCGGCCGGCCGCGGGTGATCTACCTGGACGAGCCGACGACCGGTCTGGACCCGCGGGCCCGCAACGAGGTGTGGCAGACCGTCCGCGAGCTGGTGGACGACGGGGCGACCGTGCTGCTCACCACGCAGTACCTGGAGGAGGCGGAGGCGCTGGCCGACCGGATCGCGGTGTTCGATCACGGCCGGGTGGTGGCGGAGGGGACCTCGGCGGAGCTGAAGTCGCGGATCGGGCTGCAGACGCTGGCGGTGCGCGTCGCCGAGCCGTACCGGGTCGACCAGCTGGGCGCGATCGTGGCGGATCTCACGGGACGGCGGCCGGAGGTGAACGAGTCGACGGGGCTGGTGACGGCGCCGGTGCCGGACCCGGGTGTGCTGGCCGAGGTGGTGCGGCGGCTGGACGAGGCCGCGATCGTGCCGGTCGAGCTGGCGTTGCGGATGCCGAGCCTGGACGAGGTGTTCCTCACGCTGACCGGTCACCGCGCGGAGGAAGCAGAGGGAGCGGAGGAGCCGGCGCTGCTGGCCGAGGGGAGCGTGCGATGAGCGTGGACATGGTCGCGACGGCGGCGGCCGGGGCCGGGTGGGACGAGCCGCCCCGGCGGATCGGGCCGCGCCGAACGCTCCGCCACGGGCTGACGCTGGCCTGGCGGAACGTGGCGCAGTTGCGGCATTCGCCGGAGAAGCTGCTGGACGTGACGCTGATGCCGATCGTCTTCCTGCTGCTGTTCCTGTACGTGTTCGGCGGTGCGGTGGCGGGCAGTACGGACGCGTACTTGCAGAAGCTGCTGCCGGGCTTGGTGGCGCAGATGGCGATGTTCGCGACGATGGGCCTGGGGACGGCGCTGAACGAGGACATCCACCGGGGCGTGTTCGACCGGTTCCGGAGCCTGCCGATCGCCCGTTCCGCGCCGCTGGTCGGGGCGGTGCTGGGGGACACGGCGCGGTTCGTGATGGTGATGGTGATGCTGGTGGGGTTCGGGTCGCTGCTGGGCTTCCGTTTCCACACCGATCCGCTGTCGGTGGTGGCAGCGTTCGCGCTGGCGTACGTGTTCTACCTGGCGGTGTCGTGGTTCTCCGCGCTGGTGGGGATGCTGGCGCCGTCGCCGGACACGGTGCAGGGGCTGTCGTTCATCTGGGTGATGCCGCTGACGTTCGGGAGCAGCGTGCTGATGCCTGACACGTCCACGATGCCGGGCTGGCTGCGGGCGTGGGCGGACGTGAATCCGGTGACTCATCTGGCCGAGGCGGTGCGGGCGTTGACGGTCGGCGGGCCGGTGGGGAACCACGTCTGGTTCACGCTGGCCTGGGCCGCGGGGATCGTGGCGGTGGCGTTCCCGCTGGCGATACGGGCGTACAACCGGCGCGTATGAAACGGCCGCGCGTCCTGGCCTCCGCGTCCTGCGACGCGGGGGCCGGGAAGCGTTCCAGGGTCAGTCGATCGCCAGGGCCTCGTCGCGGGTGGTGTGGCGGCCCCGTGCGAAGGCCGCGGTGAACGCCTCCTCGCCGAGGACGGCCAGCGCCGCCGTCCGGGTGCGGCCGGTGTCGAAGTCGGAGGGGTCGTCGTAGCCGCGCAGGCCGCGGGCCGTGCCGAGCAGTTCGGCCGCGCGGGCGTGGTCGCCGCGGGCGGCCTCCAGCGCGGCCCGGCCGGTGACCAGGCCGGCAAGGGTGTGGTTGTCGAACAGGACGCTGTCGGCGATCTCCCGGAACGCCTCGGCGTGCCGGCGGGCGGCCTCGTCCAGGTCGCCGTGCTGTTCGGCCAGGCAGGCGCGGAGGCCGGAAGCGCGGGCGGCGGTCTGGACGAAGTCCGGGCGGCCACGCCTGGGCTCGATCATTTCGAGGACGCGCTCGAGCAGCGTCCAGGCCGCGTCCAGGTCGCCGTCGCGGCGGGCGAATTCGGCCAGCTCGAAGTAGCCCTGCGCCGCGTTGGCGTACTCGCCGATGCGTTCCGCCTCGCGGATCCCGCGTTCCAGGTCGGCGCGGGCCCGGTCGAGATCTCCGGTGCGGGCGCGGGCCCTGGCCAAGGCGATGAGCATGGAGGCGCCCTGTTCGGGGCTGACACCTTCGACGGTGAAGGCGTGGGCCTGCTCGCCGTACCGGACGGCGTCCTCGGGCTCGTCCCGTGCCATCGCCAGTTGCATGAGCCCGCTCAGGCCCATGACCATGCCCCAGCGGTCGCCGAGCGCGAGGAAGCCGTCGTAGCAGGCGTGGCAGTCGTCGACGGCTCTCGCGAAGTCGCCGTCGTTCATGGCCAGGTGGGCGATGAGACCGTGGGAAATGGCCCGCACCCACGGATCGGGGTGGTCGCGCAAGGTCTCGAACCCCTGGGCGGCGCCCGCCGTGTCACCGCTGAAGATCTTCATGCCGGGACGGGCGAGGATCAACGCGGGGTGACGGGGGTCATCGGGCATGAGCCGCAGCAGGGTCTCGATCGTCTCCCGCAATGACGCGAGCGTCGGTCCGGAATCCCGGCGCATCTGCGCCGTCAGCAGGACGGTGGCCGTGCACATCGCGTACGCCTCCTCCAAGCCGGGCGGAGCGGCGTCGCCGGCGGTGTCGAGCACGGCAGTCGCCCAGACGCCCGCCTCGGTCTCCTGGTCGCGCATCATCCAGAACCACATCAGCGCCCGGAAGAACCGCAGGCCGGTGCGGACGTCCCCGGTCCGCACGGCGTGCCGGATCGCGGCCTGCCAGTTGCCGCGCTCGGCGGCCAGCCGGTCGGACCAGACCAGCTGGTCGGCGCGGCGCAGCTCGGGTTCGGCGCGCTCGGCCAGTTCCAGGAAGAAGGCGGCGTGCTCGGCGCCGACCCGGTCGGCCTCGCCCGCCTCCCCCAGCCGTTCGGCGGCGTACACCCGGATGGTCTCCAGCAGCCGGTAGCGGACCTCGCCGGTGCCCTCGGCCATGACCAGAGACTTGTCGACCAGGGCGGCGACGACGTCGATGACCTCCAGGTCGTCCGGGGCACCGGGCAGGTCCAGGCCGCAGACGCGGGCGGCGGCCTCGGGCGTCGCGCCGCCGGCGAAGACCGACAGCCGGCGCAGCACCGCCCGTTCGGTGCCGTCGAGCAGCTCCCAGCTCCAGTCGACCACGGCGCGCAGCGTGCGGTGCCGGGGCAGCGCGGTCCGGCTGCCCGCGGTGAGCAGCCGGAACCGGTCGCCGAGCCGGGCGGCGACCTGGTCGGGGGTGAGCGAGCGCAGCCGGGCCGCGGCCAGCTCGATGGCCAGCGGGATGCCGTCCAGCGCCCGGCAGATCTCGACGGCGCGCGGGGCGGTCGCCTCGTCCACCGCGAAGCCGGGCCGGACCGCCGCCGCGCGGTCGGCGAAGAGCCGGACCGAGTCGTACTCCGGCACCTCGGCGGCGCCGGCGTCCGGCGGGGGCAGCGGGAGCGAGGGCACCGGGCACAGCGACTCGCCGGTGATGCCGAGCGGCTCGCGGCTGGTGGCCAGGATCCGCACGCCGGGCGCCGCGGCCAGCACCCGCCCGGCGACCAGCGCGGCGGCGTCGAGCAGATGCTCGCAGTTGTCCAGGACGAGGAGCATCCGGCGGGTCGCCAGCGCGTCGGCGAGCCGGTCCAGGGGGCGCGCCACCGAGCGGGTCTCGGCGGGACGGACCGGTTCGGGGATCTCCAGGGCGGTCAGCGCGGCCTGCGCGGCGTCCGCGCCGTCGCCGTTGTCGGTCACCGGGGCCAGCGGGACGAACCACACGCCGTCCGGCAGCTCGTCGACGGCGCCGGCCACCGCCTCGGCCGCCAGCCGGGTCTTGCCCGCGCCGCCGGGCCCGGTCAGTGTGACCAGCCGGCTCTCCCGCAGCAGCTTCTCCAGCCGGGCCGACTCCTCCTCCCGGCCGACGAAGCTGGTGAACTGGGCGGGCAGGTTGGTCCGCCGCCGGCCGGCGGCGGGGCGCGGCGCGGCGCCGGTGTCCTGGCGGAGGATCGCCAGGTGCGCGGACGCCAGCTCGGGCGAGGGATCGACACCGAGACCATCGGCCAGCTCCCGGCGGATCTCCTCGTACACGCGCAGGGCGTCGGCCTGCCGGCCCGCCGCGTACAGCGCCCGCATGAGCAGCGCCCGCGTCCGCTCGCGCAGCGGATGCGCCGCCGCCAGCGCCTCCAGTTCCGGGACGAGCGGGGCCGCGTCCGCGCCCGCGGCGAGCTCCGCCTCCACCCGGTCCTCGACGGCCGCCACCCGCAGCTTCTCCAGCCGAGCCGCGCCGCCGGACGCGAACGGCGCGTCCGCGAATCCGTCGAACGCCGCGCCCCGCCACAGCTTCAGCGCCCGCCGCAGCGCCTCGGCGCGGGCGCCGGGGGCGTCGACCGTCCGGGCGGCGAGGACGGCGCGCTCGAACGCGACGGCGTCCACGTCGGCCGGGTCCAGCCTCAGCCGGTACCCCGCCGGGCCGTGCTCGACCAGGTCGCGGCCGGCCGCGGCGCGCAGCCGCGACACCAGCGCCTGCAGCGCGTTGCCGCCGCCCCCGGCGGGCGGGGCGCCGTCCCACAGATCATCCAGCAGCCGCGCGACGGTGACCCACCGCCCGGCGTCCAGGGCCAGCCGCACCAGGAGCGCGCGCAGCCGGGGCCCGCCGATCTCGACCGGCCGCCCCGCCCCGTCCCGCACTTCCAGCGGCCCCAGAATGCCTATCCGCACGGGGCCATTGTGCTCCACCTCCCGAAGCGTTCGGCTTGCGGCGGGGTGGGTCCCTGCTGGGAGGGTGGCCCCATGCACGAGAAACCAAGGATCGTTTCCGGCGTCGAGGTCGTCCCGCTGTGCGACGCGGTTGGTCCGATGGGAGAGTCGCTGCGGCGTCCCCTGGACGAGACCTTCCCTGGTACGAGGCCCGCGCTCTGGGAGCGCACGAGGGCCGAGGCACCCGAGGCGTTCGGGCCGGACGGCGAGTGGGTCCTGCACTTCCACTGCTACCTGCTGCGCGTGCCCGTGGGCCCCACCGTGCTGGTGGACACGGGGCTCGGCCCGGACGGCTCCCCGGCCTCCTCCTGGGCGCCGACACCGGGATGCCTCCCCGGCGCGCTGGAAGAGATCGGCGTAGAACCGGGAAGCGTCGACACCGTGGTGCTGACCCACCTCCACAGCGACCATGCGAGCGGCGCGGTCGTCGACGGCGAACCACTCTTCCCCAACGCGCGCCACGTCGTCCAGGAGGACGAGCTCAAGTGGCTGGAGAGCGAAGGCGGGGGCGTCCTGGACGAAGTAGTGAACCCCCTGCGCGAGGCCGACTGCCTGGACGCCGTCCAGGGGCAGGCCTCCCTGTCCGACGACCTCGTGGTCGTCCCGACACCGGGGCACACGCCCGGGCATCAGTCCGTCGTGCTCGGCGACGACGAGCTGATGGTCACCGGCGATGTGGTCCTGCATCCCGTCCAGCTGCGCGACCCCGCCGTCAAGTACCTGTACGACGAGGACGCCGACGCGGCGGCCACCACTCGCGCCGCCCTGCTGAAACGGCTGCGCACCAGCGGCGGCGTGCTCGCGGCCCCGCACCTGCCGGTCCCCTTCGTCCAAGTGTGAGACGCACACGCCGGGTATCACGGCCTTGGAAGGATGCCGAGAGCCCAGATCAAGGACGAGAAGATCGGCGTCGAAGGCCGTTCCTCGATGAACGAGTCTGAACTGGTCAGGGCGCTGCGCGAGCACTGACCCGGGAAAGGAGGCGAGGGGCGACTCCCGCCCCTCGCTTTCGGGACGTTTGGTGCCGCCGGGGCGGGTAGGGCCTCGGTATGGATCTGTCTTTCCTCAAGCCGCTGTACTCCCGGCCGGGTCCGTACGCCTCCGTGTACGCCGACCTGACCCGTAACACCGAGGACGCCGGCAAGGCCACCGAGTTGCGCTGGCGTGCGCTGCGCGCGGAGCTGGAGGCGCAGGGCGCTCCCGGCCCGACGCTGCGCGCCGTGGCGCGGACCGTGGAGGAGGAGCTGGAGCTGCGCCGCTCCGAAGGGCTGGTGATCTTCGCGGCGGACGGCGAGGTGGCCTGGTCCGAGCGGTTCGAGGACGCGCCCCGCGCGTCCCTGGCCCGGGTGTCGCCCCTCCCTCACGTCCTGCCGTACCTGGCCGACCGCGGGGAGCGCTTCCCGCACCTGGTGGCGCACGTCGACCGCCGGGGCGGCGAGATCGACACCTTCGCGCCCGACGGCGGGCACCGGCACATCGACGTGCCGGGGGACGAGGAGTTCCCGATCCGCAAGGTCAAGAAGGCCAGCGACTCGGACCAGTCCCGCCTCCAGCGCGCCGCCGAGGAGGTATGGCGGAGCAACGCCAAGAAGGTGGGCCGGGAGATCGACAAGGTCGCCCGCCACACGCACGCCGAGGCGGTGCTGATCGCCGGCGATCCGAGGGCCCGCACCGCCGTCCTGGAGGAGATCTCCGAGGGCGTCCGGGAGCACACCGTCGAGGCCGATCGCGGCAACGGCCTGAACGGCGAGCTCTCCCGGATCCTGGACCTGAAGTCCGCCGAACGCATCCTCACCGTCGCCGAACGCTTCGAACGCGAACTCGCCAACGGCGAGCGCGCCGTGGCGGGCCTCCCCGCGACCGTGGAGGCGGCCCGAAGGGGCCAGATCGAGACCCTCCTCCTGGACCACGACCCTGACTCCCCGGCCCGCCTGTGGATCGGCCCCCAACCCGGCGAGATCTCGACCAGCGCCGACGAACTCCGGGAAATGGGCGTCAAGGACCCCCAAGAAGACCGCGCCGACGCCGCCCTCATCAGAGCCGTGGCCGCCACCGACGGCGGACTGGTGGTCCTACCCTCCGACGGCCCGAACGCGTCCCTGGGCGTAGGCGCCGTCCTCCGCTACTCCGACCCCCAAACCCGCCACCACTAAGCCCTCCCCCACCCCCCGGGGCTCGCCTAGCGGGCTGTGTTTATTCAACCCCGGCCCAGGGGCCTCGCCTAGCGGCTCGCACCCTGACCGGGTTTGGTGCGAGCGCGACATCGCTTCGCGATCTGGCCGGTGAGGCTCGCCTCCGGCGTCGCCTCCCCGGCCAGGTAGCGCGCTCGCGTGGGAACCCCAACGCCACACGGGGCAAGGGGCGAAGCCCCCACATCGGCCCAACAAGCCCAGCCCCGCGCAACGGGGGCGTGGGGGCGAAG
>NZ_BAAARW010000035.1:0-153080 GCF_039532545.1 Actinomadura vinacea | reverse complement strand
GTGGGGGCGAAGCCCCCACATCGGCCCAACAAGCCCAGCCCCGCGCAACGGGGGCGTGGGGGCGGAGCCCCCACATCGGGGGGTTCGGGGGGTCGCCCCCCCGATAAACATGACGAGGAGGAGCGGTCCGCGCTTTCCGCGGACACACTCCTCCCACCGACGAGTGGAGCTATGGGGATTCGAACCCCAGACCTCCTCCATGCCATGGAGGCGCGCTACCAACTGCGCCATAGCCCCGGGGGCCGCCGTTTCCGGTGGCCTGCCTGAGGAGAGCTTAGTGCACTCCGGGGGGAGGTCGGGACGGCGTTGCCGGCCAACCCGGTCGGAGCCAGGCGTTCGCTGCTGAGTCCGGAAAACTACTCGTCCGGGGGCGGGGCGGGCTTCCCGAGTGGCGTCTTGCTGCGCCAACATGACTAGGTCGCCGTTGATCGGATGGGGCGGTATGCGGCATTGTCCGTAGGCGGCGTCACCCCCCGTGTCACGAAAGGTACTGCGCATGCGCCGGCTGGCGGTCTCTCTCCTGCTGCTGTCCGGCTTGTTCGGGCTCTCCGTGTGGACGGGGGTGGGCCCGGCGGATGACTGGGTGCACGGCTGCGAGGTCCGGCAGGCGTATCTGGACCGCTTGGAGTCGATGGAGGTCGACGTCAATCGGATGCGTATCCAGGGGAAGACCGAGCAGGAGATCGCCCGGGCGATGGTGCCGCGCCGGAACGAGGCGAAGTCGCTGGTGCGCAGCAAGATGAAGGTGAAGGACGTGCGGAAGCTGGATCAGCGCAACCAGGCGCGCTACGGCAGTCCGCAGGGGCCGACGGTGGAGTGGATGTACGCGCGGCACGGCGGCAACTGGCACGAGATCGTCGAGGCGAGCCTGGATTCCAACGGCTTCTTCGACGTGTCCTGTATCCCGTGGTTCGATCTCTGAGCGCTACCGCCCTCTGATCAGGCGGGCGTGGGCGAGCCAGTCGCGGGCTTTCTCGGCGTGGGCGAGGTCGATGTGGTGGCCGTCGAAGCGGACCGCGCCGTCGCCGGCCGCGGCGGCCGCGTCGACGGCCGCGACCATGGCCTCGTAGTGGGCGACCTCGGCGTCGGACGGTGTGAACACTTCGTTGACGACGGGCACGTGGGCGGGGTGGATGACGATCTGGCCGCGGAAGCCGAGCTGGAGGCCGTAGTCGGCGAAGGTGCGCAGGCCGTCCAGGTCGCGCAGGTCCTCCCAGAGCCCGGTGAGGGCGTGCAGGCCGTATCTGCGGCAGGCCAGGAGGATCCGGCTGCGCAGGTACAGCGATTCGGTGCCTTCGGGCGACCAGCGGAATCCGACGGCGCGGGCGATGTCGGCGTGTTCGGAGGTGGGCCCGATCATGGCGCCGACCCGTGGGGAGGCGCCGGCGATCGCGTCGCATTCGGCGATGGCCTCGACCATCTCCACCGGGACGATCATCTCCAGTCCGGCGGCGCCGTTGCGGATCTCGAACCAGTCGATCAGCGTCTCCCAGCGCAGCACGTCGGCCGCGTTCCTGATCTTCGGGGGGAACAGTCCGGTCAGTTCGGGGCCCGTCACCGCTTCCAGGTCGGCGCCGGTCAGCCGGGTGTCCAGGGCGTTGGGGCGGACGAACAGCCCGAGCCGGGGGGCGGCGGCGCGCAGTTCGGCGAGGGTGGCGCGCACGGTGGCGCGGGCGGGCTCCTTGTGTTCGGGCGGCACCGAGTCCTCCAGGTCGAGGACGATCGCGTCCGCGCCGGAGCGCAGTGCCTTGTGGGCCCAGTCGGGTTTGTGCCCGGGCACGAAGAGCACGGAACGGTACGGGTGCATCGGGGGCCTCCCGGTCAGCGGCGGTCGGGGGTGCGGTCGTGGGTGTCGGGGGTGATCCCGGCAGCGCGCAGTTTGGCCTTCTGCACCCGCTGCGACGGCGTCTTGGGCAGTTCGTCGACGAAGCGCAGGTACCGCGGGACGGCGAAGCCGGGGATGCGGTTCCGGCACCATTCCCAGATCGCCTCGGGGGCGACCTCCTCGCGGGTGATGAGGTAGGCCATCACCTCGTCCTCGCCTGCCTCGGTGGACGCGGGCACCGCGATCACGGCGCATTCGAGCGCCGCCGGGTGGCTGAGGATCGCGGTCTCGACCTCGTAGGAGCTGATGTTCTCGCCGCGGCGGCGCAGCGCGTCCTTGAACCGGTCGACGAAGTAGAACCAGCCCTGCTCGTCGCGGCGCAGCGCGTCGCCGGTGTGGAACCACAGGTTGCGCCACGCCTCGACGGTGCGGTCGGGCATGTTGTAGTAGCCGTTGCTGGAGATGAACGGCACTTTCGGGCGGACGACGAGTTCCCCGATCGTGCCGACCGGGACCTCTTCGTCGGTCTCCGGGTCGACCAGCGCGACCTCGAACCATTCGTCGGCGGCGAGCCCGGCCGCGCCCGCGGGGCGGTCCTCCCCGTAGGGGGCGAGGATCGGGGCGGAGGTCTCGGTCAGCCCGAACACCTCGACGAACGCCTCGATGCCGAACCGTTCCTTCATCGGCGCCAGGATCGAGGAGGCCGTGGGCGCGGCGAACACGCAGCGGAGGGGGTTGTCGGCGTCGTCGGGACGGTGCTCCTGCTTCCAGATGAAGTCCATCATCACGCCGATGAAGTTGGTGACCGTCACCCGGCTCTCCCGGATCTGGTCGATCCACCGGCTGGCGCTGAACCGGCTGCGCAGCACGAACCGGGCCCCGGCGACCAGTGTCGGGTAGGCGGCCATGAACTGGGCGTTGCCGTGGAACAGCGGGGTCACGGCCATCCAGGCGTCGGCGGAGGTCAGCCTGGTGAGGGCGACGCATTCGTCGCCGAAGAAGTACATCTGGGCGTGCGGCATGGCCACGCCCTTGGACGGGCCGGTGGTGCCGGAGGTGAAGAACACGGCGGCGAGGTCGCGGGGGGTGACCTCGGGGAGGGTGGCGGTGCCGCGGGCGAGCAGGTCGTCCCAGGGGGCGGCCTCCCAGCCGGCGGCGGTGAGCAGTTCGATCGCCTCGGCCTGGCGGCCGGTGTCGATCACCCAGAACTTGCGGATGTCGCGGGCGGCTTCGGCGACGGCGGTGAACCGTTCGGCGTGCACGTCGTCGATGACCGCGAGCCGCGCCCGCACGGTGCGGACCTGGTGGGCGAGGAAGTCGTGCTCGTAGGCGGTGTTGACCGGGACCTCGACCAGTCCCGCGACCGCGCTGCCGAGCCAGGTCCGGATGAAGCGGGAGGAGTTCGCGGCGAAGATCACCACCCGGTCGCCCTTGCCCGCGCCCGCGTCCAGCAGCGCCCGGCCGACGGTCTCGGCCTCGCCGAGGATCTGCCGGTAGGTCCAGGTCAGGCCCTCTTCGGGGGCGTCCAACCAGACGGCGTCGGGGCGTTGCGCGGCGTGGTGGCGCAGCACGGTGGGCAGCGCCCAGTCGGCGCGGTCGGCGAACGTGGCGCGCAGGTCGCGGTAATGGCGGAAGGTCATGACCGGGGTGCTCCCTCGCTCGTGCGGGCGCGGCCCACGGGCATCGGCTCCCCGCCTTCCGGGACGACGAAGTCCACCTGGATCGGCAGCCCCACCCGCAGGTCGGCGGGCGCGACGTCCGGCAGCCGCAGTGTCAGCCACGGGCCCTCGGCCGTCTCCACAATCCCGATCACCGCGTCCTCGGCGGGCCGGCCGTCGGCGTCCCGGCCGGGTTTGATCGTCCAGGTGACCAGTTCGCCGCGGCCCGAGGCGGCCCGCCACTCCAGGTCGTCGGCCTGGGTGACCGAGCACAGCCGCGCGGCCGGTTCGGACCATTCGCCGCTGCTCGGCGAGTAGCGCAGCATCAGCGTGCCGGTCGCGGCGCCGTCGAAGAAGGCGGCGGAGTCGTCGTCGCGTACCACCGGTGCCAGGCTCATGAGCGCCCTTTCTTGTGCGGGCTGAGGATGAGGGTGGAGTGGAAGTCCAGGACGCCGCCGTTGCCGCTGACCATGACCAGGTCGTGGTCGGGGACCTGCCGGGCGCCGCCCTGGCCGCGGGCCTGGATGACGGCCTCCGACAGCGGGGTCATCCCCCACATGTAGTACGACGACAGCTCCCCGCCGCCGGTGTTGGTCGGGTGGCTGCCGCCGGGCGCGATCGCGCCGCCGGCGACGAACTCCCCGCCCTCGCCCTTCGCGCAGAAGCCGTAGTCCTCCAGGGTCACGAGCGTGGTGTAGGTGAAGCAGTCGTACAGCTCCCGGACGTCGATGTCGCGCACTCCGACACCGGCCATCTTCAGTGCCTCGGCGCCCGACCGCGCGGCCCCGGTGACCAGCCCGAACTCGCTGCCCCTGCGGTTGACGTAGCCGGGGTGCGCCTGGCCCCAGCCCCACACGTGCACCGGCGGCTGGCGCAGGGTCGCGGCCCGCTCGGCGCTGGTGACGATCACCGCGATGGCGCCGTTGCTGACCAGGCAGCAGTCGAGCAGCCGCAGCGGGTCGGCGATCATCCGCGAGTTCTGGTGGTCGTCCAGCGTGATCGGCTCGCGCTTCTGCGCGAGCGGGTTCAGGGCGGCCCACTGCCGGGCCGCGACCGCGACGGCGCCGAGTTGCTCGCTGGTGGTGCCGTAGGTCTCCATGTGCCGGCGCGCCGCTACGGCGTACCGTTCGGGGGCGGCCTTCAGCCCGGCCGCGGCGGGCAGCGCGCCGACGCCGCGCATCGCCCGCTTCTGCCCGGAGTAGGAGGCGCCCGCGCTCTTGCCCTCCTTCAGCGGGGCGTCGGCGTACACGCAGGCGACGACGTCGGCCATGCCGGCGGCGATGGCCATCGCGGCGTACTGCACCATCTGCCCGGCCGAGGACCCGAAGCCCTGGACGGTCGTCAGCAGCCGCGTGTCGCGCATCTGCAGCGCCGACTGCAGGCGCAGGTCGGTGTCGTTCCCGACGCCGGGGTTGACGAGCAGGCCGTCGATGTCGGCCATGGCCAGGCCGGCGTCGGCGGCGGCCTTGGTGATCGCCTCGACGGCGAACCCGGCGGGCGTCCGCCCGTAGACCTTGCCCAGCTCGGTCATGCCGAGCCCGGCGATCGCGGCGGTGCGTTCCAGGGTCACGCCGCGCCCTCCTTTCGTTCGGTGCGTGGCAGGGCCACCTCGACGACTCCCGGGCCGACGGTGATGCCGGCGGCGTTCTCGCAGCGGATGGCGATCTCCACCACTCCCGCGCCGTCCTGGACGCGGGCCGCCGCGACCTCGGCGCGCACCCGCATGGTGTCGCCGACGACGTTGAACGACTTCATCCGGAAGCCGCGGATGCCGCGGATCACGCCTTCCGGCCCGATCCAGTCGCGCACGCAGCGTTCCCAGGCGCTCAGCAGGAACGAGGTGTTGGCGTACATCTCGGGAGCGCCGGTGCCGCGCGCGTACTCGGAGTTGTGGTGGATGGAGTTGAAGTCGCGGTTGGAGCCCGCGGCCATCACCAGCCGGTACACGGTGAGGGGGTAGTCGGCGCCGGGCAGGCTCTCCCCCACCTCGACGTCCTCGAAGTACCGCGTGCTCATGACTCGTTCTCCTCGGGCTCCTTGGGCACGTAGGCGTAGGTGCCGATGCGGATCCGGGCCACGACC
Organism: Actinomadura vinacea; assembly: GCF_039532545.1. NCBI lineage: Bacteria > Bacillati > Actinomycetota > Actinomycetes > Streptosporangiales > Thermomonosporaceae > Actinomadura > Actinomadura vinacea. The sequence goes on along the minus strand of NZ_BAAARW010000035.1, from coordinate 147,515 downwards.
TCGCTTTCCTCGGTGACGACCTCGCTCTCCCAGGTCATGAACGCGCCCCGGCCCACGGCCGTCTCCTTCGGCTTGCACGACAGCAGCCGCCGCCCGCGCCGGCCGATCCGCTCGCCCGCCACCACCGGCCGGACGAAGTCGACCTCGATGTCGGTGCCGAAGAAGCCGGTGGTCTTCGGGCCGAGTCCCATGTCCTGGTTGTTGATCGCGGTCCGCACCGGCTGGGCGTCGCGGTCGGCGCTGTCGAACAGCGTCTCGCCCGGGTTCCACGCCGCCGGGATCGTCCACGCGATCACGCCCGTGTACGGCATCGTCACGTCGGCGAAGCCCGCCGCCCGCGCCGCCTCGGGGCCGGTGTGCAGGGCGCAGTCGAACTCCAGCGGCTCCAGGTAGCGGCGGATCGCGCCCCGTTCGACCGGATCGGCCCCCCAGACCGTCTCGCCGTCGGCGAAGTCCCGGCCCACCGCGTCGACGACCGGCTGCCATTCGGCCCTCCAGTCGCCGGTCGCGGCGGTCGTCTCGGCGCTCAACGCAGCACCCCTCCTTCTTCCAGTTCGCGGATGCGTGTCGCGGGCAGCCCCAGCACGTCCCGCAGGACGGTCTCGTTGTGCTGCCCGAGCGTCGGTGCGGGCCGGACGACCTCGCCGGGCGTGTCCGACAGCAGGTAGCGCGGCCCCTCGACCCAGGTGGTGCCGTGCAGCGGATGGTCCAGCCGGACGAAGTGCCCGCGCGCGGCCAGTTGCGGGTCGGCGACGAGGTCGGCGCTGGAGGCCGACAGGTGCGCCGGGACGCCCAGCGCCTGGAGGCGGTGTTCGGCGTCGGCGGCGCGCAGTCCGGCCGTCCAGGCGGCGATCGCCTCGTCGATCTCGTCCTCGCGGGCGCGGCGCTCGGCGAGCCCGTACGCCGCCAGGTCGGCGCGGCCGATCTCCCCGGCCAGCGACCGCCATTCCGCGTCGGTGCGGGCCGCGACCGCCACAAAGCGGTCCCGGCCGTCCTCGGGACGGCACGGGTAGACGCCGTGCGGGGCGTGCGCCTCGTCGCGGTTGCCGCGCCGCCGCGCGATCGTGCCGTCGTACCCGTAATGGGCGACCTGCGGCGACAGGAAGAAGACACCCGCCTCCACCTGCGCGAGGTCGATGTACCGTCCCCGCCCGGTGCGGTGCCGGTCCTCCAGCGCGGCCAGCAGCGTCGCCAGCGCCAGGCGCGGGCCGACGTAGTCGGTGTACGGCCCGAACGGCCCCATCGGCACGCGGTCCTCCCAGCCGACGAGGTTCTGGAAGCCGCTGAGCGAGGACCCCACGTTCCCGAAGCCCGCCAGCGCCGCCCACGGCCCGGACTGCCCGGCGATGCTGGTGCTGAGCATGACCAGGTCGGGACGGTCGGCGGAAAGGCTCGCGTAGTCCAGCCCCCACTTGGCCATCTGGCCGGGCGAGAACGATTCGATGACCACGTCGGCCCACCGGGCCAGGTCCCGGACGATCTCCCGCCCCTCCGGCGACTTGAGGTCGATCGTCATGCCGAGCTTTCCGGCGTTGCAGTTGCCGAAGAGCGCGGAGTTCTCCCGGCCCGGGACGCCGCCGTGGAAGGGCTGCATCATGCGGGCCGTCTCGACGCGGGTGCCGGACTCGACCCGGACGACCCGCGCGCCGAAGTCGGCGAGGCTCCGTCCGATCAGCGGACCGGCCACCACCCACGACAGGTCGAGGACCTTGAGCCCCTCCAGCGCGTGCCGCGGACGCTCCCCGTGCCGGCCGGAAGTGCCGGGGCGTGGGACGGCCGGGCGGTCCCGGGCGGTCCACTCGCCGAGCACGTCGCCGGTGTGCTCGCCGACGGACGGCGCGCGCCCGCGCACCACGGGCCCCTCGCCGCCGTCGACCCGCGCGATCCGCCCGGGCACCCGGACCGGCCGGCCGCCGATCTCGAGCTCCGCCCAGAAGTCCCGCGCGCGCAGGTGCGGGCCGGCCGCGACATCGGCCATGTCGTAGATGGCCATGCACAGCAGGCGGTGCTCGGTGGCGGCGGCCACCACCTCGGCCTTGGTCTTGGTGAGCAGGAAGGCGCGGACGGCCGCGCGCGCATCCTCCAGGTCGCCGGGTTCCACCTCGCCGTCGGCGATCAGGTCTGGGACGACCCGCCAGTCCCAGGACGCGATGCGCTCGTCCACGGCCCCCTCCGCGCGCAGCCAGGCGAAGAGGTTGTTGGTGAACGCCCCGGCGGCGCCGCCCATCGACAGGTGCAGCTCGATCAGGCCGTCCCGGCAGCGCCACTTCTTCATCGAGTTGGGCGTGGCCGCACCGCTCCCGCTCTGGTCGACCCGCTTGCGCGGCTGCTGCTGCCACTCGGGGTTGGCGTCGCCGACCGCGTCCGCGAGGACGCGGGCGAGGGTGGCCTGGGCGACGGACGCCTGCGCCGAGACGTCCACGACCTGTCCCCGGCCGGTGGCGCGGCGGGCCAGGACCGCGATCAGCGTGCCGGCCGCCGCGTCCGCCGCCGCGTGCGCGAACGCCTGCGGCACGCTGATCCGCAGCGGCGGGCGGTCGCCGTCGCGGTGCGGGTCCAGCGGCCCGCCCGCCGCCCACACCACCAGGTCGGATTCGGCGTATCCGGCCTTGGGCCCGGAGCGGCCGAACGCGCTGATCGCCGTGTAGACCAGGTGCGGGGCGCCGGCCCGGACGGTCCCGGCGTCCAGCCCGCGCTCGCGCAGCCACTCCTCGGGATAGGAGGTGACCAGCACGTCGGCCGCGGCGGCGAGGCGCCGCACGGCGTCCTGGCCCGCCCTGTCGTCCAGGTCGAACGCGACGCCGCGCTTGCCCGCCGCGTACGTCTCCCAGTACAGCGACACCTCGCCGGACAAGGGGACGGCGGCGCGCGCGGACGACCCTCCGGCCGGTTCCACCTGGACGACGTCGGCGCCCAGGTCGGCCAGCAGCCGCCCGCACAGCAGCCCCCGCTCGTCGGTCAGATCGAGGACCCGCAGATGCCCCGGCATCACGCGTCGAGAATCGTGATCGCGCCCTCCGGACAGGCGTCCGCCGCCTCCTCGGCCTGCGCGGCGAGCCCCTCGGGGACCTCGAGCGTCCGGCCCCGTTCGGCGACGAAGCCCTCCTCGTCGTCCGACAGCACGTCGCCGGCCACCGAGTAGCAGCGGCCGTGCCCCATGCACTTGTCCGCGGCTATGGAGATGCGCATCTGTTCCGTTCCTCCTGTTCAGACGTCCCATTCGAGGGGGAGCGTCGGCATCGTGAGCTGGCCCCCGCGCTCGGTCAGTTCCACGCCCTCGGCGATCCGGTAGTGCGGGATCCGCTCGTGCCATTCCTTCAGGACGGCGGCCAGCTCCAGCCGGGCCAGGTGCATGCCCAGGCACCGGTGCGGGCCCGCGCCGAACGCCAGGTGCTGGTTGAGGCCCTTGCGCCCGATGACGAACCGGTCCGGGTCGGGGAACTTGCGCGGGTCGCGGTTGGCGGACCCGATCCCCAGCCACATCACGTCGCCCCGCACCAGGTCCAGGCCGTGGAAGTGCTCGGCTTCCTGCACCTCCCGCCCGGCCTGGATGACCAGCGGGTACATCCGGATGAACTCCTCCACCGCCTTCGGCGCGATCGAGGGGTCGTCGATGATGAGCCGCCGGTCGTCGCCGTGCCGGGCCAGGTGGGTGAACATGAAGCCGAGCGCGCTGCGGGTGGTGTCCAGGCCCGCCAGCATGAGCGTCATGCAGATGGTGAGGATGTCCTCCTGCGAGATCGGCTCGCCGTCGATCCGCGCCTCGATCAGCCGCGACACCATGTCCTCGGCCGGGTCGCGGGGCGCGGCCCGGCGCTCGTTCACCGCGGTGTCGAAGTAGGCCAGGATCTTCTCCCGGGCCTCCGCGGCCGCCGCCGGATCGCCGCCGAAGAACCCGCCGAACAGCGTCTCCGACCAGGGCAGGAAGAACTCGCCGTCGCTCACCGGCAGCCCCAGCAGCGCCAGGAACAGGTCGGTCGGGTAGCGGATGGCGAACTCGGCCACGAAGTCGCACGACCCCTTCGGCCGGACCTCCTCCACCAGTTCCGCGCAGCGGCGGTGCGCCAGCTCCTCCATCCGCTTGACGGCCGCGGGCGCGAAGAACGGGTTGACGACGCGGCGCAGCTTGACGTGGTCCTCGCCGTTGAGGTCCTGCGGCAGCAGCGGGACGCCCGGCGCCGGGTTGAGCGCGCTGCGGACGCGGGTGGTCCACGTCCGGTGCTTCTGAAAGCCCTCCAGGACGTCCTCGTACCGCTGCAGCATCCAGAACCCGCGGGGACGGGTGTCGTTGAAGTGGAACCGGGCGGCCTCCCGCTCGGCGTCCAGCAGCGCGTAGTGCCCGAGGAGCCCGCTGTCGTCGCCGTACTCGGTGTGGCTGACGGGGCAGCCCCGCCTCGTCTCACCCGTGCCGGAGCCCGTGCTCGTGGTCATGTTCGCCTCCTTGGGACGGTCCGGACCCTTCTCAGCCGCCCGAGGTCAGCTCGGGGATGTAGGTCGCGATCTCCGGGAAGAAGATCAGGATCAGCACCACCAGGATCGCCATCGGCATGAACCACCAGACTGCCTTGAACACGTCGTTCAGGCCGATCTCCTGGCCCCGGTTGACCTCGGGATCCTTGGTGATGGAGTGGATGATGAACGCCAGGATGCCGACCGGCGGGGTCACCACCGCGAGCTCGCCCATGAACACCGCGAACACGCCGTACCAGAGCAGGGAGATGTCCAGCGCGCCCAGCGTCGGCATCAGGATCGGGATGGTGAGCACCATCATCGGCAGCGGCTCCATGAAGGTGCCCAGCACAACGTAGACGACGGTCATCAGCAGCAGGAACTGCACCCGGTCCAGGCTCATCGACTCCACCACCTGGGCGAACCCGGTGCTGATGCCGGTCAGGGTGAACATCCGCGACAGGACCTCGACGCCGATCAGCATGAAGAAGATGGCGCCGACGCTGCTGACCGTGGCGGTGGAGGCGTCGGCGATGGCGCGCCAGGCGCCCCCGCCGCGCTGCCAGACGGCGGTGATCAGCACCGCGAACACCGCGGCCGCCGCGCCCGCCTCGGTGGCGGTGAAGATGCCGGAGAACATCCCGGCCACGATGATCGCGATCAGCAGCGGCACCGGCCAGATCTTGATCAGGCTGCCGAACCGGCGGCCCCAGGTGACCCGCTCCGGCGGCGCGTCCCCGGCGCCCCCGGCGGCCGCCGCGGCCGGCGACGGCGCCCAGCGCTTGGCGAACAGGACGATCATCACCGAGAACAGTACGGCGACCAGGATCCCGGGCCCGATGCCGGCCATCAGCTGCGGGCCGATCGGCACCTCGGCGATGCCCGCGTAGATCACCAGCATGATGCTCGGCGGGATCAGCTGGCCGGGCAGCCCCGCCACGACGACCGAGCCGAGCGCCAGCCGCCGGTCGTACCCGGCCTTGAGCATCTCCGGGATGCCGATCCGGGCCAGCGCGTAGGTGGTGCCGACCGACGAGCCGCTGACCGAGGCCAGTCCGGCGCCGGCGATGTTGGTGCCGACCGCCAGGCCGCCGGGCAGCCAGCCCAGCCACTGCCGTCCGGCGGTGTAGAGGTTCTCGGTCAGGCCCGCCTTCCACAGCAGCAGGCCCATCAGGATGAACATCGGGACGACGCTGAGCGACCAGTTGGCCACCTGGTTGTGCGGCAGCGTGGCCAGCGTGCTGACCACCAGGTCGCTGCCGCGCAGCGCGTACATGCCCAGCAGCCCGGGGATGATCATCGCGACCGCCACCGGCATCCGCAGGAAGATCAGCGCCAGCATCAGCACGCACGCGCTGACCCCGATGGCCTCCGGCTTCAGCGGGAGCAGTGTCCCGACCGTCGAGCCCGCCACGACCAGCATCGTGATCGCCAGCAGTACCCGGCCGCGCCGCCCGTTCCCGGCGCCCGGGGCGCCGTCCGCCGCGGCGGCGGGGCGTTCCACCCCGCCGGCCACGCTCACCGACTCGGTCATGACAGGCTCCCTTCGGCCCGCGCCTCAGCGTCGGCCCCGGCGTCGGCACCGCGCCCGCGGGCCGCGCGGACGGCCGCGATCACGAACTGGACGGTCAGCGCCCCGAAGGCCAGCGGCGCCACGAAGTAGGCCGGCCACGCGGTCAGCGAGCTGATGCCCGCGGTCTTGCGGATGTCGAAGGCGTGCAGGGCCTCGCCGAGGCCGAACCAGCAGAACCCGGCGGCCAGCACCGCGCACACGGCCATCAGGCCGGCCAGCACGTACGGCTTGGCCGCGGCGGGCAGCCGTTCGAAGACCAGGTCGGCGGCCACGTGCTGGCCGCGGTGCTGCGCGGCGATGAAGCCGAGGAAGGCGATGATCGGCAGGTACCAGTACTGGCCGATCTCCACGGTGTGCGAGATGGGGGCGTCGGCGAAGGTCCGCAGCAGGGCGTTGATGGTGACGTGCAGCATCATCAGGAACGTCACCGCGACCGCGGGCACCTCGATCAGCAGCTCGAAACCGCGCCTGCGCCCCGCGTTCGGGGACTCTGGTGCGCTCATGGCGACTCCGGTGGGGTGGGCGAAGGGGTGGGCACCGAACCGGCTCGGCGGCCAGGGCCGGGACCGTGGGTGAGAGGTGAGCGGGGGTGAGCGGGGAGTGGACGGGGCTCTGATCAGGAGGGCCGGTGCGGCAGGAAGACCTGCTTGTAGAGGGTGTTGACGTAGGCGTTGAGGTCGACCTTGCCGGGCTTGTACCAGCGGTCGAAGTCGGCGTAGGCGACGTCGCCGGCCGGGCTGAACCCGCGGGCCGTCTTCAGCCAGGCCCCGGAGGTCCCCTGGACGTCGCGCACGAAGGCCTCGGGGTCGGCGAAGGTCTTGTCGCGCCGGAGGTCGCGCAGCAGCCCGGCGTTGGCGCGGGCGATCGCGGCGCGGGCGTCGGGCGCCAGCGGCTGGACGGATCCGCCGGACTTCTTGGCGATGGTCACCGCCTTGACGATGTTCGGCCAGATCTTGTCGCGGATGTTGGAGGCGAGGAAGATGTCGAGGCGGTCCCACATGAGCTGGCGGGCGGCCTTGGGGAGGCCGTTCCACGCGTCCTGGCTGATCGCCATCCCGCCGGGCGCCAGCGCCAGGCCCGCGGCCGGGTCGACGGTGATGTGCGGCGCGGAGGGGATGAACCCGCCCAGCACGCCGACGGTCAGGCTGGAGACGCTGCAGTCGACGGTGCCGCGCTGCAGGCCCTCGAACAGTTCGGTGTAGGGGACGGTGACCGCCGATCCGCCCAGCGACTCGATCTCGGCGGCCTGCGCCTGCCCGCCCGCGGCCGAGACCATGCCCTTGAGCCCGGCCATGTCGCGGCGCGGTTCGCGGCAGAACAGCGCGTTGGCGCCGGAGTCGTACTGCGGGACGATCGGCACGATGCCGCGGCGCTTGTACTCGGCGCGGATCTCGGGGTTGCGGAAGGCGACCTCGTTGGGCCAGGCGTTGGACTGCAACGTGCCGGCGAGGGGGGCCTGGTTGGAGACGAAGCTGGACTTGACCAGCGCCGCGCTGGCCGGGTATTCGGACGGCTCGTAGATCGGCAGGATCTGGCCGAGGTCGAGCCGGCCGTCCAGCAGGGCGTCGTCGATCTCGGCGGGCGGGGCGATGGCGTTGGCGTAGGCCACCTCGAAGGTGATCTTGCCGCCGGACCAGTCGGTGATCGCCTTGAGGTAGTCCTCGACGTTCTTGCCGCTCGGCGAGCCCTTGGGCGAGGGGCTCTGGGTGTTGAGGCGCAGCGGCGGGAGGTCGGCGAAGGCCGCCCGGTACTGTTCCTTGGTGGCACCGTACGGGACGCTCGGACCGTCTCCGCCGCGGCGTTGCCGCACGTCGGCGGTGGTGGGCCCGGCGCAGGCCGACAGGGCCAGCACGCTCAGCGCGCTCAGCGCGGCCAGTGCCCCCCTGGGGCCCCGGACCGCTCGCAGCGTACGCATCGGCACCTCCGTCACTCGGGATCAGACGGCCCGCCGGTGACCCAGGTCACTAGCGGACTATGAACATCATTCGCCTGATTTGGCTCCGAGGTCAAGAGTTCATGCGCATCAATTCGGCTGACCAGGCGAATGACCCGCGCAAGGACCCCGGAAAGCCCTCGGCGAGGGGGTCAGGGACGCCAGGCGACGAGCACGTCCAGCGCCTCGATCTCGGCTCCGGCGACCCGCAGCGGGTTGATCTCCAGCGCCTCCAGGTCCGGGCCCAGCTCCTCGGCCAGCCGCCCCACGGCGGCGACGACTCCGGCGAGCCGGTCCAGGTCCGCGGCCGGACCGCCCCGCACCCCGCGCAGCAGCGCCGCGCCGCGCAACCCGGTCAGCAGCGCACGCGCGCGGGCCGGCGAGACGGGCAGCGGGGTCAGGGCGACGTCGTCCAGCACCTCGACGAAGACCCCGCCGAGCCCGACCGCGAGCATCGGGCCCCAGTCCGGGTCGCGCGTGACGCCGACCAGCAACTCCACCGCCGGTTGGCCGTCGGCGCCGCCGCGCATCGGCGCGACCAGCACGCCGTCCAGGCGCGCGCCGCCCGCCGCCGGGACGCGGCCCGCCGCCATGATCTCCTCGAACGCGGCCGCGGCCCGGTCGGCGGTCACGCCGAGCCGGACACAGCCCAGATCGCTCTTGTGCGCGATGTCCGGCGACACGATCTTCATCGCGACCGGGGACCCGCACCCGGCCGCGGCCCGTGCCGCCTCCTCGCCCGAGTGGACGTGCCAGGCCGGGACGACCGGGATCCCGGCCGATACCAGCAGCTCGCGCGCGTCCACCTCCGAGAACGGCACCCGTTCGACCGCGCACGGGACCGTGGGCCCGGCGCCTAGTTCGGCCGTGTCCGAGGCCCGGCTTGCCGACCAGGCGGCGATGCGGGCGAGCGCGTCCACGCCGAGCCGCAGCCCTGGGACGGCGTGGGCGACGCCGCCGGACTCCAGCACCGCCCGCGCCGCCTCCCCGATCGGCTGGGTGACCTGCGTCAGGTAGAGGGCGGGCACCTTGCACTCGCGCATGCCCTTCCCGATCGCGTCCACGTACCTCTGGCCATAGAAGGAGGCCCTGTTCTCCTGTGGGGCACCGTCCCGCCACGGCAGGCTGTTGACCGCGACCACCACGCCCACGCCCGGGTCGGCGCCGACGGCGGCGACCGACGCCCGCCACAGCTCCGGGTCCATGATCGCGGCGCCGGTGATGTCGAGGGGGTTCTGCGCGTGCCCGTACGGCGGCAGCGCCTCCGCCAGCCGCCGCACGGTCGCGGGCGCCAGTTCGGGCAGCACGGCACCGGCCGCGTCGGCGAGGTCGGCGATGATGTCGCAGGCCCCGCCCGAGATCGACACCACCCCGACGCCGGGCCGTTCCAGCGGCCCGGTGTGCGCGGCGGCGCCCGCGGTGACCAGCATCTCCTCGATGGTGTCGACCCGGATCACGCCGAGCCGCCCGAACACCGCCTCGACCACCCGGTCGTCGCCGACCAGCGCGCCGGTGTGCGAGGCGGCCGCGCGGGCGGCCAGCTCTGAGCGGCCGGCCTTGAGCGCCACCACGGCCTTGCCCGCGGCGGCGGCGCGGCGGCAGGCGGCGGCGAAGACCGCCGGCTCGCGGACGCCCTCCATGAAGACCGCGATCGCCTCGGTCGCGCCGTCGTCCACCAGGTGGTCGACCAGGTGCCCGACCGTCACCATCGCCTCGTTGCCGACGGTGATCACGTGCGAGAGCCCGACCCCGGCCAGGGCGGCGAAGTCCTTCATGGCGCCGCAGCTGGCGCCGCTCTGCGAGATCAGCGCGACGTTGCCGGGCACCGCCGGCGGGTCGCTCAGCGCCATCGCCGGCACCCCGGCGGCGACGTTGACGAAGCCGAGCACGTTGGGGCCGAGCACGACCAGGCCCAGTTCCTCGGCCACGGCCAGCAGCTCGCGCTGCCGCGCGCGACCCTCCTCGCCCGTCTCGGCGAACCCCGAGCTGAGCACGGCGACGCCGCGCGCTCCGGCCGCGGCCGCGTCCCGTACGGCGTCCACCGCGGCGGCGACCGGGACCATCACGAACGCCAGGTCGACCGGTTCCCCGATCGCCGCGCACGTCGGGTGCGCGGGCCTGCCGTGGACGGTCGCCTGGCGCCGGTTGACCAGGTGGGTGCGGTCGCCGTGCCCGGCGTCCACCAGGTTCGCGAGGACGAGCTTGGAGAAGGCGGACCGGTCGCTGGCCCCGATCAGCGCGAACGAGCGCGGTTCGAAGAACGCCCTGAGCCGTTCGGCGGTAACGAGGCCGCCGGCGGCAGCGGTCATCGGTCTCCCACCGCGATCGACTTGGTCTCCAGGTAGGCGCGGAAGCCCTCCGGGCCCATCTCGCGGCCGATCCCCGACTCCTTGTAGCCGCCGAAGGGGGTGCCGAACGCCTGCGGCCGCCCGTTCAGGCTGACCATCCCGGTGCGGATGCGGCGGGCGATGCCGAGCGCGCGATCCTCGTCGGCGCTCCAGACCGAGCCGGACAGGCCGTAGCGGGAGTCGTTGGCGATGGCGACCGCCTCGTCCTCGCCGTCATAGGGGATCACGGCGAGCACCGGCCCGAAGATCTCCTCCTGGGCCACCCGCATCGCGTTGTCGACCCCGGCCAGCAGCGTCGGCGGGACGAACCAGCCGCCCGCCAGCTCCGGCGGCAGCACCGGCCGCCCGCCGCCGGTGACGACCCGGGCGCCCTCGGCGCGGCCGGTCTCGACGTATCCGGCCACCCGGTCCCGCTGCCGCTCGCTGACCAGCGGGCCGACCATGGTCTCCGGCTCCATCGGGTCGCCCACCCGCTGCCCGCGCAGCGCGCCGGCCAGCGCGTCGACGATCTCCGTCTCGCGCGCTCTGGGGACCAGCACCCGGGTCTGCGCGATGCACGCCTGCCCGTTCACCATGAGCGCCATCGGCAGCAGCGCCGGGAGCACCGCGTCCAGGTCGGCGTCCGCGCAGACGACGGCGGCGGACTTGCCGCCCAGCTCCAGGGTGACGCGGGCGATCCGGGCGGCCGCGGCGGCCATGATCTTCTTGCCCGCGGCCGAGCTTCCGGTGAAGGCGATCTTGTCGACTCCCGGGTGGTCGACCAGGTGCGCCCCGGCCTCCCGGCCCGCCGGGACGATGCTCAGCACGCCCTCAGGCAGCCCGGCCTCGCGCAGCGCGTCGGCCAGCGCGTACACCGTCAGCGGGGTCTCCGGCGGCGGCTTGAGGACGACCGAGCAGCCCGCGGCCAGCGCCGGGGCGGTCTTGAGGGTCGGGGTGCTGAGCGGACCGTTCCAGGGTGTGATCGCGGCGACCACGCCCACCGGTTCCTGCGTCACGATGCTGGTGTTGGCGCCGTCGGCGCGGACCTCGTCGTAGGGGAAGTCCTGGGCCAGGTCGGCGTAGAAGCGCAGCTGCCGGATCGGGTTGGGCACGTGCGCGCGCTCACTGAACCAGATCGGGCAGCCGAGCTCGCTGGTGATGCTCACGGCCAGCTCGGGGGCCCGCTTCTCCAGCAGGTCGGCCGCCTTGTGCAGCACCTGCGAGCGGTGCCGCGGCGACGCCCCGGCCCATACGCCCGAGTCGAACGAGGCGCGTGCGGCGGCCACCGCGGCGTCGATGTCGGCGACCCCGGCCAGGGCCGCCGAGCCGACGTACGCGCCGGTGGCGGGGTTGCGGACCGTGACGCTCTCCCCGCTCCGGGCGGGGACCCAGCGCCCCCCGACGAACAGTTCCGGACGTTCGGTCGTCATCGCACCGGCCTTCCCAGATCCGCACTATTTCATGATAATGAAACTCAACGTAATGCTGACGGCGAGCGTGGTCAAGGAGCGGAGGCGGCATGCGGGACGACGATCGGACAGTGATCGTAGGCGGCGGCCTCGGCGGTCTGCGCACCGCCGAACGGCTGCGCCGGCGCGGCCATCGCGGCCCGGTCACGCTGCTGGCCGCCGAGCCGCACCTGCCCTACGACCGTCCGCCGCTGTCGAAGGCCGCGCTCACCGCCGAGCAGGAACCCGAAGGCCCTCCTCTCCTGAAGGACCGGGACGCCTGCGCGGGCCTCGACCTGGACGTCCGGACCGGCGTGCGGGCGACCGCGCTGGACACCGCCCACCGGCGGATCGTCCTGGACGGCGGCGGCACGCTCGGCTACGACCGGCTGGTGATCGCGACCGGCGTCCGGCCGCGCGAGCTGCCCGCGCTCGCCGGGCTGGAGGGCGTCCACACCCTGCGCACGTGGGACGACTGCCTGCGCCTGCGGGCGGGGCTGCGCGCGGCGCGGACGGTGGCCGTCGTCGGCGGCGGTGTGCTCGGCTGCGAGATCGCGGCGGCGGCCCGGACGCTCGGACTCGAGGTCACGCTGATCGAGCTGGCCGAGCAGCCGCTGGCGGCGGTGCTGGGCGGCCGGATCGGCGGGATCGTCGCCGACCTGCACCGGGCCGGCGGTGTGAAGGTGCGCTGCGGCGCCCGCGTCGAGCGCGCCGTCCGCAGCGGCGTGGTCCTCGACGACGGCTCGCACGTGGACGCCGACCTGGTCGTGGCCGCGGCCGGGTCGGTGCCGAACACCGAGTGGCTCGCCGGGTCCGGCCTCGTGCTGGACGACGGCGTGCTGTGCGACCGCACCGGCCGGGCCGAGGGGGCGGAGGACGTCTTCGCGGTCGGCGACGTGGCCCGCATGCCGCATCCGTACCGGGAGGGGACGGTCCGATTCGAACACTGGACCAGCGCCGGGGACGGCGCGGCCCTGGTCGCCCGCAACCTGCTCGCCCCGCCCGGCGAGCGCGCGGCGCCGTCCGAGGTCCCCTACTTCTGGACCGACCAGTACGACACCAAGATCCAGTGCCTGGGGTTGCCCGATCCCGGCGACGAGCCGGCGCTCGCGGCGGGGTCGCCCGAGTCGGGTCGGCTGCTGGCGTTCTACTCGCGGGACGGGCGGGTCACCGGCGGCGTCGCCTTCGGCATGCCCGCGGCGCTGGCCCGCTGCCGGAAGGCGATCGCCGAGCGCGTCCCGCTGGCGGACCTGCTCGGCTCGGCCCCGTGGGAACGGCGATCCTTGTAATCTATGAATATGGTAATTATGATTGCGCCCATGCAAGGGAGCGATCTGCACGCACGACTGACCCGGTTGGAGGAGCTGGAACGGGCCCGCGGGTTCTTCCACACCTACGCCGCGACCCTCGACCGTCCCGACCCCGAGGCGGCGGCCGCGCTGTTCGCCGCGGACGGCGTCCTCCGCACGCCGCGCGGAACCTACCGGGGCCGGACGGAGATCGCCGGCTTCTTCACCGCGGTCCTGGACCGCGACCGGGCGACCAAACGGCACTTCATCGTCAACCCCGAGGCGGCCTGGCTGGAGCCGGGACTGGTGCGGATCCGCTCGTACTTCCTGTTCACCGGGCGCGGCGCCGACCGCTCCCTGATCGGCTGGGGCCGCTACGGCGACACGGTGGACCTCTCCGGGGACGTTCCGCTGTTCCGCGAGAAGACGATCGAGCCGGAGATCGCTTCCGACCTGGCCACCGGCTGGGCCCTCGACGAGACCGGCGGACCGGAAGAGGAGCGGGCACGATGAGCGGACGCATGGACGGGCGGGTGGCGATCGTCACCGGCGGCGCGAGCGGCATCGGCGCCGCGTCGGTCCGGCGCTTCCTCGACGAGGGCGCCACCGTCGTGATCGCCGACGTCCAGGAGGAGCCGGGCCGCGCACTGGCCGCCGAACTGGGCGAACGGGCGAGCTACGCGCACTGCGACGTGAGCACCGAGGACAGCGTCGCCGGCCTGGTCGACACCGCCGTCGAACGGCACGGGCGGCTCGACGTCATGTTCGCCAACGCCGGGATCATGGGCGCGCTCGGCCCCATCGCCAAGTCCCGGATCGAGGACGTGGACGCCACCTTCGCGGTGAACCTGCGCGGCGTCCTGCTGTCGATGAAGCACGCCGCGCGGGTGATGCAGCCGCGCCGGTCCGGGTGCATCCTGGCCACCTCAAGCCCGGCCGGGGTCATGGGCGGGGTCGGGCCGCACGCCTACAGCGCCGCCAAGGCGGGCGTGATCGGGCTGGTCCAGTCGGTGGCGGCGGAGCTGCGGCCGCACGGGATCCGGGTGAACGCGATCATCCCCGGCGCGATCCTGTCGGCGATGACCGCCGACCTGGTGGCGGGCGACCCCGGCGACCTGGCCGGCGCGAGCACGAAGCTCACCAGCTCCCCGCTGGTGGGGCGGCCCGGCGCGCCCGAGGACGTCGCCGCGGCGGCCGCCTTCCTGGCCTGCGACGACGCGGCGTTCGTGACCGGCTCGACGTTCCGGATCGACGCGGGGTACACCTGCGCGCCGGGCGAGTCCCCGTTCGCGGCCGGGCAGTGGTCCGAACCCGTCGGCGTCTACGAGGCCGGCCGCCGCGGCTGAGCCGATCCCCCTTCGCTAGGAGCACATGGCAGTGAGCGCGAACACCCCCTCGGCATCCACCGGCATGTCCGCCCGGCCGCCCGGCGAACTGGAGGTGCTCATCGTCGGCGCCGGGTTCGCCGGGCTGTACGCCCTTTACCGGCTGCGGCGGATGGGCTGCGCGGTGCACCTGGTGGAGGCCGCGGACGGCGTGGGCGGCGTCTGGCACTGGAACCGCTACCCCGGCGCGCGCTGCGACATCGAGAGCGTGGACTACTGCTACTCCTTCTCCGACGAGCTCGTCCAGGAGTGGGACTGGACGGAGCGCTACCCGGCCCAGCCCGAGATCCTGCGCTACCTGAACCACGTCGCCGACAAATTCGACCTGCGCCGCGACATCACCTTCGACACCCGGGTAACGGGACTGGAGTACGACGACGCCGCCGCGACGTGGACCGCGTCCACCGACCGGGGCGACCGGGTCACCGCGCGGTACGTGGTCATGGCGACCGGGCAGCTGTCGGTGGCCAAGCCCCCGGAGATCGAGGGCATCGAGACCTTCGCCGGGGAGAGCCACCACACCGGCGACTGGCCGCGCGAGGGCGTCGACTTGGCCGGCAAGCGGGTCGGCGTCATCGGCACCGGCTCCTCGGGCGTCCAGACCATCCCACGGATCGCCGAGCAGGCCGCGCACCTGACCGTCTTCCAGCGGACGCCGCACTACATCGTGCCCGCGCGGAACCGTCCGCTCGACCCGGCGTACGCGGCCGACCTCAAGACGCGGTTCGAGGAGTACCGGGAGCAGGCGCGCAACCACCCCGGCGGCACGCACCGGGTGCTGCGCGAGGAGTCGGCGCTGGACGCGACCCCCGAGGAGCTGGCGGAGACCTTCGAGTCGTACTGGCGCAAGGGCGGGCCGGACATCCAGGCCGCGTACCGGGACATCACCCGCGACCGGGCGGCCAACGAGAAGGCCGCCGAGTTCGTCCGGGGCAAGATCCGGGAGGCGGTGCGCGACCCGCGGGTGGCCGAGCGGCTGTGCCCCACCGGGTACCCGTTCGGCACCAAGCGGCTGGTCCTGGAGATCGGCTACTTCGACGCCTTCAACCGCGACGACGTCACGCTGGTCGACACCCTGGCCGCGCCCATCGAGCGCATCACCCCCGAGGGCGTGCGCACCGCCGAGCAGCTGCACGAGCTGGACGTCCTGGTCTTCGCGACCGGCTTCGACGCGCTGACCGGCGCCCTGCTGAAGATCGACATCCGGGGGCGGGACGGGATGGCACTGCGGGAGAAGTGGGCGGCGGGGCCGCGCACGTACCTGGGCCTGTCCACCCATGGCTTCCCGAACCTGTTCTTCATGGCCGGTCCGGGCAGCCCGTCGGTGCTGAGCAACGTCGTCGTCTCCATCGAGCAGCACGTCGAGTGGGTGAGCGACCTCATCGCGCACCTGCGCGGCAACGGCCTGACCCGCGGCGAGGCCGTGCCGGAGCACGAGGACGCGTGGGTGCGGCACGTGAACGAGGTCGCCGAGGAGACGCTCTACCCGGTCGGGAACTCCTGGTACCTGGGCGCCAACGTCCCCGGCAAGCCGCGGGTGTTCATGCCGTACGTGGGCGGGGTCGGCCGCTACCGGCGGATCTGCGACGAGGTCGCCGCCAAGGGCTACGAAGGCTTCGCGCTCTCCTGATAATCTCTGATCACCATCCATATGAAAGGAAGGGATCCGCCCGTGACCGGAGCGAATTCCACCGCCGCGCCGCTGGCCGGGGTCCGCGTCATCGAGCTGGGCTCCATGTACGCGGCGCCGACGGCCGGGCGGATGCTGCGCGACTTCGGCGCCGACGTGATCAAGGTGGAGGACCCGGCGCACGGCGACTTCGCCCGCCAGTGGCAGCCCGCCCACGAGGGCCTGGCGATCGGCTTCGCCCGGCTCAACTCCGGCAAGCGCTCGGTGGGCGTGGACCTGCGGCGGCCCGAGGGCCGCGAGCTGATCCGGCGGATGGCCCGCACCGCCGACGTCCTCATCGAGAACTTCCGGCCCGGCCGGATGGAGGACTGGGGCCTCGGACACGCCGACCTCGCCGCCGCCAATCCGCGCCTGATCATGACCCGGGTGAGCGGGTTCGGGCAGACCGGCCCGTACCGCGAGCGGCCCGGGTTCGGCACGGTCGCCGAGACCATGAGCGGCTACGCCTTCCTCAACGGCTGGCCGCACACCCCGCCCACCGCCCCGCCGTTCGGGTTCGCCGACTCGATCGCCGGGATCTCCGCGGCGTTCGGCACGGCCATGGCGCTGTACCGGCGCGAGGCCCAGGGCAAGGGCGGCGAGGTCGACATCGCGCTGTACGAGCCGCTGATGTTCATCCTCGGCGACGCCGTGCTGCGCTACACCGCGTCCGGCGAGATCACCCAGCGGCACGGGAACGCCTCCGGCGCCGCGTCCCCGCGCGGCATCTACCAGGCCGGGGACGGCGGCTGGCTGTCCATCGCCGGCTCGAACCAGACGATCGCCATGCGGCTGTTCGACGCGATGGAGCGCCCCGACCTCAAGACCGACGAGCGGTACGCCACCAACACGGCGCGGATGGCCAACAACGACGCGCTCCAGGAGATCGTCATCGCCTGGGTGAAGGCGCGGCCGCGCGACGAGGTACTGGCGGTCCTGGACGAGCACGAGGTCGCCGCCGCACCGGTGAACGACGCCTCCGACATCGTCCGGGACCCGCACTTCACCGAGCGGACGCTGGTGGAACTGGCCGGCACGGTACTCGGCCCGGCGCTGACCCCGGGCCCGGTGCTGCACGTGGACGGCTACGCCGGACCGTCCTACAAAGGGGTGCCGGAAATCGGCGAGCACACCGGCGAGGTACTGGCCGGAGAACTCGGCCTCGGCGCGGACGAACTCGCGGAACTGGCGACCGGCGGTGTCATCTCCGCGCTCCGCTGATTTCCGGTGCCGCATAATCATTTTCGGAGGCCGCCCGGCCGCCAACACCCGCCCGGAGGTTGAAGATCATGTCACCGGCCAATATGCGCCCCCAGAAAACGGCCATGCTGGTCGCCCAGCGCATCGTCGCCGACATCAACAGGCGCGGGAATACCGTCGGCGACCGGCTGCCTCCGGAACGGGTGATGCTGGAGGAGTACAACGTCGGCCGGGGCACGCTGCGCGAATCGCTGCGCTTTCTGGAGCTGCAGGGCGTGCTGGCGCTCAAGCCCGGCCCGGGCGGCGGTCCGGTCGTCCAGCGGCCGGACGCGGGCAGCCTGGCCACCGCGCTGACCCTGCTGCTGCAGTTCGAGAACGCGCCCTTCCGCACGATCGCGGAGGCCCGCGGCGGCCTGGAGCCGATGATGGCGCGGCTGGCGGCGGAACGGATGACCGAGGCGCAGCTGGCCGACCTCAAATCGAGCGTCGACACGATGCGCGACCAGCTGTCCGACCAGGTGGTCTTCCTGGAGGAGAACAAGCGTTTCCACGATGTCATCGCCCGCGGTTCGGGCAACGCGCTGTTCGGCTACCTGGTCGAGGCGCTGCTGGGAATCCTGGACGGTTCGGCGATCGGCATCGACTATCCGGAAGTGCGGCGGCGCGCCGTTCACAAGGCCCATCTGCGAATATACGAGGCCATCGCCTCGCACGATGCCGAGGCGTCATTCGAGGCGATGACCGGCCATATCGGGGAGTACGTTCGGTACGCCGAGCGAAAGTATCCGGAACTGCTCGCCGCGCCGATCGTGTGGTCGAACGTCCAGTGAGTCAGAGCCGCAGCACCCGGGCCATGGTGCCGCCGAGCACGCGCTCGGTCTCGGCGCCGGTGAGCCCCAGCGCCTCGATCGCGGCGATCTCCTCGCCCGGGTCGGTCATCGGCCAGTCGGAGCCGAACACGATCCGCTCCGCCCCGTGCTTCTTCACGAACGCGCGGACCCGCTCCGGCCGCAGCCGCCGCAGGCTCGGCGGCCAGGAGGTCTCCAGCACCACGTCCGCGCCGCAGAGCAGTTCCTCGGCCTGATCGAAGATCTTGTAGCCGCCGAAGTGGCAGGCCACCAGCCGCAGCCCGGGGAAGGTCCGGGCGATGTCGGCGATCATCCGCGGGCTGGAGAGCGCGTTGGTGCGCGCGTCGCCGCCCTCCCCCACATGGGTGATCACCGCGATGTCGGAGCCGAAGCCGTCGAGGATCTCGTACAGCCGGCGGTCGTCCAGCGCGAAGCCCTGGAACAGCGGGTGGATCTTCACCGCCGTCACGCCGTGCCGCCGCAGACTGGCCAGGTTCTCCTCGGCCGGCAGGTCGACGTGCACGGTGCCGAACGGGAACCGGCTCTCAGCGGCCAGCCCCGCGACGAACGCGTTGACCTTGTCGACGTGCCGGGCCTGGTTGGCGATGCCCAGGCAGCAGCTGAGGTCCACGCCGGTACCGGCCATGGACGCGGTGAGCCCGCCGACCGTGCCGTCGCCGCGGGCCTCCAGCCCGGGCACCGGGTTGCCGGCCAGCGCGGACCGGGCGATCGCGTCCGGCCAGACATGGGTGTGCGCGTCAATGATCATCTCGCCCCTCACAGCTTTCCGGACTCGCCGCCGTCGACCACGAACACCGCGCCGGTGGTGAACGAGGCCCGCGGCGACACCAGCAGGCAGGCCAGCGGCACCAGCTCGTCCGGATCGGCCATCCGGCCCGCCGGGATCTTCGCCACTCGGCGCCGCAGCAGGTCCGGCGACTCCAGCACCGCGCTCTGCGCGTCGGTCTTGAACGCCCCCGGCGCCAGGCAGTTGACCTGGACGTTCCTGGGCGCCCACTCCGCCGCCAGCGCCTCGGTCATCCGGACCACCGCGCCCTTCGACGTGGAATAGGCGACCAGGTAGGGCTTGCCGCGCACACCCGTGGTGGAGGCGACGCTGACGATCCGGCCGCCGCCCTGCCCGATCATGTGCCGGCCCGCCGCCTGCGCCAGCAGCATCGGCGCGATCACGTTGACCTGCATCGCGTCCCGCCAGATCGCCGGGTCCTGGTCGGCGAACTTCCCGGCGGGCGCGATCCCGGCGTTGTTGACCAGCCCGTCGATCCGGCCGTACCGGGAGACCACGGTGTCGACCAGCGCCAGCGTGGACGCCTCGTCCCGCATGTCGGCCTCGGCGACCGAGATCCGCCCCCCGCCCCGGGCGGCGACCTCTTCCAGCGCGTCCTTAGAACGCGCCGCGGCCACCACCTGCGCCCCCTCCCCCGCCAGCGCGACGGCGATCGCCGCCCCGAGCCCACGGCTGGCCCCGGTCACCAGCACGACCGTGTCCCGCAACCCCAACTCCATCAGGAGGCTCCTTTCGAGAGCCGCCGCCCCAGCGAGTCGAGCAGCACCTCGGTGGCGCCCTCGTACACGCGCAGCGGGCGGGCGTTGCGGTAGAGGCGTTCGATCTTCGAACCGCGCACCAGCCCGAACCGGCCCATGACCTGCACCGACCGGTCGACCACCCGGCCCGCGGCCTCGGTGGCGGCGACCTTGGCGATCGAGGAGCGGTCGAGGCTGGCCAGCGGGTCGGTGCGGGCCAGCGCCGCCGCGCGGTAGGTGACGGCGCGGGCCGACTCGACCTCCGTCCAGGACAGCGCCAGGTTCTGCGACACCGCGCCGAGCGCCATCAGCGGCTTTCCGAACTGCTCGCGGGTGGTGGCGTGCCGGACGGCCTCGTCCAGCGCGGCCTGCGCCAGCCCGACCGCCGAACCGGCCACCGTCACCCGGAACACCGCGAGCGTCTGCAGCATCAGCGCGAACGCCTTGCCCGGGACGCCGAGCCGGTGGTCCTCCGGCACGATCACGTCGGCGAACTCCAGCTCGCCCAGGATGTGCGGCGCGATCAGCTCGCTGCCCGGCGCCACCGTCAGCCCAGGGGCGTCGGCCGGGACGAGGACCATCGAGTAGCCGTCCCCCTCCTTGCCGAGCACGCAGTAGAAGTCGGCGGCGCCGCCGTTGGTGATGAACGACTTGCGGCCGTTCACCCGCACGCCCTCCCCCGCGGCCTCGACCGTGGTGGTGACGCCGCGCAGGTCGGAGCCGATGCCGGGCTCGGTCAGCGCCAGCCCGGCGATCGCCTCCAGCCGCGCCACCCGCGGCAGCCAGCGGGCGCGCAGGTCGTCCCCGCCGCCCACGGCCAGGGAGTAGCTGCCCACGCCCTGCATCCCGAACATCGAGTCCAGATGCGCCGAGGAGTACATCAGCGCCTCGCGCACGACGGCGATGGCCAGCGGATCCAGGATCTCGCTCTCCCCGCCGTACGCCGCGGGCACGACCAGGCAGGCCAGCCCGCTCTCGCGCAGCGCCGCCAGCACGCCCGGATGCGGCTCGGTGCACTCGTCGGCCTCGGCGGCGAACTCCTCGACCCGCGCCGCGACGGAACGCGCCGTCACCTGGATCTCCCGATGCCGCGAACCCAGATCGAACAACTGCACGTCTTCCCTCATTTCCGCTGGTCGAACTTGCGGCCGAGCAGTTCGGACACGATCCGGATGCGCTGCATCGCCGGGGTGCCCCCGGCGATCGCCCAGCCGTGCGCGTCCCGGTGCAGGCGCTCGATCCCGTACTCCTCGGTGTAGCCGTTGCCGCCGTGCAACTGCATCGCCAGGTCGGTGACCCGCTTGGCCGTCTCGTTGGCGGTGCACTTGGCCAGCGACACGTGCAGCGGGTTCGGCAGACCGGTGCCCGCGCCCTCGGCGGCCCGGTCGAGCAGCAGCCGGGCGGCCTCCACCTGGAGCACCATGTCCGCCAAGGTCACCTGGACGCTCTGGAACTCGACCAGCGGCTTGCCGAACTGCTCGCGCTCCTGCACGTACCGGACCGAGCGGTCCAGCGCCTCCTGCGCGATCGCCAGGCTCATCGTGGAGTTGCCGAGCCGCTCGATCGAGAAGATCCCGAACAGCTTGCCGAAGTCGCCCGCCGGGACGACCAGGTTCTCCTTGGGCACCACCACGTTGTCGAAGAGCACATCGGCGGACGGGATCCCGCGAAACCCCATCAACCTCTCTGGAGCCCCGAAACCAACCCCGGCCATATCGCTCTCGACCAGCAGCGCACCGATTCCCTTGGAGCCGGGCGCGTCACTCAGCCGGCAGTAGACCAGGTACTGGTCGGCCTCGCCGCCGTTGGAGATCCAGCGCTTGCCGCCGTTGAGGATGAAGCCGTCATCGACAGGCTTGGCCGCCGTGCGCATGTCGGTCGCGGCCGAGCCCGCGTCCGGCTCGGAGATGGCCACCGCCATGGTCCGCTCGCCGGAGACGATGCCGGGCAGCCAGCGCTCGCGCTGCTCCTCGGTGCCCAGATGATTGATCACCTGGGCCGGCCCGGTGTTGGCCTCGAAGATCTGGAACGCGGCGGGCCGGCACACCTTGGCGAACTCCTCGATCACCGCCAGCGCGTGCGCGAGGGGGGCTCCGGCGCCGCCGTACCGCTCGGGATGGGCGATCCCCAGGAAGCCCAGGTCACCCAGGCGCCGGCGCTGGTCGAGCGAGATGGGAAGGCGCTCGCGGTCCATCTCCTCGGCCAGCGGCCCGTACACCTCGACGGCCACATCACGGGCCAGCCGGCGGATCTGCGCACGCTCGTCAGCGGTCATGGGCACCCGTTTCCATGGACGATCTCATGCATATCATGATAATCAATACCCATGCTTCCAGCGCAAGCACCGGTCATCGTCGAGGCCGTCCGCACCCCCTCCGGCCGCAGGCGCGGCGCGCTGGCGGACGTGCACCCGGTCGACCTCCTGGCCCAGACGCTCACCGCCCTCCTCGCGCGCACCGGACTGGACCCCGCCACCGTCGACGACGTGATCATCGGCTGCGTCTCCCAGGTGGGCGAGCAGTCCGCCACCCCGGGCCGGATGGCCTGGCTCGCCGCCGGACTCCCCCCGCACGTGCCCGCCACCACCATCGACCGCAAGTGCGGGTCCGGGCAGCAGGCCGTCCACTTCGCCGCGCAGGGCGTCCAGGCCGGCGCGTACGACATCGCCATCGCGGGCGGCGTCGAATCCATGAGCAGGGTTCCGATGGGCTCGGCCCGCATGGACGCCGACCCCTTCGGCCCGAACGTCACCGGCCTGGTCTCCCAGGGCATCGCCGCCGAACTGGTCGCCGAGAAGTGGAAGCTGGACCGCACCGCCCTCGACGAATACTCCGCCCGCTCGCACCACCTGGCGGCCGCCGCCCCGTTCGACCGGGAGATCATCCCCATCGGCACGGTCGACCGCGACGAAACGATCCGCCCGAACACCACCGCCGAGAAACTGAGAACCCTCAAACCCGCGTTCCAGAACCCGGGACACATCACCGCCGGGAACAGCTCCCAGATCTCCGACGGCGCCTCGGCCCTCCTCCTGATGAGCGCGGCCAAATGCGCCGAACTGAACCTCACACCCCGCGCCCGCGTCCACTCCACCGCGGTCTGCGGCGACGACCCCCGCCTCATGCTGACCGCGCCGATCCCCGCCACCCACCGGATCCTGCGCCGCTCCGGCCTCCCCCTCGACGCCATCGACCACGTCGAGATCAACGAGGCGTTCGCCTCCGTCCCGCTGGCCTGGCTCGCCGAGTTCGACATCGACCCGGCCAAGGTCAACCCCCGCGGCGGCGCCATCGCCCTGGGCCACCCGCTCGGCGCGTCCGGGGCCCGGCTGATGACCACGATGCTGCACGCGCTGGAGGACAACGACCTCCGCTACGGCCTGCAGGTCATGTGCGAAGCGGGCGGTATGGCCAACGCCACCATCATCGAACGCCTCTAGGAGACACATGGAAGTCAACGGAACCAGCGCCCTAGTGACCGGAGGCGCGTCCGGCCTCGGCAGGGCCACCGCCGAGAAACTAGCGGCCAAGGGCGCCAAGGTAGTGATAGTCGACCTCCCGAACTCCCAGGGCAAGACCGTCGCCGGCGAGATCGGAGCCCACTTCGCCCCCGCCGACGTAACCGACCCGGAAGCGATGAACTCCGCCCTGGACCTGGCGGAGGCCCAAGGCCCCCTGCGCGCGCTCGTCCACTGCGCCGGCCGCGGCGGCCCCGTCCGCCTGCTCGACAAGGAGGGCCGCCCCGGCTCCCTGGACACCTACGAGGAGATCGTCCGGGTCAACCTGATCGGCACGTTCAACACGCTGCGCCTGGCCGCCGCCCGGATGGCCGCCACCGAACCGGTGGACGAGGAACGCGGCGTCTGCGTCCTCACCGCCTCGGTGGCCGCCTACGAGGGCCAGATCGGCCAGATCCCCTACGCCTCCGCGAAGGCCGGCATCGTCGGCATGACCCTCGTCGCCGCCCGCGACCTGGCCTCCCGGCTGATCCGGGTGACCACGATCGCGCCCGGCCTGTTCGATACCCCCATCCTGGCGCGCCTCCCTGAGGAGGTCCGCGACTCCCTCGGCAAAACCATCCCCCACCCCCGCCGCCTGGGCGTCCCCGGTGAGTACGCCTCCCTCGCCCTGCAGATCATCGAGAACAAGATGCTGAACGGTGAGACCATCCGCCTCGACGGCGCCATCCGCCTAGCCCCCCGCTGAAGGAGACGACATGAGCGAAGACCTCCTGGTCGAGGAACGCGGCCGCGTCCTCCTCCTCACGATGAACCGCCCCGATTCCAGGAACGCCATGTCGATGGCCATGGCCCACCAGATCGCCGAGGCCCTGGACACCCTCGACTCCCGTCCCGACCTCAGCGTCGCCGTCATCACCGGCGCCGGCGGCACCTTCTGCGCGGGCATGGACCTCAAGGGCTTCGCCCGCGGCGAGCGCCCCGTCGTCGAGGGCCGCGGCTTCGCCGGCCTGGTGAAACAGCCCCCCGCCAAGCCCTTGATCGCCGCCGTCGAAGGCTACGCCCTGGCCGGCGGCTTCGAGATCGTCCTGACCTGCGACCTGATCGTCGCCGCGGAGAACGCCAAGTTCGGCCTCCCCGAAGTGAAGCGGGGCCTGACCGCCGCCGCCGGCGGCCTGCTCCGCCTCCAGCACCGCATCCCGTACCACCTGGCCATGGAACTCGTCCTGACCGGCCGCATGTGGCCCGCCGAAGAGGCGGCCACCGTCCACCTGGTCAACCGCCTCACCACCCCGGGCACCGCCCTGGAAGAGGCCCTCCACCTGGCCGGCGAGGTGGCCGCCAACGCCCCCCTCGCCCTGACGGCGTCCAAGCAGGTCCTCTCCCGCTCCTCCGACTGGCCCCAGGAAGAGGCCTTCGACCGTCAGGAGGAGTACACCGGCCCCGTCCGCAGATCAGCCGACGCAAAGGAAGGCGCCCAGGCCTTCATAGAAAAGCGCACCCCCAACTGGACAGGCACCTGATCTAGGTAACACTGCGTGTATGGCGAACACGCAGTTCAGCATCTCGACGGGCCCACAGGTCCATGCGGCGATCAAGGCCCACGCCGACGCCGCCGGCCTGGACGTGTCCGGTTACATGGTCGCCGCCGCTGTGGCGCAGATGGCGGCGGATGACGCCGCAGCAGCTGCCTTCGCCACGCTGGACGCCGACAACGCCGCGGCACTGGATGACCTGCCCGCATTCGAGGCCCTGACGGCCGAAGAGCAGAAACTGGTCCGCAGGGTCCTCTCCTCAGCGCTCGGCTCAAACCAAGCCGACGTCGCGACACCGGCATGCTCCTGGCGATGCTGAGCGGCGATGCGGTGGCCTTGACATTGCACCATGGACTGCGACGCGCACCACACAGACCCGTCATCATCGGTCCGGTCCTTGCACAGGCATGGCGGCCTGATCCCAAGACCGTGCACGCTTTCAGCGGATACCTCAAGGACTGCACGGTCCCGCAGGCACGAGGCTCCGCGGCACCGATGCAGGGGAGGGCCACCGCGAATGTAGGGTGCGTGGCCTGCGCAAAAACCACCACTCTGGACTCCTACAAGCGAGCCGGGGCGATGCTCGCCAAAGCGGTGCCGCCGGGCAAAAAACGCCCCGACGCTGTGGACGCCTCGTCGTCGTGACCGCGGCTCTGCACGTCCCCGCACAGATACTCACCAGCGACCCCGGTGACCTGGCCGCCTATGCCGCCACCCTCGACCGCGCGGACATCACGATCGAGCGAATCTGACCACGCGGCCGCACACACCCAACAACCCCAGCCCCACCCAAGGGAAGGTAAAGGCAAAGCCCCACGACCCCAAACCCGCACACCCAAGCTCAGCCACGCACAAGGGGGCGTG
This sequence comes from Actinomadura vinacea, assembly GCF_039532545.1. Taxonomy (NCBI): domain Bacteria; kingdom Bacillati; phylum Actinomycetota; class Actinomycetes; order Streptosporangiales; family Thermomonosporaceae; genus Actinomadura; species Actinomadura vinacea. Next base: position 121,993 of record NZ_BAAARW010000035.1, on the reverse strand, counting down.
GGGGCGGAGCCCCCACATCGGGGGGTTCCGGGGGGTCGCCCCCCGATAAACATGACAAGGAGGAGCGGTCCGCACCAGGGGGGTAGGGGCGAAGCCCCACAAACCAAACCACGCGCCAAACCCGCAACGCCCAACAGGCTCAGCCACGCACAAGGGGGCGTGGGGGCGGAGCCCCCACATCGGGGGGTTCCGGGGGGTCGCCCCCCCGATAAACATGACAAGGAGGAGCGGTCCGCACCAGGGGGGTAGGGGCGAAGCCCCACAAACCAAACCACGCGCCAAACCCGCAACGCCCAACAGGCTCAGCCACGCACAAGGGGGCGTGGGGGCGGAGCCCCCACATCGGGGGGTTCCGGGGGGTCGCCCCCCCGATAAACATGACGAGGAGGAGCGGTCCGCGCTTTCCGCGGACACACTCCTCCCACCGACGAGTGGAGCTATGGGGATTCGAACCCCAGACCTCCTCCATGCCATGGAGGCGCGCTACCAACTGCGCCATAGCCCCGTGCGGCTGCGTGGACGTTCATCCCGCAGCGCTTGGCCAGTGTATAGGACTCGGGCGCGGTACTCGAATCGGTTTTGGGTCAGGTGCCGTTCTCGGTTCGGTCGTCGCTGAGGACGGGTTCGGGGAGGGTGCCGGCGTTGTGTTCGACGAGGCGCCAGCCGCCGTCGCGCATCTCTCCGAGGACGGACCAGCAGCAGTTGGAGAGGCCGCCGAGGCGGTCCCAGGTCTCTTCGGGGAGGCGGAGGAGGTGGGACATGCCGAGGCGGAGGGCGGCGCCGTGGGAGGCGACGACGAGGAGTCCGTCGGGGGGGAGGTCGTCGAGGGCGCGTTCGAGGGCGGTGCCGACGCGTTTGGCGACCTGGAGGCTGGTTTCGCCGCCGGGGGGCTGCCAGGCGGCGTATTCGGCGGGGTAGCGCTCGCGGATCTCGCTGTTGGTGAGGCCTTCCCATTCGCCGCCGTCGCGTTCGATGAGGTCGCGGTCGTGGCGGACGGGGAGGCCGGTGACGCCGGCGAGGGCCTGGGCGGTGTCGGCGGCGCGTTGGAGGGGGGAGGCGAGGAGGGCGGTGGGACGGAGGGCGGCGAGCAGGCCCGCGGCGCGGCGGGCCTGCTGGACGCCGGTCTCGTCGAGGGGGATGTCGGTCTTGCCTTGGAAGCGGCGTTCGACGTTCCAGCCGGTTTGGCCGTGCCGCCAGAGGACGATCCGGCGCTTGCCGGGGACGCGGTCACTCACTGGCGCTCCCGACGGTGCGCCGGCGCTGGGCGGAGTGGGCGTTGACGGTCTCCGGCAGCTTGATCAGCGGGCAGTCCTTCCAGAGCCGTTCGAGGGCGTAGAAGAGCCTGTCCTCTTCGTGCTGGACGTGCACGATGATCTCGGCGTAGTCGAGCAGTACCCAGCGGCCTTCGCGTTCGCCTTCGCGGCGGACGGGTTTGGCGTCGGCCTCTTCGCGGAGCCGCTTCTCGATCTCGTCGACGATGGCGCGGACCTGCCGGTCGTTGGGCGCCGAGCAGAGCAGGAAGGCGTCGGTGATGACGAGCTGCTCGCTCACGTCGTAGGCAAGGATGTCGTCGGCCAGCTTGTCGTCCGCCGCCTCGGCGGCGATCCGGACCAGCTCCACGGCCCTGTCGGATGCGGTCACGATGCGCTCGCGATCCTCCCTGTAGGGGTCTCTTCCCGGTTCCAGCTTCTCACGGGGTCCGGAGAGGAGCGGTCCCCTTTTTGTGGGTGTACGCCTGCCGCGCCGGTTTCGCCGGGTGCGGCGGCGTCCTCTCCGTTCCAGGGTATGACCTCTAGGGAGCGCGGATACGCGCAGGTCAGGCGGCGCGATCGCGGTAGAGGACGCGTTTGTTGATGTACTGGACGATCCCGTCGGGGACGAGGTACCAGATGGGTTCGCCGGCGTGGACGCGATCTCGGCATTCGGTTGAGGAGATCGACAGGGCGGGGACCTCCATGAGGCTGACCCGGCCGTTGGGCAGCCCGGGGTCGGTGAGGCGGTGGCCGGGCCTGGTGCAGCCGATGAAGTGCGCGAGTTCGAACAGTTCGTCGGTGTCGTGCCAGGTGAGCATCTTGGCGAGGGCGTCGGCGCCGGTGATGAAGAAGAGTTCGGTGCCGGGGCCGTGCAGTTCGCGCATGTCGCGGAGGGTGTCGACGGTGTAGGTGGGGCCGGGGCGGTCGATGTCGATGCGGCTGACGGAGAACCGGGGGTTGGAGGCGGTGGCGATCACGGCCATGAGGTAGCGGTCCTCGGCGGCGGCGACGCGTCCCTCCTTGTGGGAGGACCGCCCGGTGGGCACGAAGACCACTTCGTCCAGCGCGAAAACGTGCGCGACCTCGCTGGCGGCCACGAGGTGGCCGTGGTGGATCGGGTCGAACGTACCGCCCATGATCCCCAACCGGCGCATTTGCGTCATGACGACGAGAATAGCCAGGGCTCAGTCCAGGCCCGGAAGCGGGGGCGGGCCGGTCTCCCAGGTGACCACGCGGACGGCCTTGCCGATCTCGACGCGGGGGACGGTCCCGGCGGGCAGGACGCGGACGTCGGCGTGCAGGCCGAGTTCGGCGCGCAGGGTCCGGGTGAGCTCGTCCTGCGGGTTCCCGCCGGCGGCCTCGCAGGCGACCACGAGCCGGACGTCGGGCTCGCGGCGGTCGACGACGAGCTGGTAGTGCGGGACGACGAGCCCGGAGCCGAGCAGGACGCGTTCGACCTCGCTGGGGTAGAGGTTCACGCCGCGGACGACGAGCATGTCGTCGACCCGGCCGCGGATCTTGCTCATCCGGACCAGCGTCCGCCCGCAGTTGCAGTCGCCGTGGGTGAGGGACGCGACGTCGCCGGTGCGGTAGCGCAGGAGCGGGAGTGCCTGCTTGGTGGGGGTGCTGAAGACCAGTTCGCCGGGTTCGCCGGGGTCGACGGGGAGGCCCGTGGCGGGGTCGATCGCCTCGACGATGAAGTGGTCCTCGTTGACGTGCAGGCCGTTCTGCTCCAGGCATTCGGTGGCGACGCCGGGGCCGATCACCTCCGACAGGCCGTAGATGTCCATGGCCTTGATCGGCAGGACGTCCTCGATCGCGGTCCGCAGTTCCTCCGACCAGGGTTCGGCGCCGAACAGGCCCGCTTTCAGCGAGGACGGGTCGGTGCCGGTCTCGGCCGCGGCCTCGCCGAGCCGCAGCGCGTACGCGGGCGTGCAGGTCAGCACGTCGGGCCGCAGGTCGGCGATCATGCGGATCTGCCGCTCGGTCATCCCGCCGGACATCGGCACGACGGTGGCGCCCAGCGCCACGGCGCCCTGGTGGATGCCGATGCCGCCGGTGAACAGCCCGTACCCGTAGGCGTTGTGGACGATGCTCTCCGCGGACGCGCCCGCGCAGGAGAGCGACCGCGCGCACATGGCGGCCCACAGGTCGAGGTCGGCCTTGGTGTAGGCGACGAGGGTGGGCCTGCCCCGGGTGCCGGAGGAGCCGTGCACGGCCACGACCTGGTCCTGCGGGACGGCGAGCATCCCCAGCGGGTAGGCGTCCCAGAGGTCCTGCTTGGTGGTGAACGGCAGGTTGTGCAGTTCGGCCAGGGTGACGTCGGCGCCGCCCTTGACGCCCGCCTCGCGGAGCCGGTCGGCCTGCACGCCCCCCGCGACCATCAGCCGGTCGACCAACCCCCACAGCCGGTGGCGCTGCAGCGCCGCCCGCTCGTCCCGGGACATCGCCTCGGCCTTCGGATCGAACATCGCGCCTCCTCGCGCCCCGCTGACCTGGTATCCCCCGAAACCATTCGCTCTCCCCCGGACCCTTCCCCGGGACGGCCGGCCGGTACATCCCGGACGAAAGCGGATCAGCCGGGCGGCCGGACGCCCCCACTCTGCCGCACGGGCCTCCCCCGGCGACGGCGATCGCGGCAACGGACCGGAAGAGACCGGGACGCGCCGCCGGGGAACCTTGGACTCGACCGGTTCGTCGGACTTACCATGCCGGTCCTGACCCGGAAGCCTCTCCGCTGAGATCCCGGACACTGGGATCCTGAACGGTGTCAGGAACGGCCCAACCCGAGCGAAGGGAGGGAGCGGCCACCGCCTCCGGCGGCGCGCCGGGGGACGAGCGCCGCGCACCCCATGACGACGAACACACCGGACCGGGCACGTACCCGTTTCCCGGGGATCAGCTCGCGCGCCTACGAACATCCCGCGGACCGGTCGGCGCTGGTCGCGCTGCGTTCGCTGACCGGGTTCGACGTCGTGCTGCGGCGCCTGTCGGGCCTGTTCAACGAGCGCGCGCTGCGGCTGATGTTCCTGGGCGGCGCGGTGCGGGTGGGCGAGGGCCAGTTCCACAACCTGCACGACATGGTCCGCGACGCCGCCTACATCCTCGACATGCCCGAAGTGCCCGAGGTCTACGTACGGCAGTCCCCGACCCCGAACGCGATGGCGCTGGGCTCCGACCACCCGTTCATCGTGATCAACACGGGCCTGATCGACCTGCTGGCCGACGAGGAGCTGCGGTTCGTGGTCGGCCACGAGGTCGGCCACATCCTGTCCGGCCACGCCGTCTACCAGACGATGATGCAGATCCTGATCCAGCTCGGCACCCGGCTGGCCTGGCTGCCGCTGGGCAACATCGCCATCGGGGCGATCATCATCGGGCTGAAGGAGTGGTTCCGCAAGGCCGAGCTGTCCTCCGACCGGGCCGGGCTGCTGGCCGGGCAGGATCTGGACGCGGCCAAGCGCACGATGATGAAGCTGGCCGGCGGCACCCGGCTGTCGGAGATGAGCACCGAGGCTTTCCTGGCGCAGGCCCGCGAGTACGACGCGGCCGGCGACGTGCGCGACGGGCTGCTGAAGTTCCTCAACCTGCTGCCGCAGACGCACCCGTACGCGGTGATCCGGTTCGCCGAGGTGGACCGGTGGGCCAAGAGCGGCGAGTACGAGCGCATCCTGGGCGGCGAGTACGAGCGGCGCGCCGACGACAGCAGCGCCAAGGTCACCGACGAGGTCCGCAACGCGGCCTCGTCCTACAAGGAGTCGTGGGAGCGCAGCGCCGACCCGTTCATCGGCAAGGTCCGCGACGTGGCCGAGGGCGCGGCGAACGCGGCGGGCGGCCTGTTCGACCGGCTGTCGCGGCGCGACACCGACTCCGCCGGCAACGCCAACTGACCGCGCCGCCGTCGCCGGGACGCCCGTGCCCGCACGCGCGGGCGTCTCGGCTTCGGCGGACGGTCAGCCGGTCCGCCCCTTGAGATGGCCCTCGCCGGTGACCACGTACTTGGTCGAGGTCAGCTCGGGCAGCCCCATCGGCCCGCGGGCGTGCAGCTTCTGGGTGGAGATGCCGATCTCGGCGCCGAAGCCGAACTCCTCGCCGTCGGTGAAGCGGGTCGAGGCGTTGACCATCACGGCCGCCGAGTCGACCAGCGCGACGAACCGCTTGGCGGCGGCCTGCGAGGTGGTCACGATCGCCTCGGTGTGGCCCGAGCCGTAGGCGCGGATGTGCGCGACCGCCGCGTCCAGGGAGTCGACGACGCGGGCGGCGATGTCGAGCGAGAGGTATTCGGCGCGGTAGTCGTCCTCGGTGGCGGCGACGACCTCGCCCGCGCCGTCGTGGGCCCGGACGCGCTCGTCGCCGTGCACGGTCACGCCCGCCTCCCGCAGCGCCGCGAGGGCCGCGGGCAGGAACGCGTCGGCGATGCCGGCGTGCACCAGGACGGTCTCGGCGGCGTTGCACACCGACGGACGCTGCATCTTGGAGTTGATGAGGATCTCGACGGCCAGGCCGATGTCGGCGTCGGCGTCCACGTAGACCGCGCAGTTGCCCACCCCCGTCTCGATCACCGGGACCGTGGACTCCTCGACCACCGACTTGATCAGCGACGCGCCGCCGCGCGGGATCAGCACGTCCACCAGCCCGCGGGCGCGCATCAGGTGCTTGACCGACTCGCGGCTGGTGCCCGGGACCAGCTGCACGGCGTCCGCCGGCACGGCGGTGCCCGCCAGGGCGGCCTGCATGACGTTGACCAGGACGGTGTTGGACTCGTACGCCGACGACGACCCGCGCAGCATCGCCACGTTCCCGCTCTTGAGGCAGAGCGCGGCGGCGTCGACGGTGACGTTGGGACGCCCCTCGTAGATGATCCCGACCACGCCCAGCGGCACCCTGATCTGGCGCAACTCCAGGCCGTTGGGCAGCACGTTGCCGCGTACCGTCGCGCCGACCGGGTCGTCCAGCGCCGCGACCTTCCGGACGGCCTCGGCGATCCCCGCGATCCGCGCCCCGGTCAGGCTCAGCCGGTCGATCATGTACTCGGAGGTGCCGGCCTCGCGGGCCCGCGCCACATCGGCCTCGTTCGCCTTGACGATCTCCGGCGCGGCGGCGACCAGCGCGTCGGCGATCGCGTGCAGGGCGGCGTCCTTGGCCGCCCGCGGCAGCGGCGCCAGCCCGGCCGCGGCCTCCCCGGCACGCCGCGCCACCCGCAGGAACTCCTCGCGTTCCCGGTCCTGCTCGCCCATCACCGGCTCCTCATCGCGTTCAGTGGTCTCAGTGCTCTCGGTGCTCATCGGTCAGGATCACCAGATCGTCGCGGTGGATGATCTCGCGCTCGTATTCGGGGCCCAGTTCGCGGGCCAGCCAGCGGGTGGAGCGGCCCATGAGGTCGGGGATCTCGCCCGCGTCGTAGTTGACCAGGCCGCGCGCCACCACGCGGCCGTCCGTGCCGCACAGGTCGACCGCGTCGCCGGCCGCGAACTCCCCCTGGACGCCGGTCACCCCGGCGGGCAGCAGCGATTTGCGGCGCTGGACGACCGCGTCGACCGCGCCCGCGTCCAGCATGACACGGCCCTGCCCGGTGGTCGCGTGCGCCAGCCACAGGTGGCGGGTGGACAGCCGGCGGCCCTCGCCGGGGTGGAAGCACGTCCCGACCGGGGTGCCGGCCAGGGCCTGCGCGGCCGAGGCGGCGTTGGTCAGGACGACCGGGATGCCCGCGATCCGGGCCGCCTCCACCTTGGTGATCATGCCTCCGGTGCCGACCCGGCCGGAGCCGCCCAGCTCGATCCCGGCCAGATCCCGCGGACCGCGCACGTCCGCGATCCGGCGGGCACCCGGACGGCGCGGATCGCCGGTGTAGAGGGCGTCCACGTCCGACAGCAGCACCAGCGCGTCGGCCCTGGTCAGATGGGCGACCAGCGCGGCCAGCCGGTCGTTGTCGCCGAACCTGATCTCGTCGGTGGCGACGGTGTCGTTCTCGTTGACGATCGGGACGATGCCGAGGTCGAGCAGCTTCCCGAGGGCCCGCTGGGCGTTGCGGTGGTGCACGCGGCGGATCATGTCGTCGGCGGTGAGCAGCACCTGGCCGACGGTCAGCCCGTACCGGGCGAACGAGGAGGTGTAGCGGGCCACCAGCAGCCCCTGCCCGACGCTGGCCGCGGCCTGCTGGGTGGCCAGGTCGTTCGGGCGGCGGGTCAGGCCCAGCGGCCCGAGCCCGGCGGCGATCGCGCCGGACGACACGAAGACGATCTCGGTGCCGGCGCGGCGGCGGGCGGCCAGCACGTCCACCAGCGCGTCGATCCGGTCGGCGTCGATGGTGCCGCGCGGGGTGGTGAGCGAGGACGATCCCGCCTTCACCACGATGCGGCGCGCACCGGCGAGCTCTCCGCGCACCCCCGCGGGCTCCGTGGCGGCGGCCGGGCCGCCCGGAGCGGCGGTGGCGTCCGGTGCGGTCGCGGCTGCCTGTTCGCGGCTCATGCTCTCCCTCACGGCTTGCTCTGGAACGTTCTGGGACGGGGACGCTAGCGGTGGCCGTCCAGGCGGCGGTCGGTGCCGCGCGGCCCCGGGGCGGCCTGGCCCGCGATCACCTCCGGCTCCCAGTCGAAGACGATCGACTCCTCCTGCGTGCCGATCATGACCGTGGCCCCGGCGGTCGCGCCCGCCTCGGACAGCGCCGCCTCGACGCCCAGCCGGGCCAGCCGGTCGGCGAGGTACCCCACGGCCTCCTCGTTGGCGAAGTCGGTCTGCCGCAGCCACCGCACCGGCTTCTCCCCGGTGATCAGGTAGGTGTTCGCGCCGGCCGGGCGGATCTCGAAGTCGGGCGCGCCACCGACCGGCTCGGGCCGGATCACCAGCCGGGTCGGCTCGGCCGGAGGCAGCGCCGCGCGGTGCTCCTCGACCATCGCGGCCATGGCGAACGACAGCTCGCGCAGCCCTTCGCGGGTGGCCGCCGACACCTCGAACACGCGCATGCCGCGCGCCTCGAACTCGGGCCGCACCAGCTCGGCCAGGTCGCGGGCGTCCGGCACGTCCACCTTGTTGAGCACGACGATCCGCGGCCGGTCCGACAGCGGACGGTCCCCCAGCACCCGGTCGTAGGCGCGCAGCTCGTTCTCGATCACCTCGAAGTCGCTGACCGGGTCGCGCCCCGGCTCGGGCGTGGCGCAGTCGAGCACGTGCGCCAGCGTGGACGAGCGCTCGATGTGCCGCAGGAACTCCAGGCCCAGGCCGCGGCCCTCGCTGGCGCCCTCGATCAGCCCCGGCACGTCCGCGACCGTGAACGTGGTGTCGCCCGCGCTCACCACCCCCAGATTGGGGATCAGCGTGGTGAACGGATAGTCGGCGATCTTGGGCTTGGCCGCGGACAGCGCTGCGATCAGCGACGACTTGCCCGCGCTGGGGAAGCCCACCAGCGCCACGTCCGCGACGCTCTTGAGCTCCAGCACCACGTCGTGCTCCTCGCCCGGCTCGCCCAGCAGCGCGAACCCGGGCGCCTTGCGCTTGGCGGTGGCCAGCGCGGCGTTGCCGAGCCCGCCCTTGCCGCCGCGCGCGATCACGAACCGGGTGCCCTCGCCCACCAGGTCGGCCAGGACCGTCCCGGCGGCGTCCTTGACGACCGTCCCGTCCGGCACGGGCAGCACCACGTCGCCGCCGTCGGCCCCGGTGCGGTGCCCGCCCTGCCCGGGGCGCCCGTTGGCCGCCTTGCGGTGCGGGCGGCGGTGGTACTCCAGCAGGCTGGCGGCGTTCGCGTCCACCTCCAGGACCACGTCGCCGCCGTGGCCGCCGTTGGCCCCGTCCGGGCCGCCCAGCGGTTTGAACTTCTCCCGGTGGATCGAGGCACAGCCGTTCCCGCCGTTGCCCGCGGCGACGTGCAGCACCACGCGGTCGACGAACTGCGCGCCGGATCCGGCTCCTGCGGCCACGATCTCTCCTCTGCTCATGAACAGGAAACAGGGGCGGACCGTTCCGGTCCGCCCCTGTGTCAACGTCTCGCTGCGGCGGACTACTCCGCCGGGACGATGCTGACCGCGTTGCGCCCGCGGTAACGGCCGAACTCGACCGTGCCCGCGGCCAGCGCGAACAGCGTGTCATCGCCGCCACGGCCCACGTTGAGGCCGGGGTGGAAGTGGGTGCCGCGCTGCCGCACGATGATCTCACCGGCGTTGACGACCTGGCCGCCGAAGCGCTTGACACCCAGGCGCTTGGCGTTGGAGTCCCGACCGTTGCGGCTGGACGACGCGCCCTTCTTGTGTGCCATGACTCGGCCCCTCCCTTACTTCCCGGCCTCGATAGCGGTGATCTTGACCTCGGTGTACGGCTGGCGGTGGCCCATCCGCCGCTTGTACCCGGTCTTGTTCCGGTAGTGCATGATGTTGATCTTCGGTCCCTTGACCGCGCCGAGAATCTCGGCGGTCACCTGGTACCTGGCCAGCTCGGCGGCGGAGCTGACGACGTCGTCGCCGTCCACGACCAGCACGGCCGGGAACGTGACGGTGGAGCCCTCCTCGCCGGGCAGCCGGTCGACGGTGAGCACGTCGTCGACGGCCACCTTCTCCTGCCTGCCGCCTGCGCGAACAATCGCGTACACCGCGGAAACCTCTCGTCTGCGCGCGCTTCCGGAGCGAACCGGTCCCACGCGTGGTCTACCAGCCCCCGGATGGGGGCCTACCCGCGGCTGCGGGCCGCGGGCGGCACGCCGGGCCGCTTCGCCCGGCGCTCTCTGCTGGGATCTCGCCCGCCGGATGAAGGACCGGCGGCCACGCACCGAGTGGTGCAGGTCGAGATGACGTGCTCACGCACGCCGAAACCCCAGGGTACCGGACGCCCGTACCGGACGCGAACGGCCTCGCCCCGCCGGCCCGGGCTCGCGTGACCCCGTCCAGCCCAACGGGACGGCGCAGGCGTGCCCGGCACGCTGAGCGCCCCCTCCGCAGGGCCGTGGTGGCCCAGCACGAGGATTCGCCCGGCGGCCCGGCCCCGGATGTCCGGGGCCGGGTGCGCGATGGTCACTCGCCGGCGGGGTCGCCCGCGGCGGAGCTGGGTTCGGCGGACAGGGCCTTGGCCCGCGGGCGCCGCGTGCGGCGCCGCCGCCCGTTGCCCGCCGCCGCGACCTCGTCCTGGCCCTCGCCCGGGACGGGCTCGGCAGGCTCGACACCGTTGGCGACGGGCTCGACCGCCTCCAGCGGGCCCGGGCCGGCCTCGGCCGTCTCCGCGGCGGCCTGGGCGGCCTCCACGGCCGCCTGCGGCTCGGGCTCCCGGTCGTCGGCCTCCGCGCCGGACGGGTCGCCCACGGGCTGCTCCACCCGGTCGGACGGCTGCTCGGCCGCGACCCGCTTGGCCGACTTGGCCTTGCCCTCCTGCTGGGAGAGCTTCTCCTCGACGGCCTTCTCGACCTCGCCCTTGCGCTTGCGGCGGCGGCCGCCGCCGCTCGCGGCGCCGGCGCCCGCGCCCTTGTCGGCCTTGGGCTCGACCGGCGTCAGATGGACGTGGATGCCGCGGCCGTTGCACGACTCGCAGGTCTCCGAGAACGCCTCCAGCAGCCCCTGCCCGACCCGCTTGCGGGTCATCTGGACCAGGCCCAGCGAGGTCACCTCGGCCACCTGGTGCTTGGTGCGGTCCCGCGACAGGCACTCCACCAGGCGGCGCAGCACCAGGTCGCGGTTGCTCTCCAGCACCATGTCGATGAAGTCGATCACCACGATGCCGCCGATGTCGCGCAGCCGCAGCTGGCGCACGATCTCCTCGGCCGCCTCCAGGTTGTTGCGGGTGACCGTCTCCTCCAGGTTGCCGCCCTGCCCGGTGAACTTGCCGGTGTTGACGTCGATGACCGTCATGGCCTCGGTGCGGTCGATCACCAGCGAGCCGCCGGAGGGCAGCCACACCTTGCGGTCCAGCGCCTTGGCGATCTGCTCGTCGATCCGGTACGCCGACAGCACGTCCTGGTCGTCGGTCCAGCGCTCCACCCGGTCGGCCAGGTGCGGGGCGACGTACTCGACGTACTCCGAGACGGTGTCCCAGGCGTCCGGGCCGGCCACCACCAGCTTGCTGAAGTCCTCGTTGAAGATGTCGCGGACCACCCGGATGGTCAGGTCGGGCTCGCCGTACAGCAGCGAGGGCGCGGAGGCGCTCTTGACCTGCTTCTGGATGTTGGTCCACTGGGCGGCCAGGCGGGACACGTCCCGGGCCAGCTCCTCCTCGGTGGCGCCCTCGGCGGCGGTGCGCACGATCACCCCGGCGTTCTCCGGCATGACCCGCTTGAGGATCTGCTTGAGCCGGCTGCGCTCCTTGTCGGGCAGCTTGCGGCTGATGCCGGTCATCGAGCCGTCCGGCACGTACACCAGGTAGCGGCCGGGCAGCGAGATCTGGCTGGTCAGCCGGGCGCCCTTGTGGCCGACGGGGTCCTTGGTGACCTGCACCAGCACCGACTGGCCGGACTTGAGCGCCGACTCGATCCGGCGCGGCTGGCCCTCCAGGCCGGCCACGTCCCAGTTGACCTCGCCCGCGTACAGCACGGCGTTGCGGCCCTTGCCGACGTCGACGAACGCCGCCTCCATGGACGGCAGCACGTTCTGCACCTTGCCCAGGTAGACGTTGCCGACGTAGGACTGGTGGGTGGCGCGGTTGACGTAGTGCTCGACCAGGACGCCGTCCTCCAGGACGGCGATCTGGGTGCGCTCGCCCTCCTGGCGGACCACCATCTGCCGCTCGACCGACTCGCGGCGGGCCAGGAACTCGGCCTCGGTGATCACCGGCGGGCGGCGGCGGCCCTGCTCGCGGCCCTCCCGGCGGCGCTGCTTCTTGGCCTCCAGCCGGGTGGAGCCGCGGACCGCCTGGACCTCGTCCTCGACCGCCCGCGCGTCGCGGACGTGCACGACGGTGTTGGGCGGGTCGTCGGTGGTGCCGCTCTCGCCGTCCCCGGCCCCGGTGCGGCGGCGGCGACGGCGCCGGCGGCGGCTGCCGACGGCCTGCTCGCCGCCCTCCTCGCCCTCGTCGGCGGCGTCGCCGGTCTCGGCGGCGTCCTCATCGGACTTGGCGTCCTTCTTACGCTGCTTGTCCTCGGCCGTGTCCTTGCCGGAGTCCTTCGCGTCGACGCGGCCGCGCTTGCCCTTCTTCTCCGGCTTCTCGGCCTTCTCCGCCTTGTCGCGGTCCTTGCCGTCCCGGGCCTCCTCGGCCTCGGTCTCGTCGGCGGCGTCCTCGTCGCCGTCCCGGCCGCCCCGGCCGCGGCCCCGGCCGCCCCGGCGCCGGCGGCGGCGGGAGGGACGGTCACCGGACTCGTCGTCCTCGTCGTGGTCGGCCTGCGCCGTGTCGTCGGGCTCCTCGTCCTCGGCGGCCTGGGCGGGCTCGTCCTTGGGACGGGTCGGCGTCTCGGCGGGCTGCGGCGGCTGGAACACCACCATCGGCGGCTGGAACGTCACGCCGGGCACCCCGCCCGAAGCGGGCTCGGCCTCCGGGGTCGCCGTACCGCCCGGACCCATGTCCGGAACGACGGGCACCCCCGGAACCTGCGGCGGGCCCGCCACGGCCGTGTCGGGCGTCACCGGTCGCTCGGCGGCCACGGGCGCGTCGGCGGCCGAACGGCGGCGAGCACGGGTGCGCGCCGGCTTCTCCGAGCCCGACTCGCCCGCACCCTCCAACCCAGAATCCGGCGCCACCGCGGCCCTGCCGGCTCGGGACGCAGAACGCGTCGAACGCGACCGTGAGGTCTTCTCGTCGGCAGACGAGTCCGCCGCGGCGGCCGCACTCTCCAACTCGGGGTCGGGCGCCGTTGCCGGCTTAGTGGCCCGGGACGCGGTGCGGGTCGAACGCGCCCGTGAGGCCTTCTCGTCGGTGGACGAGTCGCTCTCCGGAGCCGACTCGGCCACACGCTCCAACTCCGGATCCGGCGCCATCGCAGGCCTGCTGGCCCGGGACGCAGAACGCGTCGAACGCGACCGTGGAGCCTTCTCATCGGCAGACGAGTCCGCCGCGGCAGCCGCACCTTCCAACTCGGGCTCGGGCGCCGATGACGGCTTGGTGGCCCCGGACGCGGTACGCGTCGAACCCTCGTCAGCGGACGAGTCGCTCTCCGGGGCCGACTCGGCGGCACGCTCCAACTCCGGATCCGGCGCCATGGCGGGCCTGGTGGCCCGGGACGCGGTCCGGGGCGTGCGCGGGCGCGTGGCCTTCTTGGGCTCGGCGGCGTCCTCCGGCTCGTTCTCCGCGGCCTCGTCCGCCTCCTCCTCGTCCTCGGCGGTCTCGTCGACCTCGGACGCGGCGGGCGGCGCAACGGGCGGAGCGGCGGTCACCGGGGGGCTGTCGTCGATCTCCGGGGGCGGCCCCGCGGGGCGGCTGGCGGCGCGGCGGCGCTGCCGTGTCGTTCCGGTACCGGACTCCTCGGTGGAACCGTTCGCGTTCTCAGTGCCTTCGGCCTCGGCCGAATCGGCTTCGTTCTCTAGCATGCGGGCAATCTCCCGTCAGGTTCCCGGGCGCGACCTCGTTCCGCCCCCCGGGGCGGAACGGTGCGGTGCGCCGCACGGGAACTCTCTCCGTCAGTCGTCGGCGCCGTCGCCCCCGGGCCACGTCCGTGGCCTGGCGGCGACGACAAAGTCGTCGGGGGCGCGCCCGCCGCTCCCTGGAAACCGGTTCCGTGTCACCACGGCTTCGGTCTACGAACGGGCGCCGGCGACATCCGCGCTCGCGGCCGGATCGGACTGCGGCAGCGCAGGGCCGCGCGCCGTCACGGCGCCAGCGCCGGACGGCCGTACGGCCTCTCGGTCGGGCGAGTGGTCGCCGCGATCGAGTTCGAGCGGATCAGCGAGCTCACCGGTGACCGCGTCAAGGGGCCCCTGCGCCAGCCTGGTCACCAGTGGCGGTGACGGCGGCGCGAGGTCGGCGACTTGGCGCAGTCCGGTGAGGATGTCGTCGGGTCGTACGGCCGGTGTGGTATGCCGAACAACCATTCGAAGTATTGCACAAGGGGCATCCGCCGCACCCGCGGCGCGCCGGTCCGGCTCCAGAGCCACGACGGCGGCGCGCACGTCGAAACGGCGGCGCCCCTTCTTGGTGAGGCGTTCCACCTCGATCGCCTTGGCGCCCAGGAAGGCGGCCACGGCCTCGGCGGCGTCGGTCTCATGGACGCCGTCCAGCCGCACCCGCCATTCGGACGCCTCGAGCCGATCCGCCAACGCGCTGGTCTTCTCCCGGCCGACGGCCACGGCATCGACGATGTCGAGCCCGTCCGGCAGGGCGGCGTCGAGGTCGGCCCGGACCCGCGCAGGGTCGCGGGTCTCGCTGAGCCCGATCTCGAGGTACTCGGCCTCACTGGCCACCCCGGTCGCCGCCGCACCCGTGTACGAGATCTTCGGGTGCGGGCTGAATCCCGCGCTGAACGCCACAGGGATCCCGGCGCGCCGGACGGCGCGTTCCACGGCCCGGGATATGTCACGATGGCTGGTGAACCGCAGCCTGCCGCGCTTGGCATAGCGCACGCGGAGGCGCTGGATCACTGGGGCCGGCGCTGGACCCTCCGGCATGGGAGCCAGGGCTGTTGTCCTTCCTACTCGTCTCGAGTCGAAAACGTCTCCCTATAGAGTACGGGTCGCCCGGGGCCTTTGGGCCCGGCGGGCTGGCCCAAGGCGTCGCGATCAGTGCCCGCGCGGCCCCGCCCGGTGGCGCGAGCCCCGTCCAGGAAGGCGTTTCAGACGACCGAAAGCGGCAGCAGTTTCTTGCCGGTCGGGCCGATCTGGATCTCGGTGCCCATGGTCGGGCAGACCCCGCAGTCGTAGCAGGGGGTCCACCGGCAGTCCTCGACCTCGGTCTCGTCGACGGCGTCCTGCCAGTCCTGCCAGAGCCACTCGCGGTCGAGGCCGGCGTCGAGGTGGTCCCAGGGCAGCACCTCGACCTCGTCGCGCTCGCGCAGCGTGTACCAGTCGAGGTCGACCGGCTCGCCGGCCAGGGCCTTGTCGGCGCAGGCCGTCCAGCGGGCGTAGGAGAAGTGCTCGCTCCAGCCGTCGAAGCGGCCGCCGTCCTCCCACACCGCCCGGATGATCTTGCCGACCCGGCGGTCGCCGCGGGACAGCAGGCCCTCGATGATCGACGGCTGGCCGTCGTGGTAGCGCAGGCCGATGGCGCGGCCGTACTCCTTGTCGCCGCGCAGGGCGTCCTTGAGGGCGCGCAGCCGCCGGTCGACGGTCTCGTGGTCGCATTGGGCGGCCCACTGGAACGGGGTGTGCGGCTTGGGCACGAACCCGCCGATGGAGACCGTGCAGCGGATGTCCTTGCGGCCGGTGGCGTCCCGGCCCGCCTTGATCACCCGCTTGGCCATGTCGGCGATGGCCAGGACGTCCTCGTCCTCCTCGGTGGGCAGCCCGCACATGAAGTAGAGCTTGACCTGCCGCCAGCCGTTCTCGTAGGCGGTGCTCACGGTGCGGATGAGGTCGTCCTCGGTGACCATCTTGTTGATCACCTTGCGCATCCGCTCGGAGCCGCCCTCGGGCGCGAACGTCAGCCCGGAGCGGCGGCCGCCGCGGGAGAACTCGTTGGCCAGCGTGATGTTGAACGCGTCGACCCGGGTCGAGGGCAGCGACAGCGAGGTGTTGGTGCCCTCGTAGCGGTCGGCCAGGCCCTTGGCCACGTCCCCGATCTCGCTGTGGTCGGCGCTGGACAGGCTGAGCAGCCCGACCTCCTGGAAGCCGCTCTCCTTCAGCCCCTGGTCGACCATGTCGCCGATCGTGGTGATCGACCGCTCCCGCACCGGACGGGTGATCATCCCGGCCTGGCAGAACCGGCAGCCGCGGGTGCAGCCGCGGAAGATCTCCACGCTGAACCGCTCGTGCACGGTCTCGGCCAGGGGCACCAGCGGCTTCTTCGGGTAGGGCCACTGGTCGAGGTCCATGACCGTGTGCTTGTCGACCCGCCACGGCACGCCCGGACGGTTCGGCGCGACCCGCTGGATCCGGCCGTCGGGCAGGTAGGTCACGTCGAAGAAGCGCGGGACGTAGACGCCGCCGGACCGGGCCAGCCGCATCAGCAGCTCGTCCCGCCCGCCGGGGCGGCCCTCGCCCTTCCACTCCCGGATCACCTCGGTGATCGCCAGCGCGATCTCCTCGCCGTCGCCGAGCACGGCGGCGTCGAGGAAGTCGGCGATCGGCTCGGGGTTGAACGCCGCGTGCCCGCCGGCCAGCACGATCGGGTGCTCCTCGCCCCGGTCGGCCGCCTCCAGCGGGATGCCGGCCAGGTCGAGCGCGGTCAGCAGGTTGGTGTAGCCCAGCTCGGTGGAGAACGACACGCCGAGCACGTCGAACGCCGCGACCGGGCGGTGCGCGTCGACGGTGAACTGCGGGATGCCGTGCTCCCGCATGATCGCCTCAAGGTCGGGCCAGACGCTGTAGGTGCGCTCGGCCAGGACGCCCGCGCGCTCGTTCAGGATCTCGTAGAGGATCTGGACGCCCTGGTTCGGCAGCCCGACCTCGTAGGCGTCCGGGTACATCAGGGCCCACCGCACCTCGGCCTCGTCCCAGTCCCGCACCTGGGAGTTCAGCTCGCCGCCGACGTACTGAATCGGCTTCTGCACGCGCGGGAGCAGCGGCTCCAGACGCGGGAAGATCGACTCGACAGGCATGCGGTGTCCTCCGGGGCGGGCTTGGGAACGGACCATCCAGCCTACCGCCGCCGCACCCCGTCCCGGCCCCGTTCAAGATCCCCGCCGGCTCGCGGCGGTTCAGTCGAACGGGCGGCGTCTCAGATGGACGGCCTGCAGCAGTCCCAGCGCGATCATGTTGGCGAACGTGGCGGACCCGCCGTAGGACACGAACGGCAGCGGCAGCCCGGTGATCGGCATGATGCCCAGGGTCATGCCGATGTTCTCGAACGACTGGAAGGCCATCCAGCACACGATCCCCGAGGCCACCAGCGTGCCGAACAGGTCTGCGGCCTGGGTGGCGATCCGCAGGCCGCGCCACATGACCACGCTCAGCAGCAGCACGATCACGGCCGCGCCGACGAAGCCGAGCTCCTCGCCCGCCACGGTGAAGATGAAGTCGGTCTGCTGCTCGGGGACGAAGTGCCCGCCGGTCTGCTCGCCGTTGAACAGGCCCTTGCCCGTCACGCCGCCGGACCCGACCGCGATCCGGGCCTGCTGGGCGTTGTAGCCGGCGCCGCGCGGATCGGCGGACGGGTCCATGAACGCGGTGAACCGCGCCAGCTGGTACGGCTTGAGCAGCTCGAAGAACCAGGCCGCGAACGCCACCAGCAGCCCCGACCCCACCAGGCCGCCCAGCCAGCGCTTGGGCGCCCCGGAGATGGCGAGCATGCCCATCACCACGGCCATGAAGACCAGCGTGGTGCCCAGGTCCGGCTGCAGCATGATCAGCGCGGCGGGCGCGCCCGCCAGCACCAGCGCCAGCAGCATGTCCCGGCCCCCCGGGCCGACCTCGCCGTCGCGCGGCTCGCCCAGGATCATCGCCAGCAGCACCACCAGCCCGACCTTGGCGAACTCCGAGGGCTGCAGCTGGAACCCGCCGCCGAGCACGATCCACGAGTGCGAGCCGTTGATCGTGTCGCCCAGCGGGGTCAGCACCGCGACCAGCCCGACGCAGGACAGGCCGTACAGGATCGGGGCGTAGGCGCGCATCAGCCGGTAGTCGAGCACGGCGACCAGGCCGCACACCGCGAAGGCCAGCACGACGTTGAGGATGTGCCGTTTGAAGAAGCTGTTGGGGTCGTCGCCGCGCTCGGTCAGCAGCGGGACGGTCGCCGCCCGGACCAGCAGCGCGCCGATGATCGACAGCGCCAGCACGGTCAGCACCAGCACCCAGTCCAGCCGGCGCAGCGCGGCCAGCCGCCGCTGCCAGACCGACTGGTCGCGGTAGCCGTCGAGGGCGCCGACCCCGGTGTCGCCGATCATGGCGCGGACCGCAGCGCGCGCAGGTCGGGCAGCTTGTCGGGCAGCCGGCCGTCCTTGAGCGCGGGCTTCTGGCCGCCCAGGCCGTACATCGCCTCGTAGATCTGCCGGACCGCCGGGCCGGCGGTGGACGCGCCGGTGCCGCCCTGGGAGACCATCGCGACCACCGCGTACCGCGGCTTGTCGGCCGGGGCGAAGGAGGCGAACCAGGAGGTGTCGTTCTTGCCCCAGACCTCGGCGGTGCCGGTCTTGCCGGCTACCGGGACCTTCTTGAGGTCGAAGCCCTGGAACGCCCCGGCCGCGGTGCCCGACTTCGGCACCTCCGCCAGCGCTTTGCGCATGTACTTGAGCACCTTGGAGTCGACCGGCAGCTTGGGCGCGCGCGGCGCGTCGAGGCGGCGCGCCACCGAGCCGTCGGGCTTCACCACGGCCACCCCCACCCGCGGGACGACCAGCTTGCCGCCGTTGGCCAGCGCCGCGTACGCGCGGGTCAGCTGCAACGGCGTCACCAGGATGTCGCCCTGCCCCACCGAGAAGTTGGCCGCGTCACCGGCGCGCCACACATAGCCTTCGGCGCAGTTCTCGGCGGCGACCGCCTTGAGGTAGGAGGCACGGCCCGGATCGGTCTTGGCGACCTCGGGGTAGCCCTGCTTGGCGCCCTTGCAGTCGGCCTTCTTGGTGGCGTTCCAGTAGCCGCGCTTCCAGGCCCGGTCGGGGATGCGGCCCGGCGTCTCCCCCGGCAGGTCGATCCCGCTGCGGGCGCCGAAGCCCCACTCGCGGGCCATGCCGACCATCGGGTCCTTGGGATTCTTGCGCGGCTTGGTGGCGCCGTCGCGCAGCCACTCCTCGTAGGCGAACTTGTAGAAGATCGTGTCGCAGGAGACGACCAGGGCGCGGTGCAGGTTCATGGCGCCGTGCCCCTGGCCCTCGAAGTTGGTGAACGCGCGGCTGCCCACGTTGTAGGAGCCCGGGCACGGGTAGATGCCGTTGAGCGAGTAGCCGTCGGCCACCGCCGCCGCCACCGAGGAGATCTTGAACGTGGAGCCCGGCGCGAACTGGCCGTGCGTGGCCCGCGAGATCAGCGGCTCGCCGCGCTTCTTGCCGAGCAGCGCGTCGTACTCGTCCTGGGAGATCCCGCCGGTCCAGATGCCGGGGTCGTAGGTGGGACGGCTGGCCAGCGCCACCACGCGGCCGTTGGTCACGTCCATGACCACCGCGGCGCCCGCGTCGGCCTTCTCGCCGCGCCCGCGGGCCGCCTTCATCTGGTCGTCCAGGGCCTTCTCCGCCGCCGCCTGGATCCGCGCGTCGATGCTGGTGATCACGGTGTCGCCGGGGATCGCGGCCTGCTCGGACGCAGTCCCGGTCACCCGCCCCTGGCTGTCGACCAGCACCCGCCGCAGGCCGGGGCGGCCGCGCAGGTCGGGGTCGTAGGTCGCCTCCAGGCCGTCCCGGCCGACCAGGTCGACCCCGCTGTAGCCGGTGAACTTCTGGTCCTTGCGCTTGTCGAGTTCCTCCTGCGTGACCGGCTGGATGTAGCCGAGGGCCTGCACGGCGGCCGCCCCCTCCGGCCGCGGGTACTCGCGCACCGCCTGGACCGCCGCGGTCACGCCCGGGAAGTCCTCCTGGCGTTCCATGATCTGCAGCGCCCGCTTGGGATCGACCCGGTCGTCCACCGGGATCGGCTGGTACGGCGAGCCGGGCCAGCACGGGCGCTTGACCGTCGGCGAGCACAGCCGGGTCTTCTTGATCAGCTCGTCGTGGGAGGTGCCGAGCACCCCGGCCAGCCGGGTCAGCACTCCCCTTCCCTTGTCCTTCTGCCGCCCCAGCGTGGTCTTGTCGACCGACACCACCAGCGCGGTGCGGTTGCGCACCAGCGCCCGCCCCGAGCTGTCGAGGATCACGCCGCGGACGGCAGGGACGACGATGTCGCGGATGCGGTTCTGCTCGGCGATCTGCTGGTACTTCTCGCCCTCCAGCACCTGCAGCGTCCACAGCCGCCCCATCAGGACCAGCAGCATCGCGGCGACCAGGACGTACAGCACCACCAGCCGGAAATGGGTGCGCGGGTTCACAGTCCCGACCCCCGGCCCGACATCGCGCGGTAGCGGGCGGTGGGCACCGCCATCCGGTTGCGGGTCCGGTCGCGATGCTCATGCCGGCCGGTGACCTTGAGGACCGACCACACCACGAACGGGCTGGCTATCACGTCGTACAGCACCTGCAGCGGCACCATCCGCGACACCAGCGCCCAACTGGAGCGCGGATCGCCCAGCATCATCCCGGTCAGCGCGTACAGCACGGTGCCGGCCAGCGCCCCGGCCGCCACCGCCAGGAAGGGCACCAGCGACTGCCGGTCCATCTCGGCGGCGGCCAGCCCGCACACGTACCCGATCAGGCAGTAGACCAGCGCGTACCGGCCGATCGTGTGGTCGGCGGGCGGGATGATGTCGGCCGCCAGCCCGGCGGCGAAGCCGGCCACGATGCCGGTCAGCGACCCGTACACCAGGGCCAGCGCCACCACGGCCAGCAGCACCAGGTCGGGCGTGATCTGGCCGGGCAGCGGCAGCCGGTTGGCCACCGAGACCTGCAGGATCAGCGCCACCACGAGCACCACCCCGGCCATCAGCTTGCGGCCGGCCGGCGCGGTCTCCGGTGCGTTCAGCACGTCGATCAGTCCCCCGCTTCGCTGGTGGTCGGGCTCGGCGACCCGCTGGCCCGGTCGCTCGGCCGGTCGCTCGCCCGGCCGCTCGGCCGCCCCTCCGGCGCGCCGCTCGGGGTGCCGCTCGGGGTACGGGACGGCGACGGGCTCGGACTGGGCGGCTTGGGCGGCAGCACGGCGTCCCGCGGGTCGGCCTTGGGCGGCGCGACCACCACGGCCACCACGTCGAGGGTGGTGAACCGGGTGAACGGACGGATGTAGGCGGTGCGGGTCAGCCCGCCGACCGGCTCGTCGATCCGCTCCACCATCCCGATCGGGACGCCCGGCACGTACGGCCGCTCGCCCTGCGAGCCCAGCGTCACCAGGCGCTGCCCGACCCGCATGGGCGCGTTGGCGTTCAGCAGCTGGAACCGCATCGGGGTGGCGCCGCCCCCGCCGAACCCGCGGCGGCCCCGGCCCTGCACGATCCCGATCTCCCGGGAGTCCTCCAGCCGGCTGCCGACCGAGGAGGTCACGTCGGTGGCCAGCAGCACGGTCGCGGTGGCCGGGCCGACCCGGGTGACCCGGCCGACCAGCCCGTCCGCGCTCATCACGGTCATGTCGGGTTTGACCCCGCTGCGGCTGCCGACGTCCAGCGTGACGGTGTCCTCGAAGCCCTGGCCGGCCGAGATCACCTGGGCCGCGACGATCTTGTAGCCGCCCATGCCCGCGGTGCCGAGCAGCCGGTCCAGCTGGGCGGCGCGGGTGCGGTCCATCCCGCCCGAGCGCAGCTGCTCGCGCAGCCGCTGGTTCTCGCGTTCCAGCCGGTCGGCGCGGCGGCGTTCGCCGGGCGCGTCGGTGACCGCGTCGAGGGTGTTGCCGATCGGCCGCACCACCGCCGCCGACACCCGTTCGACCGGGCCGAAGACCGCGGCGCCCACGCCGCGCAGCCCGCGCAGCGGGGAGTTCGCCCCACCGCGGTAGTCGACCGTGATCAGCATCAGCGCGACCACGAGCAGCACGCCGAGGACCACGCGGGTCCGCCGGGTGTCCTTCACCCACCGACCTCCCGATTCATCGCCTGTGGGCGGGGGTCAGTGCTGGGGGGACTACCCCCGGCCCCCCGAACGGCTCGCCATCAGTGCCATCAGAGTGTCGTCAGTGTCTGGGCTCGGGGACGAGCACCTGGCGCAGCGACTCGAAGTCCTCCACGCACTTGCCGGTGCCGAGCACGACCGAGTCGAGCGGGTTGTCGACCAGATGGATCGGCATCCCGGTCTCCTCCCGGAGGCGCTCGTCGAGGTTCTTCAGCAGCGCGCCACCGCCGGTGAGGGCGATCCCGCGGTCCATGATGTCGCCGGACAGCTCGGGCGGGCATTTGTCGAGGGTGGTCTTGACCGCGTCCACGATCGCGTTGACCGGTTCCTCGATCGCCCGCCGCACCTCCTCGGAGGAGATCACCACCGTCTTGGGCAGCCCGCTGACCAGGTCGCGGCCGCGGATCTCGGCGTGCGGCTCCTCGTCCTTGGTGGGGAACGCCGAGCCGATCGCCATCTTGATCTCCTCGGCGGTGCGTTCCCCGAGCATCAAGGAGTATTCCTTCTTGGAGAAGGAGATCACCGCCTGGTCGAGCTCGTCGCCGCCGACCCGCACGGACTGGCTGGTGACGATCCCGCCGAGCGAGATGATCGCGACCTCGGTGGTGCCGCCGCCGATGTCGACGACCATGTTGCCGGTCGGCTCGTACACCGGGAGCCCGGCGCCGATCGCGGCGGCCATCGGCTCTTCGATGATGTAGACGCGCCGGGCGCCGGCCTGGTAGCCGGCCTCCTTGACCGCGCGCTGCTCCACCCCGGTGATGCCGCTCGGGACGGCCACCACGATGCGCGGCTTGGCGAAGTGCCGTCTTTTGTGGACCTTCTGGATGAAGTAGCGCAGCATCCGTTCGGTCACGTCGAAGTCGGCGATCACACCGTCCTTGAGCGGACGCACGGCGACGATGTTGCCCGGGGTGCGGCCGATCATCCGCTTCGCCTCGATCCCGACCGCGACGATCTTCCCAGTGTTGGTGTTGATCGCCACGACCGAGGGCTCGTTGAGGACGATGCCGCGCCCGCGCACATAGACCAGCGTGTTGGCAGTGCCAAGGTCGACCGCCATGTCACGGCCTAGAAACGACAGCTTGTTACCCATGAAGAAAGGGAGCCCTTCATGCTTGACGGGCGTGCAGAGCGGCGTCCCCATCGTAACGCGACGAAGCCGGGCAGGGCAGGCACCCGGTGGCCGCGAGTCGCCTAAAGAACACGTTCTGAGCAGCTGGGTTTCCCATTAAAGAGCACGCGGGCCGGAAGATCCGGCCCGCGTGTCCGCTGATCCGCCGCGGCGGCCACCGGAATGTTCGCGCGGCGTTCGCCGCGCCGCCCGCGGTGTTCACCGCGAAGCCCGCGGTGTTCGAGGCGGTGTTCGCGCGGCGGCCGCGGGGTGATCGTGCTCAGCCCAGGTCGGGGAAGAACAGCTTGATCTCCCGGTCCGCCGAGTAGGTGGAGTCGGAACCGTGCACGATGTTCTCGCCGATCTCCAGGGCGTGGTCGCCGCGGATCGTGCCGGGGGTCGCGTTCACCGGGTCGGTGGCGCCGGCCAGCGCGCGGAACGCCTCGATCGCGCGCGGCCCCTCGACCACCATCGCCACCAGCGGGCCGCCGGTGATGAACTCGACCAGCTCGCCGAAGAACGGCTTTTCGGCGTGCTCCTCGTAGTGGGCCTCGGCGGTCTCGCGCGCCAGCGTGCGCAGTTCCAGCGCCACGAGCTTCAGGCCCTTGCGCTCGATCCGCGAGATGACCTCGCCCACGACACCGCGGCGGACGCCGTCGGGCTTGACCAGGACAAGAGTGCGCTCGGACACGGGTGGTCCTCCTTGAAGACTGTCTGACGAGATGGGCGCGCCCCGCCGCAGCGGACTGCCAGAAGGGGCACCCCGGCGCTCCGGGTGTGCGCCGCGAAGCTTACCCGCCTCCGGGCTCCGGGACGGCCTCGCCGCCGCCGCGCCGCCGCCGCGCGGCGAGCGCCAGGACGAGGGCGATCACGCCGGCGGCCACCAGCCAGGCCCGGTAGCCGTCGGTCAGCGCGGCCAGCCGCTGCGCCGCGGTCTCCGGCCGCGCGTGGTACCAGCGTCCCGCCTGGAGGGAGAGCACCAGGAGCTGGCCGGTCAGGACGGCGGGGAAGCACAGGCCGAGCCCGAACAGCGCCGCGCTCGGCCCGGCGTCGCGCAGCGAGGCGGCCAGCGCCGCGCCCACGCCGAGCCCCAGCGGCACCAGCACGGCCGCCAGCAGGCGCGGGTCTCCGGCGGCGGGCGTGGCGAGCGCGACCACGACCGCGACGACGATGAGGCCGTGCCCGCCGGTGACCGCGGCCCGCACCGCCCTCTCCGGGAGCCGGACGGTCAGCAGGGCCCCGGCCAGCGCCGCCGTCCCGCCCGCCGCGAACGGGACCGTCGGGACGCCCCCTGCCCCCTGCGCCGCCCCGCCCGTCGCCCCGTCCACGGCACCGCCCGCCGCCAGCCCCGCCAGCGGACCTGCCAGCGGGTACGCCAGCAGCCCCGCGGTGACCATCACGACCGCGCAGCCGAGCGGGCTGCCCGCGGTCGCGTCCCGTCCCGCGACCACCGCCAGCCCGAACAGCGCCACGAGCGCGATGCCGGCCACCACCAGCCGTGCGCCGGGCGACCAGTCATGGGTCGTCGCCACCGCCAGGAACGCCAGCCCGGCCGCCGGGGCGACCGGAAGCACGAGCTGCCCGCGTTCGGCCGACCTGGGCGCGGGCAGCGGCTCGGCCCGGACGCCCCGCCGGCCCTCGGCCAAGCCCACGATCAGTGCCGCGGCCGCCGCGGCGACCGCGAACCAGGGAAAGGGGGCGAGCGCGTCCCGCCATCCGCCTTCCTCGAGCATGTACAGCGCGAGCGGCATCGCGCCCAGAAGCCCGGCCGCGAGCGTCCCGGCCCAGAACGCGACGAGGAACCGGCTGCGCCGCTCCCACACCAGCACGAGCGACGCGGGAAGCATGAAGCCCGCGCCGGCGCCCTGCGCCAGCCGGGCCGCCGCGACAGCGGGCACCGAATTCGCGTACTGGGCACCGGCCAGGCCCGCGAGCAGCAGCAGCAAGCCGGCGGCCAGGACGAGCCGCGGCGAGGAGCGGCGCGCCAGCCCTGCCGCCGACGGGACGGCCAGCAGCAGCGCGGGGAGGGTGACCCCGGCGGCGCGCACGAAGGCGGGCCCCTCGCCCAGGCTCGCCCGCGCGGCGTCCATGACGCCGGGGCTGAGATCGGGCAGGACCAGCGCGGCCGCGGGCGGGGCGGTCAGGGCGAGCAGCGCCGTCCCGGTTGCGGCCGCGGCGGAACGGCAGGACGAACGGTGGGACACGGCCCTCTCCTCCGGGGTCGTCGCCCACCGATGGGACAAATAGTGAAATGCCCGAATTAGTCAAAAATTGCGGTGGACTGATGGCGAAGCCGTCCCCGCGAATTTAGCGCGCCCCGGCACCTTCCGCCTTGCGCCCCATCCAGATCGCCGTCCCCCACAGCACCCCGAAAAGGGCACCGAGGAAGAACATGGTCGGCACCATGAACCCGGTCGCGATGACCAGCACCTGCAGCGCCGTACCCGCCGGAACCGCCCAGGAGAACCGCAGCATTCCGGCCATGACCAGGCAGATCACCGCGAGTCCACCGCACACCAGGCCCGCGATCAAGGCGTCCACCTTCAGCACCGCGATCGCGACCGGAACGGCCAGGCCGATCACGATCGCCTCGCATGCCA
This sequence comes from Actinomadura vinacea, assembly GCF_039532545.1. Taxonomy (NCBI): domain Bacteria; kingdom Bacillati; phylum Actinomycetota; class Actinomycetes; order Streptosporangiales; family Thermomonosporaceae; genus Actinomadura; species Actinomadura vinacea. The sequence continues at coordinate 96,421 of NZ_BAAARW010000035.1, read as the reverse complement.
AAACCGTCGACAGCAATCGCCGCACCGGGTTTCCACTGGGATCGCCCGTGCGATTACCTGTGGGATTGCCCGTGGGCGGACGCTCCTGCACGCTCACCGGCCCCCCTCCACACGCAGCAGAGTGCGGGCGTCGCCCGCCGTGACCACCGAACCGGTGATCAGCACGCCCGCGCCCCGGTACTCGCCCGTCTCCTCGGCCAGCCCGATCCCGCGGTCGATGGCGTCGTCCAGCCGCGGCACGGCATGCACCCGCTCGGTGCCGAAGATCCCCTCGGCCAGCTCCGCCAGCTCGTCCACCGGCATCGACCGCGGCGAGGAGTTGCGCGTCACCACCAGCTCCGCCAGCACCGGCTCCAGCTGGTCCAGGACGCCCGCGACGTCCTTGTCGGCCGCCGCGGCGAACACCCCCACCAGCCGGCTGAAGTCGAACGACTCGGTGATCGTCGCGACCGTGGCGGCCATTCCCGCCGGGTTGTGCGCCGCGTCCAGCAGCACCGTCGGCCCGGTGCGCGCCACCTCCAGCCGCCCCGGCGACGACGATTTGGCGAACCCGCTGCGCACCAGCGCCGGGTCGAGCTGCCCCGCCTCGCCGCCCACGTACGACTCCCCCGGGGCGATCCGCGTGGCCGCCTCCAGGTTGGGCTCCCCGCGCGTCGGCGCGCCGCTGGCGAAGGCCTCCACCGCCGCCAGCGCGGTCGCCGCGTTGCCCGCGTGATGCTCGCCGAACAGCGGCAGGAAGATCTCGTCGTAGGCGCCGTGCAGCCCCTGGAGCCGGATCTGCTGGCCGCCGAACGCCACGTCCCGGTGCAGGACGCCGAACTCCACGCCCTCCCGGGCCGCCGTGGCGCCGACCTCGACCACCCGCCGCAGCAGCACCTCGGCGGCCGCCACCGGCTGCTGCGCCAGCACCGCGACCGCGCCCGGCTTGATGATCCCGGCCTTCTCCGCGGCGATCTCCTCGATCGTCTCGCCCAGGTAGCGGGTGTGGTCGAGCCCGATCGGCGTCACCACCGCGACCGTGCCGTCGGCCACGTTGGTGGCGTCCCAGGACCCGCCCATCCCGGTCTCGACGACCGCCACGTCCACCGGCGCGTCCGCGAACGCCGCGTACGCCATGGCCGTGAGCACCTCGAAGAACGACAGCCGCGTGCCGTGCTTGTCGTCGATCAGCCCCAGGTAGGGCAGCACGTCCTCGTACACCTGGACGAACCGCTCCTCGGAGATCGCCTCCCCGTCGACCGCGATCCGCTCCCGCAGCGTGTTCAGCTCGGGGCTGGTGTAGAGGCCGGTGCGCAGCCCCCGCTCGCGCAGCAGCGCCTCGACCAGCCGGGCCGTGCTCGACTTGCCGTTCGTCCCGGCGATATGGATCACCGGATACGCGCGCTGCGGCTCGCCCAGCACGTCGACCAGATCGCGGATCCGGTCGAGGGTGGGATCGATCTCCCACTCGACCCCGCGGCTCATGATCGCGGTCACGACGGCGCGGTAGTCCAGCGGCTCGGTTACCTGGCTCACGATGCCCCAGCCTACTGGCCATGCCCCGCCGCCTGACGGTGGCCCCGAGCCCGCCGGCCGGCGCTGACAAACTGAAGGCATGGCGGCCGAGGTCGAAGAGGTGTTCTTCCGCGAATGGCGGCGGCGCGGGCCGGGCGAGACCCGCAGCCTTGAACGCGCCCGCGCGCTCGCGGAAAGGCTGGCACTCCCGGATCCGGACCGTCCCGTGCTGGCCGTCGTCGGTTCGAAGGGCAAGGGCACCGCCGCCACATACGCGTCGGCCGTCCTGGCCGCGAGCGGGCTGCGCGTGGGAACGGTGACGAGCCCCGCCTACCGCGGCAACCGGGAACGGATCCGCGTGGACGGCCGAGCCGTCGGCGAAGCCGAACTGGAACGCCTGGCCGGGCGCCTCCAGGACGGGATCCGGGGGCTGCCGGGCCGTGCCGGCGGCTACCTGTCCCCCTCGGGGCTGTTCCTGCTGGCCGGGGCGCTGCACGCGCGGGAGGCCGGGCTGGACGTCCTGGTGCTCGAGGCGGGCATGGGCGGCCGCTCCGACGAGATCTCGCTCTTCCCGCCCGCCGTCGCCGGGATCACGCCGGTGTTCCGCGAGCACGCCGGGGTCCTCGGCGACACCGTCACCGAGATCGCCGAGGAGAAGGCCGGGGCCGTGGCGCCCGGCACCCGCGCCGTCGTCTCCGCGCCGCAGAGCGAGGAGGCGGCCCGGGCGATCGCGACGACCGTACGGAAGATCACCGGCGGGGCGGTGGAAACGCCCCGGGCCGGGGGCGGCCTCTCCGCCGACCTGCTGCCGGCCGACCTGCTGCCGGCCGGGCTGTCCCGGTCCGCGGCCGAGACCGGCCACCTGGCCGCCCTGCGCCTCCTGGACGCCTGCGACCGGGACGCCCCACCACCCCGGCGTCTGCGGGCGACACTGGAGACGCTCACCCTCCCAGGCCGACTGTCCTGGCACGGCGTCCCCGGGACCGGCACCGCGCTACTGGCCGACTCGGCCATCGACCGGGCCGGGCTCGCCGCCGCCGTCACCACGGCGCGAACCCGCTGGGGCACGATCGACCACGCCGTCGTATGCCTTCCCGACCACAAGGACGTGGACGGCGCCATCACCGAACTGCGCGACCTGCCGGTGACCTGCGTCCGGCTGCCCTACGACCACCTGCGCTTCTCCCGTCCCCTGCCGGAGACCTGGGACGTCATCGACGCCGCGGCTCTCACCCGCGAGTCCCTGGCGGGCCTGGGCCGCCGCGTGGTCGTCCTGGGGACCGTCTACTTCATCGGCCTGGTACTGGACCTGGTCGACGCCGACACCGACCGCCTCTTCACCCCGCCGCCGCCTTGAGACGGTTCAGGCGGGCTTGGCGCCGGGGCGTTGGTCCTCGACGACGTAGCTCGCCCGGGTGGAGATCGGTGCGCCGGGCTTGGTGACGTAGGGCATCACGCGGAAATCGCTGCGCCAGCGTTCGCTGTTGACGTTGACCCGGACGTAGCCGCGCTGGAAGTTGTAGAACTTCAGGTGCGGGTTGGCCGCCAGGTACGCCTGGCCGGCGGCGTCGATGTCTGCGCCGTCCCTGCCGCTGGTGACCGACGTCCCGACGAACTCGGTCGCGACCGTGCGCGAGTCCGGCTCGTCATAATCGGCCTTGAGGTCCAGCGCGTAGTTGGTGTGGCGGTCCCCGGTGATCACGACCAGGTTGCGGACGCCGCGTTCGTCGGCGGCGGCCAGCACGCGGTCGCGGTCGGCGACATAGCCGTCCCAGGGGTCCAGCGACAGCAACTGGCCGGGTCCGGGGTCCTCGTCGGTCTGGGCCATCGGCGCCTGGTTGCCCAGGATCTGCCAGTGTGCCCGCGAGCGGCTGAACTCCTCGACCAGCCAGTCGCGCTGGGCCGCGCCCAGGATGCTGCGGTCGGTGTCGAAGCGCTCCTCGCAGCCGGTGGTCTTCCCGGTTCCGTTGCCGTGGTTGCAGGGCTGCGGGTCGCGGTACTGCCGTGTGTCGATCATCGTGATGTCGGCCAGCCGCCCGTACGGCAGCCTCCGGTGCAGCCGGATGCGGGTGCCGGAGGGGAGCTGGGCGCTGCGCAACGGCAGGTTCTCGTAGAAGGCCTGGAACGCCGCCGTCCGCCGCTTGGCGAACTCCACCGGATCGGGGTTGGGGTGCCGGCCGCGCAGGACCTTGTCGGCGGCCCAGTCGTTGACCACCTCGTGGTCGTCGAGGGTGTGGATCCAGGGGAAGCGGGCGTGCGCCTTCCGCAGCGGCTCCTCGGCCTTGTAGAACGAGTACTGCAGCCGGTACCGGGCCAGGTCGAACGCCTCGGTGCCGAGCTGGGGCGGCGCGGCCTCAGCGCGCTGGTTGTTGGCCGCGTTGATCTCCAACTCGTAGATGTAGTCGCCGAGGTGCACGATGAGGTCGAGGTCCTCCTCGGCCATGTGGTCGTAGGCGGTGAAGTACCCGTCGTGCCAGGCCGCGCAGGACGTGAAGGCGAAGTTGAGCTCGCGGGGCATGGAGGCGGCGGCCGGTGTCGTGCGGGTCCGGCCGACCGGGGAGATCTCACCGCCCGCGCGGAAGCGGTAGAAGTACTCGCGATCGGGTTCGAGCCCATGGACCTCGGGATGCACCGAGTGGCCCAGTTCCGGCGAGGCCACCGCGGCGCCGCGCCGGACGACGCTCTGGAACCGCTCGTCCCGGGCCACCTCGTACTCGACCCGGACGCTGTGGGAGGGCATACCGCCACCGCCGTCGGCCGCGAAGGGCTCGGGCGCCAGCCGGGTCCACAGGACGAACCCGTGCGGCAGCGGATCGCCCGATGCGACGCCCAGCGTGAACGGGTTGCTCTTGCGCAGGGTCCGGGCCGCGGCGCTCTCCCCGCCCAGCACGCCCGTGCCGAGCACGACCGCGGCCGCGCTCGTCCCGCCCAACCCGAAGAACCGCCGCCGCGACATCAAACGTGAACGCACAGAAACGAGACCTCCACCTCGAACCGGACGGGCGTGATCGGACCCCGCGACCGACCTCGAATCGATCAATGAGGACGACCATTGCCGGACCAGGAAGATGATCTTAGAGGGGAGGATCGGCGCGTTCGGCGGAAACGCGTCATCCGGTCTGGTGCGGGCTCGGGCGGCGCCCCGATCGGGTGGCCCGCCTTCAGGACGTCCTTTTCTCCAAGTCGGTGCGCATGCGCAGCGTCAGCGGGGCCAGGGCGTTGGGCCGGGCCGCTGCCGCCGGCTCGTTCGAGGCGACGAAGCCGAAGGAGTTCTCGGTGGCCCAGGCGCAGAAGAGGTGGGTCTCCCTCAGGACGGCGAACGTCCCGCACGAGATCTGGCCGCCCGCCTTGCCCGGCGGGGTCTTCGCGGCCGTGAGGACCGTGCTGGGACGGGCCTTCTTCAGGAACGCGGCCGGGTCGCCGATGGCGGCCGTGCCGCCCAGGAAAAGAATGCTCTGCGCCCCGTTCACCTGGTCGCGGTAGACGCCGCGGGCGGTGGCGGCCTTCTCGACGCCACCGGCCCGGATCGCGGCGATGACGAACGGGTAGGCGGAGCTCATCGCCGGGGCCGAGGGATCCTTGCGAAGGCCCCCGGCCGTTCCGGCCGCGGCGACCTTGCGCAGCGGAACGTCGTCACCGCCCGCGACCACGACCAGGACGGCCGTGACGGCCGCCGCGAGGACGCCCACTCCAACGGCGACGGCCGCCATCAGCCCGGTCTTCGACTTGCGTTCGGGGGCCGGACGCGGCGGGGCGGGGGCCGGCGGGGCCGGGGGTCGCGGCGTCCAATGCTGGTCTGTGGCGTGCCAGACGTGCTGAGGGCCGGTCGAGATGACCTGGTCGACGAAGGCGTCGGGGGCCGCGGGAGGTGCGGGAGGCGGTTCGGGCGGGGCCGCGGGGGCCGGAGGCGGCGGCGCGACCCGGGCGGCCTCGGGTGAGGGCGCGGGCGCCGGCACGAGCATGATGTCGCCCGGCGCGGGCAGCGGGGGCGGCGGCTCGCCCCCCGGAGGGGGAGGGCCCGCGACGATCGCGGCCGGATCGGGGGGCGGCGCCGCCCTCACCGGGATCGGGTCGATCACAGTGGGCGGCGGCGGCGCGGGCCGCAGGCCGGTCACCGATGGCGGCGGCGTCGGGTCCGGGGTGGACGAGGCCCACCACGGGGCCACCGGCAGCGGCGCGGGCGGCATCATGAACGGCCGGGCGGCGTCCGCCGACGCGTCGCCCTCGCCCGCGACACGCGGGATGAGCTGCGGAGCGTTCAGATCGTCGGACGGCATTTCGGGCCGGGGGGGCGATTCAGTCATTACGCTCCCGAAGGAGTATTCCCACGGATCAAAGATCGTAGCCATGACGCGCGCCGCTCGCGGCGGGTTCACGCATTCCCCCGGCGCGGACGCCGAGGGAACGCGCGACGCGCGGGCGGTCAGCCTGGCAGCGCGGCCAGTTGCGCCTCCAGGCGCTCGATGTCGGTCTCCGACTGGGCCAGCCGGTCGCGGTTCTTGGCGACGACGGCCTCGGGGGCCTTGGCCATGAACGCCTCGTTCGCCAGCTTCCGCCGGGCCTGGTCGGCCTCCTTGCGGGCGGCGGCCAGGTCCTTCTCCAGCCGCCTGCGCTCCGCCGCGACGTCGATGACGCCGGCCGTGTCGAGCCGCACCGTCACGCCCTCCACCGGCAGCGACGCCGTCGCCGAGAACCCCTCGCCCGGCTCGGTGAGCCGCAGCAGCGTGCGGACGCCCTCCTCGTGGACGACCAGCGGCGACCCGCCGAACTCCAGGGCCGCGGCGACCCGCTGCCCCGGCTTCAGCCCCTGGTCGCTGCGGAAGCGCCGCACCTCGGTGACCATCCGCTGCAGCGACTCCACCTCGGCCTCCGCCCCGGCGTCGTGCCGGGACGCGTCCGCGGCCGGCCACTCCGCCCGCAGCAGCGTCTCGGCCTGCGACAGCGACGTCCACAGCTCCTCGGTGACGAACGGGACCACCGGGTGCAGCAGGCGCAGCAGCTTGTCGAGGACCTCGCCCAGGACGCGTCGCGTCGCCGCGGCCTTCTCATCGGCGAGCTGCACCTTGGCCAGCTCCACGTACCAGTCGCAGACCTCGTCCCACGCGAAGTGGTAGAGCGTCTCGCACGCCTTGGCGAAATCGAAGCCCTCCAGCTGCGCGTCGACCTCGGCGATCACCCGGTTCAGCCGGGACAGGATCCAGTTGTCGACCGTGGTCAGCTCGGCGGCGGGCGGCAGCTCGCCGCGCACGTGCGCGCCGTTCATCAGCGCGAAGCGGGTGGCGTTCCACAGCTTGTTGCAGAAGTTGCGGGAGCCCTGCGCCCAGTCCTCGGCCACCGGGACGTCGCCGCCCGGGTTCGCGCCGCGCAGCAGCGTGAACCGGGTCGCGTCGGCGCCGTAGCGGTCGATCCAGTCCAGCGGGTCGACCACGTTGCCGAACGACTTGGACATCTTCTTGCCGTGCTGGTCGCGGACCATGCCGTGCAGCGCGATGGTCTTGAAGGGCTCGGCGCCGTCCATCGCGTACAGGCCGAACATCATCATCCGGGCGACCCAGAAGAACAGGATGTCGTAGCCGGTGACCAGCACCGACGTCGGGTAGAAGCGGTCGAGGTCGGCGGTGCGCTCCGGCCAGCCGAGCGTGGAGAACGGCCACAGCGCCGAGGAGAACCAGGTGTCGAGGACGTCGGTGTCCTGCGTCCACCCGGCCGGCGGCTCCTCGTCCGGCCCCGGGCAGCGGACCTCGCCGTCCGGGCCGTACCAGACGGGGATGCGGTGCCCCCACCACAGCTGGCGGCTGATGCACCAGTCGTGCATGTTGTCGACCCACTCGAAGTAGCGGGCGGCCATCTCCGGCGGGTGGATCGCGACCCGCCCGTCCCGGACCGCGTCACCGGCCGCCTTCGCCAGCGGCGCCACCTTGACGAACCACTGCAGCGACACGCGCGGCTCGACGACCGTGGAGCAGCGCTGGCAGTGGCCGACCGCGTGCTCGTACGGGCGGACCTCCTTGACGATCCGGCCCTGCTCCCGCAGTGCCGCCACCACCGCCGGGCGCGCCTCGAACCGGTCCAGACCCTGGAACGGGCCGTGCGCGGTGATCACACCCCGCTCGTCCATGATCGTCAGAAGCGGCAGGTCGTGCCGCCGGCCGATCTCGAAGTCGTTGGGGTCGTGCGCCGGGGTCACCTTCACCGCGCCGGTGCCGAACTCCGGGTCGACGTGCGCGTCGGCGACCACCGGGATGGAACGGCCGGTCAGCGGCAGCTCGATCTCGCGCCCCACCAGGTGCCGGTAGCGCTCGTCGTCGGGGTTGACGGCCACCGCCGTGTCGCCCAGCATCGTCTCCGCCCGGGTCGTGGCGACCACGATCTCGGCGTCGCCCGAGCCGTACCGGATCGAGACCAGCTCGCCCTCGCGCTCGGCGTGCTCCACCTCGATGTCCGACAGCGCGGTCAGGCAGCGCGGGCACCAGTTGATGATCCGCTCGGCGCGGTAGATGAGGCCGTCGTCGAACAGCCGCTTGAAGATCGTGCGAACGGCGCGCGCACGGCGGTCGTCCATCGTGAACGCCTCGCGCGTCCAGTCGACGCTGTCGCCCAGCCGGCGCATCTGCCCCAGGATCCGGCCGCCGGACTCGGCCTTCCACTTCCAGACCCGCTCGACGAACGCCTCCCGGCCCAGGTCATGCCGGGATTTGCCCTCCTTGGCAAGCTCCCGCTCCACCACGTTCTGGGTGGCGATGCCGGCGTGGTCCATGCCCGGCGCCCACAGCGCCTCATACCCCTGCATGCGGCGCCGGCGGACCAGCGCGTCCTGGATGGAGTGATCCAGGGCATGGCCCATATGCAGCGAACCTGTCACATTAGGTGGCGGGATCACGATGGAGTACGCGGGGGCGTCAGGCCGCCGGCCCGGGTCGGCGGTGAACAGCCCGGCCGATACCCAGCGTTCGTAGAGCCTGCCCTCGACGTTCGCGGGCTGGTACTGGGTGGGCAGATCGACCTCGGCGGCCCCTGGGCCGCGCTCATGGCTGGGCGTCGTCACGGAGCCAGATTCTACGGGTCCCGAAAAGGTAGAACGCCCCGACGCCCTGATGCGTCAAAGAGATCGGCTGCAAGATGCGGAACCTCGCCGGAAGGGCATCCCCTGACCCGCCCGGCCGAGTGCGACAAGGAGTTTGGATATGAGCGGTTGGAACCCCCCGCCCGCGCCCGGAGGTCCCCCGGGCTACGGTTACGGCGCCCCCGGGCCCGGCTTCGCCCCGCCCCCGCCGCGCCGCTCGTCCGGGGCCGGTCTGATCATCGGCCTGATCATCGGTATCGGGCTGATCCTCACCGTGCTGGTCGTGGTGGTCGTGGTGGTGATCGGCGCGACCAGCAAGCACGAGATCAACACCCCCTACACCGCCGGCGGGATGACCCGCGACTACACGACCGAGAGCCGGATCTCCTCCCAGCTCAGCTCGCAGCGGTCGATCATCCGGCGGGCCACCGGCTACAAGATCACCGAGGTGAAGACCGCCGTTTACGGCTCGGGGTCGGAGAAGTACCTGTTCGTGGGCGGCACCGGCGACTTCGATGCGGACGAGCTCTACTCCCAGTGGCGCAGCGCCGTGAACGCCGAGATCTCCAGCAACGTCTCGACGATCACCATTCCGATCTCGGACGCCGGCGGTGACGGCGAGGCGGTGTGCAGCACCGTCCGCAACCGGCAGTCGACGCTGTCGACCTACACCACCGCCATCTGCGCCTGGTCCACCGACAGCTCGTTCGGCACCATCATGCCGATCCCCGACGGGGGCTCGCTGTCGTCGTCCAACAGCGTCAGCTACTCCAGCGTGGCCTCCACGATGCGCCGCATGCGCGACGACATCGAGGACTGATCCCGCGATGGTCGGGACTCCGGTCACCTGACACCGGGTCGTCCCACCGGCGAGGCTGGACAACGGCGTCCGGACTCGACGGGAAGGGGGCGGGATGCGATCGGTGGTGGCGCGCACGGCCGGGCTGGCGGCGGCCTTCGCCGCGGGCGCGGCGGTCGCGCATCTGGCGCACATCCCGCACCTCACCCGGCTGACGACCGACCTGCAGCGTTCCCGGGAACGGATCCTGGCCACCCGGGAGGAGGAGCGCCGCCGCCTCCGGCACGACCTGCACGACGGCCTCGGCCCCACCCTGGCCAGCCTGGCCATGTCGCTGGACACCGCCCGGATCACCCTGGCCGGCGAGCCGGAGCGGATCGAGCCGGTGCTGTCGGAGCTGCGCGACCGGCTGGCCACCACCGTGGGCGAGATCCGCGAGCTGGCGCACGGCCTGCGCCCGCCCGCCCTGGACGATCTGGGCCTGCCGGCGGCGATCGAGTCGCTGGCCGAGGGCTGCTGCGACCGGGTGGACGTCCGCTTCGAGGGCGACCGGACCGATCTGCCCGCCGCGGTCGAGGTCGCCGCGTACCGCATCGTCGAGGAGTCCGTCGAGAACATCCGCAAGCACGCCCGGGCGGCCACCACGCTGGTGCTGCTCAGCCGGGACGCCGAACTGCACATCATGATCGCCGACTCCGGGGTCGGGCTGCCCGAGGCCGTCCGCGGCGCCGGACCGCCCCGCACCGGCGGGCTGGCCCGGATGCGGGAGTGGGCGGCCGAGGTCGGCGGCGGCTGCACCGTCACCTCCCGCCCCGGCGTGGGCACGATCGTCTCCGCCCGCCTGCCGCTGGCCGTGCCCGGCTACCATCGGGCTTTCACCGGCGAAAGCGGGCGGGCATGAGCGCGGAGGGCATCCGAGTCCTCATCACCGACGACCATCCGGTCTTCCGGCAGGGCCTGAAGGGGCTGCTGCAGGCACTGGGCGTCGAAGTGGTCGGCGAGGCCGAAAGCGGCCCCGACGCGGTGCGGATGGCGGCCGAACTGCAGCCCGACGTGGTCGTCATGGACCTGCACATGCCCGGCGGCAACGGCATCGAGGCCACCCGCACCATCACCCGCACCAGTCCCCGCATCGGGGTGCTGGTCCTGACGATGTTCCAGGACGACGACTCGGTCTTCGCGGCCATGCGCGCCGGCGCCCGCGGCTACCTGCTCAAGGAGTCGGGCGCCGAGGAGATCGCCCGCGCCGTCCGCGCGGTCGCCGCCGGCGAGGCCATCTACGGCCCGGAGATCGCCCGCCGCGTGCTCACCTACTTCACCGACATGCCGGACCCGCGCCAGACCGCGTTCCCGCAACTTACCGAGCGGGAACGGGAGGTACTCGAACTGATCGCGCAGGGCCGCAGCAACCAGGACATCGCCGCGACGCTCTTCCTCAGCCAGAAGACCGTCCGCAACCACGTCAGCAACATCTTCATGAAGCTGCACGTGGCCGACCGCGCCCAGGCCATCGTCCTGGCCCGCGAAGCCGGCCTGGGCGAATCCACCCGCAACCCCACCTGACCCCGCCCCCGCCCTGATCAGGCCACAGACGGCGGCCACGGCAAGCGATCTGGCTCGGGCCGAGAACCGCGCACCCCCAGTGCACCACGCGCGGCTTTGTCAGGCGCGGCTAACCGAGGGGGTAACCCCCGCGGGTCTACCTCAAGCACACACAGGGCAGGGCAGAGCCCCGCCAGGGGTGCCGCCCTGCGGCGAGTTTTAGGTGAGTCGGGGGCGTGTGCCCCGGCGATCTCACCAGGACACGACCAGACCCGCCCCCCTCGGGCTACGGGTGGAGCCCCTGCCGGGGTTTGGGAGGCCGTCCGTCCCACCTGGGGGTGGCCCCCCAGATGCCCCGGAGCCCCAAGGGGGTGTGGGGGCGGAGCCCCTGCCAGAGGGCGTGGATGCGGGCCCGATTGGATGTGGCCGTCCCCCGGCCGGGGGCTGGCCCCAGATCAATACAGCACGGCCGAGGGGCAGCGGTCCCTAGCCTGCACAGACACCAGCCCCGTGCACCATCGGGGGTTCCAGGGGGTCGCCCCCCTGGGCCAGCACGAGGAGGGGGCACCGGTCCGCGCTTTCCGCGGACACACTGCTCCCGTGCCCCCTCCCTCCTCCTCAGGCGCTCTTTTCTCTGGGTTCACGCTTGGTGCGTTCGCGTGGGACGAGGGTCGGGTTGACGTGTTCCAGGACGGCCTCGCGGGTGATGACGACGCGGGCCACGTCCTGGCGGCTCGGGACCTCGTACATCACCGAGAGGAGGACCTCTTCCATGATGGCGCGCAGGCCGCGGGCGCCGGTGCCGCGGAGGATGGCCTGGTCGGCGATCGCCTCCAGGGCGTCGTCGGTGAACTCCAGGTCGACCCCGTCGAGCTCGAACAGCCGGTGGTACTGGCGGACCAGGGCGTTCTTCGGCTCGGTCAGGATGTTGATCAGGGCCTCGCGGTCGAGGTTGTGCACGCTGGTGATCACCGGGAGCCGGCCGATGAACTCGGGGATCATGCCGAACTTCAGCAGGTCCTCGGGCATCACCTCGCCGAGTACGTTCACCGACTCGTCGAACTCGGACTTGGAGCGGATCACCGCGCCGAAGCCCATGCCCTGCTTGCCGACCCGGGACTCGACGATCTTCTCCAGCCCGGCGAAGGCGCCACCGCAGATGAACAGCACGTTGGTGGTGTCGATCTGGATGAACTCCTGGTGGGGGTGCTTGCGGCCGCCCTGCGGCGGGACGCTCGCGGTGGTGCCCTCCAGGATCTTCAGCAGTGCCTGCTGGACGCCCTCGCCCGAGACGTCCCGGGTGATCGACGGGTTCTCGCTCTTGCGAGCGATCTTGTCGACCTCGTCGATGTAGATGATCCCGGTCTCGGCCTTCTTGACGTCGTAGTCGGCCGCCTGGATCAGTTTGAGGAGGATGTTCTCCACATCCTCGCCGACATAGCCCGCCTCAGTGAGCGCCGTCGCGTCCGCGATCGCGAACGGCACGTTGAGGAGTTTGGCGAGCGTCTGCGCGAGCAGCGTCTTACCCGAACCGGTGGGGCCCAGCAGCAGGATGTTCGACTTGCCGAGCTCGACGGTGTCGTCCCGCCCCGTGTCACCGGACTGGATGCGCTTGTAGTGGTTGTAGACGGCGACGGACAGTGCCTTCTTCGCCGTGTCCTGCCCGATGACGTAGGAGTCGAGGAACTCGTAGATCTCCCGCGGTTTGGGCAGGCTGTCCCACTTGAGGTCGGAGGTCTCGGAGAGCTCCTCCTCGATGATCTCGTTACAGAGATCGATGCACTCGTCGCAGATGTACACGCCCGGACCCGCGATGAGCTTTTTGACCTGCTTTTGGCTCTTCCCGCAGAACGAGCACTTGAGCAGATCACCACCGTCGCCGATGCGTGCCACCCAACTGTCTCCTTTTCGTGGGGCCGCCCGCCTTGGAGGATGCGGCGCAGCTCGGTTGCGTCCCGAAGGCTTTCGACGTTGGACTCGACGTTACCGCCTGAACGGGACTTGGTAAGCCCCCCGCCCGGAAGTATCACGACCGGGCTGAGGGTTTCCCAGGTCCGCGTGCCGTCTCAGGACGACACTACCTCGGCCTTGCGCTTCCTGCTGAGGAAGACGTCGTCGACCAAGCCGTAGTCCTTGGCCTCGTCCGCCGTCAAGATCTTGTCGCGCTCGATGTCGAACCGGACATCGTCCACGCTCTTGCCGCTGTGCCGGGCGAGGATCGTCTCCAGTTGGTCGCGGATCCGCATGATCTCGCGGGCCTGGATCTCGATGTCGCTGGACTGCCCGTAGGTGCCCTCGGTGGCGGGCTGGTGGATGAGGATCCGCGAGTGCGGCAGCGCGGCGCGCTTGCCGGGCGTGCCGGCGGACAGCAGCACCGCCGCCGCGGAGGCCGCCTGGCCGATGCAGACCGTCTGGATGTCGGGCTTGACGAACTGCATCGTGTCGTAGATCGCCGTCATGGCGGTGAACGAGCCGCCGGGCGAGTTGATGTAGATGCTGATGTCGCGGTCGGGGTCGATCGACTCCAGCGTGAGCAGCTGGGCCATCACGTCGTTGGCGGACGCGTCGTCGATCTGCACCCCGAGGAAGATGATCCGCTCCTCGAAGAGCTTGTTGTACGGGTTCATCTCCTTGACCCCGTACGTGGTGCGCTCGACGAAGGAGGGGATGATGTAACGGTTGTCGACCGGCAGCGGGCCGCCACCGGACTGGACGCCCGGCCGGACCAGATCGCCGAAGCCGGGTCGGATCAGATCGCTCACTGTGTGCCTCCGCTGAGGATTCAGGTCGTCAGGAGACGGGGCCCTGGGAGGGCACCTGGTTGGCGCTGAGCACCACGTGGTCGACGAAGCCGTAGTCCTTGGCCTCGCCGGCGGTGAACCAGCGGTCGCGGTCGGAGTCGCGCTCGATCTGCTCGAGCGCCTGCCCGGTGTGTTCGGCGATCTTCTCGGCGAGCGTCTTCTTCACGTACAGCATCTGCTCGGCCTGGATCTTGATGTCGGAGGCGGTGCCCCCGATGCCGCCGGACGGCTGGTGCATCATGATGCGCGCGTGCGGCAGGGCGTAGCGCTTGCCGGTCGTGCCGGCGCAGAGCAGGAACTGGCCCATCGAGGCGGCCAGGCCCATCCCGACCGTCACCACGTCGTTGGGCACGTACTGCATGATGTCGTAGATCGCCATGCCGGCCGTCACCGAGCCGCCGGGCGAATTGATGTAGAGGGTGATGTCGCGGCGGCCGTCCTCGGCGGACAGCAGCAGAAGCTCGGCGCAGATGCGGTTGGAGATGTCATCGTCGACCTGCTGGCCGAGGAAGATGATCCGCTCGCGCAGCAGCCGCTGGAAGAGCTGGTCGCCCAGAGGCAGCAGGGGCGCCTCGGCGACCCGCGCCTGGATCCGCGACGACTCGTCGAAAGTCGGAGGCATGCTCACCGGGTGTTCCTCCGGTCCTTTTATCGGTTCGGATGATTGGACATTAACGCGCCCCGGGGCCCGGTTAAGCCGGTAGGGCCTCCTTTTCGCTGGGGGCGTACCCGCGCATGGAGATCTCATGGAACGGGGAGCGCCCCGGGCCCGGAGCCGGGCACGGGGCGCTCCTTGGTACGGTCGGGCGCGCGGGCCCGGATCACCCGCCCGGCGGGGCGGGTGATCGGCGACCGGAATCGCCCGGGTTGGCGCGACCTGGTCAGGCGTCCTTCTTGGGCTCCTCCTCGGCGGCCGGCGCCTCGGTCTCGCTCTCGGCGGCCTCGGTCTCGGTCGCCTCGGTCTCGGTCGCCTCGGCGACGTCCTCGGTGCCCTCGGTGTCCTCGGTCTCGGTGTCCTCGGCCTCCGCGTCCTCGGTGGCCTGGACGGTCTCGCCCGTCTCGCCGTTCAGCTCGCGCCGCACGGCCTCGACGTCGATCACGTTGCCGGACTCGTCCTTCACCGTGACGTGCTCGACCAGCAGGTTGAGCGCCTTGCTGCGCAGCACCTCCGACACGACCGCCGGGAGCTGGTTGTTCTCGGTGAGGTACTCGGCCAGCTGCTGCGGCTGCACGCCCATCTGCATGGCCTGGGTGACGACGTACTCGCTGAGCTCCTCGTTCTCGACGCCCAGCTCCTCCTGGACGGCGAGCTGGTCGAGCACGAAGCCGCCCTTGACCGCCTGCCGGGCCGCCTGGGCGACCTCGGTCTCGAAGTCCTCCTCGGACTTCTCCTCGTCCTTGAGGTAGTCGGCCTTGGTCATCCCGGCCATCTGGAGCTGCTGCTCCAGCTGCTGCTCGCGGCGCTGGATCTCCTCGTCGACCACCTTGTCGGGCAGCGGGATGTCGACGCGCTCCAGCAGGGCCTCCAGCGCCTTGTCGCGCGCGTCGGAGATCTGCTGCAGCTTGACCTGCCGGCCCAGCCGGGTGCGGACGTCCTCGCGCAGCTCGTCGATGGTGTCGAACTCGCTGGCCATCTGGGCGAAGTCGTCGTCCAGCTCCGGCAGGTTCTTGACCTTGACGCTCTGCACGGTGACGGTGATCTCGGCCTCCTCGCCGGCGTGCTCGCCGCCGACCAGGGTGCTGGTGAAGGTCTTGTCCTCCTCCGCCGACAGGCCCGGCAGCGCCTCGTCGAGGCCCTCGATGGCCGACTTGCTGCCGACCTCGTAGGAGTAGCCGCTGGTGGAGGCGTCCTCGACGGTCTCGCCGTCGATCTTGGCGACCAGGTCGATGGTGGCGAAGTCGCCCTCCTCGATCGGCCGGTCGGCGGCGGTCAGGGAGGCGAACCGCTCGCGCAGGTTGCCGATGGTCTCCTCGACCTGCTCGTCGCCGACCTCGGCGTCGTCGACGGTGACCTCGAGGCCGTCGTACTCGGGCACCTCGAACTTGGGCCGGATGTCGACCTCGGCGGTGAAGGCGAACTGGGTGCCGTCCTCGAGCTCGGTCACCTCCACGTCGGGCTGGCCGAGGACGAAGATCTCGCTCTCCTCGACGGCGCGGCCGTACAGCTCGGGAAGCGCGTCGTTGACCGCCTCCTGCAGGACCGCACCCCGGCCGACGTACTTGTCGATCAGCGGGGCGGGGACCTTGCCGGGCCGGAAGCCCTTGATCCGCACCTGCTGGGAGATCTCCTTGTACGCCTTGTCGAGGTTCGGCTTGAGCTCGTCGAACGGAACCTCGACGGTGAGCTTGACCCGCGTGGGGGTCAGCTCCTCGACATCGGTCTTCACTGGGGTTGGTCTCCTTGATCGGGCGCTGTCTCGGCCGCGGCGTTCGGCGCGTACTCGCCCGTCCGGTCTCTGAAGCTGTCAGGCGGCAGGAACGGGCACGCCGATGATTGGCTCCGCGCCGTCGCGCGCCAAGTCTATGGGGTACGGGCGAGGACTGCGGACACTCACCCACCCGGGCCCCGCCCGGTTCGGCGGGAAGTTCCGGATCGGTCGCGGACCGCGCCCGTGACGACGGTCACGCACCGCGGATGAGCGGTCTATCAGATGAGCCACACGACCGCACCGATATCACTGAAGTGCCGCCAGAGTGTGACATTGTGCAACCGGTCGGACGATCACGGCGTGCCCCGGTTACGGTCGCCCGTAATCCGCGACACGCCGCGCACGCCCTAGCGGCGGCGCTTGCCTCCCTTGCCGCCGCCCTTGCCGCCTCCCTGGCCGCCGCCGTCCGAGCCTGAGCCCGGCAGGCCCTTGTCGAGCCCGGCCCGGCGCAGCGCGTCCGCCATGGCGCCGCCACCGCCCGAACCCCCGCCCGAACCCCCGCCCGAACCACCGCCTGCCCCGCGGCCGCCGCCGCTGGACCCGCCGCGCCCACCGCGCCCGCCCGGCTGCCCGCCACGGCCACTCTGGCCGCCCTGGCCGCCCTGGCCGCCGCGTCCGCCCTGGCTGCCGCGCCCGCCCTGGCGCTGCGGACGGCCACCGCCGCCCTGACCGCCGCGCTCGCCCCCGCCCGTGCGGGAGCCGTCGTCGAGCCGCAGGGTGAGCGAGATCCGCTTGCGCTTCAGGTCCACGTCCAGGACCTTCACCCGGACGATGTCGCCGGGCTTCACCACGTCACGCGGGTCCTCGACGTACTTGTTCGACATCGCCGAGATGTGCACCAGGCCGTCCTGGTGCACGCCGACGTCCACGAACGCCCCGAACGCCGCGACGTTGGTGACGACCCCCTCCAGGATCATTCCCGGCTCCAGGTCGGCGGGCGTGTCGACGCCCTCCTTGAACACGGCGGTGCGGAACGCCGGGCGGGGGTCGCGGCCGGGCTTCTCCAGCTCGGCCAGGATGTCGGTCACCGTCGGCAGGCCGAACGTGTCGTCCACGAAGTCGGCCGGGCGCAGCGCGCGCAGCGCGGCGGTGTTGCCGACCAGGCCGCGGATGTCGCCGCCCCCCGCGGCCACGATCCGGCGCGCCACCGGGTACGCCTCGGGGTGGACGCTGGAGGCGTCCAGCGGGTCGGTGCCGCCGGGGATCCGCAGGAAGCCCGCGCACTGCTCGAACGCCTTGGGGCCGAGGCGCGGCACCTCCTTGAGCCCGTCGCGGGTGCTGAACGGGCCGTTGGCGTCGCGGTGCGCGACGATGTTCTCCGCCAGCCCCTCGGCGATGCCCGACACCCGGGTGAGCAGCGGCGCCGAGGCGGTGTTGACGTCGACGCCGACCGCGTTCACCGCGTCCTCGACGACGGCGTCCAGCGACCGGGACAGCTTCACCTCCGACACGTCGTGCTGGTACTGCCCGACCCCGATGGACTTGGGGTCGATCTTGACCAGCTCGGCCAGCGGGTCCTGCAGCCGGCGGGCGATCGAGACCGCGCCGCGCAGCGAGACGTCCAGGTCGGGCAGCTCGCGCGCGGCGTACGCCGACGCCGAGTACACCGACGCGCCCGCCTCCGACACCATGGCCTTGGTGAGCCGCAGGTCGGGGTGGCGGGCGATCAGGTCGGCGGCGAGCTTGTCGGTCTCCCGGGACGCGGTGCCGTTGCCGATGGCGACCAGATCGACCGAGTGCGCGCGGGCGAGCCGGGCCAGGACCTCGATCGACTCGTCCCAGCGGCGCCCCGCCGCGCCCGTGTGCGGGTAGATCGTCTCGGTGGCCACGACCTTGCCGGTGGCGTCCACGACGGCGACCTTGACGCCGGTGCGCAGGCCCGGGTCCAGGCCCATCGTGGACCGCGTCCCGGCGGGCGCGGCCAGCAGCAGGTCGCGCAGGTTGGCGGCGAACACCCGGACGGCCTCGTCCTCGGCGTCCTGGCGCAGCCGGGTGCGCAGGTCGATGCCCAGGTGCACCAGGATGCGGGTACGCCAGGCCCAGCGCACCGCGTCGGACAGCCAGCGGTCGGCGGGACGGCCCTGGTCGGAGATCTCGAACCGCCGGGCGATCTCCGCCTCGTAGGAGCTGCGCGCCGCCGGGCCCTCCGCCTCCTCCGGCGCGGCCTCGGGCTCCAGGTCGAGGTCGAGGACCTCTTCCTTCTCGCCGCGGAACAGCGCGAGGATGCGGTGCGAGGGCAGCTTGTCGAACGGCTCGGCGAAGTCGAAGTAGTCGGCGAACTTGGCGCCGGCCTCCTCTTTGCCCTCGCGCACCTTCGAGAGCATGCGGCCCTGTGTCCACATGCGCTCCCGCAGCGTGCCGATCAGGTCGGCGTCCTCGGCGAACCGCTCGACCAGGATGGCGCGGGCGCCCTCCAGCGCGGCGTTCTCGTCCGCGACGCCCTTCTCGGGGTCGACGTGGCCGGCGGCGGCGGCCTTCGGGTCCTGCGCGGGGTCGCCCAGCAGCAGGTCGGCCAGCGGCTCCAGCCCCGCCTCGCGGGCGATCTGCGCCTTGGTGCGGCGCTTGGGCTTGTACGGCAGGTAGATGTCCTCCAGCCGGGCCTTGGACTCGGCGGCGGTGATCTGCGCGCGCAGCTCGTCGGTGAGCTTGCCCTGGGACTCGATCGACTCCAGGATCGCCGCGCGCCGCTCGTCCAGCTCGCGCAGGTAGCGCAGGCGCTCCTCCAGGGTGCGCAGCTGGCCGTCGTCGAGGGTGCCGGTGGCCTCCTTGCGGTAGCGGGCGATGAACGGCACCGTGGCGCCGCCGTCGAGCAGGTCGACGGCGACCCGTACCTGGCCCTCCCTGACGGCGAGCTCGGCCGCGATCCGCTCCGTGATCGACGGGGCGATCGGTGGGGCGGCCTGCGCGGCGGCGCCGTCGGCGGCGGCCGGGTCGGTGGGTGTCTGGCTGATGGATGCGGTCACTGTGTCGATTCGCTTTCTCCCCTGAAGTGTCGCCCATGCATTGTGCAGGTAACGCGGCCGCTTGTCGCGTCACCCCGGAAGTACGGGCGCGGGGCGGCGACCGGCCCGACATGCCCCCGAGCCTGTCTCTTGAAGTGGGCCTAGCACCACTGAAGGCGGCGTCCGTCCCCGCCACAATGGAAGGGCCGACGGCGCGTGCCGCACGGCCCTCGTGACCACGCGCCGGCCCGGACGAGGCGGCCGGGCCGACCCCCTGGAGGCATCGATGAACGACGACGACGGGCGTGGCCGCAGGATCGTCCAGGTCGGGCTCCTCAACTGCCTGCGCGGGCTGGTGCAGGCGGTGATCGCACTGGCCGCGGGCATCCCGCTGTTCGTGCTGGCGGTGCTGTCGATCGTGTTCATCCCGCTCGGCGTCGGGGTGCTGCTGGCGCCGCCGATGCTGCTGGCCGTGCGCGCTTTGGCCAACATGGAGCGGGTGTGGGCGGCGGAGTGGTCGGGTGTGCCGATCCCCGTCCCGTACCGGCGCGAACCGGTTTCGCGGAACCCGTTCCGGCGCCTGAAGTGGGTGCTGGGCGATCCGGCGACCTGGCGCGACCTGCTGTGGCTCCTGGTGAACATGCCGGTCGGGCTGCTGCTGGGGCTGCTGCCGGCCGGGCTGCTGGTGTACGGGCTCGAGGGGATCGTCGTCGCGCCCTGGCTCGGCCAGATCACCTTCTACGGCTGGGGCCCGTTCTGGCCGCTCGAGGACTGGGGCCTGCTGGGCGTGACGGGGGCCATGGCGCTGGGGGCGGTGATGGCGGCGGGCTCGCTGCCGGCGGCCGTGCCGATCCTGAAGGGCCACGCGCTGTTCTCGCAGTCCCTGCTGTCGCCCGCGCGGACGGCGCTGGCCGAGCGGGTGCGGGAGCTGACCGAGACCCGGACCGAGACGGTGGACGCCTCGGCCGCCGAGCTGCGCCGCATCGAGCGGGACCTGCACGACGGCGCGCAGGCGCGGCTGGTGGCGCTGAGCATGAACATCGGCCTGGCCGAGGAGCTGATGAAGCACGATCCGCAGGCGGCGCAGGAGCTGCTGTCGGAGGCCCGGTCGGCCAGCGGGCAGGCGCTGACCGAACTGCGCGGCCTCGTCCGCGGCATCCACCCGCCGGTGCTGGCCGAGCGGGGCCTGGACGGTGCCGTCCAGGCGCTGGCGCTGTCCCTGCCGCTGCCCGTGGACGTGCGGATCGAGCTGCCGGGACGGGCCGAGGCGCCGGTGGAGTCGGCGGCCTACTTCGCGGTCGCGGAGATGCTGGCCAACATCGTCAAGCACAGCGGCGCGTCCCGGGCGTGGGTGCAGATCGAGCACCGCGCGGACCGGCTCCAGATGATCGTCGGGGACGACGGCGGCGGCGGCGCCGATCCCGGCGAGGGCGGCGGAATGCGCGGTATCGAACGGCGGCTGGCCGCTTTCGATGGGACGATGGCGGTCACGAGCCCGCCGGGAGGGCCCACGATCGTGACCATGGAGCTGCCGTGCGCGTCGTCATCGCCGAAGACCTCGCCCTCCTCCGGGACGGCCTGATCCGCCTGCTGGAGGCGTTCAAGTTCGAGGTCGTCGAGGCGGTCGACAACGGGCCCTCGCTGCTGCGCGCGCTGACCGAGCACCGTCCGGACGTGGCGGTGGTGGACGTGCGGCTGCCGCCGACGTTCACCGACGAGGGGCTGCGGGCGGCGCTGGAGGCGCGCGAGAAGGTGCCGGGCCTGCCGGTGCTGGTGCTGTCGCAGCATGTGGAGCAGCTGTACGCGCGCGAGCTGCTGTCCGACAGCACCGGCGGCATCGGCTACCTGCTCAAGGACCGGGTGTCGGACGTGAGCCAGTTCGTGGACGCGGTGCGCCGGGTGGCCGCGGGGGGCACCGCGCTGGATCCGGACGTCGTGGCGCAGCTGCTGACCCGGCACGCCCGCGAGGAGCCGCTGCAGGCGCTGACCCCCCGCGAGCGCGAGGTGCTGGGGCTGATGGCCGAGGGCCGGTCGAACGCGGCGATCGCCTCGGCGCTGTTCGTGACCGAGAAGGCGATCAGCAAGCACACCAACAGCATCTTCAGCAAGCTGGGGTTGCCGCCGTCGGAGGACGACAACCGCAGGGTGCTGGCCGTCCTGGCCTACCTGGGCACGTGATCTCCGCCGGTTCTCACCGCGCCCAGCGGGGGACGAGCCGCTCGTCCCCCTTGGGCGCCAGGTCGCCCGGCTCCTCGTGGCCGCGCGGGGTGTAGGCCTGGGTGCCGGCGGGTGCGGCGACGACGGCGGTGAACCCGTGGGACGGACCGGTGGTCACCTGGCGGAGCACGTCGGCGGGCATCACGACGGTGTCCCCGGGCGTGACGGTGAGGATTGTGCCGCCGAGGTCGATGGTCGCGGCGCCATCCAGGCAGCTCCAGATCTGCTCGGTGTCGAAGGCGTGCAGTGGCCCGGTGCGTCCGGGGGCCATGTCGACGTGCCAGACGGCCGTCCGGGCGCCGCCCTGGGTGGGTGAGGCGAGGGTGGTCATCACTCCGTTGGGCGTCTCGGTGCGGCGGCGGTCGGCGCTGCGGACGAGGGTCATCGGTGAGTCTCCCTAGAATGGTCAATGTGGTTGTCCATGTCGAGAATATAGTCAATGAGGTTGTCTTTTATGTCAAGTGAGCCCGGCACGGGCTTCGAGCTGCCGCTGCGGATGCTGATGGCGTTCCGCACGGCCATCGACGAGGTTCACGCGGACCTGGCCCGGGAAGGGCATCCCGACCTGCGCCCGATGCACGGCTTCGTCTTCCAGGCGATCGGCCCGCAGGGCACCACCGCGGTCGAGTTGGGGCGGCGCCTGGGCATCTCCAAGCAGGCCGCCGGCAAGACCGTCGAGGCACTGGAACGGCTGGGCTACGTCGAGCGCGGGACCGATCCGTGGGACGCCCGCCGCAAGACCGTCCGGTTGACCTCGCGCGGCGCCGACTCGCTGGCCCGCTCGTCGGCCGCGTTCGACCGGATCCGCGACCGCTGGACGGACGAGCTGGGCGCCGACCGGCTGCGCGCCCTGGAGGAGGACCTCCGCAAGATCACCCCCGAGGACTTCTTCCGGCTCGACATCCCCGGCTGGTTCGGTTCCGCCTGACCGGCACCGCCACTGTTCCCCTCCCTTCACCTTTCCGCACTCCGGCCCACTGCCGGACGCCCGGCCGTACGTCCGCAGGCCGAGGCTTAGACCAGCGCCGATGCCGCCCGGAAGGCCGCCGGAGGTCGTCCCGGGGCCCTTGCCGGAGCGTTCCGGCCTCGCTACCATCGGGCCAAATTCTTAGGAAACTTTCCTAAGAGAGAGCGGGTTTGATGTTGGGTTCGGGGGCCGAGCTGAACGGAGAACCATGTCCAGACCGGGCGGACGGCGAGTCCTCGCGCTCGCCGGCGCATTGACGATCGCGGCGTCCACGGCGCTTGTGAGCGCGCCACCGGCGTCGGCGGCGGCGGTCACCGCCGCCTGCGCCAAGACCTCCGACTGGGGCACCGGCTTCGAGGGCCGCTGCACGATCACCAACGGGACCTCCAGCGGCCTGTCCGGCTGGAAGGTCGAGTTCGACCTCCCGGCCGGCACCGCGATCACCTCCAGCTGGGACACCACCCGGACGGTGTCCCAGCAGCCGGGCGGGCGAAGCCGCTACACCTTCGCCAACACCGGCTGGAACGGCACGCTCGCCGCGGGCGCCACCGCGAGCTTCGGCTTCAACGGCACCGGCCCCGGCTGGATCTCCGGCTGCACGGTCAACGGCGGCGCCTGCGACGGCTCGGGCGGCCAGCCCGACCCCGATCCGGACCCCGATCCCGATCCGGATCCCGGGCCCGGGCCCGGCGCCCGCAAGGTGATCGGCTACTTCGCGCAGTGGGGCGTCTACCAGCGCAACTACCACGTCAAGAACATCGACACCAGCGGCTCGGCGGCGAAGCTGACCCACATCAACTACGCCTTCGGCAACGTCCAGAACGGCCAGTGCACCATCGGCGACTCCTACGCCGACTACGACCGCTTCTACCAGGCGGGCGAGAGCGTGGACGGCCAGGCCGACTCCTGGGACACCGGGGCCCTGCGCGGCAGCTTCAACCAGCTCCGCAAGCTGAAGAAGAAGTACCCGCACCTGAAGGTCGTCTGGTCGTTCGGCGGCTGGAGCTGGTCGGGCGGCTTCGGCCAGGCCGCCGCCAACCCGGCCGCCTTCGCCGAATCCTGCTACAAGCTGGTCGAGGACCCGCGCTGGGCGGACGTGTTCGACGGCATCGACATCGACTGGGAGTACCCCAACGCCTGCGGCCTGACCTGCGACACCAGCGGGCCGGCGGCGTTCCGCACCATGATGTCGGCGCTGCGGTCGCGGTTCGGCTCGGGCAACCTGGTCACCGCGGCGATCACCGCCGACGGCACCTCCGGCGGCAAGATCGACGCCGCCGACTACGGGGGCGCCGCGCAGTACGTCGACTGGTACCTGCCGATGACCTACGACTTCTTCGGCGCGTTCGACGCCGACGGGCCGACGGCCCCGCACTCCCCGCTCAACTCCTACACCGGGATCCCGGTGCAGGGCTTCCATTCCGACGCGGCGATCCAGAAGCTCAAGGCCAAGGGAGTCCCGGCGAGCAAGCTGCTGCTCGGCGTCGGCTTCTACGGCCGCGGCTGGCGGGGGGTCACGCAGAGCGCGCCCGGCGGCTCGGCGTCCGGACCCGCGCCCGGCACCTACGAGCAGGGCATCGAGGACTACAAGGTGCTCAAGGGCCGCTGCCCGTCCACCGGCACCGTCGCCGGCACCGCGTACGCCAAGTGCGGCGACCAGTGGTGGGGCTACGACACACCGGCCACCCTCGGCGGCAAGATGACCTACGCCAAGAACCAGGGCCTGGCCGGGTCGTTCTTCTGGGAGCTCAGCGGCGACACCACCGGAGGTGAACTGATCACCGCGATCCGCAACGGTCTCGGCTGATCCCCTTCCTCCCCCGGTCAACGGGCCCCTGGTCTCCTCCGGACGCCGCCAGGGGCCCGTTCCGCCGTCCCCGGCTGGCACAATCGGTGATCGGCACTACCTGATCGGGGAGAGCGTTGGACGACTGGAAGCTGGACCAGACCTTCGCCAGTGGTTCGGGCGAGGTGCGCTGGAGCGCGTTCGGCGAAGGCGCACCGCTCGTCCTGCTGCACGGAACGCCGTTCTCATCCTACGTATGGCGCCGCGTCGGCCGCGCCCTCGCGTCCGCCGGGCACCGGGTGCACGTGTGGGACATGCCCGGATACGGCGCGTCGGAGAAGGCATCCGGCCAGGACGTCTCCCTCGCCGCCCAGGGCCGGATCTTCGCCGAGCTGCTGGAGCACTGGGGCCTGGACGACCCGCTCGTGGTCGCGCACGACTTCGGCGGCGCCGTCGCGTTGCGCGCCCACCTGCTGCACGGCGCCCGCTACCGCGCGCTCGCCGTCGTCGACCCGGTCGCGCTGGCGCCGTGGGGCTCGCCGTTCTTCCGGCTGGTCGCCGCCAACGCCGCGGTGTTCGAGCAGCTCCCGCCCGCGCTGCACCGCGCGCTCGTCCGCGAGTATGTGACCTCGGCGAGCGGCCCCGGCCTGCACCCGGCCACGCTGGACGCGCTCGTGGAGCCGTGGCTCGGCGAGTCCGGGCAGGCCGCGTTCTACCGCCAGATCGCGCAGGCCGACCAGCGCTTCACCGACGAGATCCAGGGCCGGTACGGGGAGATCGGCATCCCGGTGCTGGTGTGCTGGGGCACCGACGACGCCTGGATCCCGGTGGCCAAGGCGCACGAGCTGGCCGCCGCGATCCCGGGCGCGCGGCTGCGGCTCATCGAGGGGGCGGGGCATCTCGTCCAGGAGGACGCCCCCGCCGAGCTGACCGCCGCCCTGCTGGGCTTCCTCGGCGAGGTGGGGCGGTCATGAGCGCCGGGCCCGCCGAGGCCGTCCTGTTCGATCTCGACGGCACCCTGTTCGACCACGGCGCGGCGGCGGCCGCGGCGGCCGCGGCCTGCTTCCCCGAGGCCGACGCGGCGGGCGTGGCCCGCCGCTGGATCGAGCTGGAAGAGCTGGTCTACCTGCGCTACCTGGCCGGCGAGCTGGACTTCGCCGAGCAGCGGCGGGTGCGGATCACGATGCTGGCCGCCGAGCTGGGCCTCGGCGACTGGGACGCCTCCCGCGCCGACGCCTGGATCGCGTCCTACCTGGAGCGGTACCGGGAGCGCTTGGCGCGTCTTCGGCGACGTGGCCGCCTGCCTGGAAGCGCTGGCGGCCCCGCCCCGGCCCCTGGTGACCGGGATCATCACCAACGGCAACGGCGACCAGCAGCGCGCCAAGATCGCGGGGGTCGGGCTGACCGGCCGCTTCCCGCACGTGGTGATCTCCGAGGAGGCCGGCTCCGCCAAGCCCGCCGCGGAGATCTTCCGCCTCGCGTGCCGCACCGCCGGGGTGCCGCCCGAGCGGACCGCGTACGTCGGCGACCGCCTGGCCACCGACGCCCGGGGCGCGCAGGCGGCCGGCCTGCGCGGCATCTGGCTGGACCGCGCCGGCACCGCCCCGGCCGACGACCCCGGCGTGCCCCGGATCACCACCCTCGCCGACCTCCCGCCGCTGCTCCGCTGACCGGTGGTCAGGCGGCGTCGCCGGTGTCCAGGATCGCCTCGATCTCCAGCACGATCTGCACCTTCTCGCTGAGGGCCAGCGCACCGCCGGGGATCGTGGACGAGTCGCCGACCCCGAAGTCCAGCCGGTTGATCTCCGTGGTGGCGGTGAACCCGGCCCGCGCGCCCTTGAACGGGTCGTCGGCGCGGAACGGGTCGGGCCCGAAGCCCTCGATGACCAGGTCGAACGACACCTGGCGGGCCACCTCCCGGAGCGTGAGCTCGCCGTCCAGCACGAAGTTCCCGCGCGCGCCCGCCCGGACGCCGGTGGAGCGGAAGGTCATGCTCGGGTACTTCTCGGCGTCCAGGAAGTCGGCCGCGCGGACGTGCTCGTCGCGCTGGGCGTTGCCGGTGTCGATCGAGCCCAGGTCGACGGTCGCGGTGACCCGCGACTGGAGCGGGTCGGCCCCGGTGACCACCGTGCCCTCGAACGTCCCGAACCGGCCGCGCACCTTGCTGACCATGAGGTGGCGGATCGTGAAGCCCACGGTGGAGTGCAGCGGGTCGATGGTCCAGGTGCCCGCGACATAGCCGGGGATCTCGACAACCTCGGTCGTCATCGTGTCTCCTTAGGAGTGGTTCTGCACAGTAAGTAGGTTCCTATCCATGACCTGCTTCCGGAAAGGAACCGTTCTCATCGTGCGGACCGCCCCGCCGGGCGCACAAGAAGGCACTTTCACCTGCCCTGGTCACCTGGAGATAACCATGCAGCGCAGCATCGTCCCGAATGGCGCGGATCACAGCGCCGCGGCCCGAGGCGCGGGCCCGCGCCTTCCCCTGGAGATGCGGCCGCTCAGCTGCCGGGGCCGGGAGATCCTGGACCGGGTCGGCGACAAGTGGTCGCTGCACGTGCTGGCGGTCCTCAACGGCCGGACGCTGCGGTTCGGCGAACTGCGCCGCGAGATCGACGGCATCAGCCAGCGGATGCTGACCGTCACCCTGCGCAATCTGGAACGCGACGGCGTGGTCAGCCGGACCATGTACCCCGTCATGCCGCCGCACGTCGACTACGCCCTCACCCCGCTCGGCGAGACCCTGCTGGACGCCGCCACCGCGTTCATCCAGTGGGCGGAGTCGCACGTGGACAAGATCGACGCGGCCCGCGCCGACTACGACGCCCGCCAGGCCGAGGAGACGGCGCCCGAGGGGCTCAGGACGTCCTGAACGGCTCCGGAAGATCGGCGTCGCAGAGGGCGCACACGAAGTAGGCGTCCTTCACCAGGTTGAGTCCGCCGCACGCGGCGCAGCGGCGGAAGACGAACTCGTCGGTGAAGCCGTCCGGCCTCCGCACCCCGGCGCGGTCCAGCGCGGCGGCGACCGCCGGCCAGCTCTCGGCGCCCGGGCAGTAGCCGGTCGACTGATTGCTGATCGCGGCGACGGCCACGGACTCGCCGTCCGCCTCGAAGGCGACCTCTCCGGCGGCCAGGACGGGCTCCCCGCCCGCGCACGCCACATGCTCGCTGCGACGCGGGGCCAGGCGCAGCGAGCCGCCGAGGTCGACCACGTACGTGAAAGGCTCGTCGCGCTCGTCCCGCTCCCGGGCGTCCAGCCTGCGCCGCACGTCGTCGGCCGAACCGATCGGCGCCCCGCGCTCCCCCGGCCGCACCCGCGCACGGATCTCGTCCGGACCTACGTAGACATACCGCACGCGCCAATAATCGGATGTCCGCGGCCGCCGGCGCGAGGTATTTTGGCGCGCATGGCCTACTACGAGGTGGGGCGGCGAGCTAGCCGCGCCGAGCCGGGGAACGGGCGGCCATGCCCGGCCCGGCTCGGCGGTGTGCGCCGTCGTCCCGTCGACCTCGTGAGGCCGTTCCATGCTCTCCACTGACATCCGCCGGACGTTCCTCGACTTCTTCGCGGAACGCGACCATCGCGTCGTGCCCTCCAGCCCGCTCGTCCCGTCCGATCCCACGCTGCTGCTGACGGGCGCGGGAATGGACCAGTTCAAGCCGTACTTCCTCGGCCAGGCCGTACCGGAGCACCCCCGGGCGGCGACCGTCCAGAAATGCGCGCGCACCTCCGACATCGACAACGTGGGCCGCACCGCGCGGCACTCCACGTTCTTCGAGATGCTCGGCAACTTCTCCTTCGGCGACTACTTCAAGGAGGAGGCGACCGCCTGGGCGTGGGAGCTGATCACCACCGGCTTCGGGCTCGATCCGGCGCGGCTGTGGGCCACCGTCTACACCGACGACGACGAGGCCGAACGGCTGTGGCGGCGGATCGGCGTCCCCGCGGACAGGATCCAGCGGCTCGGGATGGCCGACAACTACTGGTCGATGGGCGTCCCCGGACCGTGCGGGCCGTCGTCGGAGCTGCACTACGACCGGGGCCCGGCGTTCGGGCGCGAGGGCGGGCCCGCGGTGGACGGCGAACGCTACCTGGAGATCTGGAACCTCGTCTTCATGCAGAACGTCCGGGGCGAGGGCCCGGCGAAGGAGGGCTACCCGGTCGTCGGCGAGCTGCCCGCCAGGAGCATCGACACCGGCCTGGGCCTGGACCGCCTCGCGATGATCCTGCAGGACGTCGGCACGCTGTGCGAGACCGACCTGCTGGCGCCGACGCTGCGGCTCGTCCAGGAACTGGCGGGCCGGGAGGACCCGGGACGCGACGGCAGGGTGGCGGCGGAGCACGCGCGGACGGTCGCGTTCCTGATCGCCGACGGCGTGCTGCCGTCCCAGGACGGGCGCGGGCACGTGCTGCGCCGGCTCATGCGCCGCGCCGTCCGGCACGCGCGGCTGCTCGGCGCCGGCGAACCGGTGCTGCCCGCGCTCACCGGGAGCGTCGTCGACAACCTCGGCCGCGTCTGGCCCGAGCTCGAACGCCACCGCGAGCTGATCGTCCAGGTCTGCGCGGCGGAGGAGGAGGGCTTCGACCGGACGCTGCGGCTGGGCACCCGGCTGTTCGACTCCGCGGTCGCGCGGGCCCGCGCGCAGGGCACCACGGTGCTTCCCGGCCGCACCGCGTTCGACCTGCTCAACACCTACGGCCTGCCGATCGACCTGACCATCGACATGGCGCGCTCGGCGGGCCTGACCGTGGACGAGGACGCGTTCGCGCGGCTCCTGGACGAGCAGCGGCGCCGCGAGCACCGCGCCGGCCGCGACCGCAAGGACGAAGCGGTCGCCCGGCGCGACCTCTTCCGGAACCTGACCGGCCGCACCGAGTTCGTCGGATACGGCTCGACCACCGCCGAATCCCGGGTGCTCGCGCTCGTCAACGGGTCGCGGACCGTCCCGCACGCGTCCGAGGGCGACGAGGTCGAGGTGATCCTGGACCGCAGCCCGTTCTACGCGGAGGGCGGCGGCCAGGTCGGCGACACGGGCACGCTGCGCACCGCTGGCGGCGCGCTGCTGGAGATCCTCGACACCCGCCCGGGACACGTCCACAAGGCGCGCGTCGTCACGGGAGAACCGCGCACCGGCGAGGAGGCGGAGGCGGTCGTGGACGCGGCGCGGCGCGCGGCGACGGCGCGCTCGCACAGCGCGACCCACGTGCTGCACGCGATGCTGGGCGAGCACGCGGCGCAGCGCGGCTCCCGGGTGGAGCCCGGACGGCTGCGCTTCGACTACTCCCACGTCACCGGCGTCGACCTCGGCCACGTCCAGACGCTGGTGAACGACTACCTGCTCGACGACCCCGAAGTGCGGGTCTGGGAGGCGAGCCGGGCGGAGGCGGAGGCGGCGGGCGCGATCGCGATGTTCGGCGAGAAGTACGGCGAGCGCGTGCGGATCGTCGACATCGGCGACGCCTCCCGCGAACTGTGCGGCGGCACGCATGTCGGGCACGGCTCGCAGGCCGGGCCCGTGCACATCGTCGGCGAGACCTCGATCGGCACCGGGCTGCACCGGATCGAGGCGCTCACCGGGTCCGACGCGCTGCGCCACTACGACCACGAGCACGCGCTGCTGACCGAGCTGGCGGCACTGCTGCAGGTACCGCCGGACCAGGCGCCGGCCCGGCTGCGGCAGCGGCTGGAGACGTTCGCCGAGACGCGGCGGCAGCTCGCGGGCCTCCGCGCGGCCGAGCGGACGGCGCTGGCGACCCGCCTCGTGGCCGAAGCGGAACGCCTGCCCGGCGGATGGCTGGTCGCGCGGGCCGTCCAAAACGATGATCTGCGGGCACTGGCGACCGAAACGATCTCCAGACGGCCGGACGAGCCCGGCATCGTCGTGGTCGGCAGCAAAACCAGAGGCAACGCGACGCTGGTCGCCGCGCTGACCCCGGCCGTGTCCGGCCTGCGGGCGGCGGACGTCCTGACCGAGGCCGCGGCGCTCGTCGGCGGCGGCGCCGGCGGCAAGGGCCCGATCGCGCACGCGGGCGGCAGCCGGGCCGAGCGCCTCGACGAGGCGATCACCCAGGCGGCGCGGACCGCGCGCGCCTTGATTACCGCCCCCTGAGGCGTATCGTCCGTTTTAGGGCGAAGGGAGCGGCAGATGCTGCGGGTCTTCTGTTTCGACAGCCTCGGAGTCACGGTCGAGGACGTCTTCCTGATCGACCCCGACCCGGTCCGGGGCGGGCGCGAACGCGGCGTCCGGGTCGAGCTGCGGCTGCTCGACCCGGAGCCGTGGCGCGGCTCGATCAACGCCTCCCAACGGGTCGTGGCGGACCGGGCCGTCTGGCGCGCCGACTTCCTGGAGACCGCCGCGGACACCAAGGACCGCATGCACCACCACCCCGGAATGATCGACAACGAGCCCGGTCAACGAGTGTTCACCGAGGACCTCACCGGCGACCCGATGGGCTGGCTGGAGTCCCAGCTCGCCGACGCCGTCCCGCTGCTGGAGTCCGCCAAGGTCGAGGACCCCGAGCGGCACCGTCCGGCGGCCGACGCGCTGCGCGAGAACCTCGCCGAGGTCGTCACCAGCGTGTCGGCCGTCCTGGACCGGGTCCGGGCCGGCGACCTGGCCAAGACCCCGGTCAGGCCCGGGCCGCGCTGAGGAAGGCGGCCCGCACGTCGATCAACCACGCCTCCACGACCTCTTCCTCCGGCCGCTCCGGCAACGGCGTGCGGGCCGCGTCGAACCCAGCCTCCCCCTCCGCCAGCAGGGTCTTCGCGACGTCCACCTCCCCCGCCGCCACCCGTTCACCGAAGTCCCGATACCACTGCGGATCCGCCAGCCGCACAGTGAGCCGCCCCGTCCGGTACAGGTCCAGCCCCTGGTGGACGAGCCTGGCGAGATGCCGCGCGTGCTTGGCCGTCCGCTTCCGCGTGTCCGCCGAGAACGACCCGTCCTCCCGGTTCTCCAGCCGCCGGAACTGCGACACCGCATACCCGTAGTAGGCGTCCCGCACCCGTCGCGCCGACAGGAACGACTCCCGGATCCCGACCAGGCGCTCCCCCAGCTCAGTACAGGTCTCGTACTCCTCCAGCCACAGCAGCTCCGTCACCGTCGGGTTCACCCCCAGGCAAAGCCCAGCGAACTTCCCCGCCTCATGCCGCGTGACATCGGGATCAGTGCTGACCCTCGTCGCCTGCTTCCCCGTAGGCGGCCGCAACCCGTGAAACAGCACCGTCGGCGCCGCGAACACCGCCAACCGGTCCACATCCGACTCAGGCGTCGCCAGCCCGTACGCGGTGGACCCCACGACCCCCGACAGCAGCACATTGGTGACTTCGACCACGACGGCCCTCCTAGCGCGAACGGCCCTCCCATCTTGAAGACCGTCCCCGCCCCGCGCACCCCCTTTTCCACGCCGAAGGCCCCGCCTCCACCAGGAGACGGGGCCTCTCACACGTCGGGCTGGCGGGATTTGAACCCACGACCCCCGGCACCCAAAGCCGGTGCGCTACCAAACTGCGCTACAGCCCGTCCGACCCGAGCAGTGTAGTGCCGATCAGTCCGGAACGCCTCGTCCATTACCACCCGAACACGAGCGCCCCCGAAACCCTGTACTCTACGGATGGTGATCGACGGCCCCTCCCCAGGGCCACCGCCGATCGCAAGCGGGCGTAGCTCAATGGTAGAGCCCCAGTCTTCCAAACTGGCTACGCGGGTTCGATTCCCGTCGCCCGCTCCCACTGAGAAGGCCCAGGCCAGAGGCGCAATCCTCCGACCCGGGCCTAGCCGCTTTCTAAGATCGTTTCCGCTTCCGTGCCCGTTGCGTGCCCGATCGCTTCTTTGTGCCCTTCTTGGGCTTGCCACCGTCCCGCGCGACCTTGAACGCCTCCCCCAGCGCCACCGCGATCACCTGGTCACGATCTTGACTCGCGTGCTGGTAGATCAGCGCCGCCCGCGTCGAGTCGTGGCCCATCCGGGACATCAACTCCTTGAGGCTCGCACCGGTCGTCGCCGCAAGGGTGTTGCCGACATGCCGCAGCTCATGGAAGTGCAGATCAGGCAGCCCGACGTCATCCCGGACCTTGTTCCAGGTACGCCGGAAGCCCGACCGCCGCAGAGGCCCGCCCTTTGGCCCCACGAACACCCGGCCGTTCGTCCCCTTCTCCGCGAACTCGTCCAGGTGCGCACGCAAGTCCGGGACGATCTCCGGCGGGATCGACACCACCCGCCGCCCGGCACGTGACTTGGGGGTGTCCTCCAAGAGTTGCCCACCGTCCAGCTCGGCCACCGAACCGATGACCCGGACCACACCCGCATCCAGGTCGAGGTGGCTACGCCGCAGGCCGGCCAGCTCACCCCACCGCAGGCTTGCGAACGTGCCCAGAAGCACCAGCGCCCGATACCGCTCCGGGATCTTGGTGAGGATCTCGATCACCTTGGTCAGCGGGATCATCTCCCGCTCAGGCGTGTCGGGGACGCCGGCCCCCTTGATCCGGCACGGGTTACGGCGGATCAGCTCATCATCGACCGCCGTGTTCAGGATCGACTTGAGGAGCTGGTAAGCCTTGGCGACCGTCGACTGTCCGACCTTGCGCAGCCGTTCCTTGCGCCAGCGCCGAACATCGGCCTCCCTGATGTCGACGAGATCGACGTTGCCGAAAGTCGGGACGAGGTGATTGCGGAGCAGCCCGCGATACAGCCCTTCCGTCCGAGGCTTGAACACGCGGTCATCGATCCACTGCTTGGCGAACACCTCGAACGGCACCTTGCCCGCGTTCGGATCGAGCCACTCGCCCCGCTGGATTTTCGCTTCCTTGAGGCCGGACGAGGGGGCGCGGCGGTGGTTCCGCGTGTGCTGGCACGGTCCGCCGCGGAGTTCTTGATCAGTGCCCGAGGCCGCACGCGCCGCCGGCGCCGATCGGCTCTGGCTGATCACGACGAACGACAACCTTCGGGCGCTCCGGTTCTACCAGCGCTACGGCTTCGACCTCGTCGCCGTCGCCCGATCCCGGGCGCTCACTCCGTCGATTCCCGAGATCGGCCTCGACGGCATCCCGATCCGCCACGAACTTGAACTGGAACTCCCGTTGCCGCCTTCCACCGAAGATGCAAGGCAAGTCTGCACAAGATCAGCAGCCGCTGTTCAGACCTACCCTTCACCGGATCTCCCGGAGGATGCCCCGGCCTTCAGGCCGGGGAGGAATCCGGCCTCCCGCGGAGCGGGACAGGGAAAGAGCGATCGCCGCCAGGCGATCGGTCGTCCGCCCTGAGACCGCTGCCTGTCCGGTCATGGGTGATGATCCCCTTGTCCTCTGGTTGTCGTCTGGCGCGGCCGTGAGTGAAATCGGTCATCGGTTCGGTACGCGGAGTGACTGGTTTGGGGACGGATGTCGGCGGTGGCCGGTAGGTTCCCGGGCATGCGGACGGCGTACAAGTGCCGGGCCTACCCGGACTCCGAGCAGGCGGCCCTGCTGGGTCGCACGTTCGGATGCGTACGTCTGGTGTGGAACAAGACCCTGGCCGAGCGGACCCGCCGCTACCACTCCGATAAGGAGCGGACTGCCTACCGGGAGACCGACGCGTGGCTGACGGGGTGGAAGAGGACCGCCGAGCTGGCGTTCCTGTCGGAGGTGTCCTCGGTCCCTTTGCAGCAGGCGCTGCGGCACCAGCACACCGCCTTCGCCAACTTCTTCGCCGGGCGTGCCCGCCACCCCCGGTTCAAGTCCCGCAGCGGCCGCCAGTCCGCGCACTTCACCCGCTCGGCCTTCCGCATGCGCGACGGCCGGCTGCATCTGGCCAAGACCAGCGGCCCGCTGACGTTCGTGTGGTCCTTCGACGAGGTGGACCTGTCCGGGCTGGACCCGACGATGGTGGTGGTCTCCCGCGAGGCCGACGGGCGCTGGTATGCGACCTTCGCCGTCGACACCCAACAGCCCGAACCGCACCCGCAGGCCGGTCGCGAGGTCGGTGTCGATCTGGGGGTGAAGGACTTCGCCGTCACCAGTGACGGCGACCGCATCGTCAACCCGCGGCATCTGGACCGCAAGGCGGCCAACCTGGCCCGCTACCAGCGCCGCATGGCCCGCTGCCAGAAAGGCTCCGCCAACCGCGCCAAGGCCAAGACCAAGGTCGCCCGCGCCCACCGCAAGGTCCGCAACGCCCGGCACGACTTCCTCCACAAGACCACCACCCGGCTCGTGGAATCGGCCGACCTGATCGCCATCGAGGACCTCAACGTCGGGGGCATGGTCCGCAACCGGTCCCTGGCCAGGGCCATCTCCGACTGCGGGTGGGGCGAGTTCCGCCGGCAGCTGGAGTACAAGTGCGGGCGGGCCGGGCGGACCCTGGTGTTGATCGACCGCTGGTGCCCTTCGTCCAAGACGTGCTCGGCCTGCGGGCATCTGCTCGGCGAGTTGAAGCTTTCCACCCGGGCGTGGACGTGCCCGGGCTGCCGCACCCGGCACGACCGGGACCACAACGCGGCCAAGAACATCCTGGCGGCTGGTCGAGCCGTAGCCCGGGGCCCGTCGGCCCCGGGCCATGCCTGTGGAGCCGGTGTAAGACGGCAAGGGTCCTCCCTTCCGCAGTTGGCCGTGAAGCAGGAAACCCCGCCTGCGAGGGTGGGAATCCCCCTCCTTTAGGAGGGGAGGAAGTCAACTCTCAGCTCAGCACGCTGGCCACCGGCAAGGTGCGGCCCGAACGGACACGGCTTGTCCGGCCGGTCGCAGTGCCGTGCCGCCGGTGGCGATGAGCGATGAAGGTCCGGCGTCTTCAGAGGTTCCTCTTAGCTTAGGCACGGGCGGGTTCGATGACCCCGAACCACCGCTGCAAGGCTGCCCGGAGTTCTTCCATTTCCGTGGGATCTGGTCGGGGTGACGCGGATGCCCAGGCCACATAGCAGTCCGGTCGAAGGAGCAGGGCGGTGGGTGCTGGGGTCTGGGGGCGCGCGGTGATGATGTCGACTTGGTCGTGCCGCAGGGCAAGCGTCTCCGCTAGCGATGCTTCTTCGGTCAGGTCAAGCAGCAGGGGGCGTGCGGTTCTGGTCAGCTCGGCCAGCCGGACCGGTCCGGTCGGGGTGTGCAGTTCCATGTCCGGAGCGAACCGGCCGATCAGCGGGTGCGTCTCGGGTTCGCCCATGTCGTAGCGGACGTCGGTGCCTGCGGTGAGTTCGGCGAGGCGCTGTACGGTGCTCTGGTCGCGGAGCAGTTCGGTGAACAGTTCGCGCAGTCCGGTGACGTCGCCGCCGGGGGCTATCAGGGCCGACTGTGCCTGTGCGTTCAATATCATGCGGTGGGCGGCTTGTCGCCGCTCCGTCTCGTAGCTGTTCAGCAGTGCGGGCGGGGTGCTGCCGCGGATCACGGCTGCGAGTTTCCAGCCGAGGTTGACCGCGTCCTGCAGGCCGAGGTTGAGCCCGGGTCCTCCCCCGGTGGCGCCGTACACGTGGGCGGCATCACCGATCAGGAACACTCGGCCCTCGGAGAACCGTTCGGCGACTCGGGTGTTACCGCCGGTCAGTCGGCGCAGCACGTGCGGCCCTTCGCCGTCGGGCGGACCGAGTGGCACGTCGACGCCGAGCACGCGGCGGATGCTCGCTCGCAACTCGTCGAGGCTCATTGCGGCGTCGGTCTCGGGCCGGTCCCACTCTGTGGCGCTGACCAGCGGCGGGTGGCCGGGCAGCGGTGCGTAGGAGAACCCGCCGCGCTCGGTGCGGTGGGGCAGGAACGGCAGAACAGCGCCGTAGCCGGGGACGTTCAGCGCACCGGTCGCGGGATCGACCCAGTCCGCCGGGACCGTCGCGTGCGCCGAGCGGACGGTCATCCGGTCGTAGGTGACGCCGGGGAAATCGATGCCAGAAAGCTTGCGCGTGGTGCTGTGTGCTCCATCCGCGCCGATGAGGTACCGGGCCCGCAGATGGTATGCCCCGCTCGGACTCGCGACGTCGATGGTGACCGCGTCGTCGTCCTGCGACAGGCCGGCGACCTCGTGCCCCCGCTGGATTTCCACGCCCAGTTCGATCGCGCGCTCCTGCAGGACCTGCACGATGCGTCGCTGCGGCACCGGCAGGGCATAGACGGGGCTGTCCTCCAACAGGCTCAGGTCCAGGCCCATCGCGCCGAACATGAAGTACGTGGAGTTCGGCTGCGGTGGTTCTGGGTTGCCGCTGAGGCGTTCGTGCAGGCCGCGGCGGTCGAGCATTTGCACGACCTGGCCGAGCAGTCCGTTCGCTTTGGGTTGCTCACTCGGCTCCGGCAGTCGCTCCAGCACGACCGGGCGGACCCCTGCCAGGCTCAGTTCGCAGGCCAGCATCAGCCCGTTCGGACCGCCGCCGGCGATAACGACATCTGTGATCACGTGTTCTCCTTTGTTCGCACGGAAAAGGACAGGACGGATGGAGCGCTGCAGCGCCTGGCCGGTGGGCGGTGCCGGCGCGGCTCGCTTCGGGTTGCGGTCCTTGTGACGTGGTCAGCCGCGGTAGTACTCGGCGAGGGTGGCGAAGGCGGCCTTGGGCTCCCAGGACATGTCGGGGTAGGTGGCTCCGCAGCGGTCCTCGTAGACCTTGACGATGCCGTAACTGGCCAGGTCCAGGTCCTCGTGGGGGGCACCGTCGGGGCGGTGCACATGGTCGTACAGCGCGAAGGTGAACACGAACGTGCTGTCGATGCCGCCGGCTTCGAATGCCTCCAGCAGCTCACGTACATACGCGGCCTGACCGGCCTCGTCCCGGGCGTATGTACCGTTCAACCGAACAGGGCCGTCTTTGTCGTACTCGACGATCTCCAGACCGAGAGCGCCCCTGTCGCCGGCACCCTGGTAACCGGCGGCCCCGAATTCGGTGATCGCGACCGGCTTTCCCTGCGCGACCAGACCATGGACGTTTTCGGCGAAACGGTCGGCGATCTCGGCCGACCGGTAGAGATCCAACGACATGATGTCGAAGAGTGCCCAGTCGACGCGCTCAAGCGGTACGGAGGCGTAGGTCACCTTGCCGCCGAAGCGCTCACGGACGAGTGCCACGGCCTTGCCGAGGAATTCGTTGACACGTGCGCTGACCTCGCCGATCTGCTCGTGCACGCGATTTGGCTGCCTCAGCAACGCGACCCGCTCGTCGGTGTTGTCACCGGGCAGGAACCCAGGATTCATCAGGCTCAGCTCGGCGCCGACGACGAACACCACCTCGACTGCCCGCCGCCTCAGCCGCTCCGCGCGTTCGGCGCAGTCGGCGAACAGCGTCAGCATCTCCTCGGCGGTCAGTTCCAGTGGGTAGGGGGAGAACCAGACCTCCATGCCCAGGTCGGCGGCGTGCGTCGCCGCCAGCTCGATCCGTTCCGGGTCACCGCCCATGACGCGGACCGCGTTGCAGTGCAGGTCATCGCGGATGATGCGCAGCTCACGCTCGACCGTCTCCGGGTCGAAGTGCTTACGGGAGGTCACTCCGTTCTTCACGAAGCCGGTGTCGTAGCTGATGCCTTTGGCACGCACGTGTTTTCCCTTCTTCCTTCGAGCTCCTTAGGGTACTGGCCGTACCCTAGTTGCCGCCACTCGGCATTGACAACCAGAATGAGAAGGTACGATCGGTACCGTTCTTGGGAAGGGGGGCCGTGGCGGAGAATCCGACACAGCGGCCAGGTGCCGGACAGGCGCGGCGGCGCGGAGCAGCCCTGGAGGAGGCGATTCTGCACGCTGCGGTGGACGAGCTCACCGAATCCGGATACGCCGGGTTGACCATGGACAAGGTCGCCGCTCGCGCCGGCACCAACAAGAACGCCATCTACCGCCGGTGGCCGAACCGTCTGGCACTCGGCGTCGCCGCCTATCGGCAACTGGGCACGACGGTCCCACTCCCGGACACCGGCAGCCTGCGAAGCGACGTCCTGGAACTGCTACGCCAGGCCAACCGTCACTGGAGTTCTCCGCTCGGCGCGATCCTGCGCGAGCTATTCGCCGCGGCCGGCGGCGCGTCGGAACTCCTGGCGCAGTTGCAAGACCAGTCCGGCGACTCCGCGGCCGCCCCCTGGCTGACCATCCTGGGGCGCGCGGTCGCACGCGGTGAAGCAGCACCCGAAGCGCTCCATCCACGGGTCGCCACGGTGGCCATCGTCCTGCTGCGCAACGAATTCGTCGTGCGCGGGGTCCCTACCGCGCCCGACGACGTCCTCGTCGAAATCGTCGACGAGGTATACCTGCCCCTACTGCGGCGACGCGGGTCGACCCCAAGTTGATCTTCTGCCGACGCTGAAGCCCCGGGCCCCCGCACCGCGGTACTACGCCGACTCATACTCCAAGCCCCCGCCCCAATCCCGGACAGAACTGTCCTGTCCGCCCTCGCGAGTTCCGGGTGCAGTTTTCTATCACTTTTCTATCACCGGATCTTGTGGGACGCGGTGAAAGCGACTGCGATCGATCGTCAGAAGCACATGCCTTCTGACCTGCATTTTAGCTGGGAAAATGGAGATCTTCGAGCACACGAATTGGGCGCGGATTACGGCTTCCAAACTGGCTACGCGGGTTCGATTCCCGTCGCCCGCTCCAAGTTTCCCCAGGTCAGAGCCTCGCGGACCGTTCATGACCACCTCTTCCAAGATCATTTGTCAGCCGTTTGCCACTGGGTTCGGGCACGCCTGAGCGGCGTCCTGGTTCATCGGCGAACCTTCGTGATCAAGCTGTGAACGCCCCCGGCAGAGATCGGCGCGGCAAACGACCACGCACCCTCAAAGGCCGTTATTAGTACGCGCCGAAACCCAACGGATATCCCTGACCTGCACTGATGTGGAGAGCGAGGTCAGTGGTGTCGGCGGGCGAGGTCTTGTTTGGCGAGGGCGGCGCCGACGGCTTCAGCGGTGACGTTGGTGTAGATCGCCAGGGAGCGGAGCGGTTGCCGATCAGCCGTGGGAGTAGTCGACCGCTGCGCGGTTTCCGGGGGGCCTGGCGCTTGGCCAGGCCTAGGCGGCAGGGCCCTCTCATTGCTGGCCTGCGCCAGTTCCTTGATGCCGGGTATCGCGGGCGTATCGAAAATCGCATACGCCACCGCAACACTCTTCCGTCTTCAGTGGAGGCATGGACCACAGCGGTCCGTGCCGAGGGCATGGTGCCCCGGCTTCGGGGGCCATCGCGGAGTACGCACCACCCGACTCTGGCTGCAGACCCCGGTCACAGCCGGGTCACAGCTTTGGGCACCGTGCTGTGACCGTCCGCTGGATAGAAAGTTGCGGAGATCACGAAAGGAAAAGGCCGTGGCTGATGACGGAGGATGGGACCGGCGTTCGCTGTTGCGGGGCGCCGCCGTGGTGGCCGGTGCCGCCACGACCGCGCCGCTGCTGGGCGGGGCGGCCACGGCGCGAGCCGACGGCAGTGACGCGGACGCGCTGTTCAAGGCCGGGAAATTCGAGCAGGCCGGCCGCGCGTACGAGGAGATCCTGAAAAAAGATCCCACGAACCTGCACGCGGCCCGCCGGCGCGGCTATGTCGGGCTGCTGGCCAACCAGTTCCCCGACGCCGAAAAATACTTCAAGATGGCCCTCCATCTGGCCCCCGACGACAAGGACGCCAACTACTTCCTGGCCGACTGCTACATCCGGCAGGACAAACTCGCCCTCTCCGCACCACACTGGCAAGCAATCGGCGAAGAAGCCTACGCCAAATGGTTCGCGGCAGTCCGCGGCGAGGCGTATCAGATCCACGGCGACATCGGGCGGGTGCCATTCCAGCAGACGGACCCGATGCCGCTGATAGAGGCCTCGGTCAACGGCGGACCGCCGAAGCGCTTCACGTTCTACACCGGCGCCCCGAATCTGGGCTTGACCGCGACGGTGGCCAAGGAGGCCGGGCTGAGCCCCGTCGCCAGTCAGAAGATCGATTTCCAGGGCGACGTAATATGGGCGTACTACGGGATACTGAACTCCTTCAAGCTGGGCGGCATCGAACTGCGCAACGTCCCCGTGGGCTGGTCGTCGGCGGAGTCGGGCGAAGATGTCGACACTGACAGCGACGGCATGATCGGCACGTGGGTCTTCTACCACTTGCTGACCACCTTCGACTACGCGGGCCGGTCGCTGATCCTGCGCCGCCGCACCCCCGAAACGGCCAGGAAGGCACGCGCCGCCGCCACACGGGCGGGCACCGAGCCGCTGCCGCTGTGGCTGGCCCGTGAGCAATATCTGCACAGCAGGGGCAGCATCGCCGGCGTCGCCGGCTCCGGCACAGGGGTGGTGGGCGTGAACTTCGGCGGAGGGGCCGAGACCGCCGCGGTCGTGTTCGGGGAAACGGCCGAGCAGTTGGGGATCCGCAGCGACTACGACCGCCCGATCGGGACATTTGCCCAAAGCCACCCAGCCGTCACCTATCCCTGCTACCCGGCGGAGATCCGGCTCGGCGACGCCGCCGCCAAGGACATCTACTGCTACACGCACCCACAGAAGGCGCTCGCCCCCTTCGGGTTCGACGTGCGAGCCGCCTTCTTCCACAGCTTCCACAAGCCCTACAACATCACCCTCGACTTCACCGACATGAACCTCTACATCGCCCGCGGCAAGGCCACCTGATCACGGGCGTCATGGGAGCGACCTGGAGCTGCCGGCTCCTTGGCGAACCAGACGCCAACGAACCCCGGCGCCACGAATTGTGCGCCAATGCGCTCGATCGTGGTTGCCCGCGTGTGTATGCCGACCCCACCCAGGACCCGAGGATGCAGCAGTGACCGGCAGTGAGCAAGGACAGACGATGGCGCAGGTGGACACGGCGGAGACCGGACAGGGCGGCGCCGGCCGCCAGGATACCGGCGCCGGGACCTGGCGCGCGGGCATCCGCCGGGCGATCCGCATCGGCTCCCGGCCGGGGCCCTGGAAGCGCGGCCTGGTGCTCGCGGTGCTGGCGCTGCTGCTGGGCCTGTTCATGCTGCTCCATGCGAGGATCCCGAACCGGATCGGGAACCTCGGCAGCCTGGTGGAGACCGTCCTGCCGTGGCTCGGACTGTTCATACCGGTGCTGCTGGCCGGGGCGCTGTGGCGCCGCTCCGCCTCCGCGGTGGCCGCGCTGCTGCTGCCGGTCACGGTGTGGCTGAACCTGTTCGGCGGGCTGCTCAGCGACAAGTCCCACCCGGGCAGCGACCTCACCGTGGCCAGCCACAACGTCGGCGCCGACAACGGCGACCCGGCCGGCACCGCCCGCGACCTGGCCGCCTCCGGTGCGGACGTGCTGGCTCTGCAGGAGCTGACCCAGCAGGCCAGGGGCACGTACGAGAAGGAGCTGGCAAAGGCGTACCCGTACCACACGGTGCAGGGCACGGTCGGGCTGTGGAGCAGGCTGCCGCTGTCGGACACCCAGCCGGTCGACACCAAGATGGACGTCGGGCCGCTGGCGGACACCAAGCCGGTCGACATCAAGATGGCCTACAACCGGGCGCTGCGCACCACGGTGGCCACGAATCAGGGTCCACTGGCGGTGTATGTGGCCCACCTGGGGTCTGTACGGGTGAATCCCAGGGCGGGCTTTGGGACGGGCCATCGTGACAGAGGCGCGCAGGCGCTCGGCGAGGCCATCGCCGCTGAGCAGAATGAGCGGGTGGTGCTGCTCGGCGACGTGAACGGCACCATGGACGACCGCGCGTTCGACGACATCACCTCGCAGATGCGCTCGGCCCAGGACGCGGCCGGGGACGGCTTCGGCTTCAGCTGGCCGGCGAAGTTCCCGATGGTGCGGATCGACCAGATCCTGGTCAGAGGCGTGGAGCCGGAAAGCTCGTGGGTGCTGCCGGCCACCGGCAGCGACCACCGGCCGGTGGCGGCCGGAATCAGCTGGTGAACACCGCGCCGCACCGGAACCGGAGCCCGCCCCGGCCTGTGCACCCAAGAAGCTACGGGATACCAGGCACCTGGTCGGCCGGCACCCCAAGACCTCACTGCCCACTCAGAGATCCTGACGGTCTCGGCGTGCACGAAGACCGGATCTACCTCGACAAGGGGCTGACCGTGCCCTCGCCGGCGACACCCTGGTCGTCCCCGAACTCGACCGGCTCGCCCGGTCCGTGCCCGACGCCCGCGGCGTCCGCCTCTCGCTGGGCGGCAGCATCCACGACCCCGCCGTCCCCATGTCGAAGATGTTCTTCAACATGCTGGCCGCGTTCTTTCGAGGCCGACCTGCTCAAGATGCGCACCCGCGAGGGCATGGCCATCGCCCGCTCCCTCAGCACCCGCCGGCAGGCCGAGCTCGTACGGATGCAGGCACCGGCGGATACACCATCGCCGAGCTGATGGAGGTCTTCTCCGTCGGGCGAGCGACGATGTACCGCGTCGTGGACTGTGCCGCCAGCAAGCCAGCCCGAAGGCGTAGCAGCCT
The DNA here is from genome assembly GCF_039532545.1 of Actinomadura vinacea. Lineage (NCBI taxonomy): Bacteria > Bacillati > Actinomycetota > Actinomycetes > Streptosporangiales > Thermomonosporaceae > Actinomadura > Actinomadura vinacea. Next base: position 54,057 of record NZ_BAAARW010000035.1, on the reverse strand, counting down.
CGTGAGTACCGCAGGCGTGGCCTCGCCTGGGGGGAGCCCGCTGGATGTGCGGATCGCCCGCAGAAACAGCCCGGTGCAAGGTCCGCGGGCTGTGCCAGACGCACGCCGATGCCGTCTTCGGGGCCGAACACCCGCCGTGGCGGCGCCTGGACGCCGGGCCCCAGCGCGAGATCGTCGACGACTGGCTGCGCGGCCTGAGCGTCCTGGCCCACGGCGGTCACCGGCCGCTGGAAGAGCTGATGGCCAGATGACGGCCGTCCACAAACCTGTGTGACCGGGCGGCCATGGCTTCGCTCAAGCGGTGATCGCGAATGGTAGGTCGGTCAGTCGCTCCGATAGCTCCCACAGCCGACGGCCGGTCTCGGGGTCGGTGGCGGCCGGGGCCGGCTGGACCTGCTTGGGTGCGCCGCACTCGTCATCTTCTGGGGGCGGAGGGCGAACGGATCTACCCGGTGCCGCCGCTGTCGATGCCCGACCCGCACGCCGAGTGTTCCGCGGACGAGATGCTCAGCGGAAGTGACGCGGTCGGCGAGCGCGCGGCGCGGGCGTGCCCGGATTTCGTCCTGTCCGACGCCAAACGCCGACGTGGTGCGACGGATCTGCAGCCGGCTCGACGGCCTGCCGCTGGCCATCGAGCCGGCGGCCGTGCGGCTGCGCGTGCTGTCCGCCGACGAAGTGCTCGAACGGCTGGGCGATCGGTTCCGGACGCTCATGGCGGGTTGGGTGGACGTGCCCTCCCGGCACCAGACGCTCAGAGCGATGGTCGACTGAAGCCACGAACTGTGCGACGAGTGGCAGCGCCCGAGCCTGCCGCTGGGCGAGCATGTCCGCCGGCAAGCGGAACAGGGTCCGCAACTCGACGCCGGACGGCGCCCGCCGGACGTGATCCCGACGATGGCTAGGGCTCGCCCGGCCGCAAGGCCGTTCCTAGCCTGGTCGGTCCAGGTGGGTGTCCCCCTGGCCGCCCGCGCGCAGTCGTCGGCGGTCAGCGCCACAGGCCGACCGGACCCGCTGGTAATCCCGGTACGCCGAAGGGTTCCGGCCGTCCTCCCTGACGAGGACCACCACCAGGTGAACGTGACGGTCCGCGTGCCGTGCCGCCACCCACCGGGCGAACTCATCACCTCGGGGAAGCGACCCCAGTCTGGTGGACGACTTCCGCCGCGAGGTCGGCCAACTCTGCCGAGCGCTCAGCCCAGCTCTCCCCCACCTACGAGAACAACCTCGTGCCGACAAGCAACCCGGACATCTTCCTACGAAGATGGCCGACAGAGTACGATCTGTGCCGAACTCCACAAAGAGAAGCATCCGGTTCCCTCGCCGCTTCGGCGGCAAGGAGTCACGCCATATCCATTCTGGCGCGACACCAAGGGACCGGATGAAATACCGATCCCTTGCGCGCCCCGCACGAAAGGGATCGTGTCATGAACGCTACTGTCTCCAAGGATTTGGAGACAAAGTACAACTATCCAAAGGGCACCCTTTGGTGGTTAGCCGAGACCTCCTCATATCTGCTGGGCAGGTCATGGTTCAAAGTCCACGTTCTGCAGTCGCTTCAGGGGGCCGCGCTCGTGGTCACGGCGGTCGAGTACGGCTTGGGCGCCGTGGTCCTGCTGGTCGTGGCCTACTGGAGGCAGATCTGGTACCTGTTTCGTCGAAGCGGCGACGGGCCCCAGAGGTTGAGGTTCACCCGGGCCACCCTGGTGAGCCTGGCCCTTGTCGGGCTGCTGGGCGTTGGCGGCAGAGGATTCTCGACCAAGGCGCTCGAATCAGGCATGGTGCTGGCCACGGTCAACGCCATCGGTTTCGCAGTTCCCATCCTGCTCTTCTCTGTAGGGGCATGGCTGGCGGGACAGCGAGTCGCCGCGGTCGTGGTGCCACCTCTGGTGGCGCTGGGCCTCGGTGTCACCATCCAGGTGTGGAACATGGAATCGTCCTTCCTGGGCGTCCTGTTCGCCATCGGAGCCGGCTGCTCGGGCCTGCTCTACCTGGTGCTCACCCGCCGGTTCATCGAGATACCGCAGGAAGCGTCCGACCAGTTCCAAGCCCTGACGACGCTCCTCGGAGCGGTCGGCATCGCCGTGTGGGCCCTGCTGGCGGGCGAGAGCCTGACAGCGGGCTGGTCCTGGGGTCTGTTCTTCACCCTGCTGTTCGTGGCCGGGCTGACGACGGCGTTCCCCAGGTTCGCTCACACAAGGGGGAGGAAGGCGATTCCGGACGGTTTCTACGCCATTCTGGTGAGCCTCACACCGCTGCTGGGGCTGCCGGTCGATTGGGTGATGGAGGGCAGGGTTCCGAGTCTCTGGCAGATCCTCGGAATGTCACTGATCGGCACGGTCGCTCTCGCTGTGGCCCATCTGGAAGCACAGATGCCCGCAAACACCGGACCGGAAAAGCGGTCCGAGGTGATCGATGTCTCATCCGAGAATAAACCGGACGAGACATCGTTTCTGAAGAAATAGGCGCGGCGGCGTTGGACGCCGCGCCCCCGACCCTGCGGCGGGAGGGATCCCCTCCCGCCGCTCCTCCTTCTGGTGTCGGCAGATCCGAACCGGCAACTGAACCCGCCGAGCCAAGGAGGAGCGCCTCGGGCATGGCACCATGCGGGGACGGTTCTCGGTCCAACCTATTGTCACGCCCGCAAAGGCGTCGGCTCCCCGCGCAGCGGTTACAGCGCCGGCCCGCGGACGGCCACGAGCCGATCGCACCGCAGATACGCGCCACTGTTCGCTGTCGTTGACGAGGAGAAACTGCCGGTTGACGCCCGTGCGTGCGGTGGGCAGCCGGTCGGGCCAGGCCTCCTCCGGCCGTGGCGAGGGCGGATGGACCGGCCCGCACTGATCGAACGCGAAACTCCGGTCGGGGAACCGGCTGGTCACCGATCCGGCTTGGCGTCCTTGGAGCTGGCGGAATCGTTCCGGCCGATCTTCACCTGGCGGGTGGTGTTCTGGCCCAGTTCATGAACGGGCGTCCCAGCCCGGCCGGACTCGTCATGGCCGTCCGAGACATCCTCGCTAAATCCGGCTTTTTCGGCATGAATCATGGCGAACACCAATAAAACTCCCATCCGGACCAGATGGGGATGGAATTAGCTCCTTAGTGGCCCTTCGTCACCCCGCGGACACGGTACGGGGCGAAGGAGGGGCGCCGAAGTCAACGGTGCCTACAAACAATATGGACGAGCACGAGCCTCTGCATACCACACAGAAAAGGCTCAAGGCGATCTGGGACGCGGTCCCGGATATGCCCGGAGCGAAATTGACCGGACCGGACTGGATCCGCAGCCCTGAGAAGAGGGGACTGGATCTGCTGGTCGCCACAACGCTACTGCCAGTGTACTTGCCTACGGTCGCCGTTGGAGCATCGCTGATGTACTTCGGGGATGGTGTAGCGCCGTTATTCTGGCAGCGGCGGATCGGCAGGAACGGTATTCCGTTCAAGCTTCTCAAGGTCCGGACCATGCGGGATGTCCGGGGGCAGGATGCGAGCCGCGGCTCCGCCGACCCTCGGGCCCTCCCCGTCGGAAAAGTCCTGCGCAAGGTCACCATCGACCAGTTCACCGAGCTGGTGAACGTACTCGGCGGAGACATGGCGATGGCCAACCCGCGTCCCTTGCTGCCAAGCGACAGGGGGCTCATGAGGGACCTCCTGACCCCCTCCGAATACAGGGAGTGGGACTGGGCGAGCACGATCGGCAGGCCCGGAATGTACAGCACATTCGGGAACGAGAGTATCCGGTTGGAACCGCAAACCGAGGAATACCTTCGTCGGCGGTTCGAGTGCGACGTCGAGGACGCGCACTGCGCGAGCCTTGAGCGGGACATGAAGATACTGGGTGACACAGCGAAGATCGGCTGGTCCTTCGTCGGTCACGGTTCGTAGGTCATCCGGCGCCAAGGGAGGGCGCGGCAGCCCGGCCGCGCCCTCCCTTCTCACATCCTTGAAACACCCGCTTCGCGGGCGTGCCCGACCCGGATGTTCCGCAGCCAGGTCATTGGCCGGCACGGCCGGCACGACGGGGGCCGGTGGCTGGCTGATGGCCAACGACACACCGCTTCCGGTGGTCTGCTTCGCCGCGGACGCGCCTGGATCAGCGCCGTACGGCTGAACGGGCGCGCGGCACTGCGCGCCTGCGTCATCAGCCATCGCACCACATCCGCGGACATCGAGGTTCTCGTGCAGGCCGTCAAGGACGCACGCAGCACCTGCGCTCGGCGTCCGCGTTCAGTCCGCCCAGTCGGCGAGAGCGGGTAGGGCGTCCTTGTTGACGCGGATGCCGATTCCGGGTGCGGTCGGTAGTTCGGGACGGCCGTCGACCACCGCAGGCTCTCCGAGGAAGAGGGCGTCCACACGCTTCTCGGGGGCCCAGTAGGAGGGGTTGGTGAGGTGTTCGATCCAGGTGCAGCCGGGCTGGGACAGCACGACGTGCAGGGTGGCGGCCGAGTAGACGTGGGGGATGACCTCGAGCCCGGCGCCGGAGGCCATCTGGCACACGCGCCGTAGTTCGGTGATGCCGCCCACCCGGTGGACATCGGGCTGGAGGACGTCGGCGGCCCCGGCATCGATCAGGTGCTGGAAGCCGTACCGCGTGAACTCGTGTTCTCCGGTCGCGATCGGGACGAGTCCCAGTTCGCGGAGCATGGCGTGTCCGGTCACGTCGTCGGGGATGAGCGGTTCCTCGACCCAGCGCAGGCCGAGCCCGCTCAGCTCGCGCAGCATCTCGACGGCGAACGGGCGGTCCCAGCCCATGTAGGCGTCGCTCATCAACTCGATGTGGTCGTCGAGTTCGTCGCGGATCGCCTCGATGTAGCGGAGGTTGGCGAGCAGCCCCTTGCGGCCGTCGGCGGGGCCATAGGGCCAGTTCGCCTTCACACCGGCGTAGCCGCGGTCGGCGTAGTCGCGCGCCATGCGCCGCACCTCGGCCAGGTCGTCGTCGGGCTGGACCTTGCTGGCGTACGCCTGGAGGCGCTGGCCGTGCGGGCCCCCAAGGAGTCGGTACACGGGCTGGCCGAGGGATTTGCCGACCGCGTCCCAGATCGCGATGTCGATGGCGCTGATCGCCTCGATCGCGGCGCCTTTGCGGCCGTACACGATGGAGGCGCGGTAGAGCTGATCCCAGATCTGCTCGGTGGCGCGGGCGTCCAGGCCGGTCGCGATGCGTCCCAGGTGCTCGTTGACCATGGCGGTGGCCGCGCCGGTGCCGTCCTCGGCGTAGCCGATGCCGGTGGTGCCGTCGGCGAGGGCGACCCGGACGACCAGGACGCCCTGTGGCCAGGTGTACCAGGACCAGCCGTCGCCCCGGCGCGGGAACCGGTTCATCGGGCTGGGCCCGCGCACGCTCTTCTGCTGCTGCCAGAAGTTCCCCCACATCGACTTCCCGACATGCCGCGCCTCGACTCGCGTGATCTCCATGGCCGTCTCTCCTCGGGTTTCGGTCGGGCCACCGGCGGGTTTCCGGCGCATTGACATGCTAAGCAGCACCCGCCTATGGTTTGCAAATAGAGCATAAGTATTGCAACATATGCAACGGAGTGAGTTTGGATACAGGATCGATGCGGGCCGTCTCCTGGGCCGGGCCCGGCCGGCTCGCCCATGAGGTCGTCCCGATTCCCCGGATCGTGGACGGCGAAGTGCTGGTCCAGGTGGCACACGCCGGGATCTGCGGCTCCGACCTGGCGATACTCAAAGGGGAGCACGCTCGTGCCCGGCCCGGGGTCCGCCTCGGCCACGAGTTCGCCGGGACCGTCGCCGCCTCGTCGGCCGAGGGTGCCCCCGCGGTCGGGACGCGGGTCGCGGTGCGCCCGCTGATCGCCTGCGCCGACCGGGCCGCCGTCCCGCCGGGCCGGGCCTACACTCCGCCGCCGCCCGGTGAGTCCTGCCGGGCCTGCGTGTCCGGAAACCCGCACGTGTGCCGTTCGCTCGGCCTGTACGGCGTGGACGAGCCGGGCGGGCTCGCCGAGTACGTCGCCGTGCGCGCCGACGCCGTCCACCCCCTGCGGCCGGAGGTCGCGCCGGAACTGGCGGCGCTGGCCGAGCCGCTCGCCGTGGCCGTGCACGCGGTGTCGCGTTCGGGGCTGACCGGCGGGGAGAACGTCGCGGTCTTCGGCGGCGGCCCGATCGGGTTGCTCACCGCGCTGGTGGCGCGGCGGCGCGGGGCCGGCTCCGTGGTGATCGTCGAGCCGAACGCATGGCGGCGCGGCGTCGCCGAACGGTTCGGGTTCCCCGTTCTGGAAGCCGACGCCGACGTCCCCGCGCGCATCCGCGCGGGCACGTCCGGAGACGGTGCCGACATCGTGTTCGACTCGGCGGGGCATCCGGCGGTCGCCCGCCAGATGACCGAGGCCGCCCGGATCCAGGGCACGATCGTGATCGTCGGGGTCCACAAGACGCCGCCCGCGGTGGACCTGCGAACCGTCAACTTCGCCGAGCACCGCCTCGTCGGCGCCCGGGTGTACGCGCGTGCGGACTTCGCCGCCGCCGTCGACCTGATCGAGGACGACGCGCTGGGCCTGGCCGAGCTGCCCCTCCGCACGTTCCCCCTGGACGAGGTGGACGGCGCGTTCTCGGCGGCGGCCGCGGGCGAGGGCAGCGTGAAGGTCCTGATCGCGCCGATCCCAGAGGGAGCGGAATGAAAAGCGCCTGGGTGATCGGCGGGGGCAGCGGTATCGGTCGCGCGGCGGCCGCGCGGCTGGCCCGGGACGGGTACCACGTCGTGGTCTCGGGACGCCGCGAGCACCCGCTGGCCGAGACCGTCGAGACGATCGCCGCCGCGGGCGGGCATGCCACGGCGGTGCCCGTGGACGTGACCGACGACGCCTCGGTGGCCGCCGCGCACGCGGCCGCCGAAGGCGCCGCCGGCCCGCTGGAACTCCTGCTCTGCTCGGCCGGGACGAACGTCCCCAACCGCTGGTGGTCCGACCTGACCGGTGCGGACTTCGCCAAAGTGGTGGACACCAACCTCAACGCGGTCACCCGGTGCGTGCTGGCCGTGCTGCCGGGCCAGCGCGCGGCGGGCTTCGGCCAGGTGATCGTCGTGTCCTCCTGGGCCGGCTGGCGGTACATGTCGGCGGCGGGCGCCGCCTACAGCGCCAGCAAGACGGCGCTGGGCGCGCTCGTCGAAACGCTCAACGACCAGGAGGGGCGGCACGGGATCCGGGCCACGCACCTGTGCCCCGGCGAGGTGGACACCCCGATATTCAGGACGCGGGCCGTTCCACCGCCTCCTGAGGAGCTGGAGCGGATGCTGGCCCCCGACGACGTCGCCGAGGTCGTCGGTTCGATCGCCGCGCTTCCGCCCTCGGTCTGCGTGAACGAACTCGTCGTGACCCCTGTTTGGAACCGCATGTACGTCGACACCACCGCGTACCGTCCGGAGGAGCGATGACGCGGGTCGTGGTGACGGACGCCGACGTCGGGCCCTTGCTGCGCGACGGCGACGGCATCGACCTGGTCCGCGTGGCGCTCGATGACCGTGCGCTCCTGGAGGACGAGCTCGCCCGCGCCGACGCCTACGTGGGCGTGCACTTCGACGCCGGCCTCGCCCGCGCCGTGGGGCCGGCCTTCGCCTTCCTCCAGATCACCGCCGCCGGGACGGACCATGTGGCCGTCGGCGACCTTCCCGCGCGGGTCACGGTCGCCAACGCCTACGGTCACGGCCGCTCCGTCGCCGAGCACGTGCTGATGGTCATGATCGCCGCCCGCCGCGGCCTGCTGCGGCGCGACGCCGAGATGCGCCGCGGCCGCTGGCGGTCGAGGCTCCACGACCCGGACTGCCCGACCTTCTCCACACTTGCGGGAGCAACCGTCGGGATCATCGGTTTCGGGCACATCGGACGGTCCATCGCCCGGCTGTGCGACGCGATCGGGATGCGGACGGTCGCGCTGCGCGGGTCCGCGCGGGGGCGGGACGCCACCGACCCCGACGCCGCCTGGGTGGGCGGTGCGGACGCGCTGGACGACCTGCTGCGGGAAGCCGCGGTCGTGGTCGTGGCCTGCCCGCTCACCGACCGGACCCGGGGCCTGATCGGCGCCCGTGAGCTGGCGCTGCTCGGCCCGTCCGGCACGCTCGTCAACGTCGGCCGCGGCGCCGTGGTGGACGAGGCGGCCCTGTACGAGGCGCTGCGCGACCGGACCATCGCCGCCGCCGCGATCGACGTCTGGACCGCGCCGCCGGGGACGGTGCCGGCGCTCGCCGGCCTGGACAACGTGATCATGACTCCGCATTACTCGGCCACCGCCGACGACACCTACCGGGACCGGGCCGCGCAGGTCGCCGCGAACATCCTCCGGGTGCATCGCGGCGAACCGCCGCACCACATCGTCAGGCAGGGGGAACCCGCCGTATGAAGCCCGTCGACCTGCTCGTGATCGGGGAGACCATGGTGATGGTCACGCCGGAGCACGGCGGCCGTCTGGAGGCCGCCGCCACGTTCAGGCTCAGCCCCGGAGGCGCGGAGTCGAACGTGGCCGCGCTGATGGCGAGGCTCGGGCACACCACGGCCTGGGCCGGTGCGGTCGGCGACGACCCCCTGGGCGATGTCATCGTCGAATCGCTGCGTTCGCTGGGCGTGGACGTCGGGCTGGTCAGGCGGGACGGCCGGCGCCCCACCGCCGTGTACTTCAAGGATCCGGCCCCGTCCGGCACCAGCGTCTACTACTACCGGCGCGGCTCCGCGGCGTCGGCGATGAGCACCGCCGACCTCACCGCGTGGAGGTCGCGGCCGCACCGGCTGACCCACATCACCGGCATCACCGCCGCGCTCTCCGAGCAGTGCCGTGAACTGACCCGCCGGGTGGTGCACGAGCGCCCGCTGCGCCCGGCGCTGCTCAGCTTCGACGTCAACCACCGGCCCGCGCTCTGGAACGGGGACGCGGCCGAGGAGCTGCACGCGCTCGCCCAGCACAGCGACATCGTCTTCGTCGGCCGCGACGAGGCCGAGACCCTGTGGGGCACCTCGGACGCCCGCAGCGTGCGCGCCTTGATCGACCGCCCCGCCCATCTGATCGTCAAGGACGCGGCGGAGGAGGCCGTGAGCTTCACCCCGTCCGGTGTCCACCGCGCGCCCGCCCGGCGGGTCGAGGTCGTCGACGTGGTCGGCGCCGGGGACGCCTTCGCCGCCGGCTGGCTCAGCGGTCTGCTGGACGGCCGGGATGAGGTCACCCGGCTGCGCCTGGGACACTATGCGGCGTCGCGCGTCCTGGGGTCCCCGTCCGACCTCGCGGACCTTCCCCCCGCGAGTGAGATCGCCGACCTCCTGGAGGACGCCTCGCCCCCACCGGCCGAAGGAGTGGTCACGCATGTCCCAGACCGTCGCCCGCGCGATTGAGATCATCGGGTTCGTCTCGCGGCGGCCCCGCTCGCTGGGTGACATCGCCGACCACCTGGGCGTGCACAAGTCGACCGCGCTGCGCATCCTGCAGACCCTGGAGGAGCGCGGCTTCGTCCGGCGGGTGCCCGGCGACGGCTCCTTCGGGGGCGGCTACGGCGTCGGCTTCCAGCTCATCGCGCTCGGCCAGATGGCGCTCGACCAGGTCGAGGCCCGTTCGCTGGCGCATCCCATCCTGCGGGAGCTGAGCGAACGGCACGGCAACACCGTCCACCTCGGCGAGCTCGTCGGCGACCAGATCGTCTACGTCGACAAGGTGGACGGCCGGGGCAGCGTGGCGATGGGCTCGCGCATCGGCCTGCCCGCCAAGACGCACACGGCGGCCGTCGCCAAGGTGATCGCCGCCTACCAGGACCGCGCGGACCGGGCGGCGATCCTCTCCCGGTGCGACTTCACCCGCTACACCCCCACGACCATCACCGACCGCGACGCCCTCGAAAAGGATCTGGATCTCACCAGGAGCCGCGGCTGGGCGGAGGACGACGGCGAGCACGAGGACTACATCAACTGCGTCGCGCTGCCGGTGTTCGACGCCCGGGGCAAGGTCACCCACGGCGTGTCCATCACGGCGCTGCGGGCCGTCGCCCCGCTGGCGCGGCTGCGTGAGCAGATCGCCGACTTCCGCGCGGCGGCACACCGGATCTCCCAGAACCTGGGATGGAGAGGAGACGAATATGGACACCGATGACTTCTTCGGCCACCATCTCGCGCGCGATCCCGTCCTGGGGATATTCCGCGGTCTCGCGCCGGACGACACCGTGGAGCTGTGCGAGCGCGCCTGGGAGTTCGGCGTCGAGCTCATCGAGGTGCCCGTCCAGACGCCCGACGCGCTGCCCTCCCTGCGCGCCGCGCTCGACGCGGCCGGACGACGCGGCAAGCACGTGGGGGCCGGGACGGTGACCACCGTCGAACAACTGGCGGCGGTGCACGAACTGGGGGCGGCGTTCACCGTCGCGCCCGGCCTCCATTCCGAGGTGGCGGCCGAGTCGCTGCGGCTCGGCCTCCCGCATCTGCCCGGCGTCGCCACCGCCACGGAGATCGCCAACGCGCTCGCCTTCGGCTTCACCTGGCTGAAGGCGTTCCCCGCCGCCCAACTGGGGACGGGGTGGATCGCCGCGCAGCTCGCGCCCTTCCCCCTCGTCCGCTTCGTCGCCACGGGCGGGATCGGCCCGTCCAACGCGGGGAGCTTCCTCGCGGCGGGCTGCCGGGGCGTGGCCGTGGGGTCCGCGCTGGCCGACCCGACCGCCTTCTCCAGGCTCCGCGAAGCGGTCGGGGCCGGCGCTCAGGCGAGCTGAACGACAAGAGCACAACGAGAGCATCGTAGAAAGGCGACCCGGAGCCGCGTCGACCGCGCACATCCGGACCCGCCTCCCAGTAGGCCGGCCCTCACCCCGCGCCGGTCCGACCTTGCTGAAGACGGCTTCCCCCACCCCATCGACACAGCCGTCGCCCCGCCCTGCCAACAACGTGCACTGGTATTGCAATATTTGCAAAGCCGCAGGTCATCGCAAGAAAAGAGTAACCGGTGTCCCCACCAGCCGAGTTCGACGCCCGCGCGGCCCGCCGGGTCGTCATCGCCAGCTCCATCGGAACCGTCATCGAGTGGTACGACTTCGCCCTCTACGGCGCGGCGTCCGCGCTCGTCTTCGGCCCGCTGTTCTTCCCCGAGCACAGCGCGGCCGGGGGCGCCCTCGCCTCGTTCGCCGTCTTCGCCGTGGCCTTCTTCGTCCGGCCGCTCGGCGGGCTCGTCGCCGCCCACATCGGCGACCGGATCGGCCGCAAGCCCGTGCTGATCTTCACGGTCACGCTCATGGGCGTCGCCACGGTCGCGGTCGGGCTGCTGCCCACCTACGAGACGATCGGGGTCTGGGCACCGGTCCTGCTCATCATCACCCGCCTGCTCCAGGGCGTCGGGGCGGGCGCCGAGTTCGCCGGCGCGGTCACGGCCGTCGCCGAATACGCGCCCGCCCGGCGCCGCGCGTTCTACACCTCGTTCGCGCAGGCCTCGGTCGGTATGGCGTTCGTCCTGTCCACCGGATTCTTCGCGCTCCTGGCCGCGATCCCGCGCGACGTCCTGCAGGACTGGGCGTGGCGCGTTCCGTTCCTCGCCAGCGTCGTCATCTTCGGCGTCGCGATCTTCATTCGGAAGCGGATCGAGGAGACGCCCGAGTTCGTCCAGGACCGGACCGCGCCCCCCTCGGCGGAGAAGATCCCGCTGCTCCAGGCGTTCCGCGAGGCGCCGCGCCAGCTCATCGTCGGCCTGCTCTGCGGATCCGGCCTGAACGTGGCCGGCTACATGGTCAACACGTTCTCCCTCAGCTACGTCAAGAACACCCTGGAGATGTCGGCGACCGTCGCCACCCTCGGGGTGGTCGCGGCCACCGGAAGCAGCGTCATCGCCGTCCCGCTGTTCGGGATGCTCGCCGACCGCGTCGGCAAGGGCCCGGTCCTGATGGGCGGCGCGATCTTCACCGCTCTCTACATCCCCCCGTTCTTCCTCCTGCTCGACACCCGGCAGCCCGCCCTGGTCATCCTCGCCATGACGATCGCCTACGGCGTCGGGCAGAGCGCCATGCTCGGCGCGCAGTCGGCCTTCCTGTCCGAACTCTTCGAAACGCGCTACCGCTTCACCGCGATCGCCGCCTCACGCGAGATCAACGTGATGCTGCTGGGCGGCACCACCCCCTTCATCGCCACCGCCCTGGTCTCCGCGGCCGGCGGCTCCCCCTGGTACGTCGTCGTCTTCGCCGTCACCTGCCAACTCCTCACCATCGGCGCCGTCCTGCTGTCCCGCACCATCCGCCACCGCCCGGCACCGGACGACGTCCCCGACTCCGTCCTCCCCCGCAAGATCTGAGCCCGTCCGGCGGCGCCCGCGAGGGCGCCGCCGGTTGCGAGTCGTGTGATGCAGCAGGCGGAGGCCAAGTACGCGGCCGATCGGACGCGGCCGTTCGTGACCGGCGCGGGGAGGCACGCGACGGCCGGTCCCGCCGTGGCCGCCGAGACCGAGCGGCAGCTCGGCGGCCTGCTGGAGGAGTTCATCGCGGCGGGCAACGCCGACGGCTTGTGGAACAGCGCCGACCCCGCCGCCGACGCCCTGACCATCCACGACTTCGTCCTCGCCGCCCTCCGCCGCCATCTGCTCCTCGGTGTCGCGCCCTCGCGGAGCACGACGCGGGCCCTCGCCGATTTCGCGCTCCGCGCTCTGGGAGTGCCCGCGGGCGACCGTCCGCGGTGAGCCTCCTGTCACCCCTGGTGAAGAGCCACACCCGTTGGCTATAGCCTGGCGGTTCTCGTAGCAACGGTGGGGGGCTTGGTGGATCCTCTGCAGCCCGGTGACCCGCGGCACGTCGGTAAGTACCGCCTGCTGGGCCGGCTCGGCGAAGGTGGTATGGGGCAGGTGTTCTTCGGCCGTTCCCCCGGGGGGCGTCCGGTCGCCGTGAAGCTCATCCGGCACGAATACGCCCACCGGCAGCGATTCCGCGCCCGATTCGCCCGCGAGGTCGAAGCCGCCCGCCGGGTCGGGGGATTCCATACCGCGTTGGTCATCGACGCCGACCACGATGCCGATCCGCCGTGGATGGTCACCGCCTACATCCCCGGGCCGTCCCTGCACGCCGCCGTCACCGAACACGGTCCGCTCGACGCCCGGGCCGTGCGGATGCTGGGTGCCGGGCTCGCCGAGGGGCTGGCCGCCATCCACGAATGCGGGCTGGTGCATCGGGATCTCAAGCCCGGCAACGTGATCCTGGCCGCCGACGGACCCAGGATCATCGACTTCGGCATCGCCGGCAGCCAGGATTCCAGCAAGATGACCGCGACCGGCGCCGTTCTGGGAACCTACGCCTACATGTCGCCCGAGCAGGTGAACGGTCATCCGGCCGAACCCGCCAGCGACGTCTTCGCGCTCGGGGCGGTCCTGGGCTTCGCCGCCACCGGCCGCAGCCCCTTCCTCGGCGAGACGATCGCCGCCACCCTGCACCGCATCACCGGCGAACCACCCGATCTGCGCGGCATGCCCGTCGAGAGCGGGCATCGTGAGCTGATCGCCGCCTGCCTGGTCAAGGACCCCGCCGCCCGGCCTCCGCTCGCCCACGTTCTCGCCCAGATGGCCGGCCCCTGGCCGGGCGGCGACTGGCTGCCTCCCGCCGTCATGGACATGATCACCTCCCGGGAGTCCGAGTCCACCGATCCCCTGGATCCGGACGCCGAGGAATCGGACCACCGGATCCACGACCAGACCACGGTGGACCCCGCACCCGAACGCGAGATTCCGCGCCGTGCCGTCCTCATCAGCGGGCTCGTGGCTTCCGTGGCCGCCGTCGCCGCCGTGGTGTCGTTCCTGGTCCTCCCGGAGTCGGCGAAGCCGTCGGCGCCCTCCAGGCGTGTCGTCACCGACGACGGCCGCGCGTTCGGGGACGGCGGATGGAGCCGGTTCACCGTGACGGTCGATCCGGCCAACAGCGGCGTGCGGCTGACGCGCCGCCTCGATTCCAGCGTCACCGGACAGAGCGCGTCGATCTCCGTGAACGGCGTACAGGCCGGAAGGTGGGCACCTTTGGAAGGAGCCCTCACCATCTGGATGGACCAGACCGTCGAGCTCCCGATGTCCGTCACGAAGGGCAGAAGGAAACTCACCATCAGGAACACGTTCGAATCGTCGACGAAGGACTTCAACGAGTTCAGCTACTTCGTCGACCAGAAGATCAACGGCGGTTGGCACCGCGCCGATGTGGTCGACATCGGGCCTGGTCACCCCGCCGACGAGAAGGCACATGGATACCGCATCAGCGAGAGAACCTGGGAAGGAGAGCGAACCTTCACCTATCGGGGGTGAACAGGCTGAGCCGTCCGTGTCATCGGCTCCGCACCGGCAGATGCCTTGCGAGCAGCTCCGCGAGGTGGGTGCCGCGCACACCGGCGAGTTGGTCGAGTTGAGTGCGGCAGGAGAACCCGTCGGCGAGGACGACCGCGTCCGCGTCCGCCTCCCGCACGGCCGGCAGCAAGGCCGTCTCCGCCACGGCGACGGAAACGTCGTAGTGCCCCCGCTCGACGCCGAAGTTGCCCGCCAATCCGCAGCAGCCACCGAGGGAGCGGACACTGGCACCGGCGTTCGCGAGCAGTTCGGCGTCGGCCGTCCAGCCCAGGACGGCGTGCTGGTGGCAGTGCGTCTGGGCGATGCCCCGCACACTGTTCAGCGCCGGTGGTGTCCAGGTGGCGGAGGCCGTCAGCAGTTCGGCCAAAGTACGCGTCGCAGCCTGTGCCCGTATCGCGCGGGGGTCGTCGGGCAGCAGTTCGGCCGCGTCCTTGCGCAGTACCGCCGTGCAGGACGGTTCCAGCCCGACGATCGGAATCCCCTGCGCCAGCGCGGGTTCCAGTGCGTCGAGGCTGCGCCGCAGCCGGGCACGGGCACCGTCGAGCTGGCCGGTGGAGATCCAGGTGAGCCCGCAGCACACCGGTTTGCCGGTGAGTCGCACGGCATAGCCGGCGTCCTCCAGGACGCGCACGGCCGCCTGCCCTACCTCCGGGCTGAAGTAGTCCGTGAACGTGTCGACCCACAGCAGCACGGGTTTCCCGGTGGCGGCGGGCCGCCCGGCGAACCACTTCCGGAAGGTGCGTGCGGCCAACCCGGGCAGGTCTCGGCGGGCGTCGATACCGCCCAGCCGCTTGGCGAGGGCCGCCGGCCACGGCCGGTTCAGCACGGCGTTGGCCGGGCGGGGCGCGATCGATGCCAGGCGCGCCCATCGAGGCAGCCAGCCCAGGGCGTAGTGCGCGGCCGGCCTGATCCGGTGGCGGTAGCGCCGGTAGAGCGCCTCGGCCTTGTAGGTGGCCATGTCCACCCCTGCCGGGCAGTCGGACGAGCAGCCCTTGCAGGACAGGCACAGGTCCAGAGCCTGCGCCAGCTCAGCCGAGCGAAAGTTCTTGATCAGTGAGCCGTTCGCGACCTCCTGGAGGACCCGGGCCCGGCCCCGGGTGGAATCCTTCTCGTCCCGGGTGGCCAGATAGGACGGGCACATCACGCCGCCATCGGTGTTGTCGGACCGGCACTTGCCGACCCCGACACAGCGGTGCACCGCGTTCGCCAGGTCTCCCCCGTCGTGCGGGTAGGCGAAGCCCAGTCCGTCGGCCAACGGCCGGACGGAGGGCAGGCGCAGGTTCGCGTCCAGCGGCGCCGGGTCGACGATGACCCCCGGATTGAGCAGATCGTCCGGGTCGAACGCGTGCTTGGCCTGGCGGAACATCTCGATCGCCGGGGCGGAGTACATGTACGGCAGCAGTTCGCCGCGGGCCCGGCCGTCGCCGTGCTCGCCGGACATCGAGCCGCCGTATCGGCCGACCAGGCGCGCGGCCTCGACCGCGAACTCCCGGTACCGGTGCCGCGCCGTGGCGAGGGGGAAGTCGATCCTGGCGTGCACGCAGCCCTCCCCCAGGTGCCCGAAGACCAGGCCGTCGACGCCGTGTTCCCGCATCAGGCGGCCGAACTCGCGCAAGTAGCCGCCGAGGCGGTCCGGGGGCACCGCGGCGTCCTCCCAGCCGGGCCACGCCGGCCGGCCTGCGGGGCTGCGGCCGCCGAGCCCGGCGCCGTCCTCGCGGATCGCCCACAGTGCGCGCGCCGGGCGACCGGTGACGACCGCCGAGTCGAGGCAGCCGGCGTCCGCGATCACCTTCGCCGCGTTCGCCCGGGCCTCGGCCTCGGTGCCGCCCGCCGTCTCGACGAACAGCCAGCCTTCTCCCCGGGGCAGGTCGGGGACCGCGCCACCGCCCCGCCGGGAACGGACGACCGCCACCAGGCGGGCGTCCATCCCCTCGATCGCCACCGGCCGGTGCGGGAGCAGAGCCGGCACGGCATCGGCCGCCGCGGGCATGTCCGGATAGCCCAGCACCGCCAGCGCGACGGCCGCGGGGGGCTCGACGAGCCTCACCACCGCCCCGAGGACCACGCCGAGCGTGCCCTCGGTGCCGACGAGGAACTTCGCCAGGTCCGCACCGTTCTCAGGCAGCAGATGCTCCAGCGAGTAGCCGGACACCTGCCTACCGAAACGCCCGAATTCAGTGCGGATCACCGCCAGGTTCGCGGCGACGATCTCTTCGAGCGCACGGCCCTTGGCCCCCGCCGCACGCAGGCCGGCGCGGCCGAGGCGGCGGGCGTCGAGGCGCTCGCCGTCGGCGGTCAGGACGTCGAGGGACACGACGTTGTCGGCGGCGCGGCCGTACCTGAGCGCACGGGCGCCGCAGGCGTTGTTGCCCAGCGAACCACCGATCGTGGCGCGCCCATGCGTCGAGGGGTCCGGACCGTACCGCAGGCCGTACGGCGCCGCGGCGGCACTGATCGCGTCGAGGATCGCTCCCGGCTGGACGGTGGCCGTACGCGCCTCGGCGTCCACCGACAGCACCCGGTCGAGGTGGCGGGAGAAGTCCAGGACGATACCGGTTCCCACCGAGTTGCCCGCCGTCGAGGTGCCTCCGCCCCGGCAGGTGATCGGAACTCCCGCCGAGCGTGCGACCGCGACTGCGGCCGCGACCTCGCCGGTGTCCCGGGGAAAGGCGACGACCGCGGGAACGACCCGGTAGTTGGACGCGTCCGTCGAGTACTCCGCCCTGCGGCGGGTACCGGCGTCGACCTCGGCCATACCGGCGCGGCGGAGTTCCCGGACCAGTTCGCGCCGATCCGCCAGGCCCTCGTCCTTCCCTTTCCGGGCGCTCATGTCATGCTCACGGCGACCTTCAGGCGGCCCTCCGCCGGCACGTTGGCGGCTTCGAAGGCGGCCTGGATGTCGGCGACGTCGAACGTGTGCGTCACATACCGGTCCGCCAGGACCGGGTGCTCCGCCAGATACTCGCCGGCCAGCCGCAGGTATCGGCGCCGCGACTGCGTCGCACCGGCCCGCATCGTCAGTTGCTTGCGCAGGAACTTCCACAGATCGAGGGCATAAGGGCGGGCCTCGGGAATCCCGAAGTAGTAGACGAGACCCGATGGCGCCACGGCATCGATCGCGTCGCCCAGCGTCTCATGCTGATGCCCGATCGCCTCCACGATCACGTTCGGCCGCCGGTCGTCGGCCAGTTGCGCGGCCCATCGCTCGGTCGCGCCGTGAACGGCCTCGTCCACCGCGAAGAAGCCGGCGACGTCGCCGCGGTCGACGAGATCGACCCCGGTGACCCGCCGCGCCCCGCGCTGCTTGATGACGTGGCTGAACAGGACTCCGAAGGGCCCCTGGCCGAGGACGGCGACGCCGGCGCCGTCAAGGGGGCCCAGCTGGTCGACGGCGTAGAGCACGCAGGCCAGCGGTTGCAGCAGGATCGCGACGGTCGGTTCCAGGGCCGCGTCATACCGCAACAGCCCGTCGCCGTCCGTGACGACGTATTCGGCGATCGCGTTGAAGGAGTTGGCCCATCCGACCACGAGCGCGCCGGGGCTCAGGGAGTCGCACCGCGAGGCGACCACCTCGCCGACCACCTCGTGCATCGGATAGCCCGGGATCTTGGCGGCGTACGGCCCGACCTCCCCGTCGGCCAGCGGGGTCCGGAAACCGCGGAACCTCGGCAGGTCACTGCCGCAGATCCCGCCGGCGAGGGTACGCAGCAGCACCTGCCCGTCCCGCAGGTCACCGGCTGCCGGCGCGGACACGTCGACCTTTTCGAACCGCCCTGGTGCGACAAGCATGTACGCCCACATCGCCGAATCTCTTTCTCTGCGCTATGAATGTCCAACTAACCCGATCTCGGGTCAGCCTTCGTCTCGCTGACCGTCCTCGCGCCGACCGGCATCCGGTGCGGGACGGGCGTCGGAGCGGGCCATGCCGCGCGCGTCCATCCCGCCCAGCGCGTCCGCCGAGACCTCCGCGTTGTGCGCGTGCGCGAAATGGTGCAGACCGAATACGGAGTCCATGCCGGCACGCATCCCCTGCATGTCCTCGGCCTGGTTGACCGCCTTCTTCGCCAGCGCGAGACCGAACCGGGGCATCGCGCCGATGCGCTCGGCGATTTCCAGGGTGGTCTCGAGCAGTCGCGGGCGCGGCACCACGTGGTTGACCATGCCGAGCTCGTGGGCGCGTCGGGCGGTGATCCGGTCGCCGGTGAACAGGAACTCCTTGGCCGCCCTCGGGTTCATCACCCAGGGGTGCGCGAAGTACTCCACGCCCGGTATCCCCATGCGGACCACGGGGTCGGAGAAGAAGGCGTCGTCGGAGGCGATGGCGAAGTCGCACGACCAGGCGAGCATCAGCCCGCCGGCGACGCAGGCCCCGTGCACCATCGCGATCATCGGCTTGGGGATCTCGCGCCAGCGCCGGCACATCCCCAGATACACCTCGGACTCCCGGGCGAAGCGCTGGTCGCCGCCCTGCTTGTCGGCGTGGTCCCACCAGATCACGGCCTTGCGGTCGAACGTCCGGTCCGCGTCGCGGCCCGGGGTGCCGATGTCGTGCCCGGCGCAGAAGTGCGGCCCGTTGCCCCCGAGCACGATGACCTTGACCTGGTCGTCGTCGACCGCCCTTGTGAAAGCCGCGTCGATCGCATAGGTCATCGCGGAGTTCTGCGCGTTGCGGTACTTCGGGCGGTTGAGCCTCACGACCGCCACGTTGCCGAGGCGTTCGTAGGTGACGACCGGGCCGTCGTTCATCGTCGCTCCTAACGATCGTGCGTGCGCTCGGTGTCCGCCAGCATCTGCCTGACCGCCGCCTTGTTGTGTTTGCCGAACTCGGTCTTGGGCAGCTCCGCCACCAGGACGAGCCGCTCGGGGTGGGAATGGCGCGGCACGTCGTGCTCCGACAGGAGCCCGGTGAGGTCGGCCAAGGCCGGTTCGCTGCCGGGTCGCGGCACGACGACCGCGACCGCCTGCTCCCCGAGCCGGGGATGGGGCACCCCCACGACGGAGATGTCGTTGACATCGGGATGCTGGACGAGCAGGCGCTCGAGCTCCAGGGGATCGATGTTGATCCCGCTCCGCCGGATCACGTCCTTGAGCCGGCCGACGTAGCGGACGAACCCCGAGCCGTCGATCGACATGATGTCGCCCGTGTGCAGGTATCCGTCGCCGGTCACCGCTTCCGCGGTCAGTTCGGGGCGATGGAGGTAGCCCAGCATCAGCGACGGTCCGCGCACGAGGTACTCGCCGGTGTCGCCGCCGCCTTCGATGAAGCACTCGACGCCGTCGAAGGGAAGGCCGTCGCGCGCCATTCGGACGTCCTGCGGCGCGTCGACCGGCATCACCGCATGGCCCATGCATTCGGTGAGGCCGTACATGCGGCGGATCCGGAAGCCGAACCGCCGCTCGGCCGCCGCGTACCGCTCGTCGGAGCCGGAGCCCGCGCTCAGCCCGCGCACCGACGACCACATCGACACGTGCTCGTCGTCGAGCTCCAGCATGTCATAGATGTGGGTGCCGGACAGCAGGCACCAGGTCACCCCGTACCGGTCGACGGCGCGGCTGGTCGCCCGCGGCTCCCAGCGGGCGACGGGCAGGACCGAGGCGCCCGCGATGATCGGCGCGTACAGGGTGAACACGGTCCCGCTCGCGTGCCCGAACGGACCGGCCGAGAGGATCACGTCACGCGGGGACAGGCCGCACCGCTCGGCGTACTGGGTGGCCGCGTACACGGCGGCGTTCTCAGCGTGCATCACGACCTTGGACGGACCCGTGGTGCCGCCGGTCGAGAGCAGCAGGAACGGTGCGCCCGTGTCGGTCCGGCCCACCTCGGCCGGCTCGAACCCCGCGCCCGCGGCGGTCACGTCGGCGAGGCCGGACGCCCACGCCGGAGCCTGCGCGGCATCGGTGAGGACCAGCGCCCGGAGGCTCGGAGCGTTCTTCTTCAGCTCCTCGATCGTGTCCTGCCAGTCGGCCCTCGCCAGAACCCGCCCGGAGATCACCACGGCCGCCGCGTCGGTGGCGTCCAGCAGACCCCGCAGCTGCGACCGGGTGGCACGGCTGGGGAGCGGAGCCAGCCTGGCGCCGAGGTTCACCGTGGCGGCCAAGACCGCGGTCGCCTCCCACCCGTTGACGAGGGGAGCGACCACCGTGTGCCCTGGGCCGACACCCCGGTCGGCCAGGAAGGCGGCGAACCGGCGGGCCGCCGTGGCGACCTCGGCATAGGTCTTGGGATCGTCCCCTACGTACAGGGGAGCGTCAGGGCTTCGCCGGGCCTGCTCGACGAGGATCCGCATCAGGTTGATGTCCTGCCACAGGCCGGCACTCCGGTAGGAGGCCTGGAGCTCCGGGGGCAGGAGAGGGTGCGCGCTAGGCTGCATGACCACCGTCCACCAGAACGCACGCGCCGGTCACGTACGATGCCGCGTCGCTGGCGAGGAACCTGACCACGCGGGCGACCTCTTCCGCCTCCGCCCAGCGGCCCATGGGGATCTGGGCGATCGACTCGTCGCGGAATTCCGGCTGCTGCTGTGCCGTTGTCAGATCGGTCTCCACGAGATGCGGAGCGACCAGGTTCGAGCGCGCGCCGGACGGTGCCAGCTCACGCGCCAGCGTCTTGGTGAGCCCCACGAGCGCGTGCTTGCCCGACACGTACGCGGACAGCTCCGGCCGGCCGTGGAACGATCCACTCGATCCTACTGTGACGATGTTCCTGCCGGCGTCACCGGGCGTGTCCCGCCAGGTGCGGATGACCGCGCGGGACGTCAGGAAGGCGCTGGTCAGGTTCAACTCGAGGGTCTTGCGCCAGCCCCCGGCCCGGGTATCGGCGAGCGGCACCTTGAACGACGCTCCGCCCACGTTGTTGACCAGCACGTCGATGCGGCCGAACGCGTCCATCGCATGGCGCACCATCGCGTCCACGGACTCCTCGTCGGTGACGTCGGCCGCCACGCACTCGACCGGACGGCCGATCGGCGCGATCTCTGCTCGGACCGCCTCGAGACCCGCCGGCCGGCGCGCGGTCAGGACCACGCCCTCCGCCCCCGCCTCGGCGGCCTCCACCGCGATGGCCCGGCCGATGCCGCGGCTGGCACCGGTGATCAACACCACCTTGCGGTCGAGCCGGAAGGCCCCGTCAGCGGCGTTCAATCCCCCATGACGACGGCTTGCAGTCGCTCCAGCCACCGGACCACCTCCTCCACATGATCCACGAACGGCATGTGCGCCGCCGTTCGGACCGGCACGAACGCGCCGCCGGTCCGCTCCGTGAGTTCGAGATGGTCCCGAAGGGCGACCGAACGGTCGAAGCGGCCGCCCAGCACGAGCGTCGTCGGCTGGGCCACGGCCAGGTCGATCCGCGGCTCATGGTCGCGGATCGCCCGCAGGTGCCGGGCCATGGTGCCCTCCCTTCGGGACTCGAAGTCGGCGACCACGGCCGCGAGATGCTCGGGCCGCAGGTCCGGGCCGACACAACGCCGCGCCACCTCGGGGAATATCGCGGCGCCTTTCGCGTCGACCCGCTGGATCAGCTCCTTGGAGACGGGGAACTCCCAGCCGGCGGCGAGCAGCATCAGACCCGCCACGGGGAGACGCTGAGCGCATTCGAGCGCCACCAGCGCACCGAGGGAGTTCCCGACCAGGATGCGGGGAGCCGGCATCCGCAGGAGCGACGCCTCGAGCGCGTCCGCCATCTCGGCGACGCTCTCGAGCTCGGGCAAGGCCATCACCGTGCCGTCGAACCGCTTCGCGACCGGCCGCCACAGCGTGGAACCGCCGCCGGCACCGGGGAAGAACGCCCAGGACGCGGTGCGCCGGCCGTTCCCCGCGAAGCCCTCGTTGAGGGGATCGGTCGCCTCGTCGATGGTCACGACATCAACTCCAGCCCCACATCGATGAGTCCGGGAATGGTCCTCGTCAGCCCTTCGTACACGGGATCGACCCGCTTCCCGCGCCTGTGCAGTCCCAGGTTGTAGCCGAGGATCGACGCGTACTTGTGGCAGGTCGCGGCGAGGACGTGATCGAAGTCCGGCTCGTCCGCCATCGCCACCATGTCCTCCAGGGGGATCGCGGCCGCCGCACCGCT
Organism: Actinomadura vinacea; assembly: GCF_039532545.1. Classification (NCBI taxonomy): domain Bacteria; kingdom Bacillati; phylum Actinomycetota; class Actinomycetes; order Streptosporangiales; family Thermomonosporaceae; genus Actinomadura; species Actinomadura vinacea. The sequence continues at coordinate 31,721 of NZ_BAAARW010000035.1, read as the reverse complement.
GTAGCTCTCCCCGAACCGCTCGCGGATCGCCAGCAGGCACAGGCTCGCCTTGTCCGCGGCCGTGACCCCCAGGTGCGCGATCTCCCAGTCGAGGACGGCGACCGCGGCCCCCTCGCGGAAGACCAGGTTGCCCGGGTGAAAGTCACCGTGCACGAGCCGGACCCGGCCGACGGCGGGCGTGCCCGCGAGCAGCTTCGCCTCCAGCGCCGGGGCGTGCCGGAGCAGCTCGGCGGGCGCGCGCTCGCGCAGCCGCGCCCACCGCCGGACCTCGTCCGCCGGCTCGGTCACCCCTTCGTCGCCGATGCCGGTGGCCGGGGGCGGCACGGCGCCGATCAGGTCGATCGTGTCGAAGGCGGCGCGCATCAGATCATGCGGCGTCATCGTCGCGAGCGCCGCCTCCCCGCTGTCTCCTTCGACCTTGGCCATGAGGACGAACGGACGTCCTTCGATCACCGGGTCGGCGGAGTGCGCGAGGATCCGCGGCACGGGCACGGCGGTCGATGCCAGCGTGTCCATGAGGCGGGCCTGCCTGGCCACGTCGGCGGGCCCCACCGGCCGGGCCCCCGGCGGGGGCAACCGCAGGACGGCCTCGGTACGGCGGCCGTCCAGTTCGGCATCGACCCAGTAGGTGAAACCCGAATGGCTCTCCGGAACGGGGCGCAACGTTACGTCCCGCGCCCCCGGCCAGGCCTTCTCCAGGGCCGCCGCGAGCGCCGGGGCGACCGGCGTCGCGGCTGGTTCAGCTGTCATGATCGCTCCGCGCTAGAACGTCGGCCGCGAAGCCCGCCGCGGCGGCGCGGCGGGTGGGCACGTGGTCGGACGGCCACGGACCCTCCGGAGCCCGGTAGCCCTTGAGGACCTGCCGGGCCACGGCGATCTTGTGGACCTCGTCGGCACCGTCCACGAAACGAGCCGCCCGGGCACGGCGGTACATGTGCTCCAGGGGGAGGTCTCCGGAGAACCCGAGGGCACCGTTGACCTGGACCGCCCGGTCGATGACGCGGTTCAGCACCTCGGCACCGAAGTACTTGATCATGGCGATGTCGGTCTTCGCCGCCGCCGCTCCCCGCGTGTCGATGACCCAGGCGGCCTTCAAGGTCAGCAGCCGTGCGGCCTCCATGTCCGCCGCGCACTCGGCGATCCACGACCGGACCAGGTCCGAGTCGGCGAGCGGGCGGCCGCGCACATCCCGTTGCAGCGCCCGTTCGCACATCATGTCGAAGGCGCGCCGGGCCTGGCCGAGCCACCGCATGCAGTGGTGGATCCGGCCGGGCCCGAGGCGCATCTGCGCGATCTTGAAACCGTCGCCCACGCCGCCGAGGATGTTGGCCGCGTCGATGCGGCAGTCGACGTAGCGCACCTCCGGGTGGCCGAACCCGAGCCGCTCCGCACCGATCATGGTCGGCACGTTGCGCACCACCTCCAGCCCCGGCGCGTCCTTGGGCACGATGAACATCGAGGCCCGCCGGTGCGGCCGCTCGGCCGGGTCGGTGACGGCCATCACGATGAGGAAGTCGGCGGCCACGGCGTTGGAACTGAACCATTTGTGACCGTTGATCACCCACGTGTCGCCGTCCCGGGTGGCCGTGGTGCTCATCCGGGTGGGGTCCGATCCGGCGTTGTCCGGCTCGGTCATCGAGAACGCCGACCGCATCCGGCCGTCCAGCAGCGGGTCGAGCCAGGTCCGCTTCTGTTCGGGCGTGCCGGCGAGGGCCAGGATCTCGGCGTTGCCGGAGTCGGGGGCCTGGCAGCCGAACGCGTACGGGCCCCAGAACGAGGTGCCGATGATCTCGTTGAGCTGTGCGAGCCGGACCTGGCCGAGCCCCTGGCCGCCGAGTTCGGGGGGAAGATGCGCCGCCCAGAGCCGGCGCGCCTTCACCTCCGCCTGCACTGCCCGGAGGACGACCTCGAACTCCTCGTCCGGCACGTCGAGAACCTCGAGCGGCCACACATGGGTCTTCATGAACCGCCGGACCCAGTCGAGCTCGCGCTCGAAATCCGGATCCACCGCGAACACCCCGTGCATGTCCCCGTGCATGTCTTGGTCTCCTCCCGCGACCGGCAGGGTCAGCGCCCTTCCCACGTCGGCTTGCGCTTCTGGACGAACGCCGTGGCGCCCTCCATCGCGTCCTTCGTCTGGTGGTTGCTCATCACCATGAAGTGCTCGAGCAGCGCGATCGTCTCCCGGTCGGCCTCCAGGCCGCGACTCACCGCGAGCTTGCACCATTCGAGCGCCAGCGGGCTCTTGTCGATCAGCGGCGCGACGAAGTCGTCGATCGCCTGCTCGAGCTGGTCGGCGGGCGTGGACAGGTTGACCAGCCCCCACTCCTCGGCCTGCTTGCCCGTGAGGAGCTTGCCGGTCCAGAACAGCTCCTTGGCCTTGCGGAGGCCGATGGAGCGCGGAACCGCCCAGTACGGGCCGGCGCCGCCGAGCAGGCCGCGGTTGAGGTGGTAGTCGCCGATCTGCGCGTCATCGGTGGCGATGGCCAGGTCGCACCACATCATCATCTCGAAGCCGCCGGCGACGGCGAACCCGTGCACGACGGCGATCGTCGGCTTGGAGATGTGCCAGTCGTTGCTGAGCGCGAGCAGCCCGGACGAGCGGACGATGCGCCAGCTCTCGGCCTGGTTGCCGAGCGCCTCGCCCGACAGCTCCTTGAGGTCGCGTCCGGCGCAGAACGCGCGGCCGCGGCCGCGGATCAGGATCGCGCGGACCTCCTCGTCGGCGTCGGCCAGCTTCAGCGCCTCTTCCCGCTCGCGCGCCAGCACGTTGTTGATCGCGTTCAGCGACTCCGGCCGGTTCAGCCAGATGGTCGCGACCTTGCCGTCGTGCGACTTCTCGTACTCGAGGGTTTCGAACTCCACCGGATCCTCCTTTGATAAAATATCCGATATCCGATATCCGAAGACTAGATGATGGGAGCCGTTCGGGCAAGGGGTCCGTCAGGGGATGAACGTCTCAACGAGCGAGTCGACCCCGAGAGCGGACCTTCCGAGCGTCACCTGGTGCTCGGCCGCGCTCCCCCACCTGCTCTGGAGCTCGTGGCCGTACAGCAACCAGCGGTGCAGCGGGTGCTCCATCGTGAACCCGATGCCCCCGTGGACCTGGAGGGCATGGTCGTTGACCAGCGCTCCGGCCTGGCTCGCGACGGCTTTCGCCACGGCGGCCGCCAGGCCGCTCCCAGGGGCGCCCGCGGCGAGCGCCCGTGCGGCGCTCCACGCGGTCGGACGCGCCGACTCGACCGCCGCCGCCATCTCCGCCAGCATGTGCTTGACCGCCTGGAAGCTCCCGATCGGCACCCCGAACTGCTCGCGCGTGCGAGCCTGCTCAAGGCTCAGCTCCAACAGGCGCCGGCCGACACCGTTCAGCAGTGCCGCGGTGACCCACGCACTCCGGGCGCGGAACTCCGCCACCGAAGCTTCGGGGTCGTCCAGCGCGGACCCGGCGAGCGCAGCGACCATCTCACCGCTGCGCATCCTCGCGGCCTCGGCGCCCAGTGCACCGATCTCCAGCAGGTGCATCCGGCCTTCATGCTCCACGAGGGCCAGGTCGGCGCCACGGCGGGTGCCGATCCCGCCGCTCGGGCACACCGCGAGCCCGAGGCTGTCCCCGCCGGCGAACGCCGGCAGCCAGCGTTCGCGCTGCTCGGCCGAGCCGTGACGCGCCACCATGGGAGCGACCACGCCGACCGTCTCGGCGATGGGAACCGGCACGTCGGCATGACCGGCCTCCTCGATGATCAGCACGACGTCCGCCTCGGTCATGCCACCGCCGCCGAGTTCCTCCGGCACCGCCAGCAGGGGCAAGCCGATCCGCGCAAGCTCGGCACGCGGCCCGGCCGGTTCGGCGTCCGCCGCCACCCCCGCGAAGGACTTCGCCGCCAGTTCTGCGAACTCGATCTGCTCGTCGCTGAACGCATCGATCACGGTGGTCACCTCGGCAACTTGAGCACGCGGTCGGCGATGATGTTCTTCTGGATCTGGTTGGTCCCCGCGAAGATGCGGGCGGCCCTGGAGTACCAGTACTCGGCCATCCACTCCTCCGCCGCGGCGGTCCCGCCCCCGTCGCGGAGATCCCCCGTCGCGCGCAGGACCCGCTCCCCGAGCTGGAACAGCCGCACCTGGATCTCAGACCAGATGAGCTTGTTGTAGGCGGAGGTCGCCGTCGGGTGTTCGGACGCGGCCTCGGCCGCCACGCGGGCCGTGTAGTCCCGGTACATGAGCACCTGGGCCAGCACTTCGCCGAACTCAAGTTCGATCGCCGGCTCGAGTCGCACACCCGCCGAGGCGATGGCCCGGCGCAGGTATTCGAGCCGGGTCAGATACTGGACGTAGGAGCGCCGGCCCACTCCGCGCTCGAACCCGAGCGCCGCCATGGCGACCCGCCAGCCGTTCCCGAGCCCGCCGACGACGTTGTCGACGGGGACCCGGACGTCCTCGAAGAAGATCTCCGCGAACTCGGGGCGGCCGTTCAGCTGCACGATGGGCCTGACCTGCACGCCGGGCGTCCGCAGGTCGACCATCAGCCACGAGATGCCGTGATGCTTGGGGCCCTCCTTGCCGGTGCGCACCAGAGCGAAGACCCAGTCGGAGTAGTGCGCTCCCGTGGTCCAGATCTTCTGGCCGTTGACGACCAGGTCGTCGCCTTGGCGGACCGCCTGGGTGCGCAAGGAGGCCAGGTCGCTCCCCGCGTCCGGCTCGCTGAAGCCTTGGCACCACACCTCGTCCGATCGCAGCATCGCCGGAAGCCAGCGACGCTGCTGCCGCGCGGTGCCGAACGCCATGAGGGTCGGGCCCGCCAGCATCAGGCTCTGGATGTTGATCCTTGCAGGGCCGCCGGCCCGCTCGTATTCCTCCTGGAAGACGAGGCGTTCCGGTTCACTCGCGGCGCGTCCGCCGTGCTCCACGGGCCAGTGCACGGCGGCATAGCCCGCGTCGGCCAGCTCGCGCTCCCAGGCCCGGTAGCCCGCGGAGGCGGCATGGTCGTCGAGTGGTGGGAGATCGTGCGGCACGTGTTCCCCGAACCAGGCACGAAGCTCCGCGCGCCAGCCGTCCAGGCTTCGGCCGTCGGATACCGTCCGCGTCATCGTTTCTCCATCACGAGGCTCCACTAGTTGAGATTAAATATCAAAGATATAATATCTATACAGTTTGCGTGCGAGGTGGGGCCTCAGGCGGCGCGCTCAGCGCCCCACGGCCGGCACCGCGTCTGGATCGATCTTTATGTCGATGAGAACGGGCCGGTCCCGGTGCTCGATCGCCGCCAGCGCCTCATCGAGCTCGGCCCGGTCGCGCACGGTGAACCCCTGGCCCCCCAGGGCCGTCGCCACCGGCCCGAAATCCGGCCACTCGAAAGTCGAGATCTCCGGGTCCATGTCCTTGTTGCGCAACTGGATGTGCTCCGCGCCGTACGCCCCGTCATTGAGAACCACGACGACCAGGTCCAGACCGTGCCGGACGGCGGAACCGAACTCCGCCAGCCCGCCGAGCATGAAACCCCCGTCACCGGTCACCAGCAGCACCGGCCGCGCGGGCTCGCCGAAAGCGGCCCCGACGGCGTTGCCCATACCGAGCCCGATCGAGCCGAAGTTGACCGTGTGGACGTACGCGCTGGGTTCGGGCACGCGCAGCAGCCTGAAGGCATGGTGGATGAACCGCCCGCCGTCGAAGACGAGCGTGCGCTCCTTCGGGAACGTCGACTCCAACCGCATGAGCGCCGTGCGGATGTCGACGGTCGCGTCGGTACCGCGGTCCTTGAAGTCCTGACCGGAGCGGGCCGCCAGCCGCTCGGCGAGCTCCGGCGACGCGAAGCCGGTCGGCCTGACGTCGGCCTCGTCGAGCCAGGTGACCAAATCCTCGGCCACCGTCGCGGCGTCGCCCACGACTCCCACGTGCACGCCCGAGTGCCGCGCCGGCGCGACCCGGTCGAGGTCGACCTGGACGAGCTTCTTGCCCTCCAACGCCGACCCTTCGGCCGTCGTCCACTTGTTCAGGGAGGCGCCGAACGCGATGACGCAGTCGCTCCGCATGATGGTGTCCAACGCGACCTCGTCGGAGAGCGTCCCGAAGATCCCGAGGTCGTGCGGCTCGTCCCGGAAGAGATCGCGCGCACGGAGCGTCGTCGCGACCGGAGCGCCGATCCGGCCGGCCAGGTGCAGCAGTGCCTTGCGGGCATCGGGCGCCGCGGCTCCCCGGCCGGCCAGGATGATGGGGCGCTTGGCGGAGGCCACGACGCCCACGGCTTCGTCCATCACCGCCGGGTCCGGCAGGACGGCCTGCGGAGCCGGCCATCTCCGGGGTGCGGGCGAGCGCTCCACCTGCTCCCACTGAAAGTCCACCGGCATGTTGAGCACCACCGGACGCCGTTCCAGGACGGCACGGCGAACAGCCGTCGCCAGGTCCTCGTCGACCGTCCACGGGGCACGGACCTGCTCGAAGCCGGCCCCGGTCGGCACCACGACGTCCCTTTGGGAGATGTTCTGGAAGTTCTCCCGGTCCACCACCGCGGTGTCACCGGCGATCAGCAGCACCGGCGTGCGATCCCTGACGCTCTCCACCAGCGCGGTCACCGTGTTGGTCAGCGCGGGGCCATGGGTGACCGTGGCGACGCCCAGACGACCCGAGGTCCGCGCATACCCGTTGGCCGCCAGGACGGCGCCGGCCTCGTTCGACATCGAGACGAACTTTCCCCCCGCCTGACGCTGGAAGGAGTCCATCGCGTACAGGTTCGCATCGCCCAGCACCCCGAACACGGTCGTGACACCGTGATCGGACAGCGCCCACGCGATCGCTTCATGGAACAGCATTGTCAGTCACCTTCGAGCACTGGATTATCACATCTTGCTGAGCGTGTCGGACCCGCCGAACAGCACCGCCAGGCTGACGCCGGCGGCCGTCACGGCGGTCATCACCAGGGCCACGGCCGCGACCATCGGATAACTGCCGTTGTTCCAGTAGTCGTACAGCAGCGTGCCCATGACCCGCGTCGTGGAGGACCGGACGAGGAGCGAGGCCGTGAACTCATGGGTGAGGAGAACGAACAGCAGCGCCGCCGAGCCGGAGAGACTGGAGCGCATGAGCGGCAGGACCACGGTCGCGTACGTCCGGACGAGACCCGCTCCGCTCACCCGGGCCGCCTCGATGTACCCCTCCCCCAGCGCGAGGAGGGTGGACAACTGCATCCGCGTGGCGAACGGGATCATCAACGTGACGTAGGCGATGATCATCACCCACGGCGTCCCGTACAGCACGAAGGGACGCGAGGTGTAGGTGATCAGGAAGCCGGCACCGAAGATCACCGCGGGGATGCTGAGCGGCATCGAGACCAGGAGGTCCAGGACGCGGCGCATCACCCGGTAACGCTGTCCGCGGATCAGCAGGCACGCCACCAGGAAACCGAGCGGCAACGTGATCGCCATGGCCGTCACCGAGTAGAGCACGCTGTTGACGATGGCCGAGGCCGCCTCCGGCCGGGCCAGCAGCGTCTCGAAGTTCTGCAGCGACAACCTGGCGAACGACGGCTTCGCCGTCCAGTAGGGCGACAGGGCCACGAAGGCCAGCGCGAGGATCGGCAGCACGCTCGAGAACAGGGCGTAGAGCGCGATGACGACGACGGCGGCGACCGACGAGTCCCCTCTCGTGCGCGTCCCCTTCCCGGTGTGGGTGATGAAACGCGACTCGCCGCCCAGCAGTCTCTTCTGCGCAACCACGACGATTATCCCGGCGATGAGCAGCGGCGAGCCGAGCGCCGCGGCCGCACCGTACTGCACGGGGGTCTGCGAGACCTGCAGGTACATCTCGGTGGTGAGAACCTTCACCCCGCCGTTGGCCCCCAACAGAAGGGGTGCCGTGAACTGCCCGAGGCTCAGGAGCAGCACGACGCCCGCGGCATAGATCAGAGAGGGCCGGAGCAGCGGCAGCGTGACGGTGAAGAACACCTTGAACTGCCCGGACCCGCTCACCCGGGCCGCCTCCTGAAGCTCCTCACCGATGTTCCGCAGGCCGGAGGTGAGGAACACGTAGACGAAGGCGCTGAGCGAGAGGCTGGTGACGAAGATGATCCAGCCGATCGAGAACACGTTGAGCGGGCCCTCGAACCCGCCGGACCAGAAGGGCAGCTGGCGCAGCGCGGTGTTCAGGTAGCCGGCCGTGGGAGACGCCAGGAGCGACCAGCCCACGACGGCCGCCACCGAAGGAAGCACCAGCGGAAGGATCGGAAGGACCTTCAGGAAGCCCAGGCGCCGGGGCACCTTGGTACCGGCCCACGCCAGCAGGGTGCCGAGCACGAGCGCCACGGCCACCGATCCGACGGCGAGCCCGACCGTGTTGAGGATGGTGCGCCCGATGCCGTTGACCGAGAACGCGACCCGGTATCCCTCCGCTCCATTGCTGAACGCCCTGACCTGGAGACTCACCAGAGGCGCGATGACCATGTACCCGATCACGGCCGCGAGGGCACCCAGCCCGAGCCGCACCGGAAGTGAGCGAAGGATGTCGGGCACGGCCGGGGTAGACGAACTCCTGGTCACGCGATCACCCCACGGTCGCAGGCTCGGTCGGGCGGCTGAGGCCCTCGGACGCGTCGAAGTAGCGGGCGGCGTTCGTGTCGAAGGCGAACACGACCCGGTCGCCCCGGGCGAGCACCTGGAGGAAGTCGCCGGACCGCCCGATGTCGGCCCGGACGTTCAGCCGATGCCCGCCCTCGACCTCGACCGTCACGTCGAGGTGCTTGCCGCCGAACTCGACGTCCGCGACGACCGCCGGAACGCCCGCCTCATGGGGGGCGAGCGAGTCGGCCTCCGCGGCCAGGCGCGCGTCGTCCGGACGCACCCGCACCGTCACGTCGCTTGTGGAGCGTTCCGGCCGGAGCATCGCACCAAGAACGTCGGCCGTGCCGAATTTCCACGCGCCATCGGCGAAGTGGGCGGCCACCCGGTTCGACATGCCGATGAACGCCGCGACGTACTCCGAAGCGGGGTCCTCGAACACCTCCTGGGGAGAACCCAGCTGCTCGATCCTGCCGGATCGCATGATGGCCATCCTGGTGCCGAGGGCCAGCGCCTCGCTCTGGTCATGCGTCACGAACACCGCAGTGAACGGCTTGCGCTGATGCAGTTCATGGAGTTCGGCACGCACCTGGTCACGCAGCCGGGCGTCGAGGTTGCTCAACGGCTCGTCGAAGAGGACCAGGTCGGGCCGTGCGACGAGCCCCCGGGCCAGCGCGACGCGTTGCTGCTGGCCACCGCTGAGCTGAGCCGGATAACGGTCGAGCAGGTCCTGGCAGTCGACGAGCTTGGCGGTCTCTTCCACCTGGCCGGAGGCGAGGGCCTCCCGCATCTTCCTCGCCTTGAGGGGATAACCGATGTTCTTGCGCACGGTCATGTGCGGCCACAGCGCATAGGACTGGAACACCATGCCGATGAAGCGCTTGTTGGGCGGCAGGTTGAGCCTCTTGGCCTGATCGAAGACGATCGAGTCGCCCAGACGGATCGTTCCGGAGTCCGGGGTCTCCAGCCCGGCGAGGCAGCGGAGAGTCGTGGTCTTCCCACAACCGCTCGGGCCCAGGAGGACCAGAAACTCGCCGTCCTCGATATCGAGATCGAGGTCCGCGACTGCGACCGCGGGCGGACGCCCGTTGAAGCGACGAGTCAGTCCCGAGACCGACACATGGGACATGTTCTTCCTCCCGGCGATGAACAGGCGGTTCGGTCCTTCGGCAGGCCTAGGGGGTGGGCGCACCGCCAAGACGCCTCGGCCTCTCGATCGGCTACCGGAACTGGCCGTTGAACTTGTCAACGAATGCCTTGAACTGCTCAGGGCTCGCGTTCATCACGCCGCCCGTGGTCGTCTTGTCGGCGGTCGTCGCGGTCTTCGGGATGTTGGGGAGCACCGCCGCCGTGCGGTTGGCGACGATCTCCTGCCCCGCCGGCGTGAAGATGTAGTTCATGAGCAGCTGCGCGGCGTTCGGGTGGGCGGCGCCTTCCAGGACGGCTTCGTAGAGCCCGGCCCCCCACGCGGGGTTCGCGAGGCCGCCGTCGACCGGAGCACCGGCGTCCTTGGCCTTGTAGAGCGCGACCTGGGCGACCTGCGTGGCCGCGGCGATCTCGCCGGAGGCGAGCGCTTCGGCCATGGCGGCCCCCGCCTGGTACTTGCGCGGCTTCTGCTTGGCGAGCTTGTCGAGGTAGTCGGCGCCGTTCTGCTTCTGCAGGTAGGTGTAGAAGTCCATGACCGCCGGCGTGAACGGGGCCAGCACGCCGATCTTGCCACCGGACAGTGACGGGTCGAGCAGGTCGTTGAAGCCGCGCAGGCCCTTGGGATGGCGCTCGGTGTTCCAGGCGTAGCTCATCGTCGTCGCCACCGACCTGTTGACCCCGCGGGCCAGCGTGTTCGCCTTCCGGTCGAATCCGGGGGCGCTCAGGGCCGGGCCTCGCGGGTCGGCGAACGCGCCGCGCGCGGACATCCGCTTGAGGTAGTTCTCGTCGCTCATCCCGACGACGTCCGCGACGTGGTTGCCGGTCTTGATCTCCGCGTCGAGCTTGGGCTGGAGATCGCTGTCTGCGGCCCGGAAGACCTGCACCTTGATCCCGTACTGCTTCTCGAACGCCGCCCCGAGCTGGTTCAAGGTGTCCTCGGCGTGCGCACCGTAGATGACCACGCGCCCTTCCGCCTTGGCGTCCGCGACGAGCTTCTGCCACGCCGCGTCACCGGCCGGGCCCGTCTTGTCGGACAGCTGCCATTTCGGGGCGGGCTCGCCCGAGCCGCATGCGGCCAGTCCGATTCCGATCACGAGGGCGGTCACGACGAGTCGAAGGCGGGAGAGAGTCCGCAGCACTGCCGTCCGCGCGCCCTGGGGGGTCCCTGGAGAGGTCACCACAACCAGCTCCTTATTTTTGATAATTGATAAGAGGCCTCATTAGACATGATGCGAGTTGGCCGGTCAAGGGGTGGATGCACAGGAGGTGACGAGCCCGTGCCGGGTCTGCACACATGGGGCTGGCACGGAAGTTTTCGCAGGTCGGCGCGCTCAGCAGGCCTTGGCGCCGGCCACCCGGGCCGTCGGCGGCCTGGAGGCGAGCGTGACCTTCGGGCCTTCAAGGGATCGCCGCGTCGGCGTCGGACTCGGCGATCTGACAGCCATCGCCTTCCCGCCAGGTCAGGTCGACCAGACGGTCATCGGCCGCTCGATCGCGACCGGCACAGGTTCGGGGTCACCGCACGCGCGTGCAGGCCGTCACCTCAGCCGGCGACAGCCCAAGGTGCCCGGGCGACCGCTCCACCGGACGTGGGCTCAGGCCTCCGCGCTGGGCTGGCCGCCGCGTGGCGGCGGCGAGGCCGGGGCCTGGACGGTCAGGCCGTGTCGTCGCCGTCGCCGTCGTCCGGGAAAGACAGGAAGCGCACTGCGTGAGTGCCGGTGTGGCGGATGTGTTCACGCATCGCCTTGGCGGCGGCCTCGCCGTCACGGCGCTCGAGATGCTCGACGATCTCGCGGTGGTCGCGGGCCGCGATCTCCCATCCGGATTCATGGAACCCGCTGGGCACGCTGCTCGCCAGGAGCCCGAGCAGCCACATCAGCCGCGGGGACCGGCTGGCCCGGTTGATGATGGCGTGGAATTGATCGTTGGCCGTTTCCCGCTGGGCGGGGTCTTTGTGGGCGGCCATCTCATCGACCGAGCGATACAGCAGGGCGATCTCCTCCTCGGAGACGTTGATCGCCGCTCGCTGGGTCGCCAACTCCGAGACCATCGCATAGACCTCATATTGGTCGAGGATGTCTTGGCGCCGGAAATCCCAAACAAAGGAGCCGCGCCTCGGCACCGTTCGAATGAGGCCTTCCCGCTCCAGGGCGATCATGGCCTCGCGAATGGGCAGCCTGCTCAGCTCCAGCTTCTCGGCGAGCTCATCCTGGTTGATGCGCTCACCCGGCTTGAGCTGTCCGGTGAAGATCGCCCGGCGAACCCACTGGACGACCACGTCTTGGAGGTTTGGCCGCGGCATTCCATACCCACATTCGTTTCGTGATACACCACAGGAGATTGGCTATAATATCAGAGATATATGATGTCCGATCACGGGTCTCGCGGTCACCCCGACTCGCCCTCGCCTCCCGCCGCCCAGACCGCCGGGCGGGAGGAGTAGGCGACGTACTCCGTCAGCCGACGGAGATCGCGGTCGAACGACGCCTCCGAGACGAACGACGCCACGACCGAGCCGTCGGCGCCCTTGACGACCCCGGAGACGAAGAGGCGGCCACCGCCATGGGCGCTCCCGACGATCTCGTGCCGCGTGTCCCGAAGCCCCCTGCGCCGGAAGAGGGCCAGGATCGCCGCACGCCCATGCACCTCGTGCCGTCCAGATCCTGGCGGCTCCTCAGCGTACGGGGGATGCGAGTACCGTGCCGACTCACTGAAACAGTCGGCCGCGCCAACGAAGTCGCCGGATTCAAGCCGCTCGAAGTACGTCCTGACGAGCCCGAGAACGTCCAATTACCCTCCCCAATCCGTATTTATGATACATTATCAAACACTCCCTGGCGGCTCAGACCTTGGCACCGACGGGCTCGGCCCCGAGGGATGGTGTCGGCCGCGTCCCCAAAGGACGACAACCCGCGACCTTGACAAAGTAAGATGACCGGCCAACGTGGCGACGGTCGCAAGGAATGGCTCAGGCGCCGAGCTTGAGCCGGTCTGCGAGGGCCTCGCGGTGGTGGTCGGGGGTGCCGAACATCAGGGCGGACGAGTGCGCCCGCTTGAAGTAGAGCTGGGCCGCGTACTCCCAGGTGAACCCCATGCCACCGTGGATCTGGATGCACTCCCGGGCCGCCAGCTCGTACATCTCCGAGCAGTGCGCCTTCACAAGGGACGCGAGCACCGGGACCTCGTCCGGGGCGTTGTCGACCGACCAGGCGGCGGTGCGCACGGCGGTGCGCGCGGCGTCGAGTTCGAGGAGGACGTCGGCGCACTTGTGCTTGACGGCCTGGAAGGACCCGATCGGCCGGCCGAACTGGACGCGGGTCTTCGCGTGGTCGACGGCCAGGTCGAGGCAGCGCTGCGCCCCGCCGACCTGCTCGGCGGCCAGGGCGATGGCCGCGAGGTCCAGCACCGATGCGACGACCCGCGGCGCCGTACCCGGGGTGCCGACCAGGCGGGCGGGGCATCCGTCGAACGTCAGGCGCGCCTGCCGGCGGGTGAGGTCCACGGTCTGGAGCGGTTCGCGTTCGAGGCCCTCGGCGTCCGGCGGGACGAGGAAGAGGCTCGGCTCACCCGCGAGGTCCGCGACGACGACGACCAGATCGGCGGCCGCTCCGTCCACGACGAACGACGCCCGCCCCTCCAGCGAGTATCCGTCGCCGGCCGGGGTCGCCTTCACGGAGACGCGGTCGGGCCGCCAGGCGCCGGAGTGTTCCGAGAGGGCCAGGCAGCCGATCGTCTCGCCGTCGGCGAGCGCGGCCACCTCATCGGCCACCCTCTCGTCGCCACTGCGCATCAGCGCCTCGGCGGCGAGCACGCGGCTCCCGAACAGCGGGCTCGGATACAACGCCGTCCCCAGCTCCTCGAGCACGATCGCGAGCTCCGCGAACCCGAACCCCGCACCACCGAGCTCCTCCGGGACGCCGATGGCGGTCACGCCCAGCCGCTTGCCGAGCGCGGCCCAGCCGTCCGGGTCATGACCCGGCTCCGACTCCATGATCCGGCGGACGTCGGCCTCGGTGCCCGACCTGGTGAGGAAGCCGCGGACACTGCTCCGGACGCTCTCATGGTCCTGGTCGGTCGAGAAGTCCACAGGTTCTCCTACAGGTCAGCGGGGAAGCCCGAGCAGCCGCTCGGCGACGATGTTGCGCTGGATCTCGGAAGTGCCGGCCGCGATGGTCTCGCCGAGCGTGCTCAGGTGGACCTTGACCCAGGACGAGACGGAGTCGGCGGGCGCGCCGGGCTCGTCGCACAGGAAGTAGCTCACCGGGTCCTGGCCGGAGTACGTCGTCGCCTCGGCGCCGAGCACCCGGCAGGCCAGACCGGTGATCTTGCCGTGCAGCTCGCTCCACCAGAGTTTCTCCAGGGACGACTCGGCCCCGATCGACTCGCCCTGGGCCCAGCGGGCCAGGTTGCGCTGTCCGTTGAGCCGCATGAGCTCCACCCGGGACCAGCACCACGCGAAGTCCCGCCGTACGAGCGGATCGGCGAAGGCGCCGCGCAGCTCGATCAGGGTGCGCAGCCGGTCGAGTTCGGCGCGGAAGCGGACCGGCAGGGTGGCGGTGGTCTCGCCGCGTTCGAAGGTCAGCAGCCTGGTCGCGGCCTGCCAGCCGCCGCCGACGCCGCCCACCTCGAGACCGGCGCCGGTGCGGGCGCCGGTGAAGAACGTCTCGCAGAACTCGTCGCCGCCGTTGATCATGCGGATCGGCCGCCGCTCGACGCCCGGCTGGTCCAGGGGCACCAGCAGCAGGGTCAGGCCCTGGTAGCGGCTGGTGTCCTGGTCCCCGGTCCGGCACAGGACGAAGATCCAGTTGGCCGTGAGGGCGTTGGAGGTCCAGATCTTCTGGCCGTCGATCACCCACTCGCCGCCCTCGCGGCGGGCCCGCGTGGTGATGTTGCTGAGGTCGCTGCCGTGGCCGGGCTCGGAGAAGCCCTGGCAGAAGACGTACGTGCCGTCGAGGATGCCCGGGAGGAAGCGCCGCCGCTGCTCCTCGGTGCCCAGTGCGAGCAGGGTGTTCCCGATCATCTGGATGCCGAAGGGGTCGTTGGCCCCGCCGCGGGGGACGCCCACCCGCGCGAACTCCTCCGCCACGATCGCGCTCTCCACGGCCGTGTGCCCGCCGCCGCCGTACTCGCGCGGCCACGCCGGCGCGATCAGGCGGTGCTCGACGAGCAGCGCGCGCCAGTGCTCGCGGAACCCCGGGTAGGCGCCGGGATCGAGCCCGCCGCTCCCCTGCCAACCGGCGGGAAGGTGCTCGCGGAGGAACTCGCGCACCTCGTCGCGGAACGAGTCGCCGCGGGTCTGCGTGGTCATCGCGCGGACTCCGGCTCCTCCGCGCGGCGACGCTCGACGGCCTCGCGCAGCGCCGTGCCGTCGGCGTACTCCTCCATGCTCACGATCAGCCCCTGGTCGTCCAGCAGGCCCACGACGCAGGCCTCGAGTTCCACGCCGAGCTCGGTGAAGCGGACGAGGTGCTGCTCGCAGAAGCCGTTGCCGGCGACGAGGCGCCGGACGTCGTCGTACTCCCACGGCCCCGCCGCGTCGCGCAGCCATTGCCACTGCTCGGCCAGGCCTTCCACGCCGGTGGCGGGCGGCCGGCCGGGATAGGTCGCCAGCCGGACCTGGGGACTCATCAGTGCCAGGGCGGCATCCCAGTCGTTGCGCGCCGTGGCCGCGAAGAACGTCTCGGCGACGGCTCCGGGGTCGACCGGGGGCAGGTCGTCGAACGAGGTCCCGCGTCCCAGCGGCGGGAACCGGGGGGCGCGGCGCTCGACGAAGCTGAGCACGCCCTCCTTGAAGTCGGCGCCGGTGAGCGACCGGTCGACCAGGGGCAGCGTCTCGTTCTCGGCCTCCATCAGCTGCAGTGTGGCGTGCCGCGTGACCTGCTTCTTGATCGCCTGCATGGCGGCGGGCGAGCAGGTGTCGGCGAGCTGCCGGGCGTAGGCGACCGCGGTCGCCGTCAGCTCCTCGGCGGGGACGACCCGGTGGACCAGGCCGATCCGCTCGGCCTCGGCCGCGCCGACGCGCCGGGCCGACAGCAGCAGGTCGAGCGCGTGGCCGCGCCCTACCACTTGGGGCAGCAGCCACGAGACGCCGTGCTCCGCCACCAGGCCCCGCTGCGCGAACGACGTCGTGAAGAGCGCCCTCTCGGAGGCGAACCGCACGTCGCACAGCAGCGTGTGTATGAAGCCGATGCCGGCGGCCGACCCGTTGACGGCGGCGATGAGCGGTTTGGGGAAGTCGATGGGTTCGAGGAACGACTCCGAGGCCAGCTCGGGCGGCAGCTCCTCGCCGTTCTGCACGGCGTCGAGGAGGGAGATGTCGGCCCCGACGCAGAAGTGCTTGCCCGTGCCCGTCACCACGACCGCTCGCACCCGCTCGTCCAGGGCCAGCTCCCGCAACGCCTCGAGGTAGGCGACGTGCAGGTCGACCGACCACGCGTTGGCGGAATCGGGCCGGTTGAAGGTGAGCACGGCGACGCCGTCGTCCACAGCGCGCAGGAGCGGCTCGGTCATCAGTGCCTCCAAAATTGAGTATTACTCAGATAACAAACCAAAGAGTCGCAGTGTTAGTCAATGATCCGGGTTATAGTTCTCAGCGATGGTCACTTCCGGATCGACAGACGTGCCGTCCCGTCCAGGTGGCAAGGCCGCCCGCACCCGGCGGCTGCTCCAGCGCTGCACCCTCGACGTCATCGCCGAGACCGGGGAGTTCACCGGTGAGGTCGTGGCCGAGCGGGCCGGCGTGTCGACCGCGACCTTCTACGCGCACTTCGCCACCAAGGACCACGCCATCGAGGCCTGCCTCGCCGTCTGCTTCGAGGAGTACGAGGAGCGGATGAGGCGGGTGGAGTCCATCGAGCACCTGCTCGACGCGGGGCTGGAGGCCACGCTCGCGGCCATCGTCACGACCATCACGCGGCTGAACGAGGAGTACCGCGCGCTTCTCCGGCTGGCGCGCGCCCGTATCCAGGCCAGCCACCTGCTCCGGGACCAGTCGCGGAGCGAGGAGCACCGCGCGTTCGCGGCGACCCTGCGGTTCGTCCAGCTCGGGCAGGCCGCCGGACGCATCCGCGCCGGTGACCCCGAGGTGCTGACCGCGACCATGCGGACGGTCGTGGAGGGCCTGGACAGCTGGACCATCCGCGCCCACCCCGGCGTGGCCGAACGGGAGGTCCCGGAGCTGCTGTCCCGCTACCTCAGCCCTCCGGCGCCGTGAGGCGAGACCGGCGGCACCCCAAGGAGCCTTCATGACCGACTACCACGACATCCTGGTGCGTCCGCTCGCGGGCGACGAGCGCATCACGGAGATCGTGCTGAACCGCCCCGACCGCAAGAACGCCTACACCCAGCGCCTCTGCGACGAGTTGTGCGACGCCCTGCGCGAGTTCGACCGGAGCGCCGTGACCCGCGTGGTCGTGCTGACCGGGGCCGGCGACGCGTTCTGCTCCGGGGGCGACGTCCAGAGCCAGGAGGAGATCGAACGGGGCGAAGCGCATCCGTTCGGGCACGGACTCGTCATGCGGGACACCGGGCACGCCGTGGTACGGAGCCTGCTCGCGGTCGCCAAGCCCGTGGTCGCCGCGATCAACGGCGCGGCCGTGGCCGGCGGTCTGACCTTCGCGCTGGCCTGCGACCTCCGGATCGCCCGGCGCGGCGCCCGGCTCGGGGACACCTCCGGCCGTCTCGGACTGCTGCCCGACGAGGGCGGCGCCTGGTTCTTCCCCCGGGCGATGGGGCTGGAGGCGGCGCTGCGGATGAGCCTGCTGGGCGAGGTGTACGACGCGGCCGACGCCCAGCGCCTGGGCTTGGTCGGCGAGGTCGTCCCCGATGAGGAGTTCGCCGAAGCCGTGCGCTCGCTGGCGGTCAGGCTGGCCGACGCCGCGCCGCTGTCCGCGTCGGTCGTCAAGCGGCTCATGCGCGGCGCCGCCGACATGACGCTGGACCAGTCGCTCGACGCGCTCGGCATGGCCGTGGACGTGGTGAACCGCAGCGAGGACGTCGCCGAGGGCGTCGACGCCTTCCTCCACCGCCGTCCGCCGTCGTTCCAGGGCCGCTAGCCACTTCGAGGCTGTCCGGACTCACTTATCCGGCGGTGGTCGTTTCCCGACCGCGCAGCACATGCTTGAGGATCTTTCCCGATCCGCTCTTGGGCAGCTCCGGGACGAACTCGATGGCGCGCGGGCACTTGTACCTCGCCAGCCGGGAGCGCGCGTGCTCCAGCACCGCGTCCCGGTCCAGGGTCGAGCCCGGGGTCCTGACCACCACGGCCTTGACCCGTTCGCCCCAGTGCTCGTCCGGGACTCCGTACACCGCCACCTCGAGGATCTCGGGGTGCGCGAGCAGCGCGCTCTCGACCTCGACCGAGTAGATGTTCTCCCCACCGGAGATGATCATGTCCTTCAGCCGGTCCTTGAGGTACAGGTAGCCGTCCTCGTCGAGGACCCCGACGTCGCCGGTCCGGAACCACCCGTCCGGCTTGAAGGCGGCGGCCGTCTCCTCGGGGCGGTTCCAGTAGCCCAGGGCGTTCTGCGGGCCGCGCAGCCAGACCTCGCCGTCGGCGCCCGCCGGGACGTCCTCGAGCGTGGCCGGGTCGACGATCCTGATCTCGTACTTCGTGCAGGCCCGGCCCACGGTGCCGGGGCGGTCGTCCTCCTCGCCATGGCGGCGCAGCGGCGCCACCGAGACCCCGCCGCAGGTCTCGGTCAGGCCGTAGCCCTGGGTGAAGCCGCACCGCGGCATCAGCGCCATCGCGTCCTGGATCAGGGTCCCGCCGGACGGCGCCGCCCCGTAGATCAGCACCTCCAGGCTGGACAGGTCGTACTTCTTCAGCGCGGGCTCGTGCACGAAGCCGTTGAGGATCGTCGGCACCAGGGCCGAGTGCGTGGCCTTCCGCTCGTCGATCGCGCGGGCGATGGTCTCGGCCGACGCGTCCGGCGGAAGGATCACCTCGCCGCCGGCGAACAGCGTGCTGAAGATCGACCCGGTGCCGCTGACGTGGAAGAGCGGGAGCACGGCGACGAAGCGCATGCCGGGCCGCATCAGCCAGCGCGCGCTGACCTCGCGCAGCATCTCGTTGACGTTCCGCTCACTGATCATGGCGCCCTTGGCCCGCCCGGTCGTGCCCGTCGTGTAGAGCATCATGAGGACGTTGCCGGGCTCGCCGCGGTCGGCCGGTTCCACCGCCTCTCCGGTCTCCAGCCACTCCCGCAGATCGGACCGGGGACCGTCGAGCGTGACGACCCGCGGCAGCCGCTCGGCCTGGGCGAGCAGGTCGAGCAGGTCATGGTCGGCCAGCACCAGCGAAGGCTCGGCATCCGCCACGATCTGGGCCACCTCGAACGCCGAGAGCCGCCAGTTCACCCCCACGAGGACCACACCCGCGCGCGAGGCGGCGAAATGCGCGGCGACGAACGGCAAACCGTTGTGCGCGAGGAACAGCACCCGGTCGCCGGGCCGGAGACCGGACGCCTCGAAGGCCCGCGCGTAGCGGCCCGCGACCTCGGCCAGTTCGGCGTAGGTGAACCTGCGACCGGCGGTGGTGAGCGCCGGCGCCTCCGGCGTCCGGGCGGCGTGCTCGTCGAGGAGCGCCGCCATGGTCACGGCCTGCGGAACCTGCGTGGGCGCCATGGTGTTGTCCTTCCGTGGTCCGGTCACCGGAGCGCTTGTCGACGGGCGGACGGCTCAGGCACGGCCGGCCTCCTTGTCCCTCAGCGCGTGCTTGAGGATCTTGCCGCTCCCCGTTTTGGGGAGTCCGGCGGCGAATCCGATGATGCGCGGCCGCTTGTAGCGGGCCAGCCGCCCATCGAGCCAGGCCTCCAGGTCCGCCGCGTCCAGGGTCTCGCCCTGGCGCAGGACGACGACGGCCTTGACCGTCTCGCCCCAGTGCGGATGGGGCACGCCCACCACCGCGGCCTCGAATACGGCGGGGTGCGAGGTGATCGCGTTCTCGACCTCGATGGAGTAGATGTTCTCCCCACCCGAGATGATCATGTCCTTGAGCCGGTCCCGGATGTAGAGGAACCCCGCGCCGTCCAGGCAGCCGATGTCGCCGGTCCGGAACCACCCGTCGGGGGAGATCGCCGCCGCGGTCTGCTCGGGCCTGTTCCAGTACCCGACGGTCAGCTGCGGCGTCCGCAACCAGATCTCGCCGTCCTCGCCGGGGGCCACGTCCCGGCCCGTCTCAGGGGCGACGATCCGGCACTCGCAGGTGTCGACGACGGCCCCGACCGTGCCGGGGCGCGGGTCGACGTCGCCGTGCCGGTGGATCGGGGCGATCGCGACGCCGGCACAGGTCTCGGTCAACCCGTAGCCCTGGGAGAAGCCGGTGCCGGGCAGCATCCGCATCGCATCGCCGATCAGGGAGCCGCCCGCGGGCGCGGAGCCGTAGATGACGACCTCCAGGCTGCTCAGGTCGTGGGACTCCGCGGCGCGCTCACCGACGAGGCCGGCGAGCACGGTCGGCACGAAGGTGGTGTGGGTGACTCCGTGCCGCTGGACGGCCTCCGCGATGTCCGGCACCGACGTACCGGCCGGTACGACCACCTCGCCGCCCATGGACACGCAGCACATCACCGAACTCATCCCGCTGACGTGGAACAAGGGAAGGCAGGCCAGGAACCTCATGCCGGCGTGCATCCGCCACGCGGCCGTGGCCTGGGCCGCCATGTGGCGGAAGTTCCGCTCGACCAGCTGGACGCCCTTGGGCGTCCCGGTCGTCCCGGTGGTGTAGAGCAGCAGGGCGACCGACTCCTCGTCCTGGTCGGCGTCCGGAGGCCGCGCGGGGTCTCCGGCCGCACGCCAGGACGCGAACACCGGATCCCCGTCCGGAGCGCGGTCCAGCCAGACCACCGGCCGGCCGGCGTCCAGCAGCCGCGCGAACTCGGCCTCCGCGAAGACCAGGCTCGGGTCGCTGTCGTCGAGCACCGCCCGCACCTCCGCCGGCTCCAGGCGCCAGTTCAGGCAGACGAGGACGACACCGGCCCAGGACGCGGCGTACACCAGCTGGACATAGGGCGGCCCGTTGCGGGCGAGGACGGCGATGCGGTCACCGCGGCGCAACCCGCTCCGCCGCAGCCGGTCGGCGATCCGCGCCACGTCGTCCCGCAACTCGCCGTAGGTCCGCGTCCCGTCCGGCGCGGTCAGCGCGGGATGCCCGCCCCGCTCCCGGGCGTGCCGGTCGAGGGTGCCCGCGAGTGTCTCCACGGATCCGGTCGTCATGGTCACCTCAGGTCCCGGCCTCCTGCGTGAACAGGAACGGGCGATCGAAGTCGAGGGAATCATATAGACGCCCCAGGTGATTTGTCATGAGGAATAACGACATTCCTCATGAGACTCGCGACCCGTTATCGTGCGCGGGGACGCGTGCGGTGGGCGGCCGTACCCGACAAGACCGCCACCACCGTGAAAAGCACCCACCAGGGCAACGACCTTCGCAGATCCTGGAACCGTTGAACGCTGTCCACCGGGTCCTCGGGGTCGTAGACGACTTCGACATCGGTTCCCTGCCTGGCCGTGGCGGGCCAGCTGCGGCGCCTCTCCTCCGCTCGGACCCGGCGGTCGTCGCGCGTGGTGAACTCGACGACGATGTGCCCCGAGGAGCGGTTGCCTGTGGTCTCCACCACCCGCGCCACGGCCTTGGACTTGCCGGACTGTTCCACCCATGCGGCGATTCCGCCGCCCCCCCAGGTGACTGAGAGCAGCCCCGCGAAAGAGGCGATGACGATGCATATGACGTAGACGGGACGATAACGCCGCGAACGGGACTCTGGCATGCTCCAATGATCGTGGATGAGCGCCCCGCAGGTCGCGGCGGTCCGCACCCGGCTTCGACGGGCTCGCGGCTGCGAGGGCACGATCTTCGTCCACAGCGCCGATCCGAGCGGCGCGGAGACGATCGTCCGAGTGCTGAGGCGCTGGAACCACCGGGTTCGGCGGGCGACCGCCTAGCTTGCACGAACGGCATGGATGCCGGAGTGCAGCCACAGGACGAGCAGCGTCAGGGCTGTCGCGGCGATGGGTACCGCGGCCGTTGCCAGGACGATCGCTTGCAGGCCGAAGCCAGCGACCAGAGGGCCGGACAGCAGGACGGTCACCGGCATCAACGCGTAGCCGGTGACCATGTTCCAGCTGTTGACGCGAACCAGTGCCGCGTGTGGGATCTCGGCCTGCAGTGCGGTCGTCCAGAAGACGTAGTAAACGGCCTGCGCCGCACCTGGGACGAGCGCGGCCACGGCAATGGCCTGCCAGGGCGCTCCGCCGCCCATCAACAGCAGTGGTATCGACACCGACGTAAGAAGGAGTGCCGAGACGGGGATGAGGTGGGCCGGCTTCCAGCGGATGCCGATCAGGGCTCCGGCGAGTGAACCGAGGGGTAGGGCCGCGCTGATGACCCCCCATGCCCATGCGCCGCCATGGCCGTTCTCGGTGTAGAGCGGGCCGGCGGTCTTCATGTAGCAGGCCAGGGCCGTGGTGATCACCGTGCAGTGCAGGGTCATGATCCACACCCACGGGCGGCCCTTGAATTCTCGCCAGCCTTCCCACAGTTCGCGGAGGGGGCCGGAGCCGGTCCGGCCGGGTCGTTGAGTGACGAGGCGGCTGAGCAGTGCGGCGCTGATGCCGCAGAACGCTCCTCTTGCCCCTGCCGCCCAGGCGGGACCGACCAGGGTGACCACCGCGCCCGCTGACACGAACCCGATCAGGTGGCCGACCGACTCGGTCTGGTTGATCAACGCGTTTCCCGCAGGGCGTTCGCGTCCCGCCATCAGGTCGGCGATGACCCCTCGTACCGTCGGCAGGAAGACGGCCGTCGCGACTCCGCCCAGCCCGGCGAGCGAGCAGAGCAGCGGAAGCGGAGCTCGGTCCATCGAGAGGGCCCCTCCCAGCGCCAGCCATGAGAGGCAGGCGAGGATCTCCGCGCCCATGAGCACGTGGTGACGCCGGAAGCGGTCGCCGATGACGCCGCCGCAGACGATGAGCAGCGCGGGGAAGGCGTTGCAGGCGAGAACGAGTGAGAGTTCCGGGGCGCCGTACCCCGTTTCCATGACGCCCCAAGCGAGGGCGACCTGACCGATCCCGACGCCCGTGCTCGAGATGACCCGGGATACGAACAGCGGAGCGGCCGATGCTCGCCTGAGCAGGGAGAGCGGGGTCGCCGTTTCCGACACCACCTCGTCGACGAGGCCCTTCGCATCTCGCGCCGCGGACTTCACCTGTCACCTCCGGTGGACAGAGAGTAACGAGTGCGGCCATCCGCGTCACCGGATGAGGGTGACTGTTTCGCATCAGTGATGCGGTGTCGCTGTCGGTCTCGTGCATTGGCGTGCCCGCGGCCTCACTTCCGAGCAGCTCGGCGACCGCCTGGTCCCCGACTTCGGCACACGTTCGCCGATCTCGACGCGGTGGCCGCCTCCGAGGTGCTCGCCGACCTCGAGCCGGTCATCGCGTGAACGCCCGGCCGCTGTGGGCGACGTCCGCGAGCCGCGGACGTCGCCCCGTCCTCAGCCGGCCATGGTCATGAGCGCCCGCGCCTGGGAATCTTCAGGTCGCCAAGGTATTTGCGACCGGTCCAGGCGGTGTTCGCCGACCCCGGAGGGTTGAGCGGTCGCGGCGAACTCGCGTCGGTGGTCTCGTCCACGCCCGCATCGTCGTGCTCGACGAAGAAGTGGTGATGGCCGGGGTTCTTGAGCGCCGAGAAGATCTTCGGCCAATCGAGGTCGCCCTTGCCGGGGTCGACGAAGCGGTAACGCCTGCCGGCGTTCGCGGTGCCGGGCTGCGCCGCACGGGGGCCGTTCGGATCCCAGCGGATGTCCTTGACGTGGAACAGCGGGAAGCGCTCCGGGTCGCGGCTGATGTACTCGTAGGCGCTCTGCCCGGAGATCTCGATCCATCCCAGGTCCAACTCGAACCTTACGTACCGCGGGTCGGTCTCCTCGAGCAGGATGTCGTAGAGCGGCTTCCCCTTGACCAGCGTGAACTCTACGTCGTGATTGTGGAAGTAGAAGTACTCGAAGCCGTTCCGGACGGCCTCCTCGCCCCACACGTTGAACGCCGCGGCCATCTCCTTGTAGCCGTCCACCGTGCGCGGGGCGACGTAGGAATGACCCGTGCCGACCGCCTTGAGGCCGAGCGTGTGCGCCTCTTCGTAGATCCGCGCCCGCTCTTTGGGGTCGTACCAGATGTTCTGCACCATGGCTCGTGGGCCGAAGTGGTTTCCGGCGACCTTGAGGCCGTAGCGCGCGGCCAGCTTCCGGACCTCGCTCGGGGTGCGCCCGTCGTAGTCGCCGCCGATCTCGAATTCGGCGTAGCCGGCGTCGGCCAGGATCTCGAAGGTTCCGGGCAGGTCGAGCTCGTTGTCGGCGACCAGGTCGCGAACGGTGAACAGCTGGATGCCGATGTTACTGGCCGGAATGTTCCGGCCCTTGCCGAAGCCGTGGTCAAGCCGGTCGCCGGTTCGGGGAGTGTCTGCGTGCGCCGCGGTGACGCCCGAGAGCGGCCCGAGCGCGCCGGCCACCGTGGCTCCGCCTGCCGCGCCCAGGAGTCCGCGTCGGGTCAGTTTCTGCCTGTCGGTCACGTCAGTCTCCTCCTCCTGCCCTGAGCGGGCATCGCCGCGTCCGGCTTGCCCGGCACCTGTGACCGGCGGCGACTTTCGCCGGGCTTCGCCTGATCACAGGGCCGTTCAGCGGACGCCTGTGAGCGTATGTCTCGGCTGCGGCAAAAGAAAGAGTTGAATTGGCACAACTTTCTCCACTCACAGGACAAAGTTTGGCGACCGCTCGCGATGAGCCGGTCGGACCGGCCCGGCAGCCGTTCGCACGCAGCAGACCCCGGAAGGACCTCGAAGGCCGGAGCATCCTCTGGGAGATCCGGTGAACGAAGTACCCGTGGAGCGGAGTACTCACTATTGAGCGATGAGCGTGAGGAGCCCCATGAGTTATCCACCGCCCGCGAATTCCCCGTATCGCGCCCCTCGGGACACCGTCCGGTACGGCCTCGGCGAAGACACCGGGCACGGCCTGGGCACGAGCGCGGGCCGCAACGGTTTCCACGATGACCCCCGGTTCGGCTTGGGCGAACCGGGCCGTCCAGGCGTCCTCTCTCCTCCGCCCCCTCGTACGTGGCCCCAGGACGATCCGTTCAGCCGCCCCGCGCCGCCCGACCCGTGGACGTTCCCGGAGTTCGACGAACCCCGCCGCGGCGGCCGGGGCGGCCCCGGCAAGGCGGTCGTCGCGGCCGTGGTGGCGGCGCTGCTGATCGGGGGCCTGACCGGAGGGGTGGCCGGGGCGGCCGCCGGGCGGATGACCGCCGGCGGCCAGGCGTCCACGGCGGTGCCGGAGTCGGCGACCGGGCCGGTGAGCCGCACGGCCGGCGATCTGAGCAGCGTGGCCGCGCGGGTGCAGACGAGCGTGGCGTCCATCGAGGTGCGGTCCGGGAGCGGGCAGGGCACCGGGTCCGGGTTCGTGATCGGCCAGCGCGGCCGGGTGCTGACCAACGCGCACGTCGTCGGGGACGGCGGGCAGGTCACCGTGGTGCTGGCCGACCAGCGCCGGCTGGCGGCCCGTGTCGTGGGCTCCGACCGCGCCAACGACCTGGCGGTGCTGGCGATCCCCGCCGGTCAGAGCCCGGCGCCGCTGCGGTTCGGGCGTTCCGCGCAGGTGCGGGTCGGCGAGCCGGTGCTCGCGCTCGGCTCCCCGCTGGGCCTGCAAGGGACCATCACCAGCGGCATCGTCAGCGCGCTGAACCGCGAGGTCCGCCTGGGCGAGGGCGGGAGCGGGGGCACCGCCCTGCAGACCGACGCCTCGATCAACCCGGGCAACTCCGGCGGCCCGCTGGTCAACGCCCGCGGCGAGGTCATCGGGGTCAACACGGCGATCGCGACCCTGATGCGCGGCGGAGGCGGCGGCTCGATCGGCATCGGATTCGCCATCCCGGCGGACCGGGCACGGGAGGGCGCCCAGCGGCTCGCCGGCTGACGCGAAGGTCGGCGGGACTTTGCCTTGGCGTCAGCCTTGCCCCGTCTGGCGGCGGAAGAGGCGTTCCAGCTCGCGGCGGTCGCGCTTGGTGGGACGTCCCGCGCCGGGCTCGCGCCTGGCGATCGGGATCAGCGCCTCGCGCGGTGGCGGCGGCGGGCTCTTGTCGATCAGGCATTCCTGGGCGACGGGCGCCCCGACCCGCTTCTTGATGACGCGCTGGACGACGACGATCCGCTCGCGCCCGTCGAGCCGCAGCCGCACCTCGTCACCCGGCCGCACCGCGGAGGCCGGCTTGACCCTGACGTCGTTCACCCGCACATGCCCCGCGCGGCACGCGTTGGTCGCCATGGAACGGGTCTTGACCAGCCGTACGGACCACAGCCATACATCGACCCGTACCGAGCCTGCCTCAGCCTCCATATCGGTGACCCTATTCGACCCGATTCGTTAGGCGCATGTGCATTATGGCGACGGGGCTGTGGGCGTGGTGGATCACGCCGTGGCTCACCGAACCGAGCCTGGGCGCGTCGAACCAGTCGTGGTCGTGGGTGCCGACCACGATGAGGGCGGCCCGGCGGGACGCTTCGCAGAGGGCGCTGACGGGGTGGTCGCGGACGATCTCCTCCACGGCCTCGACGTCCGGGTAGAGCTCCCGCAGGGGCGCGAGCCCGCGAACGATCTCCCTCCTCAGCTTCTCCTCCACGTCTCGGACGTCGACCTCGGGTGCGGTCGTGCCGGACAGCCGCCAGGCGTGCAGGACCCGGACGCGGGCGCCCCGCACTGAGGCGGCGTCGAAGGCGTACCGGAGGGTCCGGGTGGGGTCGGCGACCAGGTCGACGCCGGCGACGACCTCGCCGTCGGCGGCCTCGGCGTCGCCGCGCACGATCACGACGGGCGCGGCGGCGTGCCCGGCCAGGCGCAGGCCGGTGGAGCCGAGCAGCAGGCTGGCGAACCCGCCGCGGCCGCGGTGCCCGACCACCACCTCGAAGGCGTGCCGGGACCGGTCGGCCAGGGCGGTGGCGGTGGCCTCGGCGACCAGTTCGGTGGTGATCTCGATCCCGGGACGCCGCTCGCGGGCCAGCCGTTCGGCGCCGGCCAGCAGTTCCTCGCCGGCCGCGGTCACCGGGCGGGCGAACTGGCCGGGCGCGAACAGCGGCAGCTCGTACAGGCCCTTGTCGATCGAGTGGACGACGCGCAGCGGCAGGCCGCGCAGCGCCGCCTCGTCCGCCGCCCACCGCACGGCGCGGTCGGCGCCGGGAGAGCCGTCGGTGCCCACGACGATGGGATCGGTCATGCGGTGTCAGCTCCTCGAGTGCGGATCGGCCGGCGCGATCTTCACTGTGGTCGAGGAGCGGCGGGCTCAGATACTCCGCTGCGGCCTTTTCACCGGCGCACTACCAGGAATTGGGGAAAGCAGCACGGGGCGGCCCCGTCACCGGGCGGCGAGCCGGGCCCCGCCGTCCGGCGCCGTGCCGGACCCGAGCCCGGCCAGCGGCTCCCCCCGACCGCTCTGCAGCCCGGTCAGGATCCGCCGGGCGGCGCCCATCAGCTCGGTCACGTCGCCGCCCGCCAGCGCGTAGGTCACCGTCGTCCGCTCGCGGCGGGCCGTCACGATGCCGGCGCGGCGCAGCACCGCCAGCTGCTGGGAGAGGTTGGACGCCTCCACGTCGATCTCGGCCAGCAGGTCCCGGACGGGCCTGGGCCCGTCGCACAGCAGTTCCAGCACCCGGACGCGCACCGGGTGGCCGAGCGTCTTGAACAGGTCGGCCTTGGCCTGATGAAGGGGAACGGGCATCCCTCAGATTATCGCCCGGGGCCCGCGAGGAGCGCGGGCGCCACGGGTCAGGCACCGGGCTCCCGGTCGTGCTCGTCGGCGGCGTCCTCGGGGACGGGAACCTGCCGGACCTGCGACTCGGGGGCGTCGGTGACGCCCATCTCGCGGCGCAGCCGGTCGAGGTCGGTACCGCCTCCGCTGTACTTCAGCTTGCGCGCGACCTTCGTCTGCTTGGCCTTGGCCCGACCGCGTCCCATACGCCCGACCTCTCTCGTTCAAGGGCCACGTCACCCTTGAACGACGCGGCCCGGCTATCGCCGACTCATGCGGAGCACGCCGCAAAGTGTAGCCAATTGAAAAATTGTGCAACTCGAAGACGCGATGTGACGGCCCCCACATCCGGCGCCACAGCGGCCCGCCCCGCCCGGGGCGGGCCGCCTCCGGCCCTGGTCATGAGGATGTTTCTTCCAGTGCACGGTCATCTGTCGATTGCAGGGAGTCGCCGGGGCGGTCCGGGCCGGTGGCGTGCCGGGACGGGAGCACGGCGATCGCGACGATCGCCGTGCCGGCGAACAGGACGGCCGCGGCGAGGAAGACGAACAGGTTGGCCCCGGCGACCCGGCGGCTGCGCAGCAGGCGCCGAGGAGCAGGAACCCGCCGAAGGTGAGGGCGTAGACCAGGCCGTGCACGCCTACCGGGCGGCCTGGTACTACACCGTCGGGGAGATCCTCGTCAGGGCCGCGGCCGCGCGCCGCCGCGCGGAGGGCGAGCGTCCCACCTACCGCGACCGGGCGTTCGCCGACCTGGACCCCGAGGTCCACCCCCGGCTGTCCGCGCTCGCCGGCCGGTGGGCCCCGCTCACCGCCGCCGACACCTACGCCGACGGGCTCCGCGCGCTGCTGGACGGCCTGCTCGCCCGGCACGGCGGCGAGCGGGCCGGCTGAGGCCCGGCGAAGGCGGGGGCGCGCCGCGCGGGCGGCCCGACCCGGCCCTGGAGTCCGCTAGCGTCTGGGTAGCCAGCTAGCGGAAAGGACCACATGGCGGAGAAGGTCATCCTCGTAGACGACATCGACGGCACCGAGGACAGCGATGTCGCCAAGCGGGACTTCGACGTCCTCGGGCGGAAGTTCACGATCGACCTGAGCGACGCGAACGACAAGCGCCTGCGGGACGCGATCGACACCATCGAGGCGTTCGTCGCCAAGTCCCGCGAGGTGAAGGCCGCCGGGCGCGGGCGCAAGGCCGCGAGCCCGGCCAAGGTCAAGGGCTACACCAACTCCGACGTGCGCGAGTGGGCCAGGGCCAACGACGTCGAGGTGTCGGCCAAGGGAGTGATCGCCGACGAGGTGTACGCGGCGTTCATCGAGGCCCACCCCGACGCCGCGCCCGACGGCACGCCCGCGTCCGGGAGCGACCCGAAGGACGAGCCCGGAGACGATACGTAGGGCCTGACCTCAGGTACCGCGCGAGCGCGCTACCTGGCCGGTGAGGCGACGCCGGAGGCGAGCCTCACCGGCCGGATCGCGAAGCGATGTCGCGCTCGCACCAAGCACGGTCAGGGTGCGAGCCGCCAGGCGAGCCCCTGGGCCGGGATTGAATGGACACAGCCACGCCGGCGGACGCGACGCTGACGCAGCCGATCGCGAACCACTGCGGCCAGGCGAGCCGTTCGTCCAGCAGCATCAGCCCCGCCATCGCCCCCGCGGCCGGTTCCAGGCTCACCATCACGGCCACCACCCGTTCCGGGAGGCGGCGCAGGGCGGCCTGGTCGAGCGACCAGGGGAGCACGGCCGACACCAGCGCGGTCGCGGCCCCGGCGAGGAGCACCTCACCGCCGAGCAGAGCGGTCCCGGCGGTCGCCGGCCCGAGCGGCAGCGTGATCAAAGCCGCGAAGACCACCGCCCAGGTCAGCTCGGCCCCGTCCGCCCCGCGGGCGCCGACCCGCTTGTTGAGCACCAGGTAGGCGGCCATGAACCCGCCGGAGGCCAGCGCGAACGCGACGCCCGCCGCCGAGGGCGCGGCCTCCGCGCCGTCCCCCGGACGGTAGATCAGCACCACCCCCAGGGCGGCGAGCGCCGTCCAGAGCAGATCGGCGGCCCGGCGCGCCCCCGCCAGGGCCAGCGTGAGCGGTCCCAGGAACTGCACGGTGGACGCGATCCCGACCGGCAGGCGCTCCATCGCGGGATAGATGAACTGCATGCCCGCGATGGCCGCCCCGAGGAAGCCGATCAGGGGCAGCGCGTCCCGCCGCGGCGGGCGCGGGCGCCACAGCACGAGCAGGATCGCGGCGGCGAACGCGAGCCGCAGCGTGACGACCCCGAGCGCGCCCACCTCAGCGAACATGGTCTTCCCCAGAGCCTGGCCGGTCTGGACGGCCAGGACGCTGCCGAGGACCAGGAGCGGCGCGGGCACGAGCCGGGCCCGGCGGCCGTGATCTTCCATGCCGGTAGTCTGCGAGCGGTCGATCATGCGGGTCCATCGAAAGATTCCGCAGGGTTCCATGTTGAATGGCCACATGATCGACCCTCGACTGCGAACGCTGCGCGTCCTCCAGCAGGAGGGCACGGTCACCGCGGCCGCCGACGTCCTGCACCTGACGCCTTCGACGGTCTCCCAGCAGCTGCGCGGGCTGGCCAAGGATCTCGGGGTGCAGTTGCTGGAGGCGCAGGGCCGCCGCGTCCGGCTCACGCCCGCCGCGTACACGGTGCTCGACCACGCCGACGCGCTCTGCTCCCAGTGGGAACGCGCCCAGGCCGACCTCGCCGAGCACCGCCGGGGCGGCTTCGGCCAGGTGCGGTTCGCCGCCGTGTCCAGCGCGCTGGCCGCCCTCGTCACCCCGGCGGCCGCACGGCTGCGCGAGGAGCATCCCCGGCTGACCGTGCGGATGGCCGAGGAGGAGAGCGAGAAGGTGTTCTCGCTGCTGCTGGCGCGCCGTACCGACATCGCCGTGGTGATCCCGACCGCGGACGGCCCGCCGCCCGACGACCCGCGCTTCGACCAGCGTCCGCTGCTGGACGAGCCGCAGGACCTGCTCGTCGCGCCGGATCACCCGCTGGCCGGCGGCGGCGCCGTGCGGCTGGCCGACGCGGCGCGCGAGCCCTGGATCGGCTCCCCGGGCCGCCCCGACCAGCACCAGGTCATGATCACCGCGTGCGCCGCGGCCGGGTTCACGCCCCGCATCGCGCACCACGCCAATGACTGGTTCGCCGTCTCCGCGATGGTCGCCGAGGGTTTCGGGATCGCGATCGTCCCCCGGCTCGCGCCGCTGCCGCCCGGGGACCAGGTGGTCCGGGTGCCGCTGCGCGGGGAGCCGGTGCCGTCCCGGCGGATCATCACCTGCGTCCGCTGGGGCAGCGACCGGCAGCCTCCGATCGCGCACGGCCTGGAGGCGCTCCGCCGGGCCGCGGCCGAGCGGCGGGCGCGCGGACGTCCCCGATGAGCGCCCGCCGCGGGGATCAGGAGTCGGCCCCGAGGCCGATCTGCCGGAGGGCCTCCCGCAGGACGGTCTCGTACGGTGTGCCGTCGTCGAGCCGGAGCCAGTAGCCGGTCGCGGCGGCGGTCGCGCCGACCGCGGACGCGGCCAGCACGGCGGCCGACAGCTCGTCGGCGCCGCTGCGCTCGCCGATCGCGGCGGCCAGCGGCGGCTCGATCTCGGCCATGGCCTTGAGGTACTCGCCGCGCAGCGACGGATTGGAGGCGATCATGCGGATGATCGACCGGTCCGGGTCGGCGGCCGCGTACACCTCGACCACGGCGGCGACCAGCGCCTCGTGCAGCGGCTCGTCCCCCGGACGGGCCCGCAGCGCCGCCGCGACCTGCTCGCCGCGGTCCGCCGCGACGGCGCAGATCGCCTCTTCGCGGCTGGAGAAGTGGTTGTTGTAGGTGCGCGGCGAGACGCCGGCCAGCTCGGCGATCTGCGCGACGCGCACGTTCTCCGGGCCGTTCTCGAGGGCCAGGCGGAGAGCGGCCGCGCTGATGGCGGCACGGGTGGCGAGCCGGTTGCGGGTGCGCAGGTCCAGATCGTCCATGGGCGCAGTCTAGCAACGAGCTTTGCGGGACGCGCAATTTGTGCGTGCCACGCAAGTTGTGGTTACAGTACCGGCGTCAGGGATTGGCACTCCCCGAGTGAGAGTGCCAATCGGGGGCCGTCATGGATCCGGCTGGCGACACCCCTTCCGGGGTGGTCCGTCGCGGGCGCCGGCCAGGTCCGTCACGGCCGTCTTGTCCCGGGAGGACTGGAGCCTATGGCTGCAAAGATGATCGCGTTCGATGAGGAGGCCCGTCGGGGTC
>NZ_BAAARW010000034.1:0-85252 GCF_039532545.1 Actinomadura vinacea | reverse complement strand
GGTTGCGGCAGCGGGGGCTGGAGATCGTGTCGTGCCCGTCCTGCGGCCGCGCCCAGGTCGACGTCTACAGCCTGGCCGAGCAGGTCACCGCCGGTCTCAAGGACTTCCCCGTCCCGTTGCGCGTGGCCGTCATGGGCTGCGTGGTGAACGGTCCCGGCGAGGCCCGCGAGGCCGACCTGGGGGTGGCCTCGGGCAACGGCAAGGGCCAGATCTTCGTCAAGGGCGAGGTCATCAAGACCGTCCCCGAGGCGCAGATCGTCGAGACCCTCATCGAAGAGGCGATGCGGATCGCCGAGGAGATGGGCATCGAGATCGACGAGGACGGCTCGGTCTCCGGCCCCGGCGCCACCGTGGTCGTCAGCTGACGTAGCGAGCGAGTCCTTCGCGCGCCTTGAAGGCCCCCGGTCATGCACCGGGGGTCTTCGGCGTGCGGGGGCGGGGACGGCGATGGACGTGACCTCGCGCGCCACCGGGTCACGTGAGGCTTGTCACGATTGCGCATCCACTCTCTGCGGGCCCTGCCGTCAATAGCCCCTCAAGCGCCACAATTTCCACTTGTCGCATATTTCGCTCTTGCCGGAGCGGCTCCCGCCTTCGCGATCACGGCCGGGCACCCCCCGCCCGCACGGCGTGGCATGCCCCCGGTGCTGAGGGGGTTTGGTGAAGAGACTCGTTCTCATCGTCGCGGCCACTGCGGTGGGCGTGGGCGGCACGGCCGTCGCCGTCTCCGCCGGCGTGCGGCCGGAGTCCACCGCGAACCCGGCGGCCGCATCGAAGATCGCGTGGAGCAAGTGCCCGACCGACGTGACCGGCGGCTCGTACCTGCAGAACGCCGAGTGCGGCCAGGTGCAGGTGCCGCTCGACCACGCGAATCCGAACGGCCGCAAGATCTCGGTCGCCGTCTCGCGGGTGAAGGCCACCGACAAGGCCAACTACCAGGGCGTCCTGATCGGCAACCCGGGCGGTCCCGGCGGCTCCGGGCTGTACCTGTCCGGCGGCCTGGCCTCCTGGCTGCCCAAGGAGGTCGCGGCCCGGTACGACATCATCGGGTTCGATCCGCGCGGCGTCGAGTCCAGCAAGCCGGCGATCAGCTGCTTCC
Source organism: Actinomadura vinacea (assembly GCF_039532545.1). Taxonomy (NCBI): domain Bacteria; kingdom Bacillati; phylum Actinomycetota; class Actinomycetes; order Streptosporangiales; family Thermomonosporaceae; genus Actinomadura; species Actinomadura vinacea. The sequence goes on along the minus strand of NZ_BAAARW010000034.1, from coordinate 84,153 downwards.
CCACCTACTCCGACCCGGTGCGCCCGGACTACGTCCCGCGCAGCGTCCGCGAGGAGAAGCGCTGGCTCGCCCGCTCCAAGAAGTACGCCGACACGTGCGCGCAGAAGTTCGGCTGGCTGCTGCCGCACATGCGCACCACCAGCTCGGCCCGTGACATCGACTCGATCCGTAAGGCCCTGGGCGCCCAGCAGATCAGCTACTACGGCTTCTCGTACGGCACCTATCTCGGCGCCACCTATGCCTCGCTGTTCCCGCGGAACGTGAAGCGGATGGTCTGGGACGGCAACGTCGACTCCCGCAACGTCTGGTACACGGGCCAACTCCGCCAGAACGAGGCCTTCGAGCGCAACATGAAGCTCTGGTGGGCCTGGACCGCCAAGTACAACGCGCTGTACAAGCTCGGCGCCACCGGCCAGGCGGTGGAGGCGAACTACTACAAGGTCCGCGCCGCGGCCAAGAAGAGCCCGATCGGCGGCAAGATCGGCCCGTCCGAGCTCGACGACATCGTGCTCAACGCCGGGTACAACACCACCTACTACATCCCGTTCGCGCAAGCCCTGTCGGCGTGGGTCACCAAGAAGGACCCGGCGCCGCTGCTGGAGTGGGTGAGCGCGGGCGGTGGCGACAACGGCTTCGCCGTCTACAACGCCGTGCAGGCCGTGGACGCGCCGTGGCCGCCCAAGTGGAGGACCTGGCACAACGACGCGGTCCGCCAGTACAAGAGCGGGATCCGCTTCAACAGCTGGTCCAACACCTGGTACAACGCCCCGATCTTCTATTGGGGTGCCAAGGGCGGCAAGGCGTTCTCGATCGGGGACAAGGGCAAGGCCGTGCCGCGCTTCCTGCTGGTGCAGTCCACGCTGGACGCGGCCACCCCGTACCCGGGCGGCCCGCAGATGCGCAAGCTGTTCCCGTCCGCGACGCTGCTGGCCGAGAAGGGCGGCAAGACCCACAGCAACACCCTCAACGGCAATGCCTGCCTGGACGACAAGGTCGCCGCGTACCTGGCCGACGGGACGCTGGCGCCCCGCAAGCCGGGCCAGGGCGCGGACGCGGTCTGCGACGCGGTTCCCGCGCTGAACGACCCCGACCCCAGGGCCGCCAAGGCGGCCCGTTCCGGCAAGGGCAAGGACGTCCCCATCGGGCGTCCATAGCCTGCGCACTCGTCTCTGCACGTCGCCTCTGAGCGACCCCGCGGCGAGCCGCCCGCGCGTCGACCCTGCGCGCGGACGGCTCGCCGCGAGACTTGTTCGGCCGTTTCGCCGCACTTGAGGAGGGAATCGCGCGATTCGCTGGTCCGTGCCGGAAGGCGGCGGCGCCGGTAGAAAACGGGGGTGCTGAACGCGTCCAAGCCCGTTGCCGGGGGACTGGCGACCGCCGCCGTCGCCCTCGCCGGCCTCTCCGTGCCCGCCTCCGCCTCCCCGACCCCCGCCGACGGTGCGGCCCGGGCCGCCGCACCAAGGATCGCCTGGAAGCCATGTCCTAAGAAGGACCCGGTGGAGAAGGGGATGCTCAAGGGCCTGGAATGCGGCACGCTCCGCGTGCCGCTCGACTACTCCCGTCCGCGCGGCGAGCAGATCACCCTGGCGTTGACCCGGGCCAGGCACACCGCGCGCCGCTTCCAGGGCGTGGTGTTCCTCAACCGGGGCGGCCCCGGGGCGCACGGACGCGACCTGCCCCGCCTCTTCAAGTACGCGCTCCCCAAGGACATCGCGGCGGGTTACGACTGGATCGGCTACGACCCGCGCGGAGTCGGAGCCAGCAGGCCCGCGCTGGTGTGCGATCCCAAATACCAGAACCCGGGTCGTCCCAAGGCCGACGTCGTCCCCGGCAACGCGGCGCAGGAGAGGGCCTGGATCCGGCGTGCGCGCGCCTACGCGGCCGACTGCAAGGCCAAGTACGGCCGCATTCTGCCCCACATGGGCACGCGGGCCTGGGTGCGTGACATGGACGCGATCCGCGCCGCCCTGCGCCAGAAGCAGATCAACTACTTCGGCTACTCGTACGGCACTTACCTGGGCGCCGCCTACGCCACCGCCTACCCCGGCCGGGTCCGGCGGATGGTGCTGGACAGCGTCGTCCGGCCGAGCGGCGTCTGGTACCAGAGCAACCTCGACCAGAACGTCGCGTTCGAGGAGCGCATCCAGGCGTACTTCGGCTGGATCGCCCGCAACCACGCGACCTACCGGCTCGGGACGACGCGCACGGCCGTCGCCGCCGCGTACTACCGGGCCAGGGCGTCGCTCAAGGCCAAGCCGATCAACGGCCGGATCGGGCCGTCGGAGCTGGACGACGTCTTCCTGGCCGACGGTTACGGCGACCATTCCTGGCCGGCGCACGCCCGCGCGCTGTCCGCGTATGTCGTCAAGAAGGACTCCCGTTCCCTGGCGAAGGCATGGACGCCGCCGAACTGGCTGGAGCTGAACAACTACACGGTCTACAACGCCGTTCAATGCCGCGACGCGCGCTGGCCCGCCGACTGGAGCGACTGGCACCGCGACCACTGGCTCCTCTACCGGTTGGGCTACCGTTTCGAGACGTGGGGCAACGCCTGGTACAACGCCCCCTGCGCGTTCTGGGGCGCCGCAGGCGGGCCGCGGCCGGAGGTGCATGGGCGCCGCGCGGGGATGCCGCCGATCCTGCTCGTCCACGGCACGGAGGACGCCGCCACCCCTTACCCCGGGGCGTTGGAGACCCACCACCTCTTTCCCAGCTCACGGCTGATCGTGCAGGCCGGAGGCGGAAATCACGGCGTCGCCCTGGGCGGGGACGCGTGCATCGACAGGGCCGTCCTGGCGTACCTGAGGGACGGCAGGCTCCCGGCCGATCGCTTCGGCCCCGACCTGTCCTGCCCCGCGGGCCCCGGGCCCAAGCCCGATCAGGCCAAGAAGGCGGGGCAGGCCGCTCGCGTGGGGGCAGGGCCGGTTCTCCTGCCGAGTGACCGGCTTGGATAGGAGTCGGTTATCACGTCTGGATGGTGGACGTCATAGGCTTATCAGCGTGGTGCTGATAGCGGTGACCTGTCCATGGTCGCTCGTCCCTGAGCGGGGCCGGTAGACCATGCGCATGCTGGGGTCGTTGCCGGTGCGGATACTGGACGACCGACACCGAGCCGAGGCCCAGGCCATCCTGGACGCGGACCCGGTCGCCAACGTGTTCGTCAGCTCCCGGGTGCACGCCGCGGGGCTCGACCCCCGCCGTCTCGGCGCCCAGATGTGGGGCTACATGCGGGACGGCCGGCTTACCTCGCTGTGCTACTCGGGGGCCAATCTGGTCCCTGTGGCGGCGACCTCCGACGCGGTGCGGGCGTTCGCGGAGCGTGCCCAGGCCCAGGGCCGGAGGTGCTCGTCCATTGTGGGCCCCGCCGACACGGTGGGGGAGCTGTGGGACATGCTCGCGCCCTACTGGGGCCCGCCAAGGGCGATCCGCGCGGCGCAGCCGGTGATGTCGACGTCCACGGTGCCGCCCGTGGAGGCGGACCGCCGCGTACGGCGGGTGCGGATGGACGAGTTCGACATCATCTATCCCGCGTGCGTGGCGATGTTCACCGAAGAGGTCGGTGTCTCCCCCAACTCGGGCGATGGGGGCGTCCTCTACCGGGCCAGGGTCGCCGAGCTCATCCGGGCCGGGCGCGCGTTCGCCCGCATCGAGGACGGCCGGGTCATGTTCAAGGCCGAGGTGGGCGCGGTCACGCCCCACGCCTGCCAGGTGCAGGGCGTGTGGGTGCCGCCCAACCTGCGCGGGCATGGCCTGTCGGTGCACGGCATGGCCGCGCTGGTGGAGGAGTCCCTCCGCTCCATCGCGCCGACCGTCTCGCTGTACGTCAACGACTTCAACCACCGCGCGCGGGCCACGTACCGCCGGGTCGGCTTCACCGAGATCGAGACGTTCATGTCGGTGCTCTTCTAGGTCGCCCCGAGAGGGGTAACGGTAAAATCCGCCCGTGGAATTCGCCGGTGCGCTACGGCAGGCCATCCAGGCGAGCGGACTGACCCTGGAGCGGATCCGCCACCGGCTCGCCCAGCGCGGCCTCACGGTAAGCGTCGCCTCGCTCAGCTACTGGCAGCGGGGCCGCAGCCGGCCGCGTTCCCGCGCGGTCGTGGCGACGCTGGAGGAGATCCTGCGCGTCCCCGCCGGCACGCTGATCGAGCTGCTGGACGATCCCGTGCCCGGCGCGGTCCCGGCGCGCGGCGGGCACGCCGCGGGGCGCGCGGGCGGCGTCCAGCAGTCCTCGTTGGGCGGCGCGGCCGGTGCGGGGCCCGAACTGTGGCCGGATCCGGAAGGGTACGCCCGGGTGGTCGGGCAACTGGATCTTTCCAGTGAGCATCGGCTGGAGCGGCTGAGCATCCACGACCTCTACCTGCTGGGCCCCGATCGCCGTCCGCGCGCCCTCGTGGTCCGCGAGGTGCTGCGCGCCACGGGCGACGACGTGGACCGGGTCGTCCGCGTCCACCCCGTGGACGACCCCGCGACCGGCGCGCGGCCGGAACCGGAACCGGCCGGGCTGCGGTACTGCCGGTCGGGACGGGTCCGCGCGGAGAGCGGGCTGATCGGCTTCGAGCTGGTCTTCGACCGCGTGCTCGCGGCCGGCGACACCGTCGTGATCGAGTACGAGCTGAGCCGCCCGGCCGGGGACTACGAGCGCCGCTTCCCGCGGCCGGTCCGCGACTACCTCGCCGTCGTCCAGTTCCACGCCGAGATGCTCCCGGCCCGCTGCTACGGCTTCTCCCGGGAGACCGGGGACGCGCCCCGGCGGCGCCTCGGCGAGCTGTGGATCGGCGCGTCGGGCAGCGCCCACCTCGCGCTGGGCGACGTGCGGCGCGGGATCGTCGGGATCGAATGGGAGTGGGAGTGAGAACGCCCCCGCGCCGGGAGGGGGTTCGTTGACTGTTGTAACAAATTGCCGATTGGCATCGCGGGCCGGCGGCCTTACAGTGAGCCACAAAGTTCCGACTGCTGTTGTCAAGGCCGAGGGCGGGGGCCGGCCGGACGTGATCCGGAGGCGATAGCGGTGCAGATGGTCACGGAGGACGATCTCCTCCAAATGATGCGGAACGGCCCCTTCAACGTGGCCCTGCACGCGGCGATCCAGGCCCGCGGGCTCAGCCTGGAGGCTCTGCGGCGCCGCCTGGAGGAGCAGGGCATCGGGGTCAGTCTGTCCACCCTCAGCTACTGGCAGCGCGGCCGGACCCGTCCCGAGCGCGCCGACTCGCTGCGCGCCGTCCGGGCCCTGGAGGTCATCCTCGGCCTGCCGCGGCACTCCCTGCTGACGCTCCTCAAACCGTCCGCGGAACGCTCGGCGGGGCCGTGGTTGCCGGTGGAGGAGCTGTGCACCGAGCCGGGCGTGCGCGATCTGATGGACGAGATCGGCGAGCGCGGCGAGCGCCGGCTCACCGGCCTCAGCCTGCACGACCAGCATGTGATCGGGCCGGACCGGGAACTGCGCGAGGTCCGCACCCGCGCGGTCTTCCAGGCCCAGCGGCGCGGCGCCGACCGGTGGATCGCGGTGTACCACCATCCGCAGCGGGTGCTGCCCTCGTCCCGCTTCGCCCGCGGCTGCCGCTTCGGCCGGGTCCGGGTGGACGAGGCCAGCGGCCTGATCGCGGCCGAGCTGCTGTTCGACCGGGCGCTGGGCCGGGGCGAGACCTACCTGCTGGAGTACGGCTTCGGGTTCGACGAGACCGGCCCGCCGGTGTTGGAGGAGGGCCGCGGGTTCCGCGCGCCGCAGCACGAGTTCCTGATCGAGGTGAGCTTCCACCCCTCGGCGCTGCCCGCGCGCTGCTACCGCACCTGGCGCCCGAACGCGCAGACCGCCCTCAAGGACCTGGGCGACCTGCGGCCGTCCAGGTACCACAGCGTGCATTTCATCGAGTTCGGCGTGACCGCCGGCTATCACGGCATGCGCTGGGAGTGGGAGTAGGCGCTAATTGACCAGCAGGTCGAGCAGACGATCCAGCTCGGCCGCGGGATCGTCGGTGAGGCCGGCGTGCACCGGGCCGGGCTGCACGATGGTGCTGCGCGGCGCGGTCAGCCAGCGGAACCGGTTGCCCGGCGGCTCGTCGGCCGCCTGCCCCGCTCGCTCGCCGCCGCAGCAGAGCGCGTCCACGGCCCGCAGTGCGGAGCGGACGCCGTCGAGGTCCAGCGTGGCGTCCAGGGCCCGCAGCCGCCGCTCGTCCAGGTGGGAGCGGCAGCCCAGGAAGTCCAGGCCCTGGCAGTAGACGACGACGCCCACGTTCATCGACTCGCCGCGCTCAACCCGGGGCACCACCCTCAGCGCCGCGTACTCGAAGATCTTCTGGCCGGAGGTCATGCCGGACCTCCCAGCCATTCCGGACGGTTCGCGCCGCGCCGCGCCGAGGTGTCGGGGCGGCGGTGCCCGACCGACAGCTCGGGCAGCCAGTCGCGCGGCCGTCCCGCGCGCTCGGCCAGCAGCCCGGTATAGGCGTCGCGGAGCTCGGCGGGCCCGGCGAAGCCCGGCTCGCCCTCCAGCCAGCGGTCCGGCACCAGCTCGGCCACCTCGCGCAGCAGCCCTTCGGTGACCTTGGGGAGCAGCTCGGCCTCGGCGTCGGCCAGCTTCTTCGCCCACGGGGTGAGCACGTGGTCGTCCACGTCGTACGGGCCGGAGAACAGCCGCCCGGCGTTCGCCCAGGCGTGGTGGAAGTACAGGCTGGCGCCGTGGTCGATCAGCCACACGTTCCCATGCCAGACCAGCATGTTGGGGTTGCGCCAGGAACGGTCGACGTTGCCGATGAACGCGTCGAACCACAGCACCCGCGAGGCGAACTCGGGGTCGGGGGACCACCCCAAGGGATCGAAGCCGAGCGACCCGGGCAGGAAGTCGATCCCGAGGTTCCAGCCGGTGCTGGCCTTGAGCAGGTCCTGGACGTCGGGATCCGGCTCGTGCCGGCCGATCGCCGGATCCAGCTCCATGATCACCTGGTCGGGAAGGCGCAGCCCCAGCCGCCGGGCCAGCTCACCGGCGATCACCTCGGCGATCAGCGCCTTCCGGCCCTGCCCGGCGCCGTGGAACTTCATCACATAGGTGCCGAGGTCATCGGCCTCGACCACGCCCGGCAGCGACCCGCCCTCACGCAGCGGCGTCACATACCGGATGGCCTTCACAAGCGGCAGCACGGCCTCACGCTATCCTGCTCGGCTCACATCTTCGCGATGACCTCCTCGGCGAAGCGCTCCATTGTGGCGATCTTGAGGGCGAGGGGGTCGCCGGCGTGGGCGGCCTTCTCCTCGGGGGTGGCCAGCCACCAGGGGGCGGTCATGGTTCCGGCGACGCCGCGCGCCTCCCACTTGCGGTAGAGGTCGGCGCTCGGCATCGCGCGGATCGGTGCGATCACCTTCAGGTCGTCCAGCGTGCGGCCGTGCTCGGCCAGGAACCCCTCCAGGCGGGTCAGGAGGTCCTCGAGCTGCTCCTCGGAGTAGAAGCGGTTGCCGATCCAGCCGTCGCCGGTCCGGGCGGTACGGCGCAGCGCCGCGTCGCTGTCGCCGCCGAAGTAGATCGGCACGGGTCTGTCCGGTACGGGCGCGATGCTGAGCGGCCCGTAGTCGTAGTGCTCGCCGTGGAACTCGGCGGTTCCGCCCTTCCACAGCTCGCGCAGCGCCGGGATCATCTCGTCCAGGCGCCTGCCTCGGGTGTGGAAGTCCTGGCCCGTCTGCAGGAACTCGTCCTTGCACCAGCCGACGCCCAGGCCGAGGATCGTCCGGTCGCTTGATAGGACGGCGGCCGTCGAGACGGCCTTGGCGACGGTGAACAGGTCCCGGGCCGGGGCGATGTAGACGTTGGTGGCGAACCGCACCCGCCGGGTCACCGCCGCCATCGCGCCTATCGTCACCCACACGTCCGGCCAGTGCGTGCCGGGCTTGTACGGAGGCGCGCCCGTCTCGCTGTAGGGGTAGTCGGCGTCGTAGTCGGTGTAGAAGATGTGGTCCGACACCGCCACCGTGGCGTACCCGAGCCGGTCGGCGGCCTGGGCGAGGCCCGCGAACTCGGGGGTGTCGACGAACGCCGCACCGAGCCAGAACTCCATGCCCCTCAGTCCTGGAACTCGGGGATGACCTTGGTGGCGAACATCTCCAGGTTGCGCTTGACCGTGTCCAGCGGCAGCACGCCCTGCTGGCCCTGCATGAACAGGCCGAACCACTCCAGGTCGGGCATCCGGTCCAGCATCCGCTGGATGCCGCGCTTGACGTCGTCCGGCGTGCCGAGCAGCGCCATCTCGACCTCGTTCATGCGCTTGAAGTCGCCCTTCTCCGGCGAGATGGGCTTGTGCTTCTCGTCCTCCTTCTTGCGCAGCACCTCCAGGTACCCGAACGGGCCGAAGAACGACGCGAAGTCCTTCTGCATGCCCGTGCCGTAGGTGGCGATGGCCTCCTCGCGGGTGTCCGCCATGCCGATGATCTTGAGGATCCCGGTGTGCTCGCCGAGCTTGTAGTCCTTGCCCTGGCGGGCGCACTCCTCCTGGTAGAGCTTGGCCTTGGCGGCGTGGTCGTCGGGGTTGGGGGTGAACATCCAGGGCATGATGCCCTCCTGCGCGGCCCGGATGACCGACCGGTCGGAGACGGTGAAGGGCTGCCACAGCTCCGGATGCGGGTTCTGGTACGGCTTGGGGCACACCGATACCGACCGGATCACGCCGTCGTCGTCGATCTCGCCGGGCGCGCCGAACTCGCGCGTCCAGTCGGCGGCCGGCCAGCCCTCGATGCCCGCGAAGGGGGCCGGGACCTCGTAGTCCAGGACCTCGCTCTTGTAGCGCAGCGAGTCCTCGGCCCACGCCATCTTCATGATCTTGAGGACCTCGCCGAAGACGTCGAAGTTCCGGTTGTCGGACTTGGAGCCGTCCGAACGGGCCGCGGCCGCGTGCCAGCGCTGGCCCAGCACGTTCATCCAGCGGTTCTGGTAGCCGCGGGCGACGCCGAGCCGCAGCCGTCCCTTGGAGAAATGGTCCAGCAGCGCCACGTCCTCGGCGGCCCGGATCGGGTCCCAGGCCGGCAGCACGATGCCCAGCGGAGCCAGCAGGATCCGCTCGGTGCGGGCGGCCAGGTCGGTCAGGAACATCAGCGGGTTGACCGAGAACTCGAACCCTTCGGAATGGAAGTGGTGCTCGGTCATCATCAGGGCGTCGAAGCCGACGCGGTCGGCGTGCACCGCGATCTCGCGGACCTCGTGCAGCAGCTTCTGGTACGACTCGACGTCCCGTCCGATCGGCCGCTTGGCCTTGGCGTTCTCCTCGGAGGCCCAGCCCGACCCGGGGATCTGCGGGTTGAGGAAGATGGCAAACTTCACGCGTTCTTCTCCTTGTCGAGTTCGTCGAGCCAGTCGCCGACGACGAGCAGGAATTCGGCCGGCCGCTCGGCGTGCAGCCGGTGCCCGCCACCGGGCCAGACGATCGCCCGTGAGGCGGGATGCTTGAACAGGCCCCGCTCCCAGGCGGCGAACCCGGCCTGGGCGGCGGACCAGCACGTCAGCACGGGGCACTGGCGGCGGGCCAGGTACGCGTCGGAGGCGGGCCGCACCCCGAACTGCTCCTCGCCCTCGTACAATCCGGCGAACGCCTGCGACAGCGCCTGCCGGGAGGTGCCCAGGATCTTGCGGCGGTGCCATTCCCGGAGGAACGCGGGCGAGGCGGGGGTGTAGCACCAGGCGTCGTTCTGGAGCGCGATGGTGTACGGATCGTCCCCCCGCAGCCTCTCGATCATCGCGGGGAACCCGGCCGCGGTCTCCGGCGGCTGCCCGTAGCCCGGGTCGGCGCACACCAGCGCGTGGACGCGTTCGGGGTGTTCGACGGCCAGCGCGCTGACGACCGAGGCGCCGAGCGAGTGGCCGATCGCGGTCACCCGTTCCACGCCGAGGTGGTCGAGCAGCCGCACCAGGTCGCCGGCCAGCTCGCGGGGGCGGTAACCGGTCTCGGGGGCCGAGGAGTAGCCGTGGCCCCGCAAGTCGGGCGCGATCACGCGGCGGCGGACCGCCAGACCGGGGAGGTGGAACGCCCAATCATGCGAGTCGGCCCCGAACCCGTGCACCAGAAGCAGCGGGACACCTCCGCCCGGGCCGTCGTGTCGCTCCTGGTCGGTTTGCTTCTGGGGGGACGACCCCCCGAGCCCCCCGGCGACTACCGCGCCGCCGCCCCTCGCTTCGCTCGGGGCGTCGTCGGTGTAGAACAGCCGCACGTCCCCAAGCTCGGCGAATGGCATGGGAACCTCCGTTGGACCTGTTCGTCCCGCTCCGGAATCCTTGAACAAGCGCACGCTACATCAATTGACGATAGCCGAGCAATCGCTTGGTCATGTAAGTAGAGTGTCACCCACTGAAAGGAGGCCGCCTTCATGCGGCTGGGCATCACGCTGTTTTCGACCGACCGGACGATCACGACGCACGAGCTGGCGGTGGCGGCGGAGGAGCGCGGGTTCGCCTCGCTCTACGTCCCCGAGCACACCCACATCCCGGCGGCCAGGAAGACGCCGCCGCCCACCGGCGCGGACGTGCTGCCGGAGGAGTACGCCCGCATCCCCGACCCGTTCGTGGCGCTCGCCGCCGCGGCGGTCCTGACGGACCGGATCAGGCTCGGCACCGGCGTCGCCCTGCCCGCCCAGCGCGACCCGATCGTCACGGCCAAGGCGGTGGCGACCCTCGACCGGATCGCGGCCGGGCGCTTCGTGCTCGGCGTCGGCTACGGCTGGAACGCCGAGGAGGCCGCCGGCCACGGCGTGCCGTGGAGCCGGCGGCGCGCCGTGGCCCGCGAGCACGTGCTCGCCATGCGCGAGCTGTGGACGCGGGAGGAGGCCGAGTTCAAGGGGGAGTTCGTCGAGTTCGAGCCGAGCTGGTCCTGGCCCAAGCCGGCGGGCCGGATCCCGGTCCTGCTCGGCGGCGCGCCCGGCCCGACCCTGTTCGCGCACATCGCCGAGTTCGGCGACGGCTGGATGCCCATCGGCGGTGCCGGCATCCGGGAAGCGCTGCCGGCACTGCGCGAGGCGTGCGAGGCGGCGGGACGGGAGATGGTCCCGGTGATCCCGTTCGGGACGCTGCCGTCCGCGGAGAAGCTCGACTACTACGCGTCACTGGGCGTCGAGGAGATCGTGCTGCGCGTGCCCGCGGCCGGCCGCGAGGAGGTCCTTCCCGTCCTGGACGGCTACGCGCGTTCGTACGGGGCCGGCTAGCGGACCATGCGGAAGCAGAAGAAGGTCGGGAACCGGTAGTAGTTGCCCCTCGCGGCCTTGACCGCGCCGAGGATCAGGAACACCCACTGTCCGAGGCCGTCGACCAGGTACAGCGGGGCCAACAGGATGAGGAAGGCCGGGGCGTCCATGAGGAGCGCGGGCGGGAGGCAGATGGCCAGCGTCACCACGACGTGGATCAGGATCGTGAGGAAGTAGTTCAGCGACTGGGCCGCGTGGAACCGGACGAACGCCGACTCGCGCCTCTTCACGAAGTAGATGACCAGCGGGGCGAGGGGGCCGACGAAGAGCGTGCCGAGGTAGGTGAACATCGCCCAGTTGGTCTCCTCGCTGGTGACCATCTGCTGCCCTGGGCCGTAGGGGACGCCGGGCGGGCCGTACCCCCAGCGCGGGTCGTAGTTCTGCCCCGGAGGCGGGCCACCGGGAGGCGGACCGCCGGGCCCCTGCCCGTAACCGGGCGGCGGCCCGTAACCGGGGGGAGGCGGCGCGCCGGGCGGCTGCCCGTAGGGGGTCTTGTAGGGCGGCGGCTGGTCGGCGCCGTCCGATGGGGGAGGTGGCTGATCAGTCACAGGGAGGAATCTATCTGAACCCTGGCGAACGGGGCGTCGCGCCGGAGCGTCAGTCGAAGACGATGACCGAGCGGGCGACGGCGCCCGCGCGGACGTGCGCGATGCCCTCGTTCACCGCCTCCACCGGGATCCGCTCGCTGACCAGGCCCTCCAGGTTGAGCCGTCCGCGCCGGTACAGGTCGACCAGCATCGGCAGATCGCGGGCGGGGACGGCGTCGCCGCCCTGGGTGCCCATCAGTCGCCGGGAGGCGAACAGCTGCCCCGGCGGGATCCGCAGGTCCTCGCCGGCCGCCGGGCTGCCCACCATGACCGTGGTGCCGCCGGACCGGGTCGCGGCCAAGGCCTGGGTGAGGACGGCGGCGATGCCGGTGACGTCGAAGGCGTAGTCGACGCCGCCGCGGACGATCTCGCCGACCTGTTTGGGCAGGTCGTCGGCCAGCAGGGTGTGGGTCGCGCCGAACTCCTCGGCCAGCCGCAGCTTGGACCCGACCACGTCGGCGGCGATGATCGTGGTGGCGCCGGCCAGGACCGCGCCCTGGACGACGTTCAGCCCGACCCCGCCGCAGCCCACCACCAGCACGTCGGTGCCGGGCTCCACCCGGGCGGTGTTGAGCACGGCGCCCACCCCGGTGACGACGCCGCAGGCGGTCAGGGCGAGCAGGTCGAGCGGGGCGTCGGGGGCCACCTTCACGCACATCGCCTCGCCGACGACGACCTTCTCGGCGAACGAGCCGATCCCGATGTAGGGGCGGACGACCTCGCCGCCGGCCGAGAGCCGGGTGGTGCCGTCGGCGGTCAGGCCCATGACGGTCGACATCCGGGTCTGGCCGACGCACAGGTGGGGCTTGGTGCGGGCGCAGTTGCGGCAGTGCCCGCACGGGCCGTTCATCGCGATGATCACATGGTCGCCGGGCCGTACGCCGGTCACGCCGGGGCCGGTCCGTTCGACCACGCCGGCGCTCTCGTGGCCGAGCAGGCAGGGCAGGTGGGCGACCACCGGGCTCTTGCCGTCGATCGCCTTGAGGTCGGAGCCGCAGATGCCGGACGCGGCCACCCGGACCAGCACCTCGCCGGCGCGCGGTTCCTGGATCGTCACCTCGGCGAGTTCCAGCGGCGCGCCGAACTCGCGCAGCAGCGCCGCCCGCATCGTCGTGCCCGCGGTGTCGTTCCCGGTCACCGTCACCTGTGCCGCCCTTCCGCCGTATCGCGTGCGGGCGGGCCCGTGCCCGCCGCCCGCAGCCACCGTAACACCAAGCATTTGCTTGTTCGAGCGGCCCGGAATCGTTGACAGTTTCGCGCCGCCGAAATTACGCTCACGACCAAACGAGCGCTAGGTCACACTAGGCCGCCGCCTCGTCCGTGCTGGTCGAACGTGCCCGGAGGCGCCATGAAGGCAACGCAGGCCGTCCCCATCGGCAAGAACGGCGCCACCTCGCTCGCCGCGGCCGCCCTCCTGGTCCTGGCCGCCGGCTGCGCGACGAGCAACGAGGCCGCGGGCGGCGACGGCGCCGCCGGGGTGACCGCCGACTCGATCAAGATCGGCGGCGTGCTCACCGAGACCAGCGCCACCGGCTACTCCACCGGCGGCGCCGAGCTCGGCGCCAAGGCCCGGTTCGAGCGGGCCAACGCCGCGGGCGGCGTGCACGGCCGCAAGATCGAGTTCCTGGGCGCCGAGGACGACGGCATGGTCCCCGACAAGGGCGCCGCCGCGGCCCGCAAGCTCGTCCAGAAGGAGAAGGTGTTCGCGCTCGTCCCGGTCAGCGCCCCGCAGTTCGGCGGCGCCGAGTTCCTGGAGCAGCAGAAGGTGCCCTGGGTCGGCTGGGCCACCGGCCCGTTCTGGTGCGGCAAGACCAGCGCGTTCGGGTTCAACGGCTGCCTGGCGCCCAAGCCCGGCCAGGGCACCCAGACCTGGTGGGGCAACCAGGTCGCCGCCCAGCTCGGCGGGGCCGCGGGGAAGAAGGTCTGGGTCCAGGCCACCGACTCCACGGCCAGCAAGTACGGCGTGCAGACCATCTCCAAGTCGTTCACCGCGGCCGGGTTCGCGCTCGCCGGCACCTCCGCGGCCCTGCCCGCCCAGGCGCCGCCGCAGGACTGGTCGCCGTACGTCAACAAGATCATGAAGAGCGCCGGCGGCAAGGCGCCCGACGTGGTCGTGTCGGTCATGGCCGGCGGCAAGTTCAACTCCGGCCTGTACGCGGCGCTCAAGAAGGCCGGTTACAAGGGCCTCATCACCGACGCCACCTCCTACGATCCCAAAGTTCTGGCCGACCCGCAGACACGCCAGGCCCTGGACGGGGTGTACTCGGCGCCGCAGTTCGAGCCGTTCGAGTCGACCGCGCCCGAGGTCGCCGCGATGAAGGCCGACCTGCAAAAGGCGGGCGGCGCGAACGCCGTGCTGGACCAGCACGCGGCCACCGGGTACTGGTCGGCCGACGTCTTCCTCAAGATGCTGGAGAAGGCGGGCAAGGACCTCACCCGCGACTCCTTCTTCAAGGCCGTCCAGACCTTCTCCTACGAGAACAAGGGCTTCGGCCGCCTCCGGCTCCCCACCGGCAAGACCGAGTCCAACGGCTGCGGTGCCCTGGTCAGGCTGCAGGGCACCGGGTTCACGATCGCCCAGCACCTCAAATGCTTCGACAACACGACGCTCTGAGCCGGAGGTAGCGGGTGTCGGAACTGGTCGGGTACGTCCTGAGCGGCCTGGTGACCGGGGCGGTCTTCGCGCTGATGGCCTCCGGGCTGACGCTGTCGTACGCCGCCACCGGGGTGTTCAACTTCGCGCACGGGGCCGTCGGCTTCCTGTGCGCGCTGCTGTTCTTCGAGCTGGGCACCGGGCTCGGCTGGCCGGTCTGGATCGCCGGTCCGGTCACGATCCTGGTCGTCGCGCCGCTGCTGGGCTATCTGCTGCACCGGCTGATGTTCCGGGGGCTGGCCACGGCGGGCGAGACGGCGCAGATCGTCGCCACGATCGGGCTGACGATCGCCCTGCCCGCACTCGGGCTGTGGACGGTGGACGTGCTGGTCGGCACGTTCGGCGCGGACCTGCCGAGGGTGACCGAGGGCGCCACCGCGCGCGGCCTGGGACCGCGGCCGGTGGAGACCTGGCAGCCGATCGGCGGCGTGGCGATCGACTCCGACCAGCTCGTCACGTTCGCGCTGGCGCTGGCCGCCGCCGCCGGCCTGTGGGCGCTCATGCGGCACACCGCGCTCGGCCTGCGGATGCGGGCCACCGTCGACCGCCGGTGGCTGGCCACGCTGCGCGGCATCGACGCCGACGCCGCGTCCGCGCAGGCCTGGATGCTCAGCTCGACACTGGCCGGGCTCGCCGGGGTGCTGGCGGTGCCCGCGCTCGGCCTGGACTCCAACGCCTTCACCGTGCTGCTGTTCGCGTCGGCGACGGCGGCGGTGTTCGGACGGCTCCAGTCGATCCCGGTCACCTTCGCCGCCGGGCTCGGGCTGGGCGTCGTGCAGAACCTGGTCGCCGGGTACGCCGACTTCGCCGAGAAGGTCACCGGCTTCCGCACGGCCGTCCCGGCGATCCTGCTGTTCGCCGGGCTGCTGGTGCTGGGCCGGGCGCGCGGCCGGGCCGCGGGCACGATCGCCGAGGACGCCCCGCCGCCCGACTACCTCGCCGACCTGCCGCGCTGGCGCCGCGTCCTGCCGTGGAGCCTGTCGGTCGCGGTGCTGCTGGTCTGGACGTTCACGCTCGGCGACGACTACTGGGTGGGGCTGATCGCGCAGGGCCTGGTGCTGGCGCTGATCTTCTGCTCGTTCGTGGTGGTGACCGGCATCGGCGGCATGGTCAACCTGGCGCAGGCGTCGTTCGCCGCGCTGGCCGCGCTGTCGGCCGGGCTGGTCTTCGGCAAGGGCCTGCCGTTCCCGGTCGCGGTGCTGGCCGGGGTCCTCGCGGCGGTGGCCGCCGGGGTGCTCGTGGCGCTGCCGGCGCTGCGCCTGGGCGGACGGGTGCTGGCGCTGGCCACCCTCGCGCTGGCGCTGCTGGCCGACCAGGTGCTCTTCCAGATCGACGCGTTCAGCAACGGCACCGTCGGCTGGAAGCTGCCCGCGTTCTCGCTCGGCTTCACCGACACCAACGACCCGCGCACCCGGGTCGTGCTGCTGCTGGCGGTGATCGGGGCGGTCGCGGTGCTGATCCGCAACCTGGAACGCTCCGCGTCCGGGCGCGCCATCCTGGCGGTGCGGTCGGCGCCCACCGCCGCCCGGTCGGTGGGCGTCTCCGCGGTCCGCGCCAAGATCACGCTGTTCGCGCTGGCGTCCGGGATCGCGGGCCTGGGCGGGGTGCTGTACGCCACGTTCAACGGCCAGATCACCGCCACCGACCTGCCCGCGCTCACCGGGTTCGTGTGGCTGGCGGTGGTCGTCCTGCAGGGGGTGCGGCGGATCGGCGGCGCGGTGCTGGGTGGGCTGATCATGGCGCTGACCCCGGAGGTGCTCGACAACGTCACCGACTCCGAGTACGTCGGGATGATCCTGTTCGGGCTGGGCGGCATGATCCTTGCCAAGCATCCCGACGGCGTCCTGGCCCAGTTCGCCGAGCAGCGCTACCGCCGCCGCAAGCGCCAGGAGCGGCTCGCCAGGACCAGGGCCGAGACGGGCGGCACGGTGACCGTCCGCGCCGCGCCGCCGCCCGCCGCGGACGGCGAACCCGTGCTGAGGCTGGAGGGCGTCGTCGCGGGCTACGGCGACGCGACCGTGCTGCGCGGCGTGGACCTGGCCGTCCCGGCCGGGCATGTCGTGGCCCTGCTCGGCGCCAACGGGGCGGGCAAGTCGACCGCGTGCGCGGTGGCCGGCTCGATGGCCCCGGCCGCCGGGCGGGTGCTGCTGGACGGCCGGGACGTCACCGCCTGGCCCGCGCACCGCCGGGCCCGCGCGGGCGTGTACCTGGCGCCCGAGGGCCGCGGCGTCTTCCCGTCCCTCACCGCCGAGGAGAACCTCACCACCTGGCTGCCGGACGCCGCCGACCGGGACCGGGTGTACGAGCGGCTGCCCAACCTGGCCGGCCGCCGGGCCGTCGCCGCCGGGGCGCTGTCGGGCGGCGAGCAGCAGCTCCTCGCGCTCGCCCCCGCGCTGGTCCGCCCGCCCCGGGTGCTGATCGCCGACGAGCCGTCGCTGGGCCTGGCGCCGCTGCTGGTGGAGCAGGTCTTCGAGCTGTTCGGCGAGCTGCGCGACCGCGGGGTGGCACTGCTGATCGTGGAGGAGAAGGCGAGCGAGGCGCTGGCGCTGGCGGACACGGTCGCGTTCATGAGCCTCGGCCGGATCTCCTGGCAGGGGCCGCGCGCCGAGGTGGACGACGACCGCCTCGCCGCCGCCTATCTCGGGTTCGCCGCGGAAGGGGCCCAGTGAGCACGGTGATCGAGGTCGCGGAGGTCGGCGTCCGGTTCGGCGGGGTGCAGGCGCTGAGCGGCGTCAGCCTGGCCGTGCGGCGCGGCGGCACCTGCGGGGTGATCGGGCCGAACGGCGCGGGCAAGACCACGCTGTTCGACGTGGTGACCGGGCTGCGCCGGCCGACCACCGGAACCGTCCGGCTGGACGGCCGGGACGTGACCGGGACCGGGGCGGTGCGGCGGTCCAGGCTCGGCCTGCGCCGCACCTTCCAGCGGCCCCAGGTGTTCGGGCGGCTCACCGTGCTCGACAACGTGCTGGCCGCCGCCGAGTGGCACGGCGGCGGGGGCGGCCTGGCCGCCGACCTGGTGGCCTGGCCCGCCCGGCGGCGCCTGGAACGCGAGCGCCGGGAGCGCGCCGCGGCCGTCCTGGACCGGTGCGGGATCGGGGACCTGCGCGACGCCCACGCCGCCGACCTGCCGATCGGGCAGCGGCGCATGGTGGAGCTGGCCCGCGCGATCGTGGACGAGCCGGCGGTCCTGCTGCTCGACGAGCCCACCTCCGGGCTGGACGCCGAGCAGGCCGCGCTTTTCGCCGCCGTCGTCAGGGACCTGGAGACGACCGTGCTGCTGGTCGAGCACGACGTGGGGTTCGTGATGGCCGCGTGCGAGCGGGTCGTGGTGCTGGATCTCGGCAAGGTCATCGCCGACGGCGAGCCCGCACGGATCCGGGAGGACCCGGTCGTGCGGGCCGCCTACCTCGGCTGAACCGGGGAGCCGCTGGACACGTGACAGGTGATCTTGACGGAACGGGTGTCCCGTTGCCGGTGCCGGTTGCGATACTGCGGGACATGGTGGACGGATCGCTGCACAGCCTGCTGCTCGAACAGGTCCGGGTCGCGCTGGCCCGGGCCGAGGACGACTTCGACACCATCGTGGCCGACGCGTTCGACCGGTTCGAGGGCGAGGTCGAACGGGCCGCCGTCGACACCGTGGCGCGGGCCGAGTTCGCCGCCTACCGCGCCGAGCAGAGCGGCTGGAACGGCGAGCTGCTCGACACCGAGCGGCTGCTGGCGGCCTTCCGCGACCTCGACACCGCCGGTGTGGTCGCGCGCGCCGACTTCACCTGCTGCCAGACGTGCGGCACCGCCGAGATCGGCGCCGAGGTGCCGGCCGGCGCCGCCCGCGGCTACGTCTTCTGCCACCACCAGGACGTGGACGGCGCGGCCCGCGGCGACGGGCTGTACCTGTCCTACGGCGCGTTCACCGAGGACGGCGACGACGCCGAGATCGGGCGGCGGGCGGTGACGGCACTGCGCGAGCGCGGCCTGGTCGTCGAATGGGACGGCGAGGCCACCACCCGCATCCTCCTCCCGCTGACCTGGCGCCGCCGCCGCTACGCCCATCTCGCCCGCTCGCCCGACCTCCCGGACGCGCCCGAGGAGGCCGCCGCGAGCCTGGCGGTCACCTACCACGACTACACGCGCGGCCGCGGCGAGGACGATCCGGTCGCGATGTCGTTCGAGGAGTTCCGCGGCCTGCTGTACGGGCTGGTCCCCGGCGGCGACAACTTCATCACCTGCACGGGCCGCTCCGGCAAGATCGTCCAGGGCATGTGGGAGGAGG
The DNA here is from genome assembly GCF_039532545.1 of Actinomadura vinacea. Classification (NCBI taxonomy): domain Bacteria; kingdom Bacillati; phylum Actinomycetota; class Actinomycetes; order Streptosporangiales; family Thermomonosporaceae; genus Actinomadura; species Actinomadura vinacea. The sequence continues at coordinate 65,432 of NZ_BAAARW010000034.1, read as the reverse complement.
GCCCGCGGTTCTGGCTGGAGACGCCCGACCAGGGCGCGCGCTGCTCGTACGGGCGGTGGGCGACGCTGGACGAGGCCGCCGAGGTCGTCCGGGCCCTGGCCCACGACGACCGGGTGGCGCTGACCGACCTCGGCGACCTGGAGACCGTCACCTGGAGCTGACGACGTGACGAGAAGCACCGTCCCGGCGCCGTCGAAGGGCCCGCCGCCCGCCTAGAATCCAGTTCGGCGACTTTGCCGACGGCGGGAGGGCGGATGAGCGGGGCAGGGGCGGCGATGCATCGCGTCTACACCGATCTGGCACGGCTCACTCTTGAGGACTCGCAGGTCACGGCGCTGACCGGGCTGGCGGAGCGAGTGCGCGAGCTGACCGAGGCCGTCCTGTACACCGACGTCGAAGAGGACGAGCTCGCCGGGGTCACCGCCGAACTCGCCACGCTGACCGAACGGCTGAAGGCCGCGCGCCGGGAGCATCCGCCGGTCGCGGTGCTGGGCGAGGACGGGACGGTGCGCCAGCTGGCGAGCCCGGTCACCGGCCTGCTCAACCCGATCGCCCCGCCGGTCCGGGTCGAGGCCCTGCCGGACGGCGCGGGCGTGCGCGCCTCCTTCACGCTGAACGTGGCTTACGAGGGCCCGCCCACGTTCGTGCACGGCGGCGTCTCCGCGCTCATCCTCGACCAGGTCCTCGGTGAGGCGGCCGCGCGGAACGGCAGGCCCAGCATGACCGCGACCCTCGACATGCGCTACCGCCGGCCCACCCCGCACGGCGTCCCGCTCACCGCCGAGGCCGCGGTCACCCGGGTGGACGGCCGCAAGAGCTGGGCCGACGGCCGCATCATCGACCCGCAGGGCCGGACCACGGTCGAGGCCACCGGGATGTTCGTCCTGCCCCGCTTCTAGATGTACGACTACGCCTTGGTGATGTCGGCCCGCGACCGGTCGGGCAGCAGCGCCACCGCCGTCAGCGTCAGCGCCGAGCTGACCACCATCGCGGTGGCGATCGCCCACCAGCCGTAGTCGTGCAGCAGCCACGTCGCCAGCAGCGGCGCTGGACCGCCCGCGATCACCGAGGCGAGCTGGTAGCCGATGCCGGCGCCGCCGTACCGCAGCCGGGTCGGGAAGCTCTCGGCGATCAACGCGGCCTGCGGGCCGTACTGGATGGCGTGCGGGATCTGCGCGATCACCACGGCCAGCACCACCACGACCGCGATCTCGGTGGTGAGCAGCGCGAAGTACGGGAACGCGATGACCGCTACCAGCAGCGACCCGACCGCGTACACCCGCCGGCCGCCGAGCCGGTCGCCCAGATGCCCGGCCGCCGGGATCGTGAACAGCTCGAGCACGGCCGCCGCCGTCACCGCGCCCAGCGCCAGCCCCTGCGCCATGCCGAGCTCCTCGTGGATGAACGTCAGCGCGAACGAGGTGAAGATGTAGAACGGCATCTGCTCCGAGCAGCGCAGCAGCGCGCTCAGCAGGATCTCCCGCGGATGCCGCTTGATCACCTCGGCCACCGGGACCTTGGCGACCTCGGCCTTCTGCACCACCTCGGCGAACAGCGGCGTCTCCATGACCTGGATCCGCACCCACAGCCCGATCGCGACCAGCACCAGGCTGAGCAGGAACGGGATCCGCCACGCCCACGCGGTGAAGGCGTCCCCGGCCGACAGCGCGATCGCGGTCATCGCCCCGGTGCCCAGGATCAGCCCGATCGGCACCCCGATCTGCGGCAGGCTCGCCATCAGCCCGCGCTTGTTCTGGTCGCCCCACTCCATCGACAGCAGCACCGAGCCGCTCCACTCGCCGCCGACGGCGATGCCCTGCAGGATCCGCAGCAGCACCAGCAGCACGGGCGCGGCCACGCCCAGCGTCTCGGTCCCCGGCAGCACGCCGATCAGCGCGCTGGAGACGCCCATCAGCACCAGCGTGATGATCAGCGTGGCCTTGCGGCCCAGCCGGTCGCCCCAGTGCCCGAAGATCGCCGCCCCGATCGGCCGCGCCGCGAACCCCACCGCGTACGTCGCGAACGCCGACAGCGTCCCGGCGTAGTCGGACGCCTCCGGGAAGAACACGTCCTTGAAGACGATCGCGGCGGCCGTGTTGTAAAGGAAGAAGTCGTACCACTCGATGCTGGTTCCGACCACACTCGCCAGCGCCGCCTTGCGCACCTGCTGCCTGCGTCCGGACTCGTCCAGCCCGCGTGCCCGTCCTGCCTCGCCGGGATCCAGGACCATGGGGGCCGTCCTTTCAGATCGCCCCCGACGCCGTGTCCTGAACCGGTATCCCCTAGGAGATCAGCCCCCAACCATGACCGGGCCCCTCACTCCGGGTGAGGGACCTCGAACACGTAGATCTGCGCGGGGTCGCTCGGGTGGTGCCCACCGTCCACGTTGGCGGCCAGCCAGCGGCCGTCGGGCGACCATGCGAGGGCCCCGATGTTCAGGCCGATCCTGCAGTGCTGCACCGGCCTGCCGTCGGCGACCCGCCAGACCGACGGCTCGTCCCCGGCCTCCCGTCCCTCCACCTCGGGGCGCGGGGGCCAGGGTGCCATGCCGTATGTGGTGTGCGGCGCGGTGGCGACGTAGGCGCCGTCCGGGCTCACCGCCACCGACCCCAGGCGCCGCACCCCGGCGGTGATCGTGTCCAGTGGCTCCCCGGTGGCCGGGTCCAGCACGTACACGTTGGGCCCGCGGCAGACGAACACGCGGCTCTCGGCCGCGTCGAAGGCGACGTCGTCGGTCGAGAGGAGCGACTCGTCGTCGGGGCCGACGGGCACCGTGCGGTCCTGGGTGACGAACACGATCGAGCCGTCGCGGCCGAACTCGACCCGGTAGCGGCCCGTCCGCGACCGCATATGACCGGCCTGCTCCAGTGCCTCGACCTCCTTGCCGGCGTCCACGTCGTACGCCCATGGCCGCTCGCCGTGGATCTTGTAGGAGTCGCTGAGGACGACCACATGCCGCCCCGGCACCCAGATGACGCCGTCGAGGCCGTCGCGACCCGGGTGGGCACGGGCCTTCTCCGTCCAGCCGCCCGTCTCGTAGACGACCAGCGCGCCGCCCTCGCCGGTGACGGCCAGGTAGCGCGAGTCGTCGGAGAACACCAGCCGGTCGAGCACGCAGTCGTCGTCGAACTCCCCGAACTCGTCGGGCTCGTCCAGGAACGGCATGAGCGTCACCGCAGGACGCCGCAGGTCCGGCAGATACGGAAGATCCCCAGGACGGAGTTGCGCGGTCCCCGCCTCCCGTGACGCGCTGCCCAGCGCCTGCCCGTTCCTCACATGCTCCAGCCAGCGCGCGTCGGTGACCCGGACGTCGTAGTCGCCCTGCACGAACCGGAACTCGTGCGGCCAGCCGCCGTCCCGCTCGTAGTGGAAGTCGCCGTCGAGCAGGTCGTAACCTCCGTCGTCCATCGAAGGCTTGCGCGAGGCGTCCTCTACGAACCGTTCCACGAACCGGTGCGCGTTCCCACGGACCCATGCGTCGTCCCGCACCTGCTCGGCGGAGACCTCGTTCCGGATCGGATCCCCGTCCGCCGCCATCTCCCAGAGCATGCGCATGAAGAAAGCGCCGTCCTGGGGCAGCGGCGCATGGCTGCGCCGTTTCCTGTCGTAGCGGATGACGAACACCCGAACCCGCGCCCGCCGCTCGTCACGCTCGAGATCGAGCACGCGAACCCCGTAGTCGTCGGTCAGCATCAAGCCCTCTCCCGGCATCGAGTGCGTCCCACATGATCACACCCACCGCGGACACTCAGAGGACGGCCCATACCACCTTGCCGCCGTTGACCGGGCGCCAGCTCCAGGTGGACGCGAGCGCGTCGACGATGAGGAGCCCTCTTCCTCCCAGCGAGTCGAGCGACGCCTCCTTGGCGACGGGCGGTATGGGACTGTCGTCCCATACCTCCAGCATGAGGAGGTGTTCCGATGTCTGGTAGGCCACAAGGGCGATCCTTGCGGCGTGCTCCACCGCATTGGTCACCAGCTCGTCGGCCACCAGACACGCGTCGTCCGCCAAGTGGGGCTGTTCCCACTCGTGCAACGCGCCGCGTAGCATTCGCCGTGCGACGCCGACCTCCGCTGGAGCGGGTCTGAGCGCGAGCACGCATCGCGGTCGCTCGACGAGCTCAACCTTCGTGATCATCACGTCCGACCTCCTCGCAGTCCTTGCCGTCGCGTGGAACCTAACACATATGTCATAAGTGCGAAGGGCTTTCCGTGAACGGCCTGCGCACCCGTTCGGAGGGCGGCGCTAGGGTCAACACAGTGGTCATCGGCAAGGGAGAACAGATGGGCTTGGAGCGGCCCAGGGCGCGCTACCGCCAGGTCGCGGACGATCTGCGTGAGGCGATCGTCCGAGGCGACCACGGTCCCGGAGACGCTCTGCCGAGTCAGCCTGAGCTGGCGCGGAAGTACGGTCTGAACCAGACGTCGATCAACCGTGCCATCGCTCTCCTGGAGGCCGAGGGGTACGTGCGGACCGAGCACGGACGCGGCTCGTTCGTCATCGAGACGCCGACGGTGAAGCGCGTTCGGCGCATACCGCCCCAGAAGGGTGTTGAAAACAGCAGCTTTGCTGAGGAGATGCATAGGGCGGGTCTTGAGCCCCGGACCGAACTGGTGAAGGTCGAGGTCGCCGCGGTGCCCGCCGGTGTGGCGCAGCGCCTGGGCCTCCAGGGCGGGGCGCGCGTCCTGGTGCGACGACGTCACATGTTCGCCGACGAGCGACCGGTGCAGCTCGCGGTCTCCTACATTCCTCTGGACATCGCGGGCGGCGTCGAGATCGCCACGCCGGATACGGGACCGACGGGGATGTACCGGCGGCTGGCCGAGCGCGGGCATCGGGTCGTCCGGTTCGCGGAGGAGATCGAGGCTCGGCGGCCGCTCGCCGAGGAGCAGGAATTCCTGCACGTGGGGCGGGGGCAGTACGTGATGGAAGTGCAGCGCCTCGCGTTCGACGAGAGTGGCCGGGCTCTGGAAATGGTGACCAACGTCTTCCCGGGGCAACTGTGGCGGCTTGCATACGAGTGGGCGGCGCCGGATGCCTTCTGAGCTGCCGCTGCATTCGGTGAGCGTGACCGGGGTGGTGGTCCGCGGGGACGGGCGCGTGCTGGCGATCAAGCGGGCCGACGACGGGCGGTGGGTGCCGCCGGGCGGCGTGCTGGAACTGGACGAGAGCCCGGAGGCCGGGGTCGCGCGCGAGGTGTTCGAGGAGACGGGCGTGCGCGCGGAGGCCGAGGTGCTGACCGGCGTCTACAAGAACATGGCGCGGGGCGTGGTCACGCTGGCGTTCCGGTGCCGTCCGGTCGGGGGGACCGGGCGAGCGACCGAGGAGGCTTCGGAGGTCGCGTGGCTGACGCTGGACGAGGTGGGGGCGCGGATGGTGGAGGCGCGGGCCGTGCGGGTGCTGGACGCGTTGCGGGCGGGCGGGCCGTTCGTGCGGGTGCACGACGGGACGCGGGTCAGGTGAAGAGCTGGCCCGCGTTGACGTCTATGGTGGCGCCCGTCGTGGAGCGGGATTCGTCTGAGGCCAGGTAGAGGACGGCCCGCGCCACGTCCTCCTCTGTGGCAATGCGGCGCAGGGCCATGGCGGACACGTCGCGGGCGCGGATCTCCTCGAACGTGACGCCCTCGGCGGCGGCGCGGGTGCGCATCCAGTCGTCCAGGACGTCGCTGGCGATCCAGCCCGGCGCGACGCAGTTGACGCGAATGCCGGAGGGACCGAGTTCGTCGGCCAGGCAGTGCGACAGCAGGTGGACGGCGGCCTTGCCCGCGGCGTAGTCGCTGCGGCCCGCGTAGCCGGTGCGGCTCGACATCGAGGTGAGGTTGACGATCGAGCCGCCGGCGGTCATGAGGGGCGCGATGTAGCGGCAGGCCAGGAGGGTGCCGTACGCGGCGGTCTCGACGGCCCGGCGCCACTGGTCGAGGTACGCCTCGTCCATGTCGAGGACGTTCTTGCGGTGGGTGCCGGGGAAGGCGGCGTTGACCAGGACGTCGACATGGCCGAAGCGGTCGGCGACCGCGTCGGCGAGGCGGCGGGCCTGGTCGGGGCGGGAGATGTCGGTCGGGACGGGCAGGGCGGTGCGGCCCTCGGCCCGTACCTCGGCGGCGATGGCGTCGAGGGTACCGCCGGTGCGGGCGGCGAGGGCGACGTCGGCGCCCTCGCGGGCGAGCTGGACGGCGAGGGTCCGGCCGAGCCCGGGGCCGGCGCCGGTGATGACCGCGATCATGGGCGCAGCTTACCAAGCGGTCGTTAGGTTGGTTTGCGTATTTGCGCAACCACTCTTCGAATCTGCGCAACGTCAGCCTGGGCATGATCGGCCCGATCGCGGAGGGCGCGCTGCGCGGGATCACCGCGGACGCGGTCTTCCTGGGCGTGGACGCTGATCGCCGATTCCGGGGCGCCGCCGGAGGTGCTGGCGGGGTTCCGGGAGCGCCCCGAGATCACGGTGGCCGTCGCCCCTTCCTGACCCGCCTGGCCGAGGGTGGTCCCTTGCCGGGCCGGGGGAGGGGGCGCTAGCGTGCCAAGCGGTCGCTAGGTTGGTCTCTGTCGGAGGTCGTGTGGATCTCACCTTCACCCCGCGGCAGCGCGCGTTCCGGGCCGAGGTCCGCGACTGGCTCGCCGCGCACGTCCCCCCTGACCCGCCGCCCTCGATGGACACCGCCGAGGGCTTCGCACGGCACCGCGAGTGGGAGCGCACGCTGGCCGGGGCGCGGCTGTCGGCGGTGTCCTGGCCCGCGGAGTACGGGGGCCGCGGCGCGGACCTCGTCGACTGGCTGATCTTCGAGGAGGAGTACTGGGCCGCCGGTGCGCCCGGCCGGGTGAGCCAGAACGGGATCTTCCTCCTCGCCCCCACCCTGATGGCGTACGGCACCGCCGAGCAGAAGCGGCGGCATCTGCCCCGGATGGCCCGCGCCGACGACGTCTGGGCGCAGGCGTGGTCGGAACCGGAGGCGGGCAGCGACCTGGCCGCCCTGCGCGCCACCGCCGCCCCCGACGGCGACGGCTGGCGGCTGAACGGGCAGAAGACCTGGAGCTCGCGCGCCGCGTACGCGGACTGGTGCTTCGGCCTGTTCCGCAGCGATCCCGGCTCCGAGCGGCATCGCGGCCTCACCTATTTCATGCTGCCGCTGGACAGTCCGGGCGTGACCGTGCGGCCGATCGCGCAGCTCGACGGCGAGCACGGCTTCGCGGAGATCTTCTTCGACGGCGTGCACGTCCCGGCGGACGGCGTGCTCGGCGGCGTCGGCCAGGGATGGAAGGTCGCGATGGCCACTACCAGCTCCGAGCGCGGGCTGACGCTACGCAGTCCCGGCCGCTTCATGGCCACCGCGGACCGGCTGCTCGACCTGGCGGTGGCGAGCGACGACCAGACGCTGCGGGACGAGGCCGTCCGAGCGTGGTGCGACAGCGACGCCTACCGGGCGCACACCTTCCAGGCGGCCGCGCGGCTGGCCGAGGGCGGCGAACTGGGCGCCGCCTCCAGCCTCATGAAGGTGTTCTGGTCCGAGCTCGACCTGCGCATGCACGAGCTGGCGCTGCGGCTGCTCGGCCCGCGCGCGCCCGCCGCCGGGCGCTGGCTGGACGGCTTCCTGTTCGCGCTGGCCGGGCCGATCTACGCCGGGACGAACGAGATCCAGCGCAACATCATCGCCGAACGCGTCCTGGGGCTGCCGAGTTGACGTCCTCCCTTGCCCGAAGGCAGAGAAGTCCGCGGGTCGCCCCGCGGGTTTCCTGCTTCGCTGCCGACCGCCCCGTCCGGGAGGACTCCCGTTGAGGTCTTACACCGGCTCCACAGGCCGTCACCGCCCGTCCGGCGGCCAGAAGGTTCTTGGCGGCGTTCACGTCCCGATCGTGGGTCGCGCCGCACTCGCACGCCCAGGTGCGGACGTTCAGCGGCATCCTCTTTTGCAAGGTGCCGCAGGCCGAGCACAATTTGGAGGAGGGGAACCAGCGGTCGACTGCGATCACTTCGCGGCCGTACCAGGCGGCCTTGTACTCCAGCATGCTCCGGAAATCGCTCCAGGCCGCGTCGCTGATAGCGCGGGCGAGCTTGCGGTTCTTGACCATGTTGCGGACGGTCAGGTCCTCGATCACGATCGTTTGGTTTTCACGAACGAGCCGAGTGGTGAGCTTGTGCAGGTGGTCACGCCTGCGGTCGGCGATCCGGGCATGGATCCTGGCGACTCTCCGTCTGGCCTTGGCGCGGTTGGCGCCCTCGCCTTTGGCCTTGCGGGCCAGTTCCCGCTGGGCCTTGGCCAGCCGCTCGCGGTCGCGCCGCTCGTGCCGGGGGTTGGCGATCTTCTCACCGGTGGACAGGGTCAGCAGGTGCTCCAGTCCGGCGTCCACACCGACTGCGTCGCCGGCCTCGGGCAGCGGCATGACAGAAGGGTCCTCGCACAGCAGGGACACGAACCAGCGCCCGGCCGCGTCCTGCGAGACGGTCACCGTGGACGGCCGCGCGGCCTCCGGCAGGGACCGCGACCATACGATGTCCAGCGGGTCGGACATCTTCGCCAGAGTGAGCTCACCGTCCCGGAACCGAAATGCGCTGGTGGTGTACTCCGCGGACTTGCGGGACTTCTTGCGGGACTTGAACCGGGGATACCGCGCCCGCTTATCCCAGAAGGCGGTGAACGCCGCCTGCAGGTGCCGCAGCGCCTGTTGCAGCGGAACCGAGGACACCTCGTTGAGGTAGGCGAGTTCCTCGGTCTTCTTCCACGCCGTCAGCATCGCCGACGTGGCGTTGTAGTTGACACGATCCTGGCGCAGCGTCCACGCCTGAGTACGGGCGGCCAGTGCCAGGTTGTAGACCTTCCGCACGCACCCGAACGTCCGGGCAAGCTCGGCAGCTTGCTCGTGGGTCGGGTAGAAGCGGTACTTGAACGCCCGCTTCACATGCCGGGTCGACATGCCCACAAGCTAGCAACACCAGCTTGTGCAAGTCGGGTGTTCGGGGGGTGGACGCCGCGCCCCGGCGGCCGAACGGTTGTCCTTGCCCTGATCCGCAGGAGTCCGATTCTTGCCCGGCCTGAAGGCCGGGCTCTCCTCGGAGGTTCCCGATGAGGTTCTCGTTCACCGCCGACCAGCGGCTGCTGGCCGAGACCGTCCGCGAGGTGCTCGCCAAGACCTGTCCTCCCGAGGCGGTACGGGCCGCGGCCGCCGCCGGGCCGGGCTCCGCGGCGCGGCCGGGACCGGCGTGGCGGGCGCTCTCCGATGTCGGGCTGCTCGGCGCGCACGTCCCCGAGGAGCACGGCGGGCTCGGGCTGACCCCGGTCGACACCGTGCTCGCGTACGAGGAGACCGGGCGGTTCGCGGTGCCGGGCCCGCTGGTCGAGACGGCCGTCGCGGCGCCGCCCGTGCTGCGCGGCGACACCGGCCGGACGGAGGCGATCGCGGCGGGCGCACTGATCGTGTCGGCCCGCCCGGCGGACTCGCCCTACCTGCCCGACGCCGACCTAGCCGGCCTCCTCATCGTCGCCGGGCCCGGCGGGGAGGTGGCGATCGCAGAACCGGACGCCGGCACGTCCCTGACACCGCACGCGTCCGTCGACCAGACCCGCCGCCTCTTCACCGCCGACCTGCCCGAAACGGGTCGCGATCAGGCCGCGGCGGAGGCGTTCGACCGGGCCGCCCTGGCGACGGCCGCGCAGCTGCTCGGGCTGGGGCGGCGGCTGTGCGGGGACGCGGTCGCCTACGCCGGGCAGCGGCGCCAGTTCGGGAAGGCCATCGGGACGTTCCAGGCCGTCAAGCATCAGCTCGCCGACGTCGCGGTCGGGCTGGAGTTCGCCGCCCCGCTGGTCTACAAGGCCGCGTACGCGCTCGCCCACGGCGCCGCGACCGCGCCGCGCGAGGTGTCCGCCGCCAAGAACGCCGCGAGCGAGGCCGCGCACCGCGCCGCCCGCACGGCCCTGCAGGTCCACGGCGCGATCGGCTACACCGACGAACTCGACCTCCAGCTATGGCTCAACCGCGTATGGGCGCTGCGCTCCGCATGGGGCGACGACGGCCTGCACCGCGCCCGGCTACGCCAAGCCCTTCTCGCTCCCCAAAGGTCTCGTATCGCCCGCCTGCCCTAAGTGCCCGAAGAGTAGGAGTGAGGAGCGTATGGGCATCACCCTTGCCAGCGATGTCGGAGGCACGTTCACCGACGTGGTCCTCACCGGGGCCGATGGGCGCGTCCAGGTGGCGAAGACGCTCACCACGCCCGACGACCCCACGATCGGGTTGCTTCGAGGGGTGGAGCAGGTCCTCGCGGCGACCGGAGTGGAGCCGGGACACGTCGACCGGTTCGTCCACGCCACCACCCTCGCGACCAACGTGATCCTTGAACGGACAGGGGTGCCCGTAGCGTTCGTCACCACCGCGGGGTTCCGGTCAATGCTCGCGCTGGGACGGCAGGCCCGCGTGGAGGAGGAACGCTACGACCTGGCGTACGAGCGGCCCGAGCCGCCCGTCCCCCTGTCGCACACCTTCGCCGTACCGGAACGCATCGCCGCCAACGGCGAGGTGCTGGTCCCGCTAGAGGAGGAAGCAGCCGCCCTCGTCGCGGACGAGATCGCGGCCCTCGGCGTGGCCGCCGTGGCGATCTGCCTGCTGCACTCCTACGTCAACCCCGTCCACGAGCAACGCCTAGCCGACATCGTCCGCAACGCGCTCCCGGACGGGACCCCGGTCGTCACGTCCTCGTCGGTGTGGCCGGAGATGGGCGAGTACGAGCGCGCCACCACGACCCTCATGTCCGCATACGTGGGACCCGTCATGGCGTCCTACCTCGAACGGCTCAGCGCGCGCTTGCGCGACCTGGGCGTCACGGCGCCGGTGCACGTGATGGAGTCCGCCGGCGGAGTGCTGCCGACGGCGCTGGCCGCGTCCCGCGCCGTCTACACGATCGAGTCCGGCCCGGCCGCCGGGGTCATCGCCGCGGCCAGGGAGGGCGCGCGGCGCGGCCTGGCCGATCTCATCTCCTTCGACATGGGCGGGACGACCGCCAAGGCCGGGCTCGTCCGCGGCGGCCGGCCCGGCGTCACGCACGAGTTCCAGGTCGGCGGCAAGGGCAGCTTCGGCGGGCGCCGGCCCGGCACCGGCGTGCCGATCAAGGTGCCCGCGATCGATCTGGCCGAGGTCGGGTCGGGCGGCGGGTCGATCGCGTGGGTGGAGTCCGGCACGCTGCGGGTCGGGCCGCGCTCGGCCGGCGCCGACCCCGGACCCGCCTGCTACGGGCGCGGCGGCGGGCTGCCGACCGTCACCGACGCCGATCTGGTCCTCGGCTACCTCGACCCGGACGGATTCGGCGGGTTCACGCTGTCGGCGGAGCGGGCGCGCGCGGCCATCGCCGAGCATCTCGCCCGTCCCCTGGACGTCGGCGTGGTCGAGGCGGCCGCGGCCGTCCACGACATCGCGAACGCGCAGATGGGCGCGGCCGTGCACGTGGTGACCGTGCGGCGCGGCATCGACCCGCGCGGCTTCACCCTGGTCGCGCTCGGCGGCGCGGCGCCGACGCACGCGGCCCGCCTCGCCGAGCGCTTCGGCATCGCGCGCGTGCTCGTGCCGCCGCAGGCCGGCGTCGGGTCGGCGGTCGGGCTGCTGTACGCCGACCTCGCCATCGAGCGCGCCCGCACGTTCCTGGCGCCCGTGGCGGGTCTGGTGTCGTGCTCGGGGAGCCGTGACGCGCTCGGCGGGCTGGCGCGCGTCTTCGACGATCTGGAGCGCGCCGCACTGGCCGACCTCGCGGTCGCCGAAGCGGTGTGCGTCCGCTCCGTCGGGATCCGCTTCATCGGCCAGGCGCACGCCTTCACCGTCGAGCTGCCGTCCGGGCCCATCACGCCGGAGACCGTGCAGCGCGCGGCCGAGGAGTTCTACAAGCGCTACCAGGAGTCGTACGGGATAGAGCTGCGCGACCCCGCCGAGCTCACCACGGCGCGCGTACGCGTCGTCCTGCCGTCGGGTTCGCGGGAACGCCTCGCCGCCGCGCCACCGGGCGGCGCGGACGGGACCGGTTCGCGCCGGGTGTGGCTGGACGGTGCGTTCCAGGACGTCCCGACCCGCGAGCGCGCCGCCTGCGCCCCCGGGGACGAGCTGACCGGCCCGTGCGTCGTCACCGAGCCGCAGTGCTCGCTGCTGGTGCCGCCCGGCTGGCACGGCGCCGTCGACGACCACGGCGCCCTTCTCATCCACCACGAGGAGCCATCGTGAGCGGTGACGAGTTGACCGCGGAGATCCTGCGTAACGCGCTGTGCGTGGCCGCGGAGGAGGCCGGCATCGTCGTGGTGCGGTCCGCTTACTCGACGTTCATCGTCGAGGGCGCGGACGCCGCCGCCGCGATCCTGGACGCGCAGGGGCGGCTCATCGCCCATTCCCTCTCCACGGCCCTGATCCAGTGCGCGAGCCTGCGCGGCGCGCTCCCGTACGTCCTCAAGAGCCACCCGCCGGACACGATGGAGCCGGGCGACGTGTTCGTGCTCAACGACGTCTACCAAGGCGGCATCCACGCCAACGACCTGCTCGTCTTCAAACCCGTCTTCATCGAGGGCGTGCCCGCCTACTTCACCGGGACGCTCATCCACGTCGCCGACCTGTCCGGGCTGTCGGCGGGCGGGATGGCCTCCGACGCCACCGACGTGTTCCTGGAGGGCCTCCAGCTCCCGCCCGTCCGCATCGCCACCGCGCGCGGCCTCGTCGACGACATGGTGCGGGTGCTGGCCGCCAACAGCCGCACGCCCGGCAAGCTCGTCGGCGACCTGCGCGCGCTCATCGCCGGCGCCAACGTCGCGGCCCGCCGGCTGGAGGAGATCGCCGAGGCGCACACCCCCGAGGGTCTCGCGCGGGGCATCGCCGGATACCTCGCGCACACCGAGCGCCGCATGCGCATCGGCCTCGCCGGCCTCCCGCAGGGCACCCACCGCGGCGGGTACCGGCTGGACGACGGGCACACGATCCGCGTCGCGGTCGGCGTCGACGGCTGCGGCGGCATCGTCGTCGACTTCGCCGGCACCGACGAGCAGGTCCCGCTGCCGATCAACTCCGGCTTCTCCCAGACGCACGGCGGCGTGCTGTACGCGGTGCGCTGCTTCGTCGACCCGGCGCTGCCGATGAACGAGGGCTGCTTCGCGCCCGTCGAGGTCCGCATGCCCGCCGGGACGCTGGTGCACTGCACGCCCCCGTTCCCCGGCGGCGGCCGGTTCGGCACCGTCGCGGCGGCCGAGGAGGCCGTGTTCGCCGCCCTCACCACGGCTTTCCCCGGCGGCGGGGGAGTGGCCGCGTCCGGGATCCTGCAGGCCTTCAGCATCAGCGGGGCGCGGCGGCCGTGGCTGCACATGTCGTTCGACCTCGGCGGCATGGGCGCGCGCGACGGCCACGACGGGCCGGACGCGACCGGGGCGCTGTTCGGCGGCGGGCGCAACATCGTCCCGCAGGCCGAGCCGATCGAGGCGCGGCTGCCCGTGCGGGTGGAGGAGGTCTCGCTCATCCCGGACTCGGGCGGAGCCGGGCGCCACCGCGGCGGGCTCGGCACCCGCACCGTCATCCGGATGCTGGACGGCGCGCGCGTCGACACCCGCGGCGACCGGCTGCTCCGGCCACCGCCCGGAGCGGCGGGCGGCGGGCCCGGCCGGGCCGGCGGCTACTACCGCGAACGCGCCGACGGCACCCGCGAACCGCTCGGCACCAAGGCGACCCGCCAACCGCTCGACGAGGGCGAGGCCCTGGTCGTGGAGACCTCCGGCGGGGGCGGCTACGGCGACCCCGCCGAACGCGACCCCGACGCCGTCCGCCGCGACCTCGCCGACGGCCGCGTCACCCGGGAGGACCCGCGATGAGGTTCGGCGTGCCGCTGGGACTCGTCCACCCGGCCGTCTGGCAGGACCTGGCCGTCGAGGCCGACCGGCTCGGGTTCGAGTCCGTCTGGCTGCCCGAGCACCTCGTCTTCGCCACCGACCTGTCCACCGCCGCCTACCCCGGCACGGAACGGCCCGGCATCAGGCCCGAGACCCCGCTGTTCGACGCGCCCGCCTACCTGTGCGCGCTCGCCGCCGTCACCTCCCGCGTCCGCCTCGGCACGGCCGTCTACCTGTACGGCCTGCGCCACCCGTTCGTCGCCGCGCGCGCGTTCGCCACCCTCGACCGGATCTCCGGCGGGCGCGCCATCGTCGGGGTCGGCGCCGGCTGGTACGAGGGCGAGTGGATCGCCGCCGGGGTCGACTTCGCCACCCGGGGCCGGCGGCTGGACGAGGCGATCGCGGTGTCCCGGCGGCTGTGGAGCGAGCCGGCCGTCGAGCACCGCGGCGAGTTCTTCGGCTTCCCCGAGGTCGCGTTCGAGCCCAAGCCCGTCCAGAAGCGGCTCCCGGTGGTCGCGGGAGGCGAGTCCGACGCCGCGCTCCGCCGCGCCGCCTTCCTCTGCGACGGGTGGATCAGCATGCCGCAGACCCTGGAAGGCGTCGCCCTGCGGCTTCAGCGACTCCGTGCGTACCGGAGAGAGGCGGGGCGGACCGGGGAGCCGTTCGAGATCACCGTGCACGCCTACGGGCTTTCAGGGCCCGCGGAGGTCGCCGACTGGGAGGCGCTCGGCGTCGACCGGCTGATCGTCCGGCCCTGGCGGCGCACCGGCGAGGCCGCCGGCCGGCTGGCCGCCTTCGCCGCCGACCACGGCCTGCGGCCGACCCCGTAGCGCGATGGCGCGCACACGACATTCCGTACTTCCAACCGCGGCAGGCCCCCGGCCAGCGCCGTTACGACACCTCGAAGGGCAACGTACGACATTGCGCGACGCATTGGCACATGGTGGCATACGGTTCCGGCATGGCGAGTGTGCTCGTGGTGGAGGACGACCCGAACGTCCGGACGGCCCTCATCCGTGAACTGAGCGCGCGGTCGCACGTTGTGCGCAGCGTCGGGACGGCGATGGACGCGCTGCGCGAGGTGACCCAGTCGCCTCCCGACGTGGTGATCCTCGATCTGGGGCTGCCCGATCTCGACGGTGCCGAGGTGCTGAAGATGCTGCGCGGAGTCTCCGACGTCCCGGTCATCATCGCGACGGCCCGGGACGACGAACCCGAGATCGTCCGGTTACTGAACGCGGGCGCCGACGACTACCTCATCAAACCGTTCTCGGCCGAGCATCTCAGCGCCCGGCTGGCCGCGGTACTGCGTCGCGCGTCCCGCTCCGGTCCCACCGCCGAACTGCGCGTGGGCGGGCTGCACATCGACCTGGACAAGCGCGAGGCCGCGCTGGACGGCGCCGCGCTGGAACTCACCCGCCGCGAGTTCGACCTCTTGGCCTACCTCGCCGCCCGGCCCGGCCGGGTGGTGGCCCGCCGCGAGCTGCTCGCCGAGGTGTGGCGGCAGGCCTACGGCGACGACCAGACCATCGACGTGCACCTGTCGTGGCTGCGCCGCAAGCTCGGCGAGACCGCCGCCAAACCCCGCTACCTGCATACCGTGCGCGGCGTCGGCGTGCGCCTGGCCGACCCCCGCAAGTCATGAGGCGGACGCTGGTCCTGGTGTCACTGGCGGTGACGTCGATGGTCGCGCTGGCGTTCCTCATCCCGCTGGCGCTGACGGTCCGGGAGATCGCCCGCGACCGCGCCCTCACCACCGCCGAGCGGCAGGCCAGCGCGCTCGGCCCGGTGCTGGTCGTCACCGAGGACCCGGCCTCGCTGGAACGGGCCGTCGTCAGCACCCAGGCCGGCGCCGCCCGCCGGATGGCCGTGCACATGCCCGACAACACCATCGTCCCGCAGGGGCCCCGCGGAGGCTCCCGCGCCGGCCTCGACCAGATCACCGAGGCGGCCCGGCGCGGCCGCTCGTACACCACCCGCGTCGACAGCGGGCACGCGCTGCTCCAGCCGGTCTCGCTGGACGCGGGCCGCACCGCCGTCGTCGAGGTCTTCATCCCCGACGAGGACCTGTCGCGCGGCGTGTGGAACGCCTGGCTGGTCATGACCGCCGTCGCCGCCGCGCTGGTGGCCGGGTCGGTCGCGGTGGCCGACCGGCTGGGCGCCCGGATGATCCGCTCCACCCGGCGGCTGGCCGAGGCCGCGGGCGCGTTCGGCGACGGCGACCTGCGGGTGCGGATCGAGCCCGACGGCCCGCCCGAGCTGGTGGAGGCCGGGCTGGCGTTCAACGCGATGGCCGACCACGTCGTCCAGCTGCTGGCCGCCGAGCGGGAGATGGCCGCCGACCTCTCGCACCGGCTCCGCACCCCGCTGGCCGCGCTGCGGCTGAACGCCGAGGCGCTGGGCAACGGCCCGGTCGCCGACCAGACCCGCGAGGCCGTCGGCCGGATCGAGCACGAGGTCGACCAGATCATCCGCACCGTCCGCAAGCCGACCGCGCGCGGCAGCTGCGACGCCTCCAAGGTGCTGAAGGAACGGGTCGCGTTCTGGTCGGTGCTGGCCGAGGACGAGGGCCGCTCCTGCGAGCTGATCGGCGCCGACCGCCCGGCCGCGCTGCCCATCCCCGCGACCGAGCTGGCCGCCGCCGTGGACGCGCTGCTGGGCAACGTCTTCCGGCACACCACCGAGGGCACCGACTTCGCCGTCACCCTGCACGTCGGCAAGGGCCTCACCGGCATCCTGGTCGCCGACGCGGGCCCCGGCATCGCCGACCCGACGGCCGCGCTGCGGCGCGGCAGCAGCGGCGGCGGCTCCACCGGCCTCGGCCTCGACATCGCCCGCCGCGCGGCCGAGGCCACCGGCGGGCATCTGCGCATCCACCGCTCGGTGCTGGGCGGCGCGCAGATCCAGATGTGGTTCCGCACCAAGTGGCTACCGCCCCAGCGCCGCTCCCGCCGCCTGGTCCGGCGCCGCCACTCCCGTATCTGAGCTGTGTTTCCCAGTCCCGGCCTACGGCGCTCGCCTAGCGGGCTGTGTTTTTTGCAAGCCCGGCCCAGGCTGCTCGCCTGGCGGCTCGCACCCTGACCGTGCTTGGTGCGAGCGCGACATCGCTTCGCGATCTGCCCGGTGACGCTCGCCTCCGGCATCGCCCCAGCGGCCAGGTAGCGCGCTCGCGCCGTACCTGAGGTCACTCCGAGACAGACCCTAGGACGCGTGTCCAGCCCTCGTCGCCGGACACCCGCACCCTCGCCCGCCACGCGCGCGTGATCATTTCCTTCGGTCCCCCGGAATTCTAGCGGCGACCGGCTTCGAGCAGCCGCAGGCCGTACCAGCCCCAGTAGACGCGGTGACGCTGGATGAGCCCGTCGGCGATCTCCATCACCTCGGCGAAGTCCATCTGGTCCCCGTCCGGCGCGGATCGCGGATACTCCCAGATCAGCGTCCGGCCGTCGGTGAAGTAGCCGGTGCGGAACCGCTTGCGCTGCGGCGGCTGCCGGTCGAACACGACCTGGAGGAACTCGCGCAGTTGCCCGTGTCCCCGCCGGACGCCCTCGTCGACACCCAGATGGTGGCGGATGAGCGGGCTCTCGAGCACCGCGTCGGGTGCGTAAAGGGCGAGCGCCGCGTCGACGTCCTTCGCTCCCAGCGCCTCGTCCCACGCCTGATAGATCCGCTCGATCTCTGCCGTCATGAGCTGGGCCTCCTCACTCGTTCGGAACTGAGCCCAGTCTGGGAGCGAACCCTTTCGACGCACGCCGAAACATCGCTGCGGGGCAGTCCCGCCCCACCGGGCGGGACTGTCCCTCCGTGCTAGGCCTTGCCCTTCTGGCAGACCCACTTGCCGTCGACCCAGCCGCAGGTTTTCTGGTAACCCGAGCGGAAGCTGCCCAGCCAGCTGATCCGCTGGTCCGCCGAACGGCGCGGCTGTGCGGTGTAGCTCGACGCCTTATCGACGGGCCCGCCCGTGGTGTTCACGGCCATGAGCGGGTACGGGAAGGCCGGGCGGGTCGAACCGTCCGCCTTGCTCGTGAGCATGCTGTCCGGTGCCTTCCCCTGCTCGACCCAGTCGACCACCGCGGTGAGCGCGTCGAAACGGTCGGGGCCCGGGCCGCCGCTGCAGTGGGCCACACCGGGCAGCATGAACAGCCGGGCGAACTCCTGGGTCCGGTCGAGCCCGCCCATGCGGTCGGTGACCGCGTTGTAGTACGCGATCGTGCTGGACGGGGGCACCGCCGGGTCGGCCTCACCGTGCCACATGATCAGCTTGCCGCCCTTCCGGCGGAACGCGCTCAGATCCGGGTCGGTGGAGTCGTAGATGCCCGAGACGCGGCCCATGATCTCCTTGAAGTTCGCCTCGGTGAACTGGACGTCGTCGAGCGTCAGCGATGGCCGCACCCCCGGGTAGGCGAGCCAGCGCAGCGTGTTCACGGCGAAGGCGGCCTGGCGTGACGGCGTGCCCGGGGTGGTGGGGACGAGCCAGTTCGCCCACTCGCTTTCCGAACCGTGCGGCTGCCAGCCCGGGTACATCAGCCGGCCCTTGCGATCCCGCGCCCCGGAGTAGATCTTGCTCAGCGACTCGAGTTGCGCCGGGGTGAGGCAGAAGCCGGACGCGTTGCCACGAGCCGGGCAGGCGATGCTCTTCGGATCGAACTCGCAGTCCATCGAGTCGCTGACCAGGCCGTCGCGGGTGCCGTCACGGGCGTCGCACGCCTTGAGCACGGCCTCGTGCAGCGGCTTTAGATCGTCCACGCTGAGGGTCGGCTTGCCGTTGCCGTCCAGCATGGCCTTCCCGTTCCAGCCCTGGTCCCAGATGGCGAGCGCGGTCATGTTCGCCGCGGGCGCGCCGGAGACGATGCCGTCGAAGTCCTCCGGGTAGCGCTGCGCCTCGGTGAGGGCCTGGTCGCCGCCCTCCGAGCAGCCGGTGAAGTACGAGCGCGCGGCGGGCTGGCCGTAGAAGCGCTTGATGACGTCCTTGGCCAGGATGGAGGTGAGGTGCTGGGAGCGGTAGCCGAAGTCGACCCGCAGTTGCGGGTCGGCGCCGAAGAGCCCATCGGTCCCGTTGATTCCGTAGTGGCCCTCGTTGTCCGAGGCCACCGCGAACGTTCCGTTGGTGAGCGGGGCACAGCCGTAGCTGGCCGGGGCGTTCACGTTGACGCTGCCGCAGAAGCCGCCACAGCCGGTCTGCAGATAACGCCGTTCCCACGTCTTGGTGGGCAGCATCAGCTCGAACTGGATCTGCGGTGCGATGACGCCCTTGACCCTGCAGGCCTCCCACTTGCCGAGCGGGTTGTCGTCGGCCGCGACGACCGTCGCCGAGGCGATGTTCGCCGGTGCGTCCGGGACACCGCTCAGATCCAGCCGCGCGACCTCCGCGCAGGACATGGCCGGGAGCGTCGCACCCTTGGGCGCGCTGAACTTGAGGGGACGGGGCGTGGCCTCCGCCCCGGTGGCGACGAACAGCGCCGCTACGAGCACGAGCACGTTCAGCACCACGGCGACGGTGCGCCGCCGGATCGGAACCTTCATGGAGAGTGTCAACGGGCCTCCAGGCTGTGACGTGGACCACCGCGATGATCGGGTGCCCCTGCCGCGCGTCCAACGCCATCGGTCCGCTGACCGAACCCCGCCTTGATCGGCGGGGCAGGTGCCGGACGAGCTTGGTTCAACGAAGCCCAAGGCTTCGGACCGCGTTCTCGGTCCTCTTCCGCTGTTCGTGCAGGTGAGCGGCGCCGGCAGGACGGACTGAATAAGCCGGGCTCAGCGGTTCCCTAAGTGAGGCTTAAGGGAGTTCCGGTGGGGGTTGGGGCGCTCTAACGTTCTAGATGTCACATCGGAGACACGGCGGAGGTGCACAGGCGGAGAGCAGAGCGAACGTCGGCTGAGGTTCCGACTGAGGTTCCTGATTGAGACTGGTTTCTGGCTCGTACGGCCTTGTACCCCGCTCTGGGGCCGTACGGGCCAGAAGCCTTTTCAGGGGTGGGTGCCGTTGAGGAGGAGGCGCAGTGCCTCGGCGGTGCCGGTGGCGGAGGTGTCGCCGGTGGCGAGGCGGCGGACCGCCAGGCCGTAGAGCATGGCGACCACGGCGGGGGCGCGGCGTTCGGGGTCGGGGATGCCCAGGGCGCTCAGGATGGCCGCGGCGAGCCGGTCGTAGGCCTCCACGCAGCGGGTGGCGGCCTCCCGGACGGCGGGGTCGCGGGCGGAGTGCAGGTGGAGTTCCAGGCTGGCGATCTGTTCGGGGCCCTGCGCGAAGTCGACGATGGCCTTCTCGACCTCGTCGGCGGCCTGTTCGGGATCGGCGCCCTGGAGACGGGCGGCGCGGGCCGTGACGCGGGCGATCTCGTTGTCGACGAAGGTGCGCAGGCTCTCCCGGAGCAGGTCGGACTGGCTCGGGAAGTGGTAGGTCAGGGAGCCGAGGGAGACGCCGGCCGAGCGGGCCACGGCGCGGTTGGTCACCGCGCCCACGCCCTGCTCGCCGATCAGGCGCAGGGTGGCCTGCAGGATCCGGTCGCGGGTCACGTGCACAGTCTTTCGCATTCGGGGAGGCCGGCGTATCGTTCGTTCGAACGAACGAGAGGGGCCGGCGGTGCTCGGGTTGCGGGAGCAGGCGGCGGCGCTGCGGCGCGGCGAGGTCTCGGCCGAGGAACTGGTCGGGGAGTCGCTGCGGGCCGCGGAGGAGGGCCGGTCGCTGGGAGCCTTCCGGGTCGTGCGGGCACAGGCCGCGCTGAACGAGGCCCGGGAGGCCGACAAGCGGCTGCGGGAGGGCGAGCGGCCGCCGCTGCTGGGCGTGCCGGTCGCCATCAAGGACGACACGGATCTGGCGGGGGAGACCACGCCGTTCGCGGTCGGGGGACGGCATCCCGTCGCGGTCGAGGACGCCGAGGTGGTGCGGCGGCTGCGGGCGGCGGGTGCGGTGATCGTGGGCAAGACGACAACGTGCGAGATCGGGTTGTGGCCGTTCAGCGAGTCGTCGACCGGCTGCGCCCGCAATCCCTGGAATCCGGATCACACCCCGGGCGGGTCTTCCGGGGGGAGTGCCGCGGCGGTCGCCGCCGGAATGGTCGCCGGTGCCGTGGGGTCGGACGGGGCCGGGTCGATCCGGATCCCGGCCGCGTGGACCGGGCTGGTGGGGATCAAGCCCCAGCGGGGACGGGTGTCGGGCCATCCGCACCGGGAGCCCTTCTACGGATTGACGGTCTGCGGGCCGCTCGCGCGGAGCGTCGGGGACGCGGCGCTGCTCCTGGACGTGCTCAGCGGCAACCACCCGGAGGATGTTCACCGGTTGGACGCGCCCGTGTCCTCGTTCGAGGAGGCGGCGGGTGCCGAGCCGAGGCGGTTGCGGGTCGCGGTGTCGTTCCGGATGGCATTCGGGTCGGGCGGGAGGCTGGATCCGCAGATCCGGGCGGCCGTCGAACGGGTGGCGCGGAGGCTGACGGCGTTGGGGCACAAGGTTTTCCCGGCCGACCCCGACTACGGGCCGGTGGCCTTGGGGCTCGTGCCCCGGGGGACGTCGGGGGTCGCGGACTGGGTGGAGTCAATGGAGGGCGGGGAGTTCGAACCGCGGACGCTGGCCGAGGCCCGCCTGGGCCGGATCGCGGGGCGCAGACTCCTGCCGTTGGCCCGGTGGCTGGAGCCCAGGCTGCACAGGAGGGTGGGCCGCATCTTCCGGTATGCGGACGTCGTCCTGACGCCCACGACCGCCCAGTTGCCGTTGCGGGTCGGAGCCTATGAGGGCGTCGGATGGCGCAGGACGCAAGGCGGAGTCGCCGCGGCCTGCCCCTACGCGTGGCCCTGGAACGTACTGGGGTGGCCCGCGGTGAACGTGCCCGCCGGGTTGAGCGAGGAGGGGCTGCCCATCGGGGCCCAACTCCTGGGCCACGACGCGGACGAGGCCACGCTCATCTCGCTCGCCGCGCAGCTGGAGAAGGAGTGGGCACCGCCGCGGGCCGGCCCTAGAAGCCGGTGGTGAAGCCGCCGTCGACCAGGACCTCGCTGCCGGTGCAGTACGAGGAGTCGTCCGAGGCCAGGTAGACGACCAGGCCGGAGACCTCCTTGGTGCCGCCGAGCCGGCGCAGCGGGAGGCCGTCGACGAGGGCCTGGGCGCGGTCCGCGGTGGCCTCGACGATGTCCTGCTGCATCGACATCGCGGTGACGATGCCGCCGGGATGGATCGAGTTGACGCGGATGCCGTCCGGGCCCAGCTCACGGGCGGCGGACTTGGTCAGGCCGCGCACGCCGAACTTGCTGGCGCTGTAGGCGGCCATGCCCGCGGCGCCGTTGAAGCCCTCGGTGGACGAGACGTTGACGATGGAGCCCCCGCCGGACTCGCGCATTGCGGGGGTCACGGTCTTGATGCCGAGCCACTGGCCGATGAGGTTGACCTCGATGATCCGGCGGCATTCGTCCAGGTCCATCTCCTCGATGCTCTTGTGCCGCATGATCCCGGCGTTGTTGACCAGGACGTGCAGCGCGCCGTGCGCGTCGAGGACGGCGCGCACGGCGGCCTCCCAGCCGGCGGGCTGGGTGACGTCCAGGTGCACGTAGGAGGCGCCGTCGAGGTCGGCGGCGAGCTTGGCGCCCTCCTCGTCCAGGACGTCGCCGAAGACGACCGCGGCGCCCTCGTCCACGAAGCGCCGGACGTGGGCCTTGCCCATGCCCCGCGCGCCCCCGGTGATGAGGGCGACCTTGCCGTCAAGCTGTCCCATGCGCGCTCCTCTTGCCCGCCGTGACCGCGACCGCGGCGGCTTCCATGTTGCGGTAGACCGGTACGCCCGACTCGCGTGCCAGGTCGCGGACGGCGTCCTCCACGCCGGGAGGGGCGCATTCGGAGTTCCGGACGACCAGCGTGATCCGGGTGGCTGTGAGCTGCCGCTGCAGAGCGCCGACGGCGCGCGTGTACGCCAGCAGCGGCTCGGCGCTGTCGCCGAAGGTGAAGAAGCTCTGCGCGTTGACGTGGGTGATGACGTCCGCGTACGGGTGGTGGGCCAGGATCTCCGTCACGGCGAGACGTACCAGCTCCGGGTCGGCCTTGGGGCCGACCGGTATCTCCAGGGGGTTGGCCAGGGAACTGCCTGCGCCGAGGCCGAGCCCGCGGAGCGCGGCCGTCGCGGGGGCGGGCAGCGGGCTCAGCTCCATCCCGGCGGTGTCGAACACGTCGGCGGCCAGGACGCTGGCGCCGCCGCTCGGGCCGATGACGAGGACGCCCGGGCCCGCCGGCGCCGCGCGGGAGGCGTGCAGGTCGAGCAGGTCCAGCGCGCCGATCAGGTCGTCCTGGGAGGTGACGAGGGTGATGCCGGCCTGGGCGGCGAGCGCGGACCACACCCGGTCGTCGCCGATCATTCCTCCGGTGTGCGACGCGGCGGCCTTGCGGCCCTGCCCGCTTCGGCCGCCGACCAGGGCCACCACCGGCTTCTCCAGCGGCTGGAGGGCCTCGAAGAGGCCGCGGCCGTCGCGCGGGTCCTCGAGGTAGAGGCCGATCACGGCGGTCTCGTCGTCGGCGGCGAGGTGGCGGAGCAGTTCGGCGGGGGTGACGTCGGCGCTGTTGCCGACCGTGGCGACCTTGGAGAAGGCCAGGCCGCGCCGTTCACCGACCTTGATGACCTCGCCCGCGAGCCCGCCGCTCTGCGAGATCACGGCGATGCGTCCGGGACGCCCCTGGGGGCCGCCCAGGAACGTCTGGCCGCCCGCGGGGGAGTAGACGCCCATGCAGTTGGGGCCCAGGAGCCGCACGCCCGCGGCACGGGCCGCGGCGAGCAGGTCGTCCTCCAGGGCCGGTTCGCCCATCTCGCGGAATCCGCCGCTCATCACCTGGACGAACGGGATGCCCGCGGCCTCGCGCACGACGTCCGCGCAGCGCGCAGCGGGTACCGCGACCAGCGCGTAGTCCACGTCCGCCCCGGTCAGGGACGGGACGCAGGGCACGCCGTCGATCTCGGGCGTGGTGGGGTGCACGGCGACGAGCCGTCCCTGATAGCCGGCGGCCTTGTAGAAGTTCAGGAACATATTGCCGAAGCCGGGCCTCTTGGTGGACGCGCCGACGACGGCGACGCCGCGCGGAGCGAAGAGCCGGTCGAAGTCC
Source organism: Actinomadura vinacea (assembly GCF_039532545.1). NCBI lineage: Bacteria > Bacillati > Actinomycetota > Actinomycetes > Streptosporangiales > Thermomonosporaceae > Actinomadura > Actinomadura vinacea. Next base: position 41,530 of record NZ_BAAARW010000034.1, on the reverse strand, counting down.
GTGTGCGGTTCGGCGGGACGGGCCGCCGGCTCCTCCGCGAGCTGTTCAGGGGGCTCGTCCGAGGTCAGGAGCCGGGCGTCGACGGCGATCGCGCCCGCGGGCCCGCAGATGACCGGATTGAGCTCGAACTCGGTCAGCCGGGGCCCGAGCGACTCCACGATCCCGCCCGGACCGCCGACCGCCAGCAGCACCTTGACCAGGGCGTCCAGGTCTGTGGGCGGGCCGCCGCGGAAGCCGTCCAGGAGGGCCCGGCCGCGCAGCTCGTCCAGCATCGCGCGGGCGTCGGCCTCGGTGATCGGGCACAGGCGCAGCGCCGTGTCGCGCAGCACCTCCGTCCAGATCCCGCCGAGCCCGGCCAGCAGCACCGGGCCGAACGCCGGGTCGCGCACGGCGCCGACGATGACCTCGACGCCCGCCGCCGCCTGCTCCTCCACGAGGAAGCCGTCCGGCGTGATTTCCCGGGCGCCCAGGGCCCCGGCCATCTCGGCGGCGGCGTCGGCGGCGGCCCGCGCCGACTCCAGGTCGAGACGCACGGCGCCCGCGTCGCTCTTGTGCAGGAGGCCAGGGCCGTACGCCTTCACCACCAGCGGGGGCGTCAGGTCGGCGGCGGCGGTTTCGAGGGCCTCCGGGTCCGGGGCGGTCGCGCCGCGCGGCACGGCCACGCCGAACCCGGAGATCCACGTCTTGACGGCATGTTCAGGCTGGGTGCTCATCTACTCCCTCTGCTACTGGACGCGGTCGGCGTACTGGTCGCGGATGCCGCGGCGCAGCAGCTTGCCAGGGCCGCCGGACGCGTCCTGGGTGTGCGGCAGTTCGGCGGCGACGACGACCGTGTCGGGTGCCTGGTGCGCGGGCAGCCGGCCGGCGAGCGCCGCCCGCACCGAATCGGCGTCCAGCGCGGCGCCCGCCCGCGGCACGACCGCGAGCAGGATCTTCTGCTCGACCGCGTCCCGGCCCTCCGGATGCGCGGGGACGCCGACCACGCCCGCCTCCGCGACGCCGTCGACCTCGATCGCCGCCTCCTCGATCTGGGCGGGCTGCGACCACTGGCCGCCCTTGAGGATGGAGTCCTCGCGGCGGCCCAGCACGTACAGGAAGCCGTCCTCGTCCATCCGGCCCAGGTCGCCGCCCACGTACCAGCCGCCGCGCAGCGCCTCGGCGGTCTTGTCCGGCAGCTTGTCGTACCCGGCCATGACGTTGGGCCCGTTGAGGTTGATCTCGCCGACCTCGCCGACGACCCGTGCGCCGGACGGGCCGGTGACCCGCACCGCGCACGACATGCGGGCCCGGCCGACCGAGGAGATGTCCTGGCTGCCGTCGTCCTGGCGCCCGAAGCAGGTGTACGGCGCCTCGGTCTGCCCGTAGTAGCTGTAGATCGCCGCGCCGGGCAGCCGCTTCATGATGCGCTCGCGCAGGCCGGGCAGCAGCGGCTCGCCGCCCAGCACGATCGAGGTGAGCGACGACAGGTCCACGCCCTCGTGCTCGTCGGAGCCGAGCAGCGCGGAGAAGAAGCTGGGGATCAGGCTGACGTGGGTCACCTTCTCCCTCGGGACGACCTTGAGGAAGTTGGACGGCCCCCAGTCCTGCTCTAGCACCAGCGTCATTCCCGCGTAGAACGCCGGGCCGACGAGCGCGGGGAAGCCGATGCCCCAGATGATGGCGCCGGTGCCCATGACCGAGTCCTGGTCCCGGTCGACGTCCAGCCAGATCTGCGCGCTGGCCAGCGAGCTGGAGTGGGTGTGCATGACGGCCTTGGGCAGGCCGGTCGTGCCGGAGGTGTAGAAGAGCGCGAGCAGGTCGTCGCCGGACCCGCCCAGGGCCGGCTCGTCCTCGGTCGCGGCGCCGGCCAGCGCGTCGAGGTCGACCGAGCCCTCGCCCGGGCCGCCGACGCGAAGCCACAGCTTCACCCCGGGCAGGTCCGGCCGGATCTCCTCGATCAGCTTCTCGACCGTGGCGTCGTACACGAACGCGGTGCATTCGGAATGTTCGACGACCTGCCGGAGGGTGTCGGCGGGCCAGTACGGGTTGAGCGCGGCCACGATCGACCCGACCTTCATCTGGGCCAGGTAGACCTCGGCGACGTGCAGGGTCTCGTTCATCAGCGAGGCGACGCGGGTGCCGGGCCCGACCCCCGCCGCCAGCAGCGCGTGCGCGACCCGGTTGACCTTCCGGTTGAGCTGGTCGTAGGTGAGGCTCTGCTCGCCGCAGTACCGCAGCGCCACCTTCTCGGGCGTGCGCAGCGCGTTCGCGGTGAGGATCGCGTAGGCGTAGTTGCTGAACGGGGATTTCACTCGCGCCATGGCTCGTCTCCTTGCTGGGGGGTTACAAGGGGTCGGGGCGTGCTGCGTAGAGGACGAACTGGTTGCCCGCGGGATCGCGCAGTACGGCGCGCACCTCGTGCGGGCCCTCCTCGGGCCCGCGGACGAGCCGCGCCCCCGCCGTGGTGAGCTTGTCCGTCATGGCGGTGACGTCGTCCACCTTGAACGACACGGCCGGTTCGCCCCCGGTGACGTCCTCCTCGGGGCCCGCGATGGCGAACGTGGTGCCGCCGCCGTCCAGTGCCGCGAACCGGCTTCCGTCCTGGAACTTCACGGCCAGCCCTAGGGCGTCGCGGTAGAAGCGGACGGCTTCTTCGACGTCCTTGGCGCCGTAGAGGACATTGCCGATTCGGGTCATGACGCGGGCCTCCAGTGGGGAATCGGGCCGAAGTCCTCCAGGTCGTCGAAACACACCTCGACCGCCATCCCGATCCGGACCGTCTCGGGCGGGCAGCCGGTGACGTCGCCGAAGACGCGGGCGCCTTCGGGCAGGTCGATCCACGCGACGACGTAGGGCGGCTCGAAGCCGGGCAGGAACGAGCGGTGTACGACGCTGAAGGTGTGCACGGTCCCGCGCCCGCCCACCGTCTCGTACGGCAGGTCGGTGCCGCCGCAGTAGGGGCAGGCGGGCTCGGGGAAGTGCACGTACCGCGCGCATCCGGCGCAGCGCTGGAGCGCCAGTTCACCACGCCCGCAGGCGGCCCAGTAGGGCTCGGTGCGCGGGTTCGGCGCTGGTACGGGGCGCGGCTGGTCCATCGCGAGCCAACCTAGCGCACGCTTGGTTGGCGAACAATACCCGGTTCCGGTGCCGGTCGGCCGCCTCAGGACGGGAGCGCGCCGGCCAGGGCGTCGCGGGAGAGGCGGTCCGCGCGGCGGGTCGTCTCCGGGAGCCTGAACTCCGGGGTCAGCGCGAGCGCGATCCGGCACGCGGCGTCCAGGCCGATCCGGTGCCCCACCGACACGAACACCGGCTTGACGCCCTCGCGTGTGCGCAGCGCCCGCCCCACCACCTCCTCGCCGTCGCGCAGCGGGCCGGTCGAACCGCGGGCCTTGCCGGGCTGGTCGTAGGCGCCCACGAACGGCGTCTTGGCGATCCCGAACGACGGCAGGCCGGTCAGCACGCCGAGATGGCAGGCCAGGCCGAAACGGCGCGGATGGGCCAGCCCGTAGCCGTCGCACACCAGCAGGTCCGGCTCCACCGCCAGCCGCCGCAGCGCCTCGATGAGCGCGGGCAACTCGCGGAACGCGAAGAGCCCCGGCACGTAGGGGAACGCCGCGGTGCCGGTGACGACCGACTCCGCGACGACCTCCAGCGACGCGGCGTCCAGCACCACGACGGCCGCGGCCAGGCGGGCGGCCCCGTCGTCGCCGTCGCCCGCGTACGAGACGTCCAGGCCCGCGATCGTGCGGGGGTCGGCCGGGCCCGGGTCGTCGAGGTCGAGCAGAGAGCGGAGCCGGTCCTGGATCGCCCTGGCCTCCTCGGGCGTGTCCGGCCACGGGTGCAGATCGCGTACCTCCATGCCCGGAACGCTACCGGGGAACGCCGCCCGGCCCCGAGCGGCTTTTCTTCCCAAGCAAATGCTAGATTGATCGCGTGGCGATCGACCTTGCCGAACTGGCCGGCCCCCGGCACACCGCGCTGCTGGTCATGGAGATGCAGCGCGGCGTCGTGGGCGACCTCGCCAAGTTCCCCGAGCTGGTGAAGTCCTGCACGGAACGCGGCGTGACCGGCAACGCGGCCCGCGCCGCGGCGGCCGCCCGCGCGGCGGGTGCACGGGTCGTGCAGTGCACGGCCGCCTTCCGCGCCGACCGGGCGGGCACCCATACCGACAACGCCCCGTTCATCAAGGGCCTGCTCCGCGACCCCGGGCACATGCTGGAGGGCACCGGGGCCGTGGAGGTCGTACCGGAACTGGACGACCCGGCCGACCTGGAGGCCCGCCGCTACCACGGCTTCTCCCCGTTCACCGGGACGTCCCTCGACCAGACCCTGCGCTCGATGAGCGTCCGCACGGTCGTGGCCGTGGGCGTCTCGCTCAACCTCGGCATACCGGGCCTGTGCCTGGAGGCGGTCAACCTCGGCTACCGGGTCGTGGTGCTGACGGACGCGGTGGCCGGCATGCCCGCCGAGTACGGCGACGCCGTCATGGCCAACACCATCAGCCTGCTGGCCGCGCGCGTGACGACCGACGACCTCATCGCCGCATGGAGGACCTGATGGACGGGACGAGCCCCATGGGCGGCCTCGCCGGCCGTACCGCCGTGGTCACGGGCGGGGCCGGGGGCATAGGACGAGCCATCTGCGCCGACCTGTCCGCGCTGGGCGCCCGTGTGGTCGTCGCGGACCTCGACCTGGCCGCCGCCCAGGAGACGGCCAAGTCCCTCAACGACGACTGCACCGCCCAACGGGTCGACTTGGGAGACCCCGCCGACATCGACCGTTTCGCAGCGGAGATGGGGACGACCGACATCCTGGTGCACAACGCGGGGGTCAGCATCGTCGAGCCGTTCGTCGAGAGCGACCCCGCGCACTGGGACCTCATGTGGCGGATCAACCTGCGCGCCCCCATGCAGCTGACCCGCGCGCTCCTCCCCGGTATGACCGAGCGGGGCTGGGGGCGCCTGGTCTTCATCTCCTCCGACGGCGCGCGCGCCGGGTCAGGCGGCGAGGGCGCCTACGCTGCGACCAAATCGGGCCTGTTCGGGCTCGCCAAGACCATCGCACGCGAAGCGGCCCGCGGCGGGGTCACAAGCAACATCGTCTGCCCAGGCCCCACCGACACACCGATGGTCCGAGCGGTGTCCGACCAGCACCCAGGGCTCCTCGACAAGCTCGCCAAGCAGATCCCCTTGCGCCGCATAGGCCGCCCGGACGACATCGCGGGAATCGTCGCCTTCCTCTGCACCGACCGCGCCGAGTACATCACCGGCCAGACCATCTCGGTCAGCGGCGGCATCACGATGCAGTGAACCGGCGGAACAAGGCGAGCGGGTCAGGACTCCAGAGCTGCGTAGGCGGCGCCTACCAGCCTGAAGGCGCGCAGGTCGCCGGACAACTGGTCGCCCATCAGATTGGGAAGGTAGGCCACGGTCAGGTCCGCCTCGGGGTCGCCCATGCCGATCGAGCCGCCCGCCCCCGTGTGGCCGAACGCCGACTTCCGTCCAGCGGCCGGGATGGCGAAGGTCGTCGCCGGGCGCATGTAGCCAAGGCCGAAGGCGCTGTCCACCAGCATCGTGCGGTCGGGGCCGCTGACCCTTGGCTTGACGGCCTCGCGGAGCGTTTCGGGCTTGAGAACCCGTCCCGCCACGAGGTCGACATAGAAGGCCGCCAGCGCGCGGGCGGTGGTGAGCATTCCGGCAGACGGCCAACCGGCGCGCAGCACGACGGGGTTGTTGTAACCGCCCTTCCCAGGGTGGGGGTTGTTGAGAGCACGGTTGAGACGGCTGTCCGGGTCGGTGTAGGCACTCGCCAGACGAGAGAGGACTTCGCCGTCCTCGCTGGGGACCGGAGGGGTCGTGCCACCGCTCGCGGGGGCCTCGGTGGCGTTCTTGCCGGGACGCCTGGCGGTCAGCTTGGCGGACCGCTCGATGACCTCGTCCGGGGCTCCGATCCACAGGTCGAGGTCGCCGGTGAACTCATCGCGGACGAACTCGCCCACCGTGCGGTTGCCCGGCGACAGCCGTCGCACGATCTCACCGGCCAGCCACCCGTAGGTCAGCGCGTGGTATCCGTGCCCCTCGCCCGGCGCCCACTCCGGCTTCTGCGCGGCCAGGTCAGCGGCGCGCGCCGGGGCGTCGGCGGCCTCCTCGGCGGACACGGGCCGGGCGAACGCGGGCAGCCCCGCCTGATGCGACAGCAGATGGGCGGCGGTCGTGCCCTCCTTGCCCTCGGCCCCGAACTCCGGCCACCAGGCGGTGACGGGCCCGTCCACGTCGTAGGCGCCCCGCTCGGCCAGCAGCAGCGCGGCCGTCGCCGTCAGCGCCTTGGTACAGGAGAACCCGAAACACGGGGTGTCCGCGGTCCAGCCGCGCCCGGTGCGGTGGTCGGCGACCCCGCCCCACAGGTCGACCACCTTGCGGCCGCCCGCGTACACCGCCACCGCAGCCCCGACCTCCCGCCCCTCGGCGAAGTTCCGCTGGAAGACGTCCCGCACGCCGGAGAACGCCGGGTCGCACGTGCCTTCGACTGTCGTCATGTGCGGTCCTCTCTCACACACATTGGAAGGTCTGAACCGATTGACCTCCTCCCCCTCGTGAACGAGGGGGATTCCAACCCGTGGCCTCAGGAAAGGAGGACAGGTTGAGGTTCGCGGTTCGTCCGCCCCGGCAACCCGGGGCGTCCCCGCGCAGCAACGGCCGGTCCGGCCGCCGCGCACACGAATATGAGTCTGGTCTCGTGGGCGATGTTGCGTGCCGCGTTCACATCGGCGTTGCCCGCGTGGCCGCAGGACCGGCACCGGAAACGCGCTTGGCTCTCACGCGCCTCCCGATCCCTGATCCCGCACGCCGAACAACGCTGCGAGGTGTACGCGGGATCGATCCTGTGGACGCGGCCGGGGGCCTTGTGCTCCAGCCGCTCCACCAGGGCACCCCAACCGCCGGCCAGGATGCCCCGGTTCAGCCCCGCCTTGGCGGCGACGTTGCGTCCCGGCCGCTGGTTGGTGCCCTTCGCCGAACGGGTCATGCCCGAGATGCGCAGGTCCTCGACACCGATCACGTCGAACTCGCGGGCCAGCATCGTGGAGGTCTGCTCCACCCAGTTCTTACGCCGGTCGCGCTCGCGGGCCTTGAGCCGGGCGAGCGCGGCCCTGAGCCTGGCGCGGCGGCCAGAACCGCGCCGGGCACGCCCCAACTTGCGGGCCAGCAACTCCAGGAGCCGCCTCTCTCCAGGGGTGAGGCCGGGGACCTTCAGCAGATCCCCGGTCGACAGGGCGGCACTGACGGCAACGCCCCGGTCCACCCCGACCACGGTCCCATCGCCGGGGCCGGGCACCGGGGGCGGGACGTGCGCGAACGCCACGTGCCAGCGCCCGGCCCGATCACGGGTGACCCGGTAGGACTTCACACCCTCCGGCACCGGCCGCGACAAGCGGAACCGCACCCATCCGCACTTGGGCACCAGCACCGCACCCCACTTGCGCGACAACCGCCTGACCTGGTGGGGTTTGACGCCGACCTGCCGGAACCCCTCGTGCACCCCCTGCTTGCGCCAGTTGGGACGCCGGTGGGTACCGGCGAAGAAGTTCGCCATCGCCTGCGCGAAGTCACGCAGCGCCTGCTGCTGCACGGTCTGGGACCCGGCCCGCAACCACTCGAATGCGGCGCGGGCCGCGGTGAGCTGCCGGCACTGCTCGGTGTAGCCAGGTGCCCTCCCGCGCAGGTGCCGGGACCAGAAACCGTGCTGCTCCACGGCCAGGTTCCACACGTACCGGGCGTGCGCGCAATGCCAGAGCAGGGCTTGCTCCTGCTCGGGCGTGGGGTCCAGGCGGTAACGCGGCACGGGCCGATCGTAGCGTGCACGCTCGAACACAGGGGCGAAAACGTGCCGGATAACGCCTGGCCAACCGGCATTCGCCCCGAGGGGCGAATGTCCTTTCCCTGCCCTGCTCCTCAGGGTCTGATTCCTCCCCGGCCTCAAGGTCGGGATTTCCTCGGAGGTTCTTCGATGATGCTCGATAAGTCCAGCAACTGGGGACGCTGGGGTCAGGACGACGAGCGCGGGGCCCTCAACCTGCTGACTCCCGAGGTTGTCATGGCGGCCGCCGGGTGCGTGCGGGAGGGCCGCGTGCTGAGCCTCTCGCTGCCTATCCGCGGCGCCACCTCCTCGCCCGCCCCCACGACCGTCCCGCACCTGCGGGGCCGGCCGCTGCCGCAGCACTTCATGTCGGTGGACGGAGGCGACTACGCAGCCGGCACGAGGGCCATAGGGGCGGGCCTGAAGATGGCCGACGACGCATTGGTCGTGACACCGCACGGCACCACGACGCACATGGACGCGCTGTGCCATATGTGGTCGGGGGACCGCCTCTACAACGGGCACTCCGCCGACAGGGTCCGCTCGTACGGGGCAGGACGCTGTGGCATCGACAAGGCCGGGCCCGTCGTCGCAAGGGGGGTGCTGTTCGACGTAGCGAGACTCAAGGGCGTCCCACACCTGGGCGTGGACGACCGGATCGGCCCGGACGACCTGCGGGCGTGCCTCGACGAGGCGGGCATCGAACTGCGCCCGGGGGACGTGGCCGTGCTCCGTACAGGATGGCCGCTGGTGTGGAAGAACGACGGCCCCGACGCCTACTGGGCGGGCCAACCCGGGCTCTCAGCGGACGGCGGCCGGTGGCTGGCCGCCCGGGACGTGTGCATGGTCGCCTGCGACAACGCGGCGATCGGCGGCCTCAACGAGCACCAGCTCGCCGACGAGACCCTGACCGACGACCTGCACATGATCTTCCTGTGGCGGCACGGCGTCTACCTGGCCGAGATGCTCTGGCTGGAGGAGCTGACGGGGGAGGGCCGCGCCGACTTCCTGTTCATCGCGGCCCCCCTCGACATCGAGGGCGGCACCGCCAGCCCCATCAACCCGATCGCCGTCCTCTGACCCTGCGGCCGTCCCGCCTCAGGAGCCGGGGTACCCGCCGCCGCCGTACCGCTCGTCCAGCGCGTCGTAGTCGGGCGTGTAGCCCTTCTTGGGGATCGCGTCGGCGAACTCCACGTGCCGCGGCTTCTTGTACGAGGCGATCTCCCCGCGCACATGCTCGATGACCTCTTCCGCGGTGGCCGCGGCGCCCTCCGCCAGGACGACGACGGCCTTGGGCGACTGGCCGAAACGCTCGTCGGGAACGCCGATCACGGCGGCGTCGGCGATCGCCGGATGCGACTTCAGGGCGCGCTCGACCTCGGCCGGGTAGATGTTCTCGTTCGCCGACTTGATCATGCGCAGCCGCGGACCGATGAAGGTGAGCGTGCCGTCGGGCTCGCGGCGGCCCAGGTCGCCGGTGTGGTGCCAGCCGCCCGCCGTCTTGGCCTCGTTCAGCTCGGGGCGGTTCCAGTAGCCGGAGAAGACGTTCTGGCCGCGCGCGCAGATCTCGCCGACCTCGCCCGGCGGGACCTCGTTCCCCTCGGCGTCCAGCAGCCGGACGTGGGCCAGCGGCGAGGTCCGCCCGGCGAACCCGGCGCCGCCCATGCCCAGCCCCAGGAAGGTCAGCATGCCGCCGACCTCGGTCTGGCCGTAGCCGCCCATCTTGGACGCGCACCACGGGCTGTCGTCCACGCTGATCATCTCGTCCCACTCGGCGGAGTGCGAGACGAAGCGCAGCGACGACAGGTCGTAGGCGCGGTCCTTGTTCGCCTCCACCAGCCCGTCGATCATCGGGCCGAACAGGAACGCCTGGGTGCACCGCTCGGTCTCGATCAGCCGGCAGACCTCGGCCGGCTCGTAGGCGGGCGTGAAGACCAGCTTCCCGCCGATCTGGAAGGCGGCCAGCGTGAACATCATCGTGCCGACGTGGAACAGCGGGCCGCAGGCCAGGAAGGTGAAGCCGTCCTCCATCTGCCGGATGTGCAGCAGCGCCATGCTGTGCGCGATCAGCGCGGAGTGGCTCAGCAGCGCCGCGTTGGGACGCCCGTCGAACGCGGCGGTGTAGAGGGCCAGCACGGGCGCGCCGGCGTCGGTCCCGGCCTCGGATGCGGGCACGGACGCGGTCAACGGCGCGGCGGCCGCGACGTACGCCTCGTACTCCTCGCCCGACCGCACCCAGCGGGCGTCCGGCGAGACCTGCCCACCGGGCCCGGCGCCGCGCGCCTTCTCGACCTCCTCCCGGCTCACTCCGCCGCCCGAACCCTCCTCCCACACGACGACGGCGGGCGCGAGGTCGTCCAGGACGTGGGCGAGCTCGTCCGCGCTCTGCCGCCAGTTGGCCGGGCAGAAGATCGCGCCGAGCCGGGCGCAGGCCAGCAGCAGCTCCAGCACGCGGAAGGAGTTCTGGCCGAGCCACAGCACGCGCTCGCCGGCCCGGACGCCGTCCGCCGCCAGCGCGCCGGCCAGCCGGTCCACCCGGTCGTCGAGCTCGGGATAGGTCAGCCGGACCGGGCCGTCGACGACGGCGGTGCCGAGCGGGCGGCCGCGCCGGTGCTCGTCCAGCACGTCCCCGAGTGTGAGCCGGTGTACGACGGACATCGCGCCTCCAGGTCGAACTTGTCGAACAAGGGTCGAACAGGGTGCTCGTCGGGCGGGTTCAGCGGAAGGCGGGCATGACCTCGGCGGCGAAGAACCTCAGGACCTTCTTCATGTCCTCGAGGGGGAGCGCGCGGGTGCTGCCGAAGTCGCACATGAGGTTGCCGAACCCCATCTCCTGGATGGTCCTGATCTGGCCGATGACCCGTTCCGGGTCGCCGATGACCTCCAGCTGGTTCCAGCGGAACTCGTTGTCCACCGACCCGCCCTTGAGGTACCGGTCCTGGTAGAACTCGAAGCCCTTGGCGGCCTGGCCGGTGGCGGGGTCGATGGGGGCGCTGCTCACGTTGAAGATCCGGGAGCGGTCGAAGTCGGCCTCGAACCGCTCCTGGTCCGCGCGCGCCTGCTCCAGCGTCGGCGCCACGTAGACCGAGCGGCTGGCCACCAGCTCCACGTCCGCCGTTTCGACCCCGTTCGCCGCGGCGGTGGCGTGCCAGGTCTCCGCCGCCTTGGCGATCTTCTTGAACGGGGCGGCCGGGTCGGCCAGGATCGGCAGGCCGCGCGCCGCGTACATCTCCACGGTCTCCGGGCTCACCGCGGCCACGTGCAGCGGCGGGTGCGGGCGCTGCACCGGCTTGGGCATCAGCGTGAGCGGTCGGTGGGTCTCGTAGAAGCGGCCCTTGTACTCGAAGTCGTCCTTGGTCCACAGGCCGAGCAGCATCTCCAGCGACTCGTTGAACCGGTCGCGGGCCTCGGCCAGGTCCAGGCCGAAGTTCTCGAACTCGACGCTCTGGTAGCCGCGGCCGATGCCCATCTCCAGGCGTCCGTCCGACAGCAGGTCCACCATCGCGGCCTCCTCGGCCACGTGGACGGGGTTGTGCAGCGGCAGCACCACGATCCCGGTGCCCAGCCGCAGCCGCTCGGTGCGGGCCGCCAGGTTCGACAGCAGGTTGAAGATGTTCGGCACCAGGCCGTAGTCCCGGAAGTGGTGCTCGGCGACCCACACCCCGTCGAAGCCGAGTTCCTCGAGCAGCTCGACGATCTCGATCTGGTAGTCGTACACCTCCCGCGCGGTCTGGCCCGCGAACTGGTGGAAGAGGTGGAAGGTCGAGAACTTCATCGGGCGGTCAGCCACGTGAACGGCTCCTTCTTCGCCGGGCCCGGCGGGCGGCGCGGGCGGGACGGGGCGCCGCCGCCGCGCCGGTCGCCTGGACCCATCATTACGTACCAAGCGCTCGCTTGGGTAGCCTAACAGCTCAGCGGCCCCGCCCGCGGGCACTCGCCGGTCCGAGCCCGGTCAGGGGTCGCCCGGTTAAGGTCGGAGGTGATGAAGAGGCTGCTGATCGTCCACCACACGCCGTCGCCGACGCTGCAGGCCATGTACGAGGCCGTGCGCGACGGCGCCACCACCGACGAGATCGAGGGCGTCGAGGTGGTGACGCGCCCGGCGCTGACCGCCTCGGCCGTGGACGTCCTGGAGGCCGACGGCTACCTGCTCGGCACCCCGGTGAACCTCGGCTACCTGTCCGGCGCGCTCAAGCACTTCTTCGACCTGGTCTACTACCCGTGCCTGGAGGCGACGGCCCGGCGCCCGTTCGGCGCGTACCTGCACGGCGACAACGACGCCACCGGCGCCCTGCGCGCGCTGGAGTCGATCACGACCGGGCTGAAGTGGCGCGCCGTCCGCCCGCCCGTGGTCGTCGCCGGCCGGGTGGGCAAGGACGATCTGGAGGACTGCTGGGAACTGGGCGCGACCGTGGCGGCCGAGCTCGGCACCGTCTGAGCAGGTCGCTACGGTGATCCCATGAGCGGATTCCGGCATGTGGTCATGTTCACGTGGGCCGAGGGCACTACGACGTCCCAGCAGGAGGAGGTCCGGACCAGGCTGGCCGAGCTGCCCGCCGTGATCCCCGAGATCGGCTCGCTCAGCCTGGGTGCCGACGCCGGCGTCAACCCGGGCAACTTCGACTTCGTGGTGGTCGGCGACTTCGCCGACCGCGACGCCTACCTCGTCTACCGCGACCACCCCGCCCACCGCGCCGTCATCGACGGCTACATCACGCCGATCCTCGACCGCCGCGCCGCCGTCCAGTACGAGCCGTAGGGCAAAACCGAGCAAGCGCTTGTGTTAACCCCGGTCGTCGGGTTAGGTTCGCGTGCGACGGCACCGCCGGCGGGACACCCCCCCTCGTCCCGCGGGTCCCTGCCTTTCCAGGGCACCGCTCGCCGGGGACGGATCGCGCCCCGTCTCCGGCGAGCGGACTCGCCCGCCGGAGACCCTGGGCGGTCGGGGCGAAGGGACGGGAACGCGTGACCGGAGGCCATGGCCCTTCGAAGCGGCTGGGCAGTTCGAAGCGGCAGGGCAGTTCGAAGCGGCAGGGCAGTTCGAAGCGGCAGGGCTTCGCGGGCAAGGCGGCGATCGCGGGTGTCGGGATGACCGCCCTTTCCCGCTCATCGGGCCGTACGGAGCTGCGGCTCGCCACCGAGGCGTCCGAGGCCGCCCTCGCCGACGCCGCGGAGGCCATGGGCGGCGCCGTGCGTCCCGACGCCATCCTGAGCTACCACCTCAACGACTCGGCGCCCGTCCTGTACCTGGCCCGCGCCCTCCGCCTCCACGAGATCGGATGGCACAACGAGATCTATGGCGGCGGTACGCAGAGCGCCTCGATCCTCGCCGACGCGGCCATGCTCATAGACGCGGGCCTGGCCGAGACCGTGCTGGTCTACCGGGCCCTGAACGGCCGCTCCGGCAAACGCATGAACGCGCTGGGGCTCAAGCTCGGAGAGGGGACCGAGGAACAGTTCACGCATCCGTACGGCATGGCGGGCCCCGTGCACCAGTTCGCCTTGGCGGGGCAGCGCTACCTCTACGACACGGGCTTGACCGAGCGCCACACCTATGCCGTCGTGGCCCAGTCCAGAGCGCATGCGGCCGACAACCCTCGCGCCCTGCGACGCGAACGGATCGACCTCGCCACGTACCTGGACGACCCCATGGTCGCCTCGCCCCTGCGCCGCATCGACTGCTGCCAGGAGACGGACGGCGCCTGCGCCCTCGTCGTCACCTCCGCCGAACGCGCTCCGGCCGCTCCCCGGATCCAGGCGGTCGTACGGGGCGGCGGCCCCGGTGCCTCGGGCATGGACAAGGCCGACGACGTCACCCGCGTGTTCTCCGCGTACGTCGCCGCGTCCCTGTACGCGGCCGCCGCATTGAAACCGGAACAGGTCGACGTGGCGCTTCTCTATGACGCCTACAGCTGGCTCGTCCCGCGCCAGCTCGAGGACTTCGGCCTCGTCGACCGTGCCGACCTGGGCGCCGTACTGGCCGGTGAGGAGATCGCCTGGAAGGGCCGCGTCCCGGTGAACCCCCATGGGGGATTGCTCTCCGAGGGGTACGTGCACGGGCTCAACAACGTGGCCGAGGCCGTCCGGCAGCTCCGCGGCACGGGCACCAACCAGGTCGAGGGCGCTTCCGTGGCCCTGTGCACGGGATTCGGCGGCGGCTACGGCAGCGCCGCGCTGCTCACCGCCTCCTGAGACCCTCTTGGAACGCGCTCGGCGTGACGATCACCCCAGCGACCGCGCCCTCAGGATCAGGTCGCGGATCTCCTGAGGCGTCGGCGCCTCGATCAGCCGCGGTCCGTCGCGCAGCGGGACCATCGCCCACCATGACCCGGTCGCCTCGCCGTACCAGACTCGGACGCCGGGGAACTGGCCCTGGAGGCTGCGGACGGTGGCCGCGCGCAGTTCCGCCGGTGTCGGTTCTCCGTGACCGGCGGTACCCGGTTGCCCCGTCATGTCGCCTCCCCTCTTTCATCTCACCCGTAACAGCACCCGTCCCGCCCGGAACGACACCGGGATTTGTCAAATTGTGACGAAAGACACCGGCGCCCCCTTTGTGGATCTTGGCGAGTCGCCGACGCTCCATGTCCGGACGCCTGAACGTCGGGCGCTCGAACCCGATCCTCTCGCGCGCGGGCACGTCGGCGCTCCCGTGGGCGGGCACGATCCGGTGGCGGTTCGGCCGGTGTGCCATGGACGCGCGGTGACCCCGCGATGAACGGCGGACACTCGGCGCAGGTGGAGCGCTCGTCCAGGATCGGGAACGCCCGCCCGGCCGCCGCCGTGCGGGCGGCCGGGATCGTGCCCGGCCCGCCCCGGCGCGACCGGCGCGACGGTGCCGGTCAGTGCGTGTTGATCCCGTCGAACATCACCTTGAGATAGTGCTCGGCCAGGCCCTGCGAGTTGAGCCGGCCGCCCGGCTTGAACCAGCGCACCGCCACCCAGACGGTGTCGCGGATCATCCGGTAGGTGAGCTTGGGATCGATGTCGGAGCGGAACAGCCCCTGCTCCTGACCGGCCTTGATGGTGCTGACCCACATCTTCTCCACCTCGTCCTCGGCCTTGGTGAGGTAGGTGAAGCGGTCCATGCCCCTGAGGTAGTTCCAGTCGTTCTGCATCACCGTGATCGCGGCGCGGTGCGGCTCCAGCGTGCCGAAGGCGATGCGGACCAGGCCCGCGATGGTCTCCCGGGGGTCCTTGCCCTCGTCGATGACCGCGCGGTAGGCCGACATGATCTGCTCGAAGAAGCCGGAGAGGATCTCGTCGACGATCGACTCCTTGGAGTCGAAGTGGTGGTAGAGGCTGCCGGAGAGGATGCCCGCCTCGTCGGCGATGTTGCGTACCGTGGTGGCCTGGAACCCCTTCTCGGCGAAGAGTTCGGCCGCGAGCCTGACCAGGTGCTCCCGGCGTTCCGAGGCCAGGGCGGTCGAGCCCTTGCCGCGGCGGCGAGCGCCCCCTTCACCGCCGGTACGGGCTTTAGGTCGTCCGGAATTAGTGCTCGTGGTCGTCACCCTCTCATTATGCCGTGCGTGCCCAACCGCTTGTTCACGTTGCGCGTCAACACCAGGTTACGTCGCGTAGCAAGCGCTTGGCTAAGAACGTCGGCAGGCGCTTCGCGGCGGGCATCAGGCGTCGGGGGCGGTGGGCGGGCGGCTCGGCGGGAGCTCGCCGCCCGCCTCCCCGTCCGGCCCGCCGCCCGCCTCTCCGCCCGCCTCGGTCGCCTCGGCCAGGCGGTGCCGCAGGGTGCGGACGAGCTCGTCGCTCTGCTCGGTGAGCCGCTCGATCGCGGGGAGCGCCAGCTCGTCCCGGACGGTGTCGGCGAGCAGGTCGTCGTACTCGTCCGCGCGCGCCGCGAGCGCCTCCAGCCTGCGATGGGCGCGCAGGGCCTCGTCCGCCGCGCGGACACGCTCGGCGTACCGCTCCAGCGCGTCGATCCGCCGGGTGACCGCCCGAACCGAAAGGTCGAGCTTCTCCCGGAACGGCCGCAGCACCGCCTCCACCTCCGGGACCGCGGGCGAGGCGGCCTCGAGCTGCTCGGTGCGCAGCGCCGACTGGCGGGCCAGGACCTGGGCGATCTCCCACTCCTGCCGGGGCAGGGTGACGGCGTTGTCGACCGAGTCGAGCAGTCCCTCCCGGTTGACCAGCGAGTCGCGCACCGTGTCGACCGCCGTCTGGACGCGGGCCAGCAGCGCGCGGCCGTCGTCGTCGAAGTCCTGCGGCGTCAGGTAGCGGTCGCGGCGCCGCGCCAGCTCGCGGGAGCGCTGCAGGTCGAGCGAGACGCTCGGGGAGCCGAGCGCGACCAGCACCGCCATCATCGTCAGGCCGAGCAGCCACAGCCAGCCCAGCACCGGCGCGCCCAGCACGCCGATGCCGAGCACGGTCAGCGGCGCCAGCCACACCAGCGGGCGGCGCCGCGCCACGATCGTGTCCAGCTCGGCGCGCAGCCCCGGGTCGGCCACCGGACGCAGCTCGTGCACGGCGCCCTCCTCGGCCTGCGCCGGCGCGATGCGATGCCAGTACGTGCCGACATGGGTCTCGAACGCGAAGTCGGAGGGCGCGATCTCGATCTCGGTGGGCCCGGCCGGCAGCGGCCAGGAGCCGACCGGCTCGCCCCCGCCCGGCCCGGTGAAGCGCACCCACCAGCCGCCCTTGCCGTCCTCGCAGCGGTAGCGCCCGGGCGCCACGTCGATCCCCACGAAGTACGTCCCGATGCCCGGGATGGAATTGCTCCAGGCACCACTGGTCACCGGCGACCTCCGATCCGGCGGGCACCCGGCCTCTCCCGCCGCGTCCCGTCCCGTCGTTCCCGCTCGCCTCCTCTGTACGTTGCGCACCACGTACCACGTTGAACGAGCGGCGAACGTCAGGAGTTGCCGTACCCACATCCGACACCGGGAAGTCACCGGGAGCGCGTCCGATCGGCGGTGGAATACTCCTCCCGTGCGCGTTACCGAGGATTCCTTCGACGCCCCTCCGTGGGCGATGCAGCTGGTGGTACGGGCCGAGAAGGCCGCTCCGCCCGCGCATTCGGCGGTGTGCGCGGCCGCCGCGGCGGCGGTCGTGAGATTGCTGACAGACCCGCGCGCCGCAGACCCGGAGGGGGAGTGGCACGCGCGCGTCCACCGCTGGGAGTCGGGCCGGATCCGGAAGGTGGCGCGGCGGGCACGCGGCGTGCGCTGGCCCGAGGTGCAGGCGCTGCCCGGCGTGACGGTGGCCGAGGAGGGCGCCGAGGTGCGGGCGTTCGTGCCCGGCCCGGTGGACGAGGTGCCGCCCGAGCTGGCCCGGCTCCAGGTCGCCGGGCTGGACCTGGCCGAGGACGAGGAGCCCAAGCCGCCGCCGGAGCCGCCGTACGCCGCGATCGCGCTCAACCCGGACGTGCCGATGACGACGGGCAAGGCGGCGGCCCAGTCCGGCCACGCCGCCCATCTGCTGCTGAGGGAGGCGGACGCGCCGGGGCTCGCCGAGTGGATCGCGGGCGGGCCGCGTGTGCACGTCCACCGCGACATCCCGTGGCGGCGCTGCGTCGAGCGCGCGGCGGTCCACGTGCGCGACGCCGGGTTCACCGAGGTCCCGCCGGGGACGATGACCGCCATCGGCTGGATCGTGACGGGCTGAGCCGCGGCGGGACGGCGTCCTCGTCCCGCCGCGGCTCAGCGGCTCGGCGTCGCGGTGCCCTGGATCAGGGCAGGGTCACCGCGATGGGGGCGATACCGGCCTTACGGATCTGGGACGCCAGTTGTCCCGCGAACGGGTGGTGGTCCACCGACAGCCCCCGGGGGTTGTCGATGACGTAGTGCACCGCGTCGCCCCTGCGGCGCTCGGTCCACTTGGCGCCGGCGGCGCGGAGCAGCGCGACGGTGCGGGCGGCGTCGGCGGCCTTGACCGAAACGCGGATCGGCGACTCGGTGCGCGGCAGCCCGGCCGCCTGCTCGGCGACCGTTCCGGACGGTCCGGCCAGCACGGCCCCGGCCGCGCGGTCCGACGGGTCCGGGCCGACGATCGCGTTCACCAGCAGCTGCGCCGTCCCGTCGGTGAACGCCCGGAAGTTCGGCTCGCCGCCGAACAGGACCGTGCGGCCCGTGCCGAAGCGCTCGTCGACGACCGCGGCGGTGCCGCCCAGCTCGGCCGAGCCCCGCTCGAACCCGGAGACGAACCAGTCGGGCGAGTCGGCCGCGGGGTAGGCGACCGCGACCTTGGCCGGGTCCGGCTGCTTCATGACCAGGTCGTAGGAGTAGAACTGCCAGGCCGTGGCGCCGACGTTCCGCGCCAGCGGGCCGCCGCCCTTCACCTTGACGCGGAACAGCGTGCCCGGCACGTCGGAGGCCGGCTCGCTGAGCCGGGTGCTGGTGAGGCCGAGCCGCGCGGCCAGTTCGGTGCCGCCCTGCCAGCCGACGTACCGGCCGCCCCGCCGCGTCCACTGCTGGAGCGCGGCGCGGCCGCCGTCGCCGAGCTGGTCGTAGGCCGTCCCGGCCGGGCCGTTCGGCACCAGCAGCACCTCGACGCCGCCGAGCCTGCCCGCCGCCACGTCGGCGGGGCTCAGCAGCCGGAACGGCAGCTTCCACTCGCGGTCGAGCTTGTGCCGCAGCCAGCCGACCGACTGCCGCGCGGCGGACGAGTCGGCCGACAGCGACAGGACGCCGATCTTCGGCGCCTTGCCGGGACGTGCCGCCTTCTCGGCGGGCAGCGGCGGCACGGTGGACGCGCGCGGCCGCAGCTCCGCGCCGGACGAGCCGCCCGACACGTTGCCCAGCAGCGGCAGGCTCCACGCCGTCACGTCGTAGAAGTACGGGAACGGCGTGTAGGAGTCCTCGTTCAGCATGGCCTGGATCCAGTGCTTCTGGACCTGCGCCATGGAGATCCGGTACGTGCCCGCCGGGAGCGTGGTCTTCGCCTCCGGGCGCCCGTACGGCTTGAAGTCCGGGACGGTCAGCGGCCTGGACAGCCTTTCGACCTGGACGCCCATCCGCTGCAGGCGCCGCACGATGGTGCGCGCCTCGTCGGCCTTGGCCTTGTCGTCGGCGCGCAGGAAGTAGTTCCGGATCTTCCGGTCCGGGACGGGCCGGTCGACCTGGTTCGGCGGGTTGTAGATCTGGTTGGGCTCCAGGTCGCCCGCCTTGCCCTGCTCGTAGGCGTCCACGGCCATCTTGTGCCACTGGGTGAGGATGGTCTTGCGGTTGCCGGCGGCGGCCGACAGCGACACCCACTGCGTGAGGTACTGCTCCCGGTACTTGTCCGGGTAGGGGCTGTCGCCGCCCTTCTCGTAGGTCATCCCGGCGGCGTGGAACGCGGTCGTCGGGACGGTGTCGCCGTACCCCTGGTAGAAGAGGTCGTAGACGTCGCGGTTGAAGAAGTCGATGCCCTGGCGCTTGAACTCGGCGGCCATCGACGCGCCGTAGATGTCGTTGATCCAGCCGATCGCCTGCTCGGGCGTCTCGTGGTAGATCGGGTCGGCGTTGGGCGGGAAGAAGTAGGAATCGCGGCTCATCTCGTGCGCGTCGATGTACATGACCGGCGGGTACTGGTTGAGCATCGCCAGCTTGCCCTCGGTCTCGGGCTGGCTGCGGGCGAACCAGTCGCGGTTCATATCGAACCCGTAGGCGTTCTGCCGCGTCCGGGCCTCGCGCCCGTCCGGGTTCTGCGTGGGCAGGACGATCACCAGGGCGTTGTCCAGCACGTTGGCCGCGGCGCAGTCGGCGCGGTCTCCGAGGTCGCGCAGCACGCCCAGCGCCGCGTCGGTGCCGCTGGGCTCGTCGCCGTGCACGTTGCCGGCGATCCAGAGGATCGGCACGCCGCGTTCGGCGATCCTCTTGGCCAGGGCCTCGGGCGTGCGCGGGTTCCGCAGCAGCGACGCCTCGGCGCGCACCTTGGCGAGGCCGGCTTTGGACAGCAGGTCGGGCCGTCCGGCGATGGCGTACTTGAGGGGGCGGCCCTGGCCGCTGGCGGCCAGGGTGCCGGAGATGACGCGATCGCTCTTGGCCGCGACCGTCTCCAGGTACCGGTCGGACTCGGCGGCGGTGACCTGCCGCTCGCCGAGGTCGATGCCGAGGACCTGCTTGGGGGAGGGGACCTTGCCGCGGTAGACGGGCTCGGTCCCGGTGGGGTCGCAGGCGCCGGGCGCCCCGGCCGGGGCGCCCGGAGGCTGTGCCGCCGCCGTCGCCGCGAACGCCGCCGGTGCCGCCAGCGACGCGGTCAGCACGATCGACCACGCGAGTTTTCGGGCTCTCATGTGCGATAAAGCTGACAGTGTCCGAATCGTTCACCTAGGGCAAGTATTGCCAAGATCGTCCGGCGTGGTCGGGTGTGCGCGGCGTTGACAAGAACCGTGCCACCATTCGGTGGTGAGGGGGTATCGCCGGAGGCGCCGGCATGATTCGGTGCGGGGGAAGACGCCGTTCGCCGTCCCGCCCGGAGGCTCCCATGCGCGCCGCGCTCACCAAGGACAACACCCTGGTCGTCACCGAGGTGCCCGACCCGGTGCCGCAGGAGGGCCAGCTCCTGGTGCGGACGCTCGCCTGCGGCATCTGCGGATCGGACCTGCACGCCCTGCGGCACCCCGACGCCTTCATGGACACCACCCGGCGCTCGGGCGGCACCCCCTACGACCCCCGCGACGGGCTGGTGTTCGGCCACGAGTTCGCCGGCGAGATCGTCGGCCACGGCCCCGGAACGGAACGCACCCTGCCGGTCGGCACCGCCGTCTGCGGGCCGCCCATCGGGCTCGGGCCGCAGGGCGCCGGCATCATCGGGTACGCGCCCATGTACCCGGGCGGCTACGGCGAGTACATGATCCTCAATGAGGGGCTGGCGTTCGCGGTGCCGGACGGCCTCGCCCCCGAGGTGGCCGCGCTCACCGAGCCGTTCTCGGTGGCCGCCCGGGCGGTGGGCCGCAGCGGGATCGGCGCGGGGGACGTCTCGGTCGTCCTCGGCCTCGGCCCGATCGGGCTCGGCGTGGTGGCGACGCTCAAGGCGCGCGGGCACGGGCCGGTCCTGGCCGTCGACTTCTCACCCCGGCGGCGCGCCCTGGCCGAGCGGCTGGGCGCCGACGAGCTGATCGACCCGGCCGTGTCGTCCCCCTACGACCGCTGGTCCGACCTCGGCGTGCCGACCGGCACCACCGACCGCATGGCCGCCGAGATGCTCGGCACCCCGGTGCGCGCGGCCGTCGTCTTCGAGTGCGTGGGGGTGCCCGGCGTGCTCGGGCAGGTCATCGAGGGCGCGCCCGCCGGTTCGACGATCATGCTGGTCGGGGTGTGCATGCAGAGCGACCGGGTCGAGCCCGGCATCGCGGTGAGCAAGGAGCTCACCGTGCGCGGCAGCTTCGGCGCCGTCCCCGCCGAGTACCGCGCGACGCTGGACGACATCGCCGCGGGGCGGATCGACGCGGGCGCGATCATCACCGGGACCGTCGGCCTGGACGGAGTCGCCGGGGCGTTCGAGGAGCTGGCCGCCCCGGAACGGCACGCGAAGATCGTCGTCGTTCCCCAGGGCGTGTCCTAGTCGTCGTCCTCGAGGTCCGAGGGCTTGGGCATCGGCAGGGGCGCGGTCGCCTGGCGGCCCGAGTTCCTCGGCGGGAGCGGCGTCTGCACGGTCTTGTCCGGGTCGTCCTTCGAGTCCTTCGGCTTCTCCGGCGCCTTGTCCTTCTTCGGGTCCTTCTTGTCCGCCTTCGGCTTGGGGTCGGACTCAGGGATCCGCTGGGGACGGGTGGGCTCCACGGACGACGCGGGCGCGGGCTTGCGCTGCTTAGGCACCGGCTCGGCCGCCGCTTCCGGGGCCGGTTCGGGCGCCGGTTCGGGGGCGGGCTCGGGCGCCCGTTCCGGTTCGGGCAGCTCGGCGTCCAAGACCGTGTCTCCGGCCTGGACCGGCAGCGCCTCTGTCTTCGCCTCCGCCCTCGGCTCCGTCTTCGGGGCCTCGGGCTCGGGCGTTTCGGCGTCCAGCAAGGTCTCGTCCGCCGGCGGCGCGGCCTGTGCCGGCGGCTCGGGAGGTGCGGACGGAGCGGGAGGCGCCGACGGCCTGGAGGGCGTGGACAGCGCGGCGCCGCGCTGCTGCCAGCGGTTGAGCGCGGCCAGGGCGAACTCCTGCGTGCGCGTCAGCTTGGCCGGCTGCTCCGGAGCCGTGTCGCCCTCGGAGTCCGGAGCCGGAGCGGCCGTCGCGCCCGCGAGATCGGCGGGAGCCGCCGTCGCGCCCGCGAGGCCGGGGCCGGCGGGAGCGGGCGACGGGGCCGAGGGGGCGGCCGCGCCTCTCCCCACGCGGGCCTTCACGCTCAGCCCGTACGAGAGGAACAGCAGCAGCGCGAATCCGCCCAGGAAGACCAGGTGCTCCAGGAGGGGGCCCCACTTGCCCTTGAAGAGGTCCAGGCCGGCGAACACGGCGAAGCCCGCGAGCCAGCCGGCGAGCACGGGCAGGAACCACACGTCCCGGCGCCGCGTGAGTCCCGCCACGGCCAGCACGACCAGCAGCAGCTCGACCAGCTTGACCAGGGCCAGCGCGGGCGTGGCCGGACCGGAGCCGAGGTATCCGGTCAGCTCCTCGCGCCGGTCGTCCCAGCCGATCAGCCCGGTCACGAACCCGGTCACCCCGTAGGCGACCAGGAAGACGCCGATCGGGTAGTGCATGCGGTGCCAGTTCGCGCCGCGCGCGGGGGAGGGCGCCCGCACGGCGGACGACGGCGGGGCGGGCGGCTGCAGCGCGGGCGGTGCCGCCGCGTCCCCCTGTCTGGGGTGGGGGAGCGGCAGGTCGGGCCGGGTCAGGTCCCGATGCCGCTCCGGGCTCGATCCCGCGTACGCCGTCATTCCTGCCCCCATCTCGACCCGTCGTCTGTTACGCGCAACATATCCCGGATGCCGTCCCGGCATTCACGTACACACCTTCCCTTCTCGGACGGCCTCAGGCGGGCGGGTCCGCCTCGGCGCGGCCGGGCCGGGCCCGTCCGGGAGCCTTCTGATCAAGAAATGTTGAGGCCGCGAACATACTCGCCCCGCGCCCACGTTCTCCAGGTTTCCCGCGAGGTTCCCGAGAACGCCCAGTTGGACCGGCGTGTTACTGGATTGTTACCGCCCACAACAAATCCACTCTCGACGAATCGGGCCTTCGCGACATAAGTTGCGGGGCACAACATTCATCGATGTGAGCTCGCTCACCGATGGCCTGTTCCTCCCACCCCCAGAAAGGACCCGGGCCCATGCGCAAGGGGTTCCTCAGCCTCACCGCCCTGTCGGCGGCCGCGGTGCTCACCCTCGCGGCCTGCGGGGACGACTCCGGCGACGCCGAAGGCGGCAAGGCGGGCAAGATCGGCGTGATCCTGCCCGACACCAAGTCCTCGGTCCGCTACGAGAGCTTCGACCGGCCGTACCTGGCGCAGGCGTTCAAGGCCGCGGGCGTCCAGTACGACATCCAGAACGCCGAGGGCTCGACCCAGCGGTTCCAGACCATCGCCGACCAGATGATCACCAGCGGCGTCACGGTCCTGGTCGTGGACGGGCTGGACTCCAACTCCGCCGCCGCCGTGCAGCGCAAGGCCCAGCAGCAGGGCGTCAAGACCATCGACTACGACCGCCTCACCCTCGGCGGCGTGGGCGACTACTACGTCTCCTTCGACAACGTGAAGGTCGGCCAGGAGCTCGGCAACGGGCTGCAGAAGTGCCTGGGCGACAAGAACGCCAACATCGCCTACCTCAACGGCGCGCCCACCGACAACAACGCCACGCTCTTCGCCCAGGGCGCGCACAGCGTGCTCGACAAGGTGACCAAGTACAAGAAGGTCGCCGAGCAGGCCGTGCCCGAGTGGGACAACCAGCGGGCCGCCACCATCTTCGAGCAGATGTGGACCCAGCAGGGCGGCAAGATCGACGGCGTGCTGGCCGCCAACGACGGCGTCGGCAACTCGGCGATCTCGATCCTGAAGAAGAACAACGAGGCCGGCAAGGTCCCGGTCACCGGCCAGGACGCCACCCTCCAGGGCCTGCAGAACATCCTGGACGGCAGCCAGTGCATGACGGTCTACAAGCCGGTCAAGCAGGAGGCCGACGCCGCCGCCAAGCTCGCCCTGGCCGTCCTCAACGGCCAGAAGGGCGAGACCAACGGCACCGTGAACGACCCGCAGGGCAAGCGCGACGTCCCCTCCGTGCTGCTCGACCCCGTCCCGGTCTTCAAGGACAACATCAAGCGCGTCGTCGACGACGGCTTCGTGAAGAAGGAAGAGCTGTGCAAGGGCGCCTACGCCGCCAAGTGCGAGGACGCCGGCATCAAGTGAGCCCTCGTGGCGGGTCCCGCCGCTGGGGCGCTCACGCGCCCGGGACCCGCCACGGGCGAACCCCTGGGGCCGCTGCGGCCCCGGAAAGGGAGACACGTGGCAGACAACGGAGAACCCGTCGACGACGGCCCCGGGCGCGGCGACCCCGCGAACGGCGGGCGGCCGCCCGTCCTCCGCCTGGCCGGGCTCAACAAGAGCTTCGGCGCCGTCCACGTGCTGCACGACGTGGACTTCGCCGTACGGCAGGGGGAGGTGATGGCCCTCGTCGGGGACAACGGCGCGGGCAAGTCCACCCTCATCAAGTGCATCGCCGGAATCCATCCGATCGACTCCGGGACGATCGAGTTCGAAAGCCGGCCGGTGGAGATCGGAGGCCCCCGCGACGCCGCCGCGCTGGGCGTCGAGGTGGTCTACCAGGACCTCGCGCTGGCCGACAATCTGGACATCGTGCAGAACATGTTCCTCGGCCGCGAGCGCCGCCGCGGCATCGTCCTGGACGAGGACGCGATGGAGCAGGCCGCCCGGGAGACGCTGGCGAGGCTGTCGGTGCGCACCGTGAAGTCGGTGCGCCAGCAGGTCGCCAGCCTGTCGGGCGGGCAGCGGCAGACCGTCGCGATCGCCAAGGCCGCGCTGTGGGACTCCAAGGTGGTCATCCTGGACGAGCCCACCGCCGCGCTCGGCGTCGCGCAGACCAGGCAGGTGCTGGATCTGGTCCGCAGGCTGGCCGACACCGGTCACGCGGTGGTACTGATCTCGCACAACATGAACGACGTGTTCGAGGTCGCCGACCGCATCACCGCGCTCTACCTGGGCCGGGTCGCGGCGGACGTGCGCCGTGCCGACGTGACCACCGGGCAGGTCGTGGAGCTCATCACCGCCGGCCGTTCCGGCGATCTCGGCCTCGCGCCGGCGACCGCCGCCGAGAGCATCTGAAGGGGCCTCGATGTCCATCGACAAGGGAGCCGCCGTCAAGCTGGCGGACTCCGACTTCGCCGCCGACCGGCGCGTGCAGGACGTGCCGTCGGCGCTGCGGGACTACTGGCAGCGGGTGCGGTCGGGCGACCTGGGCGCGCTCCCGGCCATCCTTGGCCTGGGCGGCCTGTTCGTGCTGTTCACCGCGCTGCGCCCGGAGACCTTCCTCAGCGAACGCAACATCGCCAACCTGTTCACCCAGGCCCTGCCGGTGACGATCCTGGCGATGGGCCTGGTGTTCGTGCTGCTGCTCGGCGAGATCGACCTGTCCGCCGGGGTGGCCAGCGGCGTCTGCGGCGCCGTCATGGCCAAGCTGATGGTCGACTCCGGCCAGCCCTGGTACGTGGCGGTGCTGTCGGCGGTCGCCACCGGCATCGTCATCGGGACCGCGATCGGCTGGCTGGTCTCGGTCGTGCGGATCCCCTCGTTCGTGGTGACGCTGGCGCTGTTCCTCGGGCTCCAGGGCATCACGCTGCGGCTGATCGGCGAGGGCGGCACCGTCCCCGTGCGGGACGACGTGATCGTCGCGCTGGCCAACCGGAACATGCCGGTCTGGCTCGGCTGGACGCTCGCCGCGGTGTGCGCCGCCGGCTACGGCGTCCTGCAGATGTGGCGGTGGCGGCGGCAGCACGAGCGCGGGCTGGCGGCCAAGCCGATCCAGCTGGTGATCGGCCAGATCGCCGTGGTCGCGGGTGCGCTGCTGTTCGGCACCTACCTGCTCAGCCTGGACCGCGCGCCCAGCCCGCTGATCACCCTGGCCGGGGTGCCGTGGGGCGTGCCGCTGGTCGGCGTGCTGCTGATCGTCGCCACGTTCGTGCTGGGCCGCACCGCCTACGGCCGCCACCTGTACGCGATCGGCGGGAACGCCGAGGCCGCCCGCCGGGCCGGGATCAACGTGACCCGGCTGCGGATGTCGGTCTTCATGATCTGCTCGGGGATGGCGGCGGTCGCGGGCATCGTGGCCGCGTCCCGGCTCAACTCCATCACCCCGGACGCGGGCGCCGGCAACACCCTGCTGTACGCGGTCGGCGCCGCCGTCATCGGCGGGACCAGCCTGTTCGGCGGGCGCGGCCGGGCCCGGGACGCGGTGCTGGGCGGCCTGGTCGTGGCCACCATCGAGAACGGCCTGGGCCTGCTGGGCGCCAAGGCGTACGCCAACCTCCTGATCACCGGCGGGGTGCTGCTGCTGGCCGCCAGCATCGACGCGCTGGCGCGGCGCCGCCGGGCGGCCGCGGGGAGATGACAGCGGCGGCGGGGCACGGCGGGCCGGCGGCGGGGGCCGCCGGCCCGCCGCCCGCGTACGGCCCCGGCGCCCCGTGGCCAGGCGCTTCCCGGCTTCCGAACGCTGCTGCTAGGCTCACCAGCCAGGACCGCGTTCCGCGCGGCCGCGGTGCGGCACAGTGGGAGCCCAACGGCATGTCAGTGACACCCGTTCTGGACCTGCGCGGAATCGACAAGAGCTTCGGTCCCGTCAAGGTCCTGCACGACGTCGACTTCACCGCCCGTCCCGGCGAGGTCACCGCGCTGGTCGGCGACAACGGCGCGGGCAAGACCACGCTGGTGAAGTGCATCGGCGGCATTCACCCGTTCGACTCCGGCCGGTACCTGTGGGACGGCGTCCCGGTGCGCGTCGACAGCCCGCGCGCCGCCGCGGCCCTCGGCATCGAGGTCGTCCACCAGGACCTGGCGCTCTGCGAGAACCTCGACATCGTCCAGAACATGTTCCTCGGCCGCGAGCGCCGCCGCGGCCCCGTCCTGGACGAGACGGCGATGGAGGAGCTGGCCGTCACCACGCTGTCCGCGCTGTCGGTCCGCACCATGAAGTCGGTGCGGCAGCGGGTGTCGGCGCTGTCGGGCGGGCAGCGGCAGACCGTCGCGATCGCCCGCGCCGTGCTGTGGGACAGCCGCCTGGTCGTGCTGGACGAGCCCGCCGCCGCGCTCGGCGTCGCGCAGACCCAGCAGGTGCTGGAACTGGTGCGGCGGCTGGCCGACAAGGGCCTGGCCGTCGTGCTCATCTCGCACAACATGAACGACGTGTTCGCGGTGTCGGACCGGATCGCCGCGCTCTACCTGGGCCGCATGGCCGCCCAGGTGAGCACCTCGGAGGTGACGCACACGCAGGTGGTGGAGCTGATCACCTCGGGGCGCAGCGGGGACCTGGGACTGCCCCGGGACGCCGACACCCCGCCCGGCGCCGGCGCCGAGCCGGCCAGGGGCCCGGCGGCATGATGAAGGCAGGACCGTCGCAAGAGGAGATCCGCCGCCACAACCTGGGGACGCTGCTGCGCTACGTCCACCTGCGCGGGCCGGCCTCCCGGGCGACGCTGGCCGAGTCGCTCGGCCTCAACCGCAGCACCATCATGGCGCTGACCGCCGACCTCACCGCCGCCGGGCTGGTCCGCGAGGAGCTGCCGCGCCGCCCCGGCCGCCGCGCCGGCCGCCCCTCCCTGGTCGTCCGGCCCGAGTCCACCCGGGTGTACGTGCTGGCGTTCGACGTCGGCGTCGACCGGCTCGGGGTGGCCCGGGTCGGCCTCGGCGGCACCATCCTCGAACGCCGCGAGGCGTCCCGCACCCGCGGCCCGCTCGACCCCGGCGAGCTGGTCGGCGCGCTGGCCGCCGCCGCCCGCTCGCTCACCCGCAAGGCGGGCCGCGACGCGGTCTGCGTCGGCGCCGCGCTCGCCTTCCCCGGCACCGTCCGCCGCGCCGACGACCAGATCATGTCCGGTCCGAACCTCGACGTCGGCGACCTCGCCCTGGGCGACGCCCTGTCCCGCCGGCTCGGCCTCGGCCTGCGCGTCTCGGTCTGCAACGACGCCAACCTCGGCGCGCTGGCCGAACACGAACGCGGCGCCGGCGTCGGCTGCGACAACCTCATCTACCTGCACGGCGACGTGGGCGTCGGCGGCGGGATCATCGTCGGCGGCCGGCTGCTCGGCGGCGACGAGGGCTACGGCGGCGAGATCGGCCACATGATGGTCAACCCCGGCGGCCGGCCGTGCGGCTGCGGTTCCCGCGGCTGCCTGGAGGCCGAGGTCGGCGAGCGCACCCTCCTCGACCACGCCGGCCGCGAGGAATCGCCCGACCTCGTCGGGCGCGACGCGGTCCGCGCCGTCGTCGACGCCGCCGACCGGGGCGACATCGTGGCCCGCGACGCCCTCCACCGCGTCGGCACCTGGCTGGGCTGGGGCGTCGCCAACCTCGTCAACATCTTCAACCCGGGCCTGATCGTCTTCGGCGGGACCCTGCGCGACATCTACCTGGGAGCCGCCGCGCAGGTCCGCAGCGTTCTCGCAACGGGCGCCATGGCGGCCCCAAGGGAGAAGGTCCGCCTCCGCACCGCTGCCCTGGGCGACGACACCACACTGGTGGGCGCGGCGGAGTTCGCCTTCGCCGAAGTCCTCGCAGACCCGGTCCAGGTCCTAGCCCGCCTGAGAGCGCCGGAAGAAGGCGTCATTGTGGGGGGACGACCCCCCACACCCCCCGGGCGGGGCGGGTGACCCTGACGACCTTCGGAGCACCTGTCACTCCACGCTGAAACTTCCGTACCCGCCCTTGTAGAAGAGGAGCGGGTCGCCTTCCTGGTGTTTGTCCAGGTGGTGGACGCGGGCGACGACGATGACATGGTCGCCGGCCATGTGCTGGTCCTCCACCTCGCACTCGATCCAGGCCAGGGCGCCTTCGATGACGGGGCTGCCGCCGGGGGAGCCGGTCCACCGGATGTCGGCGAACTTGTCACCGCCCTTGAGAGCGAGCTGCTTGCACACCTCGAGCTGGGGTTCGCTGAGGATGTTGATGCAGAGCCGTTCGGCCTCGCGGAGGCGGGGCCAGGTGGTGCTGGTGTGCGCCACGCAGAAGGCCACCAGGGGCGGATCCAGCGAGACCGAGGTGAAGGAGTTGGCGGCCAGGCCGGTGGGGCGTCCGGTCGCCGGCTCGATGGCGGTGATGGCGACCACACCGGTCGCGAACCTGCCCAGCACCGACCGGAAGCGGGCGGCGTCGATGTCGGTCACCTGTGCCCCGGCCGACCCGTTCGGGGATCCGTGCATGCGGCGTTCCGTTCCCTGGCCGGGGGGCCGTCCGGCCGCGGCCGCGGTATGTGCGGTCGCTGCTTCGGCCATTGGACCCTTTCCCTTCTCTTAGCCAAGCGCTTGCTTGGACGATAGGGGCGTGCCGTTCGCAGTGTCAAGCCGGGCGCGTTGACAGCGGGGTCCCGCGCTGCCTAGCGTTGCGGCCAAGCGTTTGCTCGGTTGGAGGGGTCTTGGGCGGTTTTCGGGACGGCGCCGCGATCGCCGGCGTCGGCTACACGCCGTTCAGCAAGAACTCCGGGGTCTCCACGCTCACCCTCGCGGTCGAGGCCGTGCTGGCCGCGCTGGACGACGCCGGCCTGGGCGTCGACGACGTGGACGCGCTGGCCACGCACCGGGTGGGCGACTCCACGCCGCCGTGGGTGGTGGCCCCGGCGCTCGGCGTGCCCGAGGTCACCTGGTACCTGGACCAGTTCGGCGGCGGCAGCGTCTCGCACTCGGTGATCGGCCAGGCGGCGATGGCGGTCGCGTCCGGTGCCGCCGAGACGGTCGTGTGCTACCGGGCGGTCAACGCCCGCTCGGAGTTCCGGATGGGCGGCACGGGACGGGCCCCCGCCCCCATGTTCGACGTCCAGTACCAGGCGCCGTACGGGTACTTCGCGCCGCCGCAGCAGTTCGCGATGTACACGCGGGCGCACATGAACGCCTACGGGACCACGCACGAGCAGCTCGGCCACATCGCGGTCGGGCAGCGGGCCAACGCGGTGAAGAACGCGCGGGCGCTGAAACGCGATCCGATCACCCTGGACGACTATCTGGCGTCGCGCTGGATCGCCGAGCCGCTGCGGCTGCTGGACTGCTGCCTGGAGACCGACGGCGCCTGCGCGGTCGTGGTCACCTCGCGGGAGCGGGCCCGCGACCTGCGGCGGCCGCCGGTGCTGATCTCCGGGGCCGCGTGGGCGGGCGGCGACAGCTTCTTCTCCGGAGCGGGCAGCGGGCCGTCCGGGACGGATCTCACCGTGACGGAGGCGGCCAGGCTAGCGCCGCGCCTGTACGCGATGGCGGGGGTCGGCCCCGGTGACATCGACGTCGCCGAACTGTACGACTGCTTCACCTACTCGGTCGTCGTCCAGCTGGAGGACTACGGGTTCTGCGCCAAGGGCGAGGGCGGCCCGTACGCGGCCTCGGGCGCGCTGGCCCTGGACGGCGAGCTGCCCGTCAACACCCACGGCGGTTTCCTGTCCGAGGGCTACGTGCACGGCATCAACCATGTCGCCGAGGCGGTGTCCCAGTTGCGCGGTACGGCGGGCGACCGCCAGGTGCCCGGCGCCGAGGTGGCGCTGTCGACGTCCCAGCCGGGCTACGTCCTGGCCGGAACCTCGGCCTTGATCCTGAGGAGCGACACTTGAGCGCCATGCCCAGGCCGGAGGCCGACCGTGACTCGGCGCCGTGGTGGGAGGCCGTGCGGCGGCACGAGCTCACGGTGCAGCGCTGCGCGGAGTGCGGCACGTTGCGCTTCCCCCCGCGCGCCGTCTGCAACCGCTGCCGCGGCCTGGCGTCGGAGTGGGTGCCGGTCAGCGGCACGGGCCGCGTCTACAGCTGGATCGTCAACCATCAGGTGTTCATGCCGGCGATGGCCGACCGGGTGCCGTTCCCGGTGCTGCTCGTGCGCCTGGACGACGGCGAGGACCTGCTGATGTACGGCGGCTTCGACGGGGAGGCCCCGCTTGACCGGGACGACCTGGAGCCGGGCCTCCCCGTCGAGGCCGTCTTCACGGACGTGGACGAGACGACGACGCTGGTGAACTGGCGTCCTCGCTAGCGGCGCGGGCGTGCAGCGCGGGTTTGTCGACCTTGCCGTTGGGGTTGAGCGGCAGCGCGTCCACAAGGATCACCCGGCGCGGCACCTTGTAGTTGGACATGTTGCCCTTCGCCCACGCGATGACGGCGTCCGGGTCGGCGCCGGGGGCGGGCACCACGTAGGCCTGGCCGACCTCGCCCTGCCGCGGGTGCGGGACGCCGATCACCGCGACCTGCGCGACCAGCGGGCAGCGCAGCAGCAGCCCCTCGATCTCCGCCGGGTAGGCGTTGAAGCCGGAGACGATGAACATCTCCTTCTTGCGGTCCACGATGGCCAGGTTGCCCGCGCCGTCGAGGGTGCCGATGTCGCCCGTGTGCAGCCAGCCGTCCGCGTCGACCGCCTCGGCGGTGCGCTCGGGGTCGCGCCAGTAGCCGCGCATCACGCCGTACCCGCCGACGAGGATCTCGCCGCGCTCGCCGGGCGGGAGGTCCTTGCCGTCGTCGCCGACGATCCGCAGGGTCACGCCCGGCACGGCGCGGCCGGTGGAGCCGGCGACCACCTCGACCGGGTCGTCCGGCCGGGTCATCGACACCACGGTGCCCTCCATCAGCCCGTACGCGTTGATCATGCGTTCCAGGCCGACCCGGTCGACCAGCCGGCGGATCAGCTCGGGCGGCACGGCGGCGGCGCCGCAGATCGCCACCCGCAGCGAGGACAGGTCGCGGGGCGCGGGGCCCTCCAGCTCGTCCAGGAGCCGGAAGAACATCGGCGGCGCGCCGGCCAGCACGCTGATCCGGTGCTCCTCGATCAGGCCCATTAGCTCGTCCGGGGCGAACACCGGGATCGGCATCATGGTCGCGCGGCGCAGCACGCACGCCAGCAGCCCGGCGTTGATGCCGAAGCCGTGCGAGAACGGCGCGATGATCGGATAGCGGTCGCCGGCCCGCAGCGTGACCAGCTCGGCCCAGTCCCAGTAGCCGCGCAGGAGCTGCTCGTGGTGGAGCATCACGCCCTTGGGCGCGCCGGTGGTGCCCGAGGTCGCCATGATCTCGGCGAGGTCGCCGGGGGCGACGGCGAGCGCGCGTTCCTCCGCCGCCGCGGCGGACACCCGGGAGCCGTTCGCGCGGAACTCGTCCCAGCCGATCGCGTCGGCCGCGGGGGCGGGCCCGCCGAGGACGACGACGTGGTCGAGTTCGAGCAGGGAGTGGCGCTCCTCGGCGAGGATGTCGAGGTAGGACGTGCCCATGAACCCTTCGGCGAGCAGCAGCGCCTTGGCGCCGGCCTTCCGCAGCAGCTCGGCCGCCTCGATGCCCTTGAAGCGCGTGGACAGCGGCGTGACGATCGCGCCCGCGTCCCAGATGCCGTACGCGGCGACGACCCAGTCGGGGGTGTTGGGCGCCCACACGGCGACGCGGTCCCCCTTCTCGACGCCCAGGGCCATCAGCGCGCGCGCCACCTCGCCCGCCTGCCGGGCGAGCGATGCCAGGGTCAGCGTCGTGCCGCCCGAGGCGACGACCTCGGCGTCCCCGTGCCGGGCCGCCTGGTCGCGGAGCATGCGCGGGATCGTTCCCCAGTCGGGTACTGGCTGCAGTTCCATCGCCTCTCCTCGATGCCGCGGCCTATGACGGTTGTGAACGGTCCCGGCCGAGATGGTGGCCGCGCAGATCGGTGACCGTGCCGGGACGCCGCTCCTCCGACACCCGCTCCTCGACGACGACCTCGAGGGAGACGGGGGTGAGGGCGTAGAGGGCCTGTGCGATCCGCGACTTCCACATCGGGTTCTTCACGAGGGTGTCCCGGTTGAAGGTGACGTGCAGCGCGGCGGCGTCGAGCGTCCCCTCCCGGCTGATGCGCAGGTCCCAGTGGCCGACCCCGTCGATGCGGGTGAGAGCGGCGGCCACTTTGGGGATCGACAGCCAGCGTCCGCGGACGAGGACGTGCTCGCCCACGGTGTGCGCGGGTGCGGGCACGCCCTCCTCGCCGCCCGCGAGCCGCACGACCTGGCCCGTGCGCAACGTCGCGTCCGCGAGAGAGGAGTGCCATGACGGGGTGATGACGAGTTCGGCGAGCCCGTCGCCGTACGGGGCGTCCAGAGGCACGTCCTTGTCCAGGGGGGACAGGGCGAGCATGCCGTCCCGTACCGGGGTGAAGGTCGTCTCCGCGGCGGGGTCGCGCTGTGCGATGGGCACGCCGAAGTAGGGGTCGGCGTACAGTTCCCGTACCGACGCTTCGAACTCGGCTGCGAGCTGCCGGTAGGTGTTGGGGGAGGGCACCTCGCCCACCAGGAGGATGTGCCGCAGTTCCAGGTCGAGCGGGTCGAGCAGGAACTCCAGGTGCAGCCGTGCGAGGAAGTCCATCGCGCCGGTCGGTGTGGTGATGAGCGTCGTCGCCCGCATGTTCTCGAGCGCGGTGTGCAGGCGCAGGCGGCCGCGCGGGCCGACCGAGGCGGCCGCCTGCGCGACGCCGGCGGCGGCCTCGGCGAGCAGGGCGCCGGTCAGCTCGCCGTCGTTGTTGAGCGCGACGGCGACCCGGTCGTTCTGCCCGAGCCCGGCCGCGCCGAGGGTCGCGGACGCCAGTTCCAGCGCCGCCGCGCGGTCGGCCGCGTCCAGCGGGACGACCGGGCCGCCCTCGGGCGACACCAGCAGCAGGCCCCGGGCGGCTCCACCGGCGGGGAAAGTGTCACGGGTCGGCCAGCTCACTTCGCCTCCGCCTCCCCAACGACCTCGCGCATGAAGAGCTTCATGGAGTTGCAGGCGTTCTCGTGGGCGAGGCCGCCGACCTGGACCTGGAGGATCAGGTCGGTGGCCCCGGCGGCCTGGATCCGTTCGAGTGCCTTGCGGGAGCCCTCGACGTCGTCGATGACGACCATGGTCTCGTCGCGCAGGATGCCCATCGCCTCGTCGGGGGGCATGCCGACGGCCTGCTGCCCCAGGACGCGGTGGGTGGCGTGGCGGGCGTCGGTGTAGCCGGGCGGGGCGACCAGGTTGATCTGGCGGCGCAGGTACCACAGGACGGGGTCGGCGGCCGTTTCGACCGCTTCTTCCTGGGTGGGTGCGACATGCCAGGGGATCATCAGGGCGATCCGGCGGGTTTCGGGGTCGAACCCGTTGTCGGCCAGGCACCGCTTGTACTTGGCGATGTCGTCGGCGACCTCGTCCAGGCCCTTGAGCATGGTCATGCCGAGCAGGTTGTAGCCCTGCTTGGCGGCGGCCAGGTAGCCGTCCAGGGAGGTGGAGGCCACCCACACCGGCGGGTGCGGTTCCTGTACGGGACGCGGGTAGACCGAGACGTCGGGGACCTCGAAGTACTCGCCGGACCGCGTGACCGGTCGCCCGTCGGCGTTCCAGATCGCCAGCACGGCCTCCAGAGACTCCTCCCACAGCTTGCGGGACTGCTCGAAGGGCCGCTGGAACGCCTGGTACTCCAGCGGGGACGCGCCGCGGCCGGTGCCGAACTCGACCCGGCCGCCGGAGATGACGTCGAGCGTGGCCACCCGTTCGGCGGTGCGGATGGGGGACTGGAAGGGCAGCAGCACCACGCCCAGGCCCAGCCGGATCCGCTCGGTCCGCTGCGAGATGCCGGCCAGGACGAGATCGGGCGCCGAGGAGTGCGAGAACCCGCGGGTGAAGTGGTGCTCGACGAACCAGGCGGTGTCGAAACCGAGCCCGTCGGCCAGCACGACCTGGTCCATGACGTTCTCGAACGCCCGCCGTTCGACCTCGCGGGACCGCCCGCGCACCTCAAGTTCGTAGCCAAGGCTGACCCGTAGGGACGTCATCGAGCCTCCGGTGATGCTCCAGCTGTCAGGACATGCGTGTGACCAAGCGCTCGCTTGGGACATTAGCAGCAGCGGACCACCGCAACAAGTCAGGTCAAGGCCGGAGGGACCCGTCCGCCGGAAGGGGAACCGGGGGACTCAGGGGCGGCGGGGACCGGCGGGAGAGGCGTCGCGCGCGGCCGTGTGCGGCCTCATCGCGGTCATCGTCATGGTCATGATCGCGACCGCCGCGAGACCGTCCAGGATCTCCCGGCCCGCACGCGCCGAAACCCGCCTCGTGCGGGCGGGCAACCCCTCGTGCAGCACCGCCCACGCCAGCCAGCCCACCACGACCACGACGACGTACGACACGAGCCGGTACAGCCCCACCGCCGCCCCCGCGGGCGCCAGCGCCGCGCCGAGCGCGACCAGCGAGGCCGCCATGCTGCCGTCGACCGCGCCGAGACCACCCGGCAGCACCGGGATCAGGCTGCCCGCCGCCTGCGCCGCGAAGTACGCCAGCGCCACCCCCGGCGGCGCGACGTCGATGCCCACCGCCTGCGCCGCCGCGAACAGCGCCAGGATGTCGAACACCCAGTTCATCACCGCCAGCAGCACCAGTGCCGCCCAGTCGCGCCGGGACGGCCGCAGCGCCGCGCCGCCGTCCCGCAGCGCCCGCGCGTACGGCGCGACCCGGCGATGCTCCAGCACGGCCCGGACGACCCGGCACGTGAACGCGACCAGCCGCGCCCGCGTGCCGCGCCGCACCAGCACCAGCGCGACGGGCACGGGCGCGAGCAGCGCGGCGGCGGCGGGCCCGCGGGCCTGCGGCGCGGCGAGCAGCGCCAGCAGCCCGATGACCGTGTACGCGGTGGTGGTGATCACTCCGCCGACCAGGATCACCGCGGTCGCCAGCTGCGCCGTCGCCCCGCTGTTCCGGAACTGCCGGAAGGTGTAGACGACGCTGACCGCGGGCCCGGCCGGGAGCGTGGTGGACAGCGCGTTGCCCGCGTATGTCACGGCGAACGCGCGGCGCAGCGTCATGCGGACGCCGCCGGCCCGCAGCAGCCGCCGTTGCAGCCGGGCGAACGACCCCATCGAGACCGCCACCGCCAGCAGGACCAGCAGCAGCCATTCCCGTTCCGCGCCGGCCGCCGCGCTCAGCATCGCGCCGACGTCGGGCAGACGGTCGCGGAAGACCACCAGCAGGACCACCGTGGCCGCGATCAGGACCCACTGGGCGAGCACGCGCTTCTTCGAGCGCCGGGTCCGGCGCTCGCCGGTGAAGTCGAACGGCGCGTCGTCGTCCGGTGGCCCGGAAGAGGGAACCAAGACAGAGTGCGACGATGCCGTAACTGATTCGCTCATGTCCGGTCACCTCGCACGTCGGCCCCCCGTTTTGGCGCAACTTTAGACCGCGTTCGAACATTCCCTCGCGAACGGTGGCGGCGACCGCTGTGGGCATGATCACTCGCCGCCGCCGCCCGGGTTACCATCCCGGCATGGCGGTATCTGCTGTGATCTTCGACTGGGGCGGCACGCTGACCCCCTGGCACGACATCGAGCTGGGCGAGATGTGGCGGCGCGTGTGCGCCGCCCACCTGGACCCCGACCAGGTGGAGGAGGTGGCCACCACCCTCCTCGACGCCGAACTGGAGCTGTGGCGGCGCGCCCGCGACGAGCACCGCAGCGCGACGCTGGAGGAGCTGTTCGAGCTCGCCGGCGTGGAGCCCAGCGAGGCGATCCTGGCCACCCAGTTCGAAATCTGGACGCCGCACACCTTCATCGACCCGGCCGCACCCGGCCTGCTGCGCTCGCTGCGCGAGCGCGGCATCAAGGTCGGCGTGCTGTCCAACACCATGTGGTCGCGCGAGTGGCACGAGCGGATCTTCGCTCGCGACGGCGTGCTCGACCTCCTCGACGGCGCGGTCTACTCCAGCGAGATCGCCTGGACCAAGCCGCACGCCGAGGCGTTCCGCGCCGCGATGGACGCGATCGGCGCCGACGACCCGGCCGGCTGCGTCTTCGTCGGCGACCGTCCGTACGACGACATCCACGGCGCCAAGTCGGCAGGGCTGCGCGGGGTGCTCGTGCCCAACAGCCTCGTCCCGGCCTGGGACTCGGTCACCCCCGACGCCACCATCGACTCCCTCGGCGACCTGATCACGCACATCGACCGCTGGTCCTGACGCGCGACCGAGGCGGCCGCGCCCGCCTCAGTCGCCCGGCCGCGGCTTGGGGACGAGGGCCCCGGGCGGCAGCCCCGGAAACGCGGCGGAGCGCGGCGAGCCGGGCATCTCCGGCCGGCCGGCGAGGGAGTGCCAGCGCACCGCCCGGGTCATGGCCTCCTGCATGGCACGGGCCGCCAGGACTCGGAGCGCCACGTCGGGAGAGCCCGCCAGGCCCGTGTAGGCGGTGACGAGATCGTCTTCCAGGGCGGCGGCGACCTGAGCGGCGGTGCGGGCGGAGGTGACCTGGAGGGGCAGCCTGTACGCGGCCGCCGCCGCGGCGGGCTCGGCGGCGAGGCCGGTGAGGCGGGCCGTGAGGTCGTCGCGCTGGGTGCGGTGGGTGTGCCACATCGTCCTGGCGGAGTCGCGGAGGGACCCCCGCAGGCGCGCGCCCACGACCCCGTACCCGT
Source organism: Actinomadura vinacea (assembly GCF_039532545.1). Lineage (NCBI taxonomy): Bacteria > Bacillati > Actinomycetota > Actinomycetes > Streptosporangiales > Thermomonosporaceae > Actinomadura > Actinomadura vinacea. The sequence continues at coordinate 4,258 of NZ_BAAARW010000034.1, read as the reverse complement.
AGACGGCCGCGTGCTCGGCCCGGAGAGCCGCCTGCAGCGCGTCAACGGACGCTTTCCTGCCCATCACACTTCCGCGAGTGCCGCGGCGTGTCCCGCCTCGCAGGCGCCGATGCTCGCCAGGAGCTGCGCCAGGCCGGGACCGGCACGGATGACCTCCGCCGCCCGCGCCGCGGCGGCCCGGCTCTCCGCCCGGCGCAGGGCCGCGAGCGCCTGCGCCTCCCCGCCGGGGGCCTCCGGCCGCTTCGGCTGCGGTACGGTGCCGCCCTCGCCGGCCCGGTCGCCCGACCCCGGCACGTAGTGGCGCCGCAGCACCGCCAGGTGCTCGCGGTGGTGCGCCAGCATGGGGTCGATGTGCCGGGACAGGGCCGCGTGCGCGCGGCGGGACGCCTCGTACAGGGCGATCAGATCCTGCTCCGCGGCGATCGCGTCGACCAGGATCGGCGCCTCCGCGCGTGCCGCCGCCCCTGCGCCTTCGCCCTCCCCGCCGCAGCCGCCGAGAACCGGCACGCCCAGCAGCGCGCCCCCGCCCAGCATCGCCGAGCGCCGTGACACGCCACCGTGCCCGACCACCGGGACGCCCCCACCGACCTCTGGCAACGCGTCTCCTCACCGAGTGGTGCGGCGATATCGGCCCGCCGCGAGCGATCCGCCCATCAGGCCAGCTCAAGCATTCCATATCCGGCGCGCCGGAGAGCCGTCCGAAAGGCCGCTGAGGTGCCCGTCTGTCGATAGTCTTGAAGACGGGCCGCGCCCGGGTCCGGCATGACCTGCAAGCGGCCCGCGACGACAGAGCAGTCCGGCCAGTACGTGAAGCAATACAGATTACACAGAGCAATATGGGTAACACAGAGGAGGGTCCCATGAGCGTGGAGTCCGATGGTGGACGCGCTCAGCGGGGCCGCGACGCCGTACCGGCCGCGGGCGGCGGCCGCACGGCGGCCGTGGCGGAGCTGACCGAGCTGCTGGCGCCCGCGGTCACCGCGGCGGGCTTCGACCTCGAGGAGGTCGACGTGCGGCCCGCGGGCCGGCGCAGGCTGGTGCGGATCGTGGTGGACGCCGACGGCGGGGTGAGCCTCGACGACATGGCGCTGCTCAGCCAGACCGCCTCCGAGCTCCTCGACGGATCCGACGTCATGGGCGCCGGACCGTACGTGCTGGAGGTGACCTCGCCCGGCGTCGACCGTCCCCTCACCGAGCCGCGGCACTGGCGCCGTGCCGCCGGCCGGCTGGTCGTCGCCCCGCTGGCCGAGGGCGGCCAGATCGAGGGCCGGGTCGTCTCGGCGGACGAGGAGTCCGTGGTCATCGACGTCAACGGCAAGGGCCCCAAGGGCGGCGGGGCCGGTTCGAAGGGCGGCAAGGGCGGTCCCGAGCCGACCCGGCGCCGCTTCGGCCTCGGCGAGCTGGGGCGCGGACGGGTCCAGGTGGAGTTCCGCCCGCCCGGCGGCACGGCCGCGGAATCGCGTTCTCCGGCTGAGCCGGACTAGAGGGGGGAGCCTCGTGGACATCGACATGACCGCCTTGCGCAGCCTGGAGAGCGAGAAGGACATCTCGCTCGACGTGGCCGTCAAGGCCATCGAAGACGCCTTGCTGATCGCCTACAACCGCACCGAGGGCGCGGCCCCGAAGGCGCGCGTCGAGCTCGACCGCGGCACCGGCCACGTCACCGTGTGGGCGACCGAGACCGACGAGGAGGGGCAGGCCGTCCGGGAATACGACGACACCCCCACGGGTTTCGGACGTATCGCGGCGACCACGGCCAAGCAGGTCATCCTGCAGCGGCTGCGGGACGCCGAGGACGAGCTGACCTTCGGCGAGTACGCCGGCCGCGAGGGCGACATCGTCTCCGGCATCATCCAGCAGGGCAAGGACCCGCGGAACGTGCTGGTCGACCTCGGCAAGATCGAGGCGGTGCTGCCCCCGCAGGAGCAGGTGCCCGGCGAGTCCTACGACCACGGCGAGCGGCTGCGGGCCTACGTCGTCCAGGTGCGCAAGGGCCACCGCGGCCCCTCGGTGCAGCTGTCGCGGACCCATCCCAACCTGGTCCGCAAGCTGTTCGCGCTGGAGGTCCCGGAGATCGCCGACGGCACGGTGGAGATCGCGGCCATCGCCCGGGAGGCCGGGCACCGCACCAAGATCGCGGTCCGGTCCCGGAAGCCGGGCGTGAACGCCAAGGGGGCCTGCATCGGCCCGCTCGGCAGCCGGGTCCGCAACGTGATGCACGAGCTGCACGGAGAGAAGATCGACATCGTGGACTGGTCGGAGGATCCGGCCGAGTTCGTGGGCAACGCGCTGTCCCCGGCGCGGGTCTCCGCCGTCGAGGTGGTGGACCCCGAGGCCCGGGTGGCCCGGGTGATCGTGCCCGACTACCAGCTGTCGCTGGCGATCGGCAAGGAGGGGCAGAACGCCCGCCTGGCCGCCCGGCTGACCGGCTGGCGGATCGACATCCGATCCGACACCGAACGGCCCGAGCAGTCCCGGGAAGCGAGCGGGCCCCCGCGCCCGAGCCAGGTCCCCCGCCCCGGCGAGCCACCGCAGCCCGACACCGCGGACCGCCCCGGCACCACAGGGCAGCCTGGCGGAGTGGAGCAGCCCGGTGACGCGGGGCGGGGCGCTGCGGGTGGCGGTGCGGCTCCGGCTTCGGAGGGCACCGCGTCGTGATGGCGGGGGTTCTCGTAACAGCCTGGTAACAGTGCGGGGCGCGGGTCGCCGCCGCCGCGAGCGAGCGGCGGGGTGGCCCGGACCGCGACAAGGAGGGCATCGCCCCGGTGGCGGCAGCAAAGCGGCCGGATCCGGCGAATCTGGATCAACTACGTCAGGACAGCATGCGACAGGTCCCGCCGACGCCTCGGCGCGGTAGACTTTCATCACGTGGCCGGGCGGCCCCGCTGCGCACTTGTGTGGGCTGCCGGGTTCGCACGGCCAAGTCCGACCTGCTGCGCCTGGTTGCGGTCGAGGGCGTCATCGTCCCCGACCTGAACAAGGCAATGCCGGGCCGGGGCGCGCATCTGCACCCCGACCTGGGATGTCTCGAGCTCGCTGAGCGACGTCGGGCGTTCCCCCGGGCCTTTCGCCTGGCGGGGCCGCTCGATGCAAGTGTGCTGCGAGACGGGCTTGCGGCGCACGCGCCGCAGCAGCAGGATGGCCGAACGGTAAGCGACGTCTAGTCGGAAGCAGGTCGAGATTGCTATGAGCGCTCGATGAGCACGCCGCGATGAGTACGGCAAGTTAGCGACGGTCCGGAGGCCGCACCCCCGGACCGAGTAGGGAGTGCAGTGGCGAAGGTCCGGGTTTACGAACTCGCCAAGGAGTTCGGTGTAGAGAGCAAGGTCGTCATGGCCAAGCTCAGGGAAATGGGCGAGTTCGTACGGTCGGCGTCCTCCACGATTGAGGCGCCGGTCGTTCGCAGGCTCACACAGGAGTTCTCAAATTCTTCGTCCGCCAAGTCGGCGGACAACAAGGTCGCGTCGAAGCGCCCCGGCCCGCGCCCGTCGGCGCCGCGGCCCGGGCCCGGCCCGTCCGGTCCGGCGCCTTCCGGCGCCCCGCAGGGCGCCCGTCCGGCGCCGCCCAAGCCCCAGGCGCCGCGTCCGCCCGCGCCCAAGCCCGGTCCGGGCGGCCAAGGCGGCCAGGGCGGCCAGGGCGGCGGCGCGCCCAGGCCCGGCCCGCGTCCGGGACCGGTCCCGCCCGCGCCCAGCACGCCGGTGACCCCGGCGGCCGCGGCCTCGGCGTCTCCCGCCCCGCCCGTGCCCCGGGCCCCCGGCGGCCCCTCCGGCGGCGGTGGCCCGCGCGGCGACGGCGGCGGTCGCGGCGGTGGACGTGACGGCGCCCGCGACGGTGCCCGTGACGGTGCCCGTGACGGAGGTCCGCGTCCGGGTCCCCGCGCGCCCAAGCCGGGCCCGCGTCCGGGCCCGCGCGACGGCGGACGTGACGGTGGACGCGACGGCGGCCGCGGCCGTGGCCCCGGTGGGCCGCGTCCGGGCAACAACCCGTTCAGCTCGACCAACACCGGCATGGGCCAGGCGCCCAAGCCGGGGCCGCGTCCCGGCCCGCGCCCGGGCGGCGACCGTCCGGGCGGCGGTGACCGTCCCGGCGGCCCGCGCCCGTCCGGCGGCCCGCGTACGAGGCCCCCGCGGGCCGGCGGTCCCCGGCGCAGCCCCGGCAGCATGCCGCCGCGCCCGTCGGGCGGGGGCGGCCCGCGGCCGAGCCCGATGAACATGCCGTCCTCGCGGCCCTCCGCTCCCGGCCGGGGCGGCGGCCCCGG
>NZ_BAAARW010000033.1:0-5934 GCF_039532545.1 Actinomadura vinacea | reverse complement strand
TGTGATCACCTGACCCACACAAGATCATCGGACAGCGGCGACCCGCGTTACGTGACAGCCTTTAACACAGCGTTTGATATATCGACGCAGACCGAAGGCCAGGTCCACTGAATATGGGCGTTTCGAACCGGATATCGATGAGAGATTAAAGGGAGAATGACGGTTGGGTGAATCCCTGGGCGTCAGTCCTGCTGATCGGCGAGCGAGCCAGGGGCGATAGCAGGTCGACTTGGACCGGCGTGGCCGTAGCGTCTGGTTCGAGGAGCGACGATTCGGCGTTGAGTTCCACCTGCATGGCGTGCTCGGTAGGAGCGGGGTTGTCGATGCCGCAGTTGGGGCAGACCACCTCGGGGGGGCCGTGATCGCGGCCTGGCATTCGCGGCAGCACGGCTTGTCCTTGGGGGCGTGCCGTCTTGGGTGTGTGGCTGTCCTGGATCCGCCGGTAGAGGGCGGAGTGGTTGCCTCTGCAGCCAGCGGCGACCTCGGCCAGACGCTCCGGCGTCCAGCCGACGATGGCTCGGCGGACCGGGTCATCGGTCATCTTGCGGGGCCGCCCGGAAGGTGGCCGGTCGTGGCGGCGCCTGAGCGGGCGTAGGCGGCGCGTTCGCAGGTTGTCAAATTAGACGGGACAGACGAGTAGCCATCGATGAGCGATCATCTACCAACCGCGATTCGATACCACTCTCCAATGCGACACCAGGGGGTATATGCGACCACATAAGACCGCACACGACCCAATCACATATTCAGTAATGGCGCTAGGCCGAGAACGGCAACGCAGCGGATAGGGGTATGGTTTTTGGGGAAACGGCGCCAGTCGCCCCTCGGACACTCACGGTCACCCCAAAGTGGCGATCGGTAGTCGTCTGGCGGATGCGATCCGGGTCGAGATTCACCTCGGCCCGGATTTCTTGTTTGTCCGGGTGGTAGGTGAGCCTGACACCGAGTTGCTGGTAGACGTCCTGCCTCGTCTCGGGCTCGGCCTTCGCCAGGATGCGCACCAGCCCGCCGAGCCTGGTGATGAGCTCCTCGATCTCTTCTGGAGTCAAGAGTTCGTGCTGCTGGCTTTCAGCAGTCCGGAGTTCGGCTTCGGCGGCGGAGCGTTCGGCATTGACCTCGGTGACCCACCTGGCGACGGTGGCCGGGTCGGTGCCTGACTCCAGAGCGGCCCGGTAGCGCGCGAGCTTGGTATCGCACCGGGCGATGCGTGCCCTCGCACGGACGGTGAGGCTGTTGACCGGCTCGTTTTCCTGGGCTTCGTGAAGGTCGGCGATCGTCTGCTTGATGCGGTGTGGAGCCAGCCACAACCTAGAGCCTCTATCGAACCCGGGGCGCTTCACTTTGAGGACACCGCGCAGGTCGTTGATCGTCATTGTCGTCTCCCCTTTTCGAGTTCTCAGAAAATGCGAAGGAACACCGTGAACACCTTCGGGGGTGCAGAGGTCAGGCGGGCTGCGCAGCGGGCGCTGGGGCGGCGGCCTCCTGGGCCTTGCGGGCCTTGCGGGCCTTGCTGGTCTCGCGGAGGATCAGTAGGCCCGTGACCGCGATCAGCGCCGAGGTCAGGCCGTGGATGCCGAACGCGGCGGCCATGGAGCCGCGGTGGGCCAGGACGTTGACCATGTCGCCGAACGGGGCGACGGCCACCATCAGCAGGACCCAGCCCAGGGCGCGGCGGTGGCCCGTCACCAGCAGGACGCCCATAGCCAGGCCCATCGCGATTTCGCGGCTGCCCTTCACGATGAGGAAGCCGCCGCCGTCGCCAGAGGGCCAGTTCGGCAGGCCCGGGAAGGACGTCTCGAGGGGCAGGACGAAGGACGTCCCGAGGTAGAGGGTGAACAGGACGCCGGCGGTGGCCAGGACGGTGTTGATGTTCTTCAGCGACATGGTTCTTCTCCTTTGACGTTCAGACTGGGCGGGGTTCAGCCGCGGACGCGGCGGATGTGGCGGGCGTAGCGGGGGCGGCCGATGACGTGCCAGATGACGCGGACCGGGGTGGGGAGGCCGCTGAGGACGATGGCGCGCTCGGCCGGGTTCGCGTCTTCCAGGACGGCGCCGAAGAGCGTGAGCAAGGTGAGCTTGGGCGTGTTGTTCACCAGGTGGTCGCCCAGGGAGGCCCACTCCTGCTCGGTGATGTGCTGGGCCGCGAGCGGGAGGAGGGTGCCCTCCTCGTCGTCGAGGTGTTCCAGCAGGACCGCACGGTGCTCGGCCAGGGCGGCCACGAGGATGTCGCGTTCGTCGGCGCCCGCGCCGGCCTCCCAGGCGGGGACCGCGGCGTCCAGCCTGGTCAGGGTGGCCGCGATGCGTTCGTGCTGGGCCTCCATGCGCAGGACGATGTCGGCCTCCAGGTCCACCCGGGAAAGGAGCGGCGGCCACAGCAGCTCGTCCTCGCCCTCGTGATGGTTGTGCAGGCCCACCCGGTAGACGCGGAAGTGGTCGGCGATCACCTTGGCGCGAGCGGTGTCACCCGGCACGACGGCCGCGACGAGCTCCACCAGCAGCCGCGACTCACGGCGGAGCACGCGGTGGACGATCTCCATATCCTGGGTGTTGACGCTCATCTGTTCCTGCCCTTCATCGGTTGCGACGTGTTCAGGCTGCTCCCGGGTGTTTGGAGGCGACTTGGAACCGACTTGGACCAGTCCACGTACGATGTGCGGATCATGGTCTTCATCCGGGTGCTGGGCTCGTTCGCGGCCGAGATGAACGGTGGGACCGTCCACCTCGGCGGGCCGCGGCAGCGGGGCGTGCTGGCCTTGCTGGTGGCGGCGCGTGGGCAGGTCGTGCCGGTCGACCGGATGATCGAGGATCTGTGGCGCGGGGAGCCGCCCGCGCGGGCGCTGATGTCCTTGCAGGCGTATGTGTCCAACCTGCGCCGGTTGCTGGAGCCCGGGCGTCCGCCGCGCACGCCGGCCCGGCTGCTGGTGAGCGCGTCGCCCGGCTATGCGCTGCGGCTGCCGCCGGAGGCGGTGGACGCGTGGCGGTTCGAGGACTTGCTCGACCAGGCCCGTGCCGGCACCGACCCGCGCGTCGCCCAGGCTCGGCTCGCCGAGGCGCTCGGACTGTGGCAGGGACCGGCGTTCGCCGAGGTCGCCGACGAGCCGTGGGCCGCCGCCGAGACGGCCCGGCTGAACGAGCTGCGCCTGGTCGCCACCGAACTGCACGTCGCGGCGGGTCTGCGCATCGGCGACCCCGCTGCGGTGGTTCCCGAGGCCGAGCGGCTCACCCGCGACGAGCCGCTCCGCGAGGAGGGCTGGCGGCTGCACGCCCTGGCACTGTGGAGCAGTGGCCGCCAAGCCGACGCGCTGGCGACGCTCCGCCGCGCCCGCGGCATCTTCGCCGAGGAGTTCGGGCTCGACCCCGGCCCGGACCTGACGGCGTTGGAGGAGGCGATCCTCACCCAGCGCACGGACATCATGCGCGAGACCGTGCCCCCGCCACCGCCGACCGCACCGCTGCCGCGGACGGCTCCGATCATCGAGGCGCCGTTCGTCGGACGCGAGGCACAGCTGTCGGCACTGGTCACGGCCGCCGCCGAGGCCGCCGCCGACGGCGCCCGCATCGCCCTTGTCACCGGCGAGGCCGGGCTCGGCAAGTCGACGCTGCTGGAACACCTCGGCAGGCGGCTCGAACGTGACGGGTGGCTGGTCGCCGCCGGGCACTGCCCCGATGTCGACAGCGCGCCGCCCGCATGGGCCTGGACTGAGGCGCTGAGAGCCGTCGCCGCGACCACGCACCTAGGCGAGTTCGCGGACGACCTCGCACCGCTCCTCACCGACACCGGACCGGCGGACGACGACGCCACCGCAGGACGGTTCCGGCTGCGCCAAGCCGTGTGGAAGTGGCTGGCGGCGGCCGCCACGAAACGCCCGGTCGCCGTCGTGCTGGACGACCTGCACTGGGCGGACGCCGCCACGCTGGAACTGCTCGGCGGCGGCCTCGGCCTGCGGGCCCCGATCCTGGTCGTCGCCGCGTACCGCGCGGACGAGAGCGGGCACCTCACCCAAACGCTGGCCTCCCTCGCGCGCGCCACGCCCCTCCGCCTGGCGCTGCCGGGGCTGAACGACGAGGCCGTCGCCGAGCTCGTACGGACCGAATGCGAGGCCGACGAGGAGACCATCGCAGCGATCGCCGAGCGCACCGGCGGCAACCCGTTCTACGTGCGCGAAAGCGCCCGGCTGCTGAACGGCGAAGGCGCGCTGGTCGCCCTCTCCGAGGTCCCCCAGGGCGTACGGGACGTCCTGCGCCGCCGCCTCGCACGGCTGCCCGAAGGCGGCGTGTCCATCCTCCGGCTCGCCGCTGTCGCAGGCCGGGAAAGCTCGGTGGACGTCCTGGTCAAGGCCGCCGACACCGACGAGGACGGCGTGCTGGACGCACTGGACGCGGGCGTCATCGCCGGGCTCCTCGACGAGCCCGGCCCAGGCCACATCCGCTTCGTCCACGCCCTCGTCAGGGACACGCTCGTCGCCGACGTCAGCAGATTGCGTGCCACCCGGATGCACGCCCGGATCGCCGCCGCTCTGGAAGGCACCGACGACATCACGGCGCTGGCCCACCACTACGCGCGCGCCGGCTCACCGAAGGCCGTCGGCTACTGCGTCCAGGCCGCCGAGCTTGCCGAGGCCCGCTACGCCCACGACGTGGCGGCCGACCTCCTCACCGACGCCGTCACCAACTCGACCGGACCGGACGAACGCGTCGAACTGCTCGGCAGGCTGCTGCGCGCACAGATCCGGGCGGGAGCCGTCGGAGCCGCCCGCGAGACCCGCCGTGAAGCCGTGGAGTACGCAGAGTCCCTGGGCCGCGACGACCTGATGATCGCCGCATTCACCGCGTGGACAGAGCCGACCACCTGGCAGGCCCGTACGTACGGCACCGTGGACCGGCCCATCGTCGACCGCCTGAGCCGCCTGCTGGAGCGCGACCTGACCCCTTCGGTGCGGTCCCGGCTCCTGACGGCGTACGCCAACGAACTGGTCGGCGAGGACGACCCGACCGTCCTGGAGGCAGCGCAGGAGGCACTCGACCTCGCCACCGGACCCCGGCTGCGGGCCGCGGCACTCCGGATCCTGGCCGAAGTCCACGGCGACGCCGAGCTCTGCCGGGAGCTCGTGGAGATCGGCACCGAGCACGACCTGCCGGTCTACCGCGTCACCGGGCTGCTCAACCATGCCACCGTCGCCGCCGCCGCTAACGACCCGGTGACCATGCACCAGGTGACCACCGAGGCCCTGGAACTCGCGCGCACCTACCGAATGCGCGAGGCGATCGCCGTCGCCGAGATCATGCTGGCGACCCTGGCGCTCATCGAAGGCCGATTCGCCGACGCCGAACTCCTCTACATCAAGGCCGACGAGGGCATGCGGCGCGCCGGATCGGTGCACACGGGCTTTCACCAACTCGCCCTGGCCACGATCTGGCTGAACGACGGCACGCTCGGCGCGCACCTGGACGACGTGCGCGCACTCCACGCCGCGCTCGGCCCGATGACCTCCGACCTGCTCGCGCTCGCCCTCCACGCCAACGGCCTGGACGCCGAAGCCCGCGCGGTCCGCGCGTCCCCCAGCCCGATCCGCCCCGACTTCTTCTTCACCTTCTTCACAACGTTGCGCGCGATGGCCATCGTCGCCTTGAACGACCGCGACGCCGCCGAGGAGATCTACGCGACGCTGCTTCCGCACCGCGACGGCCCCCCGGCGGGCGCCACGAGCCTGTCGTTGGCGCTGCGCCCGGTCACTCACACCCTCGGCGAGCTGGCCGTCCTCCTCGGCCGCGACCACCAGGCCGCCACCCACTTCGCCCAGGCCGCCACCATCGCCGACCACTGGAACGCACCCCACTGGGCCGCCGAGGCCCGGTCGCGAACGACCACCTAAAGGCTGTCACGTAACGCGGGTCGCCGCTGTCCGATGATCTTGTGTGGGTCAGGTGATCACA
>NZ_BAAARW010000032.1:0-45237 GCF_039532545.1 Actinomadura vinacea | reverse complement strand
CCGAGGAAGGACACCAGGGCAAACAGCCCCGGATGAGGACTTTCTTTACGTCTTCAAGGGCGCCCGCTTCGCGGTCGCCGGGCGGCCGCGCCCGGCTCTGCGAGCCGGGCATGCGGCCTGTTCCGTCCGGTCCCGTCTCGCAGCCCGGTCACGGCCGCCCTAGTGAGCACAGCAGCCCAGAAGCCATCACGACGGATTGCAAGGCCGCCATACTGGGAGCCATGGCCCTTGACGCGACTACCGAGAAGCTCTTCTGTGCGGCCGATGCAAGCACTCTTCTGGCGCTGCTGCCGCTTCTTCGAAGCCAGATTGAGCAGGCAAGGGCCGAGCTAGAGAGGGTCGAACGTCATCAGAAGAATTCAGCAGACTCAGACGCCAAGCTTGCGGAGACCTACGGCGAGGCACTAGCCAAGTTCCATACACGGATTGGAGACGATCCAGAGGCACGTGAGTCTCTTCGAGCCCTCCGAGACAAGGTCAACGCGGCGTTGGGGAGACTGCGTGAGCATGACGAGCGCACCGCACAGCACGTCGATGATCTCTTTCGACATCTGGTGGAGCTGACACAGCGTGAACGATGGATTGTTGATGAGATGAAGCGCCGGGGGTACCTGCCCCTATTTCCGGGCGAAGACCTGCTTTCCGAGCTCTGACAGGCAATCCGCCATGGGGCCTGGTTGGTCGCCCGAACGGGCTTGGCGTGCTCGAAGCGGGGGCTTCGCAGCCCCCAGCCCCCCGCGGGCCGGGGTGCTCGTTCGCGCGAGACTGTCTGTCACACCTTCTCGCCGTTCGCGCGAACGAGCACCCCGGAGCGTTGCGGATGGCGCTGTGTCGACGTACACCGACGATGCCTTGGCGCCAGCCGGACGAGCGACAAGACCTGACCGCTACCCCAGGTCAGACGGCGGGCGACGAGCGATTAGCGAACGATTAGCCATGGTGATCAAGGGGCATTCACGGTCACTAACGGAAACTCGGAACGCCAGGTCAGCAGCCCTAACAGGCAAGTTCCGAATGATTCCCAAAGCTGACAGCACGGAGTCGCTTCGCCACCGCTGCCGGATTCAGCTGTTATAGATCAAGGGCGGCGGCGCTCGCGCCGTTGGCGCGGCCCGCCGCCAGCGCCGCCGGAGCGTGCGGCGTGGGCGCCGGTCACCGGCGCCACGCGCCCGGCCGCGCATCGCGCAGCCCAAGCCTTGCCACCCGGCCGCCGGCGGTCACGGGGTCGCGCCGCCTCCCGGCGAGCCGCAGGATGCTTCGACCTGTGCAAAGCGTCTGGCAATGTTGCTCCGCATGGGGATTCTCTACGACTACTTCATCGCGACAACCGACGACGAGGCCGCCCAGATCATCGACTGGGGTGCGGGTCCCGGCCACCCGCCTGAAGGGCAACCACCGAAAGAGCACGTAGAAGGCGGCATTGATCCGGCTGTTCAGCTAGGCACCCTTGAGGCGATCCTCACGGGACGCCCCTACGAACAGGTCAGCAGCAGGCCCCGCCATGCCGACCTCATCGCTCCCAACGAAGAGAGCGACACCGAGCAATGGGTCGTGACCGTCTCCGACGACTTCGTGACCCTCATGGCAGATGCGAGCGACGACCAGTTCGCTGCCGCGGCCCCGCCCTGGTCACAGACAGAGGAGTTCTGGGGCGCGGCCGACCCCATCGAACTGGAGCAGATCATGCGCGGACTACGCGACATCGCCCAGCGAGCACGCGAGCAACGCAGACATCTGTACTGCTGGATGTCCCTCTAGCTTCACGCCAAGAGCTTCCCGCACCAGGAGAGTTGCAGGCGGGCCTGGAAAGGTGCGGGGCTCCCCCCGACTCCGATCGGTTGAGGATGGCGACGGCCAGAACCCGTCAAGGGCGCTGCGCGTCGGCTGCGCCGATGGCCTACGGCCACCCTTGACGGAACCGTGTCCGTCGCTAAGTGCAGGTCTCGTCGGGGCCGGGGGGAGGAAGGTGGGGAGAAGAACAGCGGCTACGCCGCACGCCTGTGGAGCGTCACTCATCATGAGCACAGAGCGTCATCGCCAATGAGCATCAACGCGGGGATATGTCCTGACCGATAATCCCTGGCCATGCTCATTTGACGACGCGATGCTCGTCATGGCGGCCACGCTTTCACGAGTCGCGTGCCGTCGTCGACGGCGCGCTCTTCGTGGCTACTTGAGTGTGTCCGATGTGAAGGGAAGCGAAGGCCAATGACCCTGATCTACGACGAGACCTATCCGGCGGCTCCCCCCAGGCGCCTGGCCGAACTCGAGGAGCGCCTGGGCGCGAGGCTCCCTGAGTCGTATCGCAAGTATCTACAGGCGCAGGACGGCGGCACGCTGGCCAGCTACAACAACCAAGGAATCGAGATCATCTTCGGCATCGGCGACGTTCCGGAATGGGCGAGCCTGTGGCCCGCGCTGAACTCGAGGGGTGATGTGATCCCCCACGGCTACGTGCCCGTCGGCACCGACGCCGGCGGCAGCCTGTTCCTGCTGGCCGTCACTGGCCACGACCGTGGCTCAGTCTGGTACCACAGCCACGAACTTGAGGAGGACGACTCCGGTCACCTCACGCCGGTTCAGAACGAGCGTCTCTCGAACTCGTGGGACGAGTTCTTGTCATCAATCGAGCCGGTAGCCGGGTAGCCCTGTCCTGCACGACGCCGTGCATTGTGCAGATGAGGAACCTACTGCCTGCGATACTCATTAGCCCGCTCATACAAGAGATTGCAACGTCCTCTCATCGGCCAACAGCGGACGAACTCGGCCCGTCCAGCCCCGGACAGGATCGCTTTGCCAGCAGTGCGCATGAGCAGGCAGGCACCGCGATGTTGAACGCTTCGCTGTGCTCACGATCGTGTCGCCGGTCTTAACTGAGTTTCGGTCCCTGACGTGCTCAATCGCAGTGACGTCTCATGCTCATGCCGAGCGACGAGTAACACACGCCCAGGGCCTCACGGGGACCGCACACCACGCGACAGCGGGCCGCCGCCTCACGGGATATGCGCGGGATGGCTCAGCGCTCACGGGGTGACGATGCCGGTTCCCGTGCAGGTCATCGGAGGAGCAACGCCGCAATCCATGGCGGGCTGTAAATCCGTCGGCTTAGCCTACCCAGGTTCGAATCCTGGACCCGCCACACCAGCAAAAGGGCCTTCCCACCAGGCGTAACACGCCGGGGAAGGTCCTTTGCTTTCTTACCGTGAGTCCCCCTGAATACCCCTGATTGACCGCCCTTACGGGCACGCGTGGGGCACGACTGGGGTACGCGCGGCGGACTGCTCGGGCGTGCTTGACCGGCGCTGATCTCATGCGGTGATCTTGACTTCGTGGCGCCTCCCGGCGACCGTGTCCGTTCGCGGCGCCCTGCCTCGTTGCTCGCTGCTTTGGTCGACCTGAAGTTCGAGCGCGAGGTGACCCCGATCCTCGTCCGATGGTCTACGTCGGCGCGCTGGGCGTGGTCGGCTTCGGGATCCTCTTCTGTCTGCTGTGGGTGTGGTCCTTGGCGTCCTGGATGGCTGGGCAATGTGGCTTGCCGCTCCGAGCGTGGTCGGGATGAGGCTGATTGCGCTTCTGGTCGCCCGGATCGGCTGGGAGTGGGTTCTCCTTGCCCTCTTCCGGCGGTCGTGGCCGGTGGTTCCTCCTCAGAGGCATACCGCTCCGCCTTCGCAGGTTCATCGGGAAGGGCCTCGTCGACGCCGGGGCTCCCTCTTCGCGCTGGCTGGGTGGGACCGGTCATGGACGAAGGCCACCCCAGAGAAGCGACCGAAGAGGGTAGCCAGCGCCGTGGGCAGATTCCAGCCAAGGTGAGTGCGTCGGTCAACGGCAGGCGGGAGTCCGGCTCTGGGATGCCGGTGAGATTCGACAACGGTCGCCACGGCGTTCAGGCCGGCAAGGAGCGGTGGTAGCCGCCCTTCGGATCGCCTCTGCGTCTGCTGCAGTGCCGCGTCACCGTATTTCCTGGGCTGCGTGCCGGGCAGGTAAGCCCAACACCTGGCGAGACGCAGCCTCAGAGACGCGGGGTTAGCAGAGTGAAAGCCTGGTCGATGAGCTCGGTGCGGTCGGCGGTGCCGTCCGAGCGCAGCCACGCGCGGGCACCCGCGTCCAGGGCGGCGCCGGCGGCGGCGGTGAGCAGGTCGGCGGTGAAGGTGTCGAGTGAGGCGCCGGGTCGTTCTTGCAGAGCGGCGGCGATTCGTCCGCGTAGTTCGTCGCGTTTTTGGTGCAGGCGCGCGCGTAGTGCCGGGGTCGTCTCGATGAGGCGCAAACCGGTGAGTTCCCGCTGGGCGGCGTGGATGCGTGGCTCCCAGTCGCGTAGCACGGCGTGCAGACAGGCCCACGCGTCCTCGCCGCCGGGCCGTGCGCGGATGTCCTCGGCGATCTGTTCGGCAAGGTCGTCGACGTCGCCGAACAGCACGTCCTCCTTGGTCGGGAAGTAGCGGAAGAAGCTGCGCCTGGACAGGCCCGCGGCGGCGGTGATGTCCTCCACCGTGGTCCGCTCGTAGCCGCGTTCGACGAACAGTCCCAGCGCCAGCTCAGCCAGCTCGGCCCGCACGGCGCGGCGTGTCCGTTCCCTCAGCCCCATGGTCTCCCCAGTTGTCTTGCACTGCGGATAGGTTACGGCATTGTGAGTTGCTTGTGGCACTGGATGACATATTTTGGTCCTGCTAACGCGACGGCGGGTTCGTGAGGAGACGACACATGCATGGCAAAACCGTCTTGGTGACCGGAAGCACGGCGGGAATCGGCCGTGAGACCGCGCGGGCACTGGCCCTCCGTGGCGCCCACGTCACCCTTGTCGGACGGGACCCGGATCGTGCCGGGACCGCCGCCGGTGAGCTGTCGCGAGAGGCCGCCGGTGAGGTCACGGCGCTGACCGCGGACCTATCGGACATGACCGGGCTGCGGCGCCTTGCCGAGCAGGTCGCCGAGCGATACGACCGCCTCGACGTCCTGATTAACAATGCGGGAGGCATGAACGCCGAGCGGCGGCTCACCCGGGACGGCGTCGAGGCCACGTTCGCCGTCAACGTGCTCGCCGCGTACGCCCTCACCTGCCTGCTGCTGCCAATGCTGCGCGCCGCGGACGCGGCACGGGTGATCAACGTGACCGGCGGCATGCCCGACGGGACGATCGATCCGGCCAACTTGCAGGGCGAGAAGAGATTCGTAGGGTGGACGTTCGCGCAGTACAACCACGCCAAGACGGCGCTGATGGCGATGAGCCACCGGTTCGCGTCCCAACTGGAGGGGGTGGCCGTCAACGTGGCCTACCCAGGACACGCCTACACGCCAGGGAACCAAGCCACTCCGATGCGCGCGTTCCCCTATCTTTACCGGCCCGTCGCCCCGCTGATCAGATTGCTGGGGCCCCTGCTGCTGGCGGACATGGCCAAAGCCTCGCGTTCCAGCATCTATCTAGCGTCCAGCCCCCAGGTGGAGGGGGTTACGGGTGCGTACTTCGACGCCAAGGTACGCCGCGTAGCCTGGCCGTCAGGCGTGCTTGATGCGCGAGGGCAAGAAGCGGTGTGGTCGCTGTGCGAACGCCTCAGCGGTCTGAGCCCAGTGTGAAGGCCCAGGAGCGCTGCTTTCGTGGCTATACGGGTCAGGCGTCCGCGTGATCAGCCCAGACCGTCAGGTCCGCCCGCACGTCCCGCCGCATACGGCTCGGTCTTGGACTGCCGCGGCATCCAGCCCTTCACGATGGATGTCACCCACTACAGCGTGGGTGACACATCGATGCTCCAGAGCCCTTTCCCATAGGACTGACTGTCCCCTCGGCAAGGCGTGCCCGAAGCGGGACTGAGAGCCTGCCGCATCGCTGATTTGCTCATGGTGCTTCGGCGCTGAGGGTTCGTGCCACGGGACGGCGGGCCGCGATGCGCGCGGGCAAGGCGGTGAGCGCCGCCGTCACCAGGAGCGACACGAGCGCCGCGGTGAACAGCCACCAGGCGGGCGGCATGATCACATCTCCGGACACGAAGATGCCCAAGGGGATGCCGACGATGGCGCCGGGCACGGTGGGCAGGAGCTGGGCGGTGGACAGGCCGGCCGTGATCTGCCCGGGGGTGGCGCCGAGGGCGCGTGCGATGGCCATGGTGCGGCGGGCTTCCAGGGCGGTGGTCCAGGTGATCGTGATGATGTTCACGGCGGCGAGCGCGGCCAGCGCGACGGTGACGGCCAGCAGCGTGTGGCGTCCTTGCTCGACCTGCACATTGCCCAGGTCGGGCGAGCCCAGGCCGTAGCTCCTGACGGGCTGGGCGTAGAGCATCAGCAGGGCCGTGGCGCCGATCAGCATGATCGCGATGCTCCACGCGTGCAGGACGGCGCGGCCGGGACGGCGTGCGATCAGCCGCAGCCCGAGCAGCAACGGGGTCGGCAGCAACGCCGACAATCCGTTCAGCAAAGCCCGATGCTTTGGCCGGCGGGCGGTGTCGGCCAGCGCGGTGACGGTCTCGGTGCGCAGGGCCCGCACGGTCGGGCCGAGGGTGGTCAGGACCGCCACGGCCAGGGCGACGACGGTCGTGAAGAAGATGGTGTCGCCGCTCGGACCGGTGGCGGTGGTGAGCAGGCTCGCGGAGGGATTGACGACGGCGGGCGCGGCCAGCCGGGCGATCGCCAGGCCCAGCGCGTCGGCGATCAGCGCCACCGTCAGGTATTCGGCGAACAGGACGGCGGCGATGAGGCCGGGGGTGGCACCGACGGCCTTGAGCAGCCCGACCCGGCGGGTCTGCTTGGCGGCACGTCCCGCCGCCAGTGTGGCCACGCCGGCGATGGCCAGGAAACTGAGCAGCCAGCTGCCGATGACCAGGATCGGCTGGCTGATCCTGAGGATGACCTCGTCCTGCCGAGCCATGAACTGCCAGGTGAAGAAGTTCGTTGGGTACTCGTCACTGAAGGGACGGCGGGAGACCACGAACTCTTGAGTGGCGGCGGGGTCCCGCAGTTTCAGGTAGAGGAGGGAGGTCACCGGAAGGTCGGCGGCCGCCAGCGCTCGGGTGTCGGTTTCACTCACCCAGACCAGACCGTTGTAGTCGCTCGGCCCGCCGCCCGGGCCGTTCATTCCCGCCCATGGATAGATGGTGTGCGCTGCGGTCACGGCGATCCCGATGACGGGAAGCGAGCGGCCGGCGACGGTGACGCGGTCGCCGACCCGGACGCCCAGGGCGGTGGCGAAGCCGCGTTCGACCACGACGCCGCCGGGGCGTACCCAGGTGCCCGAGGTCACCAGCGGGCGATCGATCCGGCCTGGTGTCGCGTCGGCGCCTTGCGCCACCGCGCGCGACGTGGAGCCGTGCGCCTTCAGCGTTGTGTAGTACTGGCGGTACGGTCCGCTGTAGCCGGCGACCCCGGGAGCATGCTCCAACGCTGCCATCGCCGAAGTCGCGGTCCGGCCGCTGCCAGGGGTAAGCGCCACCACGTCTGGTCCGGCCGTGGCCGCGCGGGTCTGCCGGTAGAGCGTGTCGGTCGCCTCTCCCAGTGACATGCCCAGGGCCAATGTGGCGGTGGCGGCGGTGATCGAGACAAGGAGCATCGCAGCCTGAGCGGGATGGCGGCGCACGTCGGCCACAACGAGTCGGAACACCAGCAGGATGCGGCCCATGACGGTCAGTCCTCCAGCCCGATGCAGGTCGTCGAGTCACCCGGTGCCGCGTCCCGCGGGCCAGGCGTCACCGCTAACGGTTAGCCATAGATTGTCGTTAACGCACAAGAACGTCAAACGGGATCGTCGAGCTGCCGGCGACCGGCGACTGTCCGGGCAGGCCGAGGACTCCACGTCGCCGATGCCCACCGGCGTGGGCGCGACAGTGCTCTGCGCCCGGCGACGCGGCCAGGCGGGGACGCCGAACTGCGGAGTCGCGAAGCCGACGCCGACGAAGCAATAGACCACAAGATGTAGGGGCGTTGGCACGCCTATCCCGAGCGATGCCGCCTTTACTGGTGCCGGCGGGCTCACGGCGTCATCGACGTGCATGATGACCTTCGCCGACAAGGGCTACCAGGGTGTCCGCGGCAGGGTGCGCAGCCTGTTCAAACGGCACCGCAAGCGGGCAAGCGCCAGATCCGCGGCCCCGCGATGCTCAGAGCCTGGAAGATGTCGAGGCCAACCGGCTCAATAAGGCGAAACGTCCATGGACAGAATGCCCAGGGCGTGCGCCACCAGCTGCCCGCGGCTGCGCACGCCGAACTTGGCGAAGATGGACTTCTAATGGTCCTGCACGGTGTAGTGGGACATGGTCAGCACCTAGGCGATCCCCGTCGACGACCGGCCGGAGATCACCTGCTCCAGGATCTCCCGCTCCGTCAGCCCATACGCGAGGGCCAGCATCTCGGTGATGTCGGAGGCCGGGGTCGGCTGGATGGCGACCGAGGCGCCGCTGTGCGGATCACCGTCCAGCGGCGAACCCCACAGCGACAGCCAACGCCCGGTGCGGGACCGTACCCGCAGATACGCCTCGTCGCCCCGTCCGGCTCGGGCCGCCGCCGATACCTCGCGTGGGGCCAGCGTGCCGATCTCGTTAGCCAGCGCCGCGCCATCTCGTTGGCGACCAGGGTGCGGCCCTCGCCGTCGAGCACCAGGACGCCGGGGCCCGGCCAGGGCGTCGAGACCAGCACCTCACTACCGGGGAGTCGCCGTGGGCGAGCGCTTCGGCAGCGGTCGCGTCAAGCCCGTGCGGCTCATCCGGCTGACTATCAACCGACACGACGGCTCGCGCGCCTGACGCCTTAACACCAGGTCCCAGGTGTCTTACTCGCCTCCACCAGGACCTCAGCCGCATTCACGGAGGGGAATGCATGGACATCCGGTCACTTCGTTACGCCATTGCGCTTGGGAAGAGTTGCATTTCGGCCGCGCCGCGCGGCGGCACTACACCGGCGCGCAGCCGTTCGGCCGGAACATCCAGGGCCTGGAGCGTGAGGTGGGTGTCAGGCTGTTCGAACGGACCAGCCGCGGGTCACTCTGACCCCGGCGGGCACGCGGGTTCTGGCCGAGACCCGGGCCATCCTGGCCGCGGTGGACGCGCTCACCGACCCGCGCCGCTGGGCCGAACCCGACGAGGCCAAACCTCAGCCGACCCGAACGGACAAGTTGACAGACGCGCCCTGGATCACAACCTTTGCTTGCTGCGGTCGTGCTGTACCGGAACAGCTTTCCCTTTCGGGGTAACAGGTGATGGACGTTGTGCCCGCGCCCAAGACGTCCGCGCCGAACTGTCGGATCGCCGCAGCGGCTCCTCGTAAGAACATTTGATCATTTGTAATCGCTGAATCGCTGCGCTGCTTCCCGGTTCACAGGCGCATCGACGGAGGAGGGCCCGCTGCGGATCGCCGTGCTCGGCCTGCTGGTCGAGCGCCTGTGGGCGCCTCCACCACCAGACAGAACGGTCCTTCACCAGGGAAGACACGGGTGAAGGGTCGTCTTGCTGCTGTCCGGTCGGCTTGAGTGGTCGTCTCGAACCGCCACGTGGCTCGGCGTGAGCCGCATCTCGCCCATCCTCCGTCGGGAAGTGAGATCAGTGGCGAAGATTCACCTCTGAGAGTCGCGTAGATGCGTTCGCCCCGCAGGCGGCCGTGTCCAGCCGTCCTGTCAGACGGTGTCCTGAGATTGGTCTCCAGGCGCCTGACCCCCTCGGCGGAGGTGCACTGCCCGACGGGCGGCTGCGTTCGAGGCGGTCAGTCGTGGGGACCTGCGGCACTCGCTTCACGAGGCAGGGATGCCGTTGTGCGTGGCAGGACCGATCAGGAACGGAGAAGCGCCGGTCCCCGAGCCGCACCTAGCGTGACCGTCATCGCCGTTCAAACGACCTTTCTTTTCGCACAACGTGCTCTGACGTTCTATCGCGAGTGTCTGGGCCATCGGTGTCGCGGGACGGAGGGGACTGACTGGAGGTTGCCGATGACACAGGACCAGCAGGCAGGCAGTCGTGGAGGGCGCCGGCCCGGTTCGCCCGGGGCGTTGTCACGGTGGGTGCAGCGGCGGATGAACGCCCGTACGAACACCCGTATCCGACGTGGCCGCAGCAGGTTCATGGGGATGGACGTGCTGATCCTGCACACGGTGGGGCGCCGAAGCGGGCAGCCGCGGCAAACACCTTTGGCGTGGTTCGCCGACGGTGAGGACGCCCGGCTGATCGTCGCATCGGGCGGCGGTACCCGGCACCCGGACTGGTACGTCAATTTGATGGCGCACCCCGACCGGGTGTCGATCGAATCGCCCGGCCGCGACGCCGTGCCCGTGACGCCGCAACGGCTCGACGGCGCCGACCGTGAGCAGGCATGGCAGCGGATCACCGACGCCCAGCCCCGCTACGCGAAGTACCAAGGCAAATCCGACCGGGAATACCCGGTGATTCGACTCACTCGGCGGTGACCGCATACGCCTCGTCGGAGCCGAGCCGAGGAGCCGTACGGAGGGAACTGGTTTGGTGTCCGCGCCGGAATCACGGCCTCCGGCACCCTGCCCACCGTCCAGCCCGGCGAAGAATGGCTGAAGGCGGTGCGGAACAGCCCAGCCGGGTGATGCCTTCAGCAGTGGCAGTCGATCGCCACGGCCAGCGCGTCCTGGTGGGCGGCGGCCAGCTTCCGGAACTCGGCCGCCCACGCGTCCTCCTCCTGATCGTCGCCCCACTCGTGCCACACGCCGTCTGGGGTCACCACTGCAAGCGGCACCACCGTCCGGGGCAACGCGGTCACCGGCACGATGTTGTTCTCCGGACGTACCACGTCCAGCCCGTATCGCCGCTGGAACTCCGCAGGCGGCAGGTTGAACTCCTGCTCCTGCCCTTTCACCACCCCGTCGTACCGGCCACCGATGACGAATCCGTCGGTCCTGCTCTCGAAATACGGCATCATCGCCTCCTCCGCCACCGCCCCCGGGTCTGTCGCGCGTGCTTCAACGAATACCAAGACCATGAAATGTGCCATGTCGGCCTTTGCTTCTGAGCGTGTAGACGATCTGGACGAGTGCGACGGCGCCGACGGCCCCAGCGCGCATGGCCACGGGGATCACCGGTGGGACGGCCATGACTTCGCAGGTGAGTGCGGTGCCGATGCCCCGTCCAGGGCGTGCGCCCAATGGAAGCCGCGGCGATGAACGCCGAGCACCTTCAGTGTCGAGCCGGTCACCGGAGCTATTCTTGCAGTCGGTGATCGGTTGTTGTCCATCCGTGCTCGCTGACAGGGGCGCCGTAAACATTCCGTAATGGGTGCCCGGCATGGTTAAGGCACTCGACGCCGGGAGGAAGTGTCATGCGCAAGTTCATGCTGCAGGTCCAGGTCACCGTTGACGGCTACATGGCCGGCCCGAACGGGGAGATGGACTGGATGACGATGCCGTGGAGCGATGATCTGAACTCCTATGTCGGCGCGTCCACCGAGTCGGTCGACTGCATCGTGCTGGGGCGCAAGCTTGCCGAGGGGTTCATCCCGGCCTGGGAGTCCAGGCCCGAGGGGGAGACGAAGGAGACCGTCGACTGGATGAACAACATGCCCAAGGTGGTCATCTCCAACAGCCTCACCGAGTCGCCCTGGGAGAACGCCGTCGTCGCCGGCGGTGATCTGACTGAGAGCGTGAACAGGCTCAAGGCGGAGCCCGGCGGGGACCTGATCGCGTACGGAGGCGGCACGCTCGTCCGGGACCTGGTCTCCAGGGGGCTGCTCGACGATCTCCGCCTGTACGTCAACCCCACCGCGATCGGTGCCGGGATGCCTGTGTTCCCCGGCCTTCAGCGGTTCCGGCTTGTCACGGCGCGGCCCTTCGACTGCGGGATCACCGTGCTGCACTTCGAGTCGAAGCGGTAGTCCTCAGCCGAAGACCGGGCGTCCGGGGCCGCGGCGACGGCTCATCGGAAGAAGCTGTCGTGGCGGACGAAGAAGGCGGCGCGTTCGGCGTCGGCCAGGTCGGCCAGGTCGGCCAGGCCTTCGAAGTAGCCCTCGCGGGCGCCGCCGGGGGCGAACAGCATGAGGAAGTCGGCGGGTTCGCCGGAGACGTTGCCGAACGCGTGCAGGCCACCCGGCAGGACGTACAGGTGTCGAACCAGCGTTCGCCGTCGAAGACGTGGAGTTCCCCGGAGAGGACGTAGAAGGCCTCTGACATCGTCTTGTGGAAGTGCGTGCCGGTGCCGGCGGCGGGGCCCAGCCGGTTCTTGTAGAGGCCGAAGAGCCCGTCGGTGGTGAGGTGCGTCGAGAGGTAGTGGAAGTGGCCTCCGCCCGGGGTGGTGAGGTCGGGCGCGGTGCCGGACGGCCGGTAGGCGGCGCTGACCTCGCCCTCATCGCCGGGGTGGCGGATCTCGGGGTAGCCGGGGGAGAGGAAGGACAGGGTCACTCCTTCGCGTAGAGGCGCAGGAACGCGCGCACGCCATCGGTGATGATCTCGTTGGTCTCGTCGTCGGGGAGCGGGATCGCGCCGTGGAACGAGCGGGTCAGGATGTCGTTGATGGTCAGCATGTTCAGGACGTTGGCGGCCTTCTCCGCGTCGTCGAGGGCGAGCAGGCCGCGGTCGGCGATCTTCTGGAGGTACGGGGCGAGCCGCCGGTGCGCGGAAGGGGGGCCGTGGGCGAGCCAGCGTTCCAGGACCTTCTCGGGGAGCCGGGTCACTTCCTGGTGGATGGTGCGCACCAGGGCGAAGTGGTCGGGGAACTCGGTGATCGTGCGCGCCCGGTCGAGGTTGAACGCGATGAGGTCCCTCTCGAGGTCGGTGACGTTCCACAGGTGGCGTTCCATCAGGACCCAGATGGCCTCGGTGACCGCGTCGGCGCCTTCGACGGCGACCGTGAGGAAGAGCTCCTCCTTGTCGGCGAAGTGGTTGTAGATGGTGCGCTTGGAGACGTTCGCCTCGACGGCGATCGTGTCGACGCTCGCGCGGGTGTAGCCGTCGCGGCCGAACACCCCGCGGGCGGCCTCGGTGATGGCCTGGCGCTTCCCGGGTCTGCCGGTGCGCCGGGCGGCCGGCCGGCGGTCGTTCATGTCCAGCAGGATTGCACTGAGCGGTTTACTTTTCAAGCTGGATTTGCACTCAGTGGTTTACCTTGGTGAGGAGGCCCGGATCGGCGGGTACAGGAACAGGCATGTCTAGTGATCTTGAGGTGGAGCCGGACGGGGCGACGGTGGAGGCGCTGGGCGAGCTGAGCAAGGCGCGGGAGACGGTGGAGCGGGCGCGCGGTCACCTGTACGCGTTTCACCAGCTCATCGGGACGGCGGACTTCACGCTCGGGGACGCGGCCGACCATCTCGCCGAGGCGGGGCACCGCGCGTGGGCCGAGGAGCTGCAGCGGGAGCTGGTCGGCCGGAACGTGCTGCCGGGCCGGTGGACGTACCAGGTGGTGGAGGAGTTCGACGACCTCTACTACGAGGCGTTCCGGCGGCTCGAACAGCGGGTGCGGGACGATCTCGCCGGTGGGCGGCGGCATCTGTACGAGGCGCGGCTCAAGGAGCAGCGGCGCAGCAAGGGGCGTCCCGGGCATGAGGCGACGCCGGACGAGGTGGGGTCGTGACGCCGGTCGGCTACTGGGAGGACGCCCCGTTCGGTGCGATGGAAGGGGAGTGGCTCGCCTTCCTGCCGGACGGGGGCGGCTGGTGGGAGTGGGCGAACGCGGCCGGGTCGGAGGCGATGGGGTTCACCTGGCGCGGCACGGAGCCGGGGATGCTGGAGATCGTCCTGGCGGAGCAGACGGTGGTGACCGGTTACGACGTGGGCGTGACCGTGCTCCGGCTCGAGAAGGACGTCTTCGGGCTCGGGACGCGGCGTTTCTCGCTGGTGAAGCGGGAGGTCTCCGAGGTGGAGAGCCCGCTGCGCCCGGCTTGACGCCCGTCCCGCCGGACGGGCGCCAGGGCGCCGCGGTCTCAGCTGTGGTCGCGCATCCACAGGTTGATGAGCTCGTCGCTCTCGGCGGTGAGGGCGGCGACGCTCTTCTCCTCGTGGTCGACCTCGATCCCGACGGGGCGCAGGTCGGGCACCAGGCCGCTGCCGAGGGCCTCCTGCTCGGGCAGGTTCTCGTACGCGCCGGGGCGCCACCAGTAGACCTTCGAGGTGAGGGGCTTCTCGCCCTGCTCCACGTGCGTGCGGGCGAGGGCCTGCATGGTCTCCATCGCGGCGAAGAGGTGGGTGTCGCCGATCTCGTGGACGATCACGTACTCCGGGATGGGGAAGGAGACCAGGGCGCCGTAGGGGACGGCGCCGACGTACCGCTTGAGGACGTGCGCATGGGAGCCGACGTAGCGGTGCGTCTCCCCGACGTGCAGGATCGGGACGTCCCAGACGGTGTCGGTCTTGGTGTAGTGCGGTTCCTTCTCGATGGAGGCGCGCAGGGCCGCGGCGAAGATCTCGTTCTCCGGGGCGTCGCCGATCGAGGACCGGTTGAGCGGCATGATCGAGTCCGGGTAGTCGACGACGACGCTCTGGAGCAGGCCGGGCGCCAGCGGGCGGTTGAGCAGGGCTTCGCGCATGCCGGGGACGGAGTCGAGCTCTTCCTCGGTGTAGAGCCGTATCCGGAGCCGCTCCTCGGAGATCAGGCGGCCGATCTCCGAGTGCTCCTCGATGCGCTGGAAGGGCTCGACCTTGCGGAGGAAGCCCCGGACGAAGGCCGCGGCGTGCTCGGGCAGCTCGGCCCGGGAGTTGCGGCCGGCGAAGGCGCGCCATTCGCCGATGTCGAGGGCGTCGGTGGGGCCGCTGGGGAGCGTCACGACGAGCGCTTCGGGGGCTGCGAGCCTGGCCTCGTATCCCCGTTCCGCGAAGGCCTGGACCAGCGCGTCGCCGATGATGTCGGGGGTCATCGTTCTCCTATCTTGATCGGGATACCGGCTTTGGACTCGTGGGCACCGCCGGGGGTTCCGCTGGGGTAGACCTTTCTGCGTGCGGGTGAGCTATGCGACCGAGGCCACGCCTGGCCTGGTGAACGAGGATCACGTCGTCGCGGGGCCGGGTTGGGCGGTGGTGCTCGACGGGGCGACGTCCAGGCCCGGTGTGGACAGCGGTTGTGCGCATGGGCCCGGGTGGCTCGTCCGGCGGCTGGGCGGGGCGCTGGCGGGGCGGCTCGCATCGGAGGACGGCCGTCCGCTGGCCGATCTGCTGGCGGAGTCCATCAAGAGCGTCGCCGGGGCGCACTCGGGGGAGTGCGACCTGGACAACCGGGACAGCCCATCGGCGACTGTGGCGATGCTGCGCTGGGGCCGGACGGTGCAGTGGCTGGTGCTGGCGGACTCGCCCGTGCTGCTCGATACGGGGGACGAAGTGCACGCCATACGGGACGACCGCGTCGAGCACCTCCCGAGCTACACGATCGAGGCGGTGCGGGCGGCGCGCAACAGTCCGGGCGGGTTCTGGGTGGCGAGTACCAAGCCCGAGGCGGCGTACGAGGCACTGGCCGGGGAGGCCCAGGGGGTGAGGCGGGCCGCCCTGCTCAGCGATGGCGCGGCCCGCCTGGTCGAACGGTTCGGTCTCCTGGAATGGGACGGTCTTCTCGATCTCCTGGGCACCGAAGGCCCCGGCGGGGTCATCCGGCGAACCCGGGTGGCGGAGCGCGAGATCCGCGCCGACGGGCGCGGCAAGCGGTTCGACGACGCCACGGCCGTGTTCGTCGACTTCTCCGGTTAGGCGCCGACGGGGTTCCGAGCGGGGGCGATGTGCGGCCACCAGCCCGCCAGGTCCTCGGGCTCGTGCATCCCGTCGAGGGTGAGGCTGCCCGTCATCAAGGGGTGCTTGCGTCCGGCCGGGAAGTGCCGGGTGTAGGACGGCGGGTCCAGCACGACGACGCGGGTGCCGTTGACGGCCGGGATGTCGTAGGGCACGCCCTCGTTGTAGATCCATTCGCCGTGCGCGTCGACCAGGTTCCACGGGCTGGAGATGACCGGGCGGTCGGGCGGGGTGTCGGCGTCCTGGAAGCAGGCGATGACCTCGGGCGAAGGCGGGGTGCCGGGCAGGCCGCCGGGACGGCCGATCAGCGCGCCGGCCAGCAGGGTGTGCAGCTGGAAGTTGTCGCCGATGCCGCCGATGGTGACCGTCCAGCCGCGCCGGCTCTCCCGCTCCAGGACCAGCAGCCGCTCGCCGTCCAGGACGCGCAGCAGCAGCCCCACCCAGCCCATCTGCTCGCAGTGGCCGGCCAGCCGGTCGATGACCTTCGCCTTGTGCTCGCGGTCGGTGACGCCCGCGCGCAGGTCGGGCGTCTTGGACAGCATCGTGTTGGCGCTGAGGGCGAAGCGTTCCATGGAGAACCACGCCATCATCGCGCCCACCGGGTCGCGCAGGTGCGGGCCGACGGTGTCGACGATCTCCTGGGACGGCTGCCCGTCGGGGCCCGGCGGCTCGTTCCCGGTGGCGGTGCGCCAGGCGTCGGCGAACTCGCCGGAGGCGGTGGCGACCTCGATCGTCTTGGCGAGCACGGGTTCGGCCACGCCGAAGGTGGTGGCGCCGTTCTCGACCCAGGCGCCCGCCATGATCGCGAGCCAGCAGCCGAGGTTGGGCGGGGCGGCCGCGATGCCCTCGCCCATTTTCATCATCGCCATGTTCAGCACGACCGGGGGCAGCCCCTGGGACTCGCTCATGATCTGGGGCATCAGGTCGCTGAACGCCTGGTCCTCGGCGGTGGCGGCCCGGACCATGGCGTCGACGCGCTGGAGGAAGGTGTCGCTCATGGGGGATCACCCTGGCACAAGCGGGCAGATCGGACACATTCCTAGAATTGGATTCTAGAATCTCCGCCTGGACTCACGGGGCGCTTCTATCGCGACGTCCGGCTCTTCCGCATCTACGCGGGAACCAGCCAGGTCCAGCAGCTCGTCATCGCCCGCCAATCGCTGCGCTGACCAGCGCCGTCGTCCCGCCGTGCGAACCCCGGCGAAGCGGCCCGCGTGGGCGCCGCCAAACGATTTCGCATGTGGTGCCCGAGCCGTGTATGGTTTCACTGCGCGAACGACGCAAGCCCCTTTAGCTCAGTCGGCAGAGCGTCTCCATGGTAAGGAGAAGGTCTACGGTTCGATTCCGTAAAGGGGCTCGGTAGCGAGAAGGCCGTTCTGAAGGATCTTCGGAGCGGCCTTCGATCGTTTCCGGCCACCACGCGTGGCCCGCGGTCCTCCGGGACACGGGTCGAAGCCGTTCGCGGCCGGATTCGCACCGTGCGTGGGCCTGTGATACGGTCCCACCGGTCCCAGCGGACTTCCCAGGTCATCGACCCGGTCGACGGCCTGGGGTGCGGTGCGCGCGACCGGCCTCGACGCTTCGATCCCGATCTTCGCGTTTCCAGGCCCCGGTGTACATCCGGTATCCTTGCATTCCGGTCGACACCGACCATCACGGCGGGGTAGCTCAGTCAGGCAGAGCAAGCGGCTCATAATCGCTGTGTCGCCGGTTCAAGTCCGGCCCTCGCTACTATCCGACCACTCGCCCCTCCGGGGCGGGCTGGCCGGTGCTCGAATTCGCGGCCCTCCTTCACCGGGCGGCCGAGGATCGTACGTCTGTCCCAGTCCCTAGTCAGAAAGGCACTCCATCGTGGCTGCCACCGACGTCCGGCCGAAGATCACGCTGGCCTGCCAGGAGTGCAAGCACCGCAACTACATCACGCGGAAGAACCGGCGCAACGACCCCGACCGGCTCGAGATCAAGAAGTACTGCCCCAACTGCCGGACCCACCGCGCACACAAGGAAACCCGCTAACCAGAGCCTTGGACGGCGAAGTACTGCCTGCGACGCGTTGAAGCAGCGCTTCCCCGGTCCGGACCCTGGTTCGCCGGGAGTCCGCCCTGCGTGAAAGCGCAGCGAGCAGTACTTCCCCCTCCGGCCCGCTGGGTAGCCGGTCTCCTGTGTGACGGTGCGCCCTATGGCCTGTCTCGACGTTGCCCAAGGCACCGCGCGAGCGCGCTACCTGGCCGGTGGGGCGATGCCGGAGGCGAGCGTCACCGGCCAGATCGCGAAGCGATGTCGCGCTCGCACCAAGCACGGTCAGGGTGCGAGCCCAGGCGAGCGCCCTGGGCCGGGATTGCAATTAACACAGCCCGCTGGTCAGCGGTAGCTCCGGTAGGTGAAAGTGGTCGAATCTCGGCTTGCCTCTTAATTCAGCCCGTTCTCGCACAGACCCGGCGAGGGCGGGCTGAACGTCATTCTGTTACCGTCCGACCCAGACTGGAACGACGGGCCGGGCGCGGACGCGGCGGGGCACCGCCGCGGCCGGCCCCGGCACCGGCCCCGTTCGACCGTGGAGGGACAGGACCGCATGGCACTCAACCGTGATTTCATCGGGCGGAGCTTCCCGCCCAGCGAGCCCTATGAGGTCAGCCGGGTGAAGATCCGCGAGTTCGCGGTGGCGATCGGTGACGACAACCCGATCTACCGTGACGCCGAGGCCGCCAAGGCCGCCGGGCACCCCGACGTGATCGCCCCCCCGACCTTCCCGATCGTGGTGTCGCTGGGCAACCCGGGGCTGGCCGACCCCGACCTCGGGCTCAACTACGCGATGGTCGTGCACGGCGAGCAGCGGTTCGAGTACACCCGACCGCTGCGCGCCGGGGACGTGGTGACGTGCACCTCCACGATCACCGAGATCCGGTCGATCGGGAACAACGAGAAGATGGTCGTCGAGACCGACGTCACGACGGTCGAGGGCGAGCTGGTCTGCAAGACCTACAACACGATCGTGGAGCGGGGGGCCTGATGACCGCCAAGGTGCAGTACGCCGACGTCGAGGTCGGCACCGAGATCCCGGCGCGGACGTTCGCGGTCGACCGCGCCAACCTGGTGATGTACGCGGGCGCGTCCGGGGACTTCAACCCGATCCACTGGCGCGAGCGGTTCGCCAAGTCGGTCGGGCTGCCGGACGTGATCGCGCACGGCATGTTCACGATGGCGCAGGGCGGCCGGTTCGTCACCGACTGGGTGGGCGACCCGGGCGCCGTGGTCGACTACGGGGTACGGTTCTCCTCGCCGGTCGTGGTGCCCGACGAGGGCGGCGCGACCTTGGAGATCAGCGGCCAGGTGGAGGCCAAGCTCGACGACAACAAGGTCGTCGTCGCGCTCACCGCCCGGTCCAACGAGCAGAAGGTCCTCACGCGCGCCAAGGCCGTCGTCCGGCTCGCCTGAGGGCGGCAGGCCCCGATCGCGTGGGCCGCGGGGACGGGCGGGCCGGCCCTCCCCGCGGCGCACGCGGTCCGCGCGCACGGGAGGGAAGACCACGTGGCGGTGTTCGCTGAAGAGGTGAACCTGGCCGGGTACACGACGCTGCGGCTGGGCGGCCCGGCCCGCCGGTTCGTCGAGGCCACGACCGAGGCGGAGCTGGTCGCGGCGATCCGCCGCGCCGACGACGAGGGCGAGCCGGTGCTGGTGCTCGGCGGCGGCAGCAACCTGGTGGTCTCCGACGACGGCTTCTCCGGCACCGTGGTGCGGATCGGCACGCGCGGCGTCGAGCGTTCCTCCGGTGAGGGCGGCCGGACGTACGTGCGGGTGCAGGCGGGCGAGGAGTGGGAGCCGTTCGTCGAGCGCTGCGTGGAGGACGGCCTGGCCGGAGTGGAGTGCCTGTCGGGCATACCGGGCCGCGTCGGCGCCACCCCGATCCAGAACGTCGGCGCCTACGGCCAGGACGTCAGCGAGACGATCGTGCAGGTCCGCGCCTACGACAGGCAGGCCCGCAAGGTGGTGTCGCTGGACCGCGAGGCCTGCCGGTTCACCTACCGCCACAGCGCGTTCAAGGGCCACGACCGGTACGTGGTGCTGGAGGTGACCTACGAGCTGCGGGAGGCGGAGGAGTCCCAGCCGATCGCGTACGGGGAACTGGCCCGCAAGCTCGGCGTCCAGCCGGGCGCGACGGTTCCGCTGAAGGAGGCCCGCGACGCGGTACTGGAGCTGCGGCGCGTCAAGGGCATGGTGCTCGACCCGGCCGATCCCGACACGCGCAGCGCGGGCTCGTTCTTCACCAACCCGATCCTGGACGCGGCGCGGCTGGCCGATCTGGAACACCGCGTCGCCGAGCGACTCGGCCCCGACACCGCCTTCCCCCGGTATCCGGAGAGTCCCGGGCCGGACGGGCGGCCGCGCACCAAGACCTCGGCGGCCTGGCTGATCGACAAGGCCGGGTTCGCGAAGGGGCATACGCTCGGCCCGGTCCGGATTTCCGGCAAGCACACCCTGGCGCTGACCAATCCGGGCGGCGCCCGTACCGCCGACCTGCTCGCGCTGGCCCGCGAGGTCCGCGACGGCGTGCGGGACGCGTTCGGCGTCGAGCTGGTCAACGAGCCGGTGTTCGTCGGCGTCGAGCTCTGAGCCCGGGCCCGTCACCTTCCGGCCGGGGTCCCGCGCTCCCAGGCGTCCACGTCCGACAGCAGCTTCCGCCGCACCGCGTCAGGGGCGGCGGAGCCGCGGATCGACTGGCGGGCCAGCTCGGCCAGCTCGGCGTCCCCGAAGCCGTGCTCGGTACGGGCCAGCTCGTACTGCCGCACCAGCCGCGACCCGAACAGCAGCGGGTCGTCGGCGCCCAGCGCCATCCGCGCACCCGCCTCGTACAGCGTGCGCAGCGGCACGTCGGCGGCCGTGGCCGCCACCCCCAGGCTCACATTGGACGCCGGGCAGACCTCCAGCGTCACCTCGCGGTCCGCGATCCGCTCCAGGAGCCGCGGATCCTCCACGGCCCGCACGCCGTGCCCGAGCCGGTCGGCCGACAGCGTCTCCAGGCACTCCCGGACGCTGCCGGCGCCGAGCAGCTCGCCGCCGTGCGGCACCGACAGCAGCCCGCCGCGCCGCGCGATCCGGAACGCGCCCTCGAAGTCGTAGGCCCGCCCCCGCCGCTCGTCGTTGGACAGCCCGAACCCGACCACGCCCCGCCCGGCGTAGCGCACGGCCAGCCGGGCAAGCGTCTTGGCGTCCAGCGGGTGCCTGGTGCGGTTGGCCGCGATCACCACGCCGATGCCCACGCCGGTGGCCTGCTCCGCCTCGCGGACGGCGTCCAGCACCAGCTCGACGGTCGGGGTCAGGCCGCCGAAGCGGGCCGCGTACCCGCTCGGATCGACCTGGATCTCCAGCCAGCCCGACCCTTCCGCGGCCTCGTCCTCGGCGGTCTCCCGCACCAGCCGGCGCAGGTCCTCGGGGGTGCGCAGGACGGACCTGGCGATGTCGTACAGCCGCTGGAACCGGAACCAGCCGCGCTCGTCGGTGGCGTGCAGGCTGGGCGGCCAGTCCTCCACCAGCGCGTCCGGCAGGTGCACCTCGTGCCGGGCGGCCAGTTCCACCAGCGTGGAGTGCCGCATCGAACCGGTGAAGTGCAGGTGCAGGTGCGCCTTGGGGAGGGCGGCGAGGTCGCGCGCGGCGCCTCGCGCGTCGAGGCCGTCGAGGGCGGCGTGCCGTGGATGGTCGTGAACGTGACGGGGTGATGCGAGACGGGCCTCCATGACCCAATGTTGCCGGATCGGCCCGTCCGCGGAACCACCGGCTCACCAGGATCATCAGTCCGGACTATGCGCGATGGCACGCGGCGGCCATGTCCTCCCATGGGTACGCGCCCAGCCCGTTCGGGACGTCCGTAACCTTCGGCACGGACGCGCACTCCCGCACGGGCCGTCACGCGGCGCGTCGGACCCCTCGCGAAGAGTCTGAAAAAACTTCTGGGAACCCGTGCAACCCCCCTCGGGGGCCGCGCGTATATGGGGGGCGCAAGAGTTCAGAAGGGCAGAAGGGATTCAGAGATGATTTCGCTCAAGGCCGCAGTGCTCGCCTTCTCCGCGGTGGGGGCCGTCGCCGCCGGTGGCGTCACGTGGGCCTCGGTCGCCCAGCCCGAGGCGACCCCGACCTCCGCGCACGGCAAGCTCCCCGCCGCCGTGCAGAAGGCCAAGGACGCCCCCAAGGCAGCCCCGACCTGCCTGCCCTCCACCGACCTGAAGAAGAAGGCCTCGGAGGTCACCAAGAAGGGCGAGAAGACCGTCTCGCAGGGCTCGGGCGCCGTCGCCGACGCCCAGCGCCAGGCGCCCGACGTCAAGGACAAGCTGCCCGCCGAGGCCAAGCCGGGCACCGGCATCCAGACCGCGCCCGCCGGCAAGGTCCAGTCCCAGGTTCCGGCCAAGCCGGGCGTGCCGCAGGCCAACCTGCCCCAGTGCCCGCCCACCCCCGGCGCGAAGACCCTGCCCAAGCCCGACGCTAAGGCCCCCCAGGCGCCGCAGGCCCCGGCCGTCCCCGCGGTGCCCCAGCTCGACTGCGACAAGCTGTCCCCGGCCCTCCCGGTCGGCGGTGCGGCCGAGCGCGCCATCATGCTGCCCAAGGGCCTGAAGTACGCCTCCAGCCAGGTCGCCGCCAAGCCCCTGGGCGCCAAGCAGCAGCTCTGCTCGGTGACGCAGAAGTGGGTCTCCAGGGCCGGCACCGGCTCCTGGATCACGGTCGAGCGCATCAAGACCCCGGCGCACACCACCCACCAGCAGGTGCGGCAGGCCCTCAAGCTGCCCGAGGGCGGCCGGACCAGCACCGTCAACGGCATCGTCATGTGGCAGGCCCCGGCCGGCCAGAACGGCGTGCTGATGATCGACCCGGCGGGTAACGCGCTGTTCGTCAACGGCAACCCGGTCGTGGCCCCCGGCCTCCAGGACGTGGCCACCAAGATCGCTGAGGCGACCAAGATCGCTCGCTGAGAGCGGCGCCCGAAGTAGCAACGTGGCGGGGTGGCCCCGCGCGGGGGGCCACCCGCCGACCCTCAAGCCGACAACCTCACAGCCGGACGGAGCACAGTGGGCCGTCGAGACGACCAGTCCTTCGCCGAGTTCGTTACGGCACGTGGCAACGCCTTGTTGCGGACCGCGGCGTTGCTGTGCGGTGCCAACCAGGACGCGGAGGACATCCTGCAGAGCGCCCTGGAGAAGGCATACCGGCATTGGGGACGGATCGATCCCGACTCCGATCCCGAGCCCTACGTCCGCCGGATCCTGGTCAATCTGGTGATCAGCCGGTCCCGGCGGTGGAAGGTGCTGCGGGAGATCAACATGGCCAGACCGCCCGAGCGGCCGACGACCACGTCGGCGACCCACACGGTGGAGCTGCGCGGCGCCCTCATGGAGGAGCTGCGCAAGCTGGGTCCGCGGCAGCGGGCGGTACTGGTGCTGCGCTTCTGGGAGGACCTCTCGGAAGCGGAGACCGCGCGGGTGCTCGGCTGTTCGGTCGGCACCGTCAAGAGCCAGGCCTCCCGGGGGCTCGCCAGACTCCGGGAACGTCTCGACAGCAATCTGGCACCACTGGGGAGATGAGCGATGGACCTGGAGAGTGAACTGCGGAAGGCCATGGAAGAACAGGTGGCCGAGGCGGCGGCTCCGCCCACGCTCGTCACTGACGTGCGCCGCCGGCACCGCCGCCGCGTGACCCGCATCAGGGTGACGGTGGGCGTGGCGGCCGCCGCGGTGGCCGTCGCGGCGGTGGCGCCCGGCTACCAGTCCTTTCGCGCGGGCACGGTCGGATCCAAAGGAGAGCCGGCGGGAAAAGGGGGCGCGGCCGCGTCCCAGCCGCCCACCACGACGGCGGCTCCAGGGCCTCCTGAGGCGTCGGTGAAGCCGGGCGCGTCCGGGGCGGGCCGGCCGAAGAAGCCCGCCGGCCGCGATGACGCCGAGCCCGGCCGCGAGCCGTCCGGAGGCGGGGGCGGCGCGGTCGAACTGCCCGGCTGGGTGAAGTTCCTGCCGTCCGGCCTCAAGGTGGAGAAGCCGTGCGCGACCGCGCGCGACGGCGAGAACCGGGTGACCGGGTGCCGGTGGCGCGGCGGGGACCGCTGGGTGGAGATCAAGGTCGTGCGCGGACCCGGGATGAGCGGGCCGGAGGACATGATCAAGGCTCCCGGGGTGCCCAAGCCGTCGACGGTCCGGGGCATGCGCGCGATCACCACCGAGGGGCCCGATTCGGGCAGCCAGATCGCGTGGATGGAACGTCCCGGCGTGGGCGTCATCGTGGCCGCGGGCGGCGGCGCGCGCGACCAGCTGATGCGCATCGCCGAGGGCGTCCGCCCCTGAGCGGTTCCGCTTTCGCTTCGCCTGATCGTCCGCTTGTTCCGTCTCTGCGCGCTGCGCGCACGACCCACTCCGGCGGGGGCACCCCGTATAGGTGCCCCCGCCGTGGTGTGTCACGGGACGGCTCAGCCGCCCCCGATCAGCCCGCCTCGATCAGCTCGCCTCGGAGAGCAGCTTGGCGACCCGGGAGACGCCCTCGACCAGGTCGTCGTCGCCCAGCGCGTACGAGAGCCGGAAGTAGCCCGGCGTGCCGAACGCCTCGCCCGGCACCAGCGCCACCTCGGCCTCCTCCAGGATCAGCGAGGCCAGCTCCACCGACGTCTCCGGGCGCTTCCCCCGGATCTCCTTGCCGAGCAGCCCCTTGACCGACGGGTAGGCGTAGAACGCGCCCTCCGGCTCGGGGCAGACCATGCCGGGGATCTCGTTCAGCATCCGCACGATCGTCTGGCGGCGCCGGTCGAACGCCTTGCGCATCTCCGCCACGGCCTCCAGGTCGCCGGTCACCGCGGCCAGCGCCGCGGCCTGCGACACGTTCGCGACGTTGGACGTGGCGTGCGACTGCAGGTTCGCGGCGGCCTTGACCACGTCCTGCGGGCCGACCATCCAGCCCACCCGCCAGCCTGTCATCGCGTAGGTCTTGGCGACCCCGTTCAGCACCAGCGTGCGGTCGGCCAGCTCCGGCACCACCACCGGCATCGAGTGGAACTCGGCGGCGCCGTAGACCAGGTGCTCGTAGATCTCGTCGGTGATCACCCACAGGCCGTGCCCGTCGGCCCAGCGGCCGATCGCCTCGATCTCGTCGCGGGAGTACACCGCGCCGGTCGGGTTGGACGGCGACACGAACAGCAGCACCTTGGTGCGGTCGGTGCGCGCCGCCTCCAGCTGCTCCACGCTCACCCGGTAGCCGGTGGTCTCGTCGGCCACCACGTCCACCGGGACGCCGCCGGCCAGCTTGATCGACTCGGGGTAGGTCGTCCAGTAGGGCGTCGGGACCAGGACCTCGTCACCCGGGTCCAGCAGCGCCGCGAACGCCTCGTACACGGCCTGCTTGCCGCCGTTGGTCACCAGCACCTGGGACGCCTCGACCGCGAAGCCGGAGTCGCGCGCGGTCTTCTCGGCGATCGCGGTGCGCAGCTCGGGCAGCCCGCCCGCCGGGGTGTACTTGTGGAAGCGCGGCACGCGGCAGGCGGTGACCGCCGCCTCCACGATGTAGCCCGGCGTCGGGAAGTCGGGCTCGCCCGCGCCGAAGCCGATGACCGGACGGCCCGCAGCCTTCAGCGCCTTGGCCTTGGCGTCGACGGCCAGCGTGGCGGATTCGGAGATCGCGGCGATGCGCTTGGAGATGCGAGGTCGGTCGTTGTTCATACCCCTATCGTTACAGACACCACCGCGTGACTTCAGCGGTATTCGCCCAGCTGGAGGCCGGAGCCGTGCGATCGGCCCGGGACTCGTGCGCGGACGCGCGGCGTTCTGGTTCGACGCGGGGGCTGTCGGCAACGTAGACTCACCTTCCTAGTGACGCGCCCCGGTATAAGGCCATGTCCGCGGAGGGCCGATAAGCTGGAGCCGTCACAGGCGAAGGGCAGTGGCTCAATTGGCAGAGCTCCGGTCTCCAAAACCGGCGGTTGGGGGTTCGAGTCCCTCCTGCCCTGCGAGGTGCGGTGCGCGCACCCGTACCGGTTACGTCATGGCGCGCCGTCATGGCAGGCGTCGGCGCGGGCACGCGCGGCAACCACATGGTGGTTGAACACGACCTATGAGGTGAACGGCGGCACAATGGCGACTGAGACGCGCGGCGAGGCCGCGGCGAAGGACGAAGGCAAGGGGAAGTCACCGCGCAAGCGGACCTCTCCGGTCCTTTTCGTGCGCCAGGTGATCGCCGAACTTCGCAAGGTCATCTGGCCGACCCGGCGGGAGCTCATCACCTACACCGCCGTCTCACTGGTGTTCGTGCTGGTCATGGTGGCGCTCGTCGCGGGCCTCGACTGGGGCCTGCAGAGGGGCGTCTTCTGGCTCTTCGGCTGAGCCGTCCCGGCCGGTGCGTCCGGCCGAGGCAGGCCGGCGGGAGCGATCGGCTCCGCCGGTGGGCCGAGCCGCGGCCGTACCGACACAGGCGGCGCGATGTCGTCGCCATTGAAGACCATCACCGCAGTCCGTTCGAGAGAAAGAGACACCGTGTCCGAGCCCTCACAGCCCCACGACGAGGCCATCGACGAGGCCCAGTCCGCTGCGGCTGACGCTGCCGGGCAGGCCGACCGGCCCGCCGGCCAGGCGGACGAGGTCGCCGCCGGCGCGGCCCCGGACGGCGCGGAGGTCTCCGACACCGAGATCCCAGGCGCGGAGATCGCCGACACCGTGACCGGGGAGGACGCCGAGGAGACCGGCGGCGAAGAGGCCGAGGAGGCCGAAGAGGCCGAAGAGGCCGCCGCCGAGCCCCCGTCCGACCCCTACGCCGACTTCAAGATGCAGCTGCGGCTCCAGCCGGGCGACTGGTACGTCGTGCACTCCTACGCGGGGTACGAGAACCGGGTCAAGACCAACATCGAGACCCGGACGCAGACCCTGAACATGGAGGACTTCATCTTCCAGATCGAGGTCCCCCAGCACGAGGTGACCGAGATCAAGGGCGGCAAGCGCCAGAAGGTCAACGAGAAGGTCCTGCCGGGCTACATCCTGGTCCGGATGGAGCTGACCGACGAGTCGTGGGCCGCGGTCCGCAACACCCCGGGCGTCACCGGTTTCGTGGGGCTGCTGAACAAGCCGTCCCCGCTGAGCCTGGACGAGGTCGCCAACCTGCTGGCCCCCGAGCCGGAGGAGCAGGTCAAGACCAAGGAGCAGGCCAAGGCCGCCGCGCCCGCCGTCGACTTCGAGGTCGGCGAGTCGGTCACCGTCATGGACGGCCCGTTCGCCACGCTGCCCGCCACGGTCAACGAGATCAACGCCGAGCAGCAGAAACTTAAGGTTCTGGTCTCGATCTTCGGCAGGGAAACGCCCGTCGAGCTGTCGTTCAACCAGGTCTCGAAGATCTGAGCAAGTCCGCTCGGATCAGCGCGTAACCTGGGTGGGTCCCCGCGTGCGCGGGGGTGAGCCGGTCTTGGTGTCGATCTTCGGTCGCGAGACTCCGGTCTTCCCCGCGTGAGCGGGGGTATGAGTTTTCAGTGATCCCTACACGGTGGACGAGTCCCGCCGCCGTGTTGCCCGGTGACCGGGAGTCGGGGTCAACCTCAAATGGGACATAGGGGTATAGATGCCTCCGAAGAAGAAGATCAGCGCGGTCGTCAAGGTGCAGCTGCAGGCCGGGCAGGCGACTCCGGCGCCGCCGGTCGGTACCGCGCTCGGTCCGCACGGCGTCAACATCATGGACTTCTGCAAGCAGTACAACGCTGCCACGGAGGCCCAGCGCGGCAACGTCATCCCCGTAGAGATCACCATCTACGAGGACCGCTCGTTCAGCTTCGTCACCAAGACGCCGCCGGCCGCGCAGCTCATCCTGAAGGCCGCCGGGGTGGAGAAGGGCAGCGGCGAGCCGCACAAGACCAAGGTGGGCTCGGTCACCCGCGACCAGGTCCGGGAGATCGCCACCACCAAGATGCCCGACCTCAACGCCAAGGACCTGGACGCCGCCGAGAAGATCGTCGCCGGCACCGCCCGGTCCATGGGCATCGAGGTCAAGTAAGCACCGTTCCGTCAGCGTGGCAGGGCCGGCGCGGCCCGTACCACGAACTCCCGGCATATCGAGGAGCAGTCATGAAGCGCAGCAAGGCTTACCGCGGCGCGGCCGAGCAGATCGACCGCGAGCGGTTCTACAGCCCGGCCGAGGCCATGAAGCTGGCCAAGCAGACCTCGGTCAGCAAGTTCGACGCGACCGTCGAGGTCGCCCTGCGGCTGGGCGTCGACCCGCGCAAGGCCGACCAGATGGTCCGCGGCACCGTCAACCTGCCCAACGGCACCGGCAAGACGGCCAGGGTGCTGGTGTTCGCCGGCGGCGCCAAGGCCGAGGAGGCCCGCGAGGCCGGTGCCGACCTGGTCGGCTCGGACGACATGATCGAGAGGATCCAGGGCGGTTTCCTGGACTTCGACGCGGTCGTGGCGACCCCGGACCAGATGGGCAAGGTCGGCCGGCTGGGCCGGGTGCTGGGCCCGCGCGGCCTGATGCCCAACCCCAAGACCGGCACGGTGACCATGGACGTGGCCAAGGCGGTCACCGACATCAAGGGCGGCAAGATCGAGTTCCGGGTTGACCGGCACGCGAACCTGCACTTCATCGTCGGCAAGGCGTCCTTCAGCGAGCGGCAGCTGGTGGAGAACTACGCCGCCGCGATCGACGAGGTGCAGCGGCTCAAGCCGTCCGCCGCCAAGGGCCGCTACGTCAAGAAGGCCGTGGTGACGACCTCGATGGGGCCGAGCATTCCGGTCGACCCCAACGCGGTCCGCAACCTCACCGAGGAGCTCGACGAGGCCTGATCGTCGCGATTTGTCAGGGGCGCCCCACGGGGCGCCCCTTTTCGCATATCCGGGGGCGTTGTGTGAACGGGCCCGGATTCGCGGTTCGCCGGCTCGATGGAGTTCCGCTCGGACCGCTGCGAGGCGTCGACGCACCCGCCGTTCGGGCGTTCCGGAAGTACCTCCTGAGTCGTACTACGGTTTATCCCATTCGTACCTCCGGGGGATGTGGCCCGCGGCG
The DNA here is from genome assembly GCF_039532545.1 of Actinomadura vinacea. Lineage (NCBI taxonomy): Bacteria > Bacillati > Actinomycetota > Actinomycetes > Streptosporangiales > Thermomonosporaceae > Actinomadura > Actinomadura vinacea. Next base: position 16,610 of record NZ_BAAARW010000032.1, on the reverse strand, counting down.
CGTGTCACGAGACTGGAACGCATCAGGCGAAAGGGAGGCATCACTCTCATGAAGCGTCGACTCGTCGTGGCCGCCGGCGGCACCGCCATGGGCACCGCGCTGGTCCTGTCGGGGTGTTCGGGCTCCGGCTCGGACGCCACGACCGGCACCATGAAGCTCACCGCCGCCGAGGCGCTGATCAAGACGTCGAACAAGACCGCGCGGGCGGACACCTTCAAGGCCGACCTCACCGTGACCGACACCGCGAACGGCGGCGGCCGGCTGAAGGCGAGCGGGCAGTTCCGGCTCAAGCCCGAGCTGACCTTCAGCGCGCGGCTGGACGAGTTCGGCCGGGGCGGGAGCGCTGTGCCGGGCGTCAAGGGCCAGGCGGTCTTCACCGACAACGTGCTGTACGCGAAGATCCCGCAGTTCGCGCAGTTCGTCAGCGGCGGCAAGCCGTGGGTGAAGGTCGACGTCAACCAGGCCGGGCGGCAGTACGGGGTGGACGTCAAGCAGCTGGTCGACCAGGTGAACAAGGTGAACCCGGCCGAGCAGACCAAGATGTTCACCGGCTCCAAGGACGTGCGGCGGGTCGGCACGGAGAGCATCGACGGTGTCCAGACCACCCACTACACCGGCACGGTGACCGCGCAGGACGCGCTGAACCGGCTCGACCCGCAGGCGCGCGAGAACGTCCGCAAGTGGTTCCCGCAGGGTGCGACCGGCGAGAAGATCAACTTCGATCTGTGGGTCGACAAGGACCAGCTGCCGCGCAAGCTGTCGTCCAAGGGCAGCGGGGGCCAGAACCGTTCCGGTGAGGTGACGGTCGTCTACAGCGACTACGGCAAGTCGTTCAGCGTGAACCCGCCGCCCGCCGACCAGGTGGGCGAGCTGTCCCTGCGCGGCTTCCTCGGCGGCAACTGACCGGGTCGGGTCCATTCCGCCGTTCTAGGGGCTTTCCCGGCCTCTGGCGTCTCTCCGCGTCAATTGAGTTGGCGCGGGGAGGCGCCACCGCGTACTCTGTTGTCTGCCGAAGACCGCCGGTCGCCGCCCGTGAGGGCGGCCGAAGGACCCGAAGAGATTCGGGCGGCCCGCGTAGGTGTGACGAGAGCTTCCGTGCGACCTCCGTTGTCGAGTGTCGTGCCCCGCCCCGTGCGCCTGCGCCGGGGCGTTCGTTGTTTCTGGGCGATCTCGCCCCGGCGGCTTCCAACGAGGGATCGGTGCTCGCCCGTACGGGCGGGCGCTGATCGCGACCACCCAGGTAATCGGAAGGAGGCCCATGGCAAAGGCCGAGAAGGCCGCGGCGATCGCCGACCTCAAGAACGAGTTCGAGAGTTCGAGTGGCGCCGTGCTGACCGAGTACCGCGGGCTCACGGTGGCGCAGCTGAAGGAGCTGCGCACCAACCTCGGCGAGAACGCCAGGTTCGCCGTGGTGAAGAACACGCTGACCAAGATCGCCGCGACCGACGCGGGCGTCGACGAGCAGTTCCGTGAACTGCTGGAGGGCCCGTCCGCGATCGCCTTCGTCAAGGGCGACGTGGTCGAGGCCGCCAAGGGGCTGCGTGACTTCGCCAAGGCCAACCCGCCGCTGGTGATCAAGGGCGGCTTCATCGACGGTCAGTCGATGGACGCCACCGAGATCGGCAAGCTCGCGGACCTCGAATCCCGCGAGGTCCTGCTGGCGAAGCTGGCCGGTGCGATGAAGGGCTCCATGGCCAACGCCGCCGCGCTCTTCAACGCGCTGCCGACCCAGGCCGCCCAGCTCGCCGAGGCCCTGCGCGCCAAGCGCGAGGAGGGCGGGGAGACGGCCGAGGCGCCGGCACCCGCCGCCGACGAGGCGCCCGCCGAGTAGTCCCGGCCCCTGCGGCCCGGGACCCGCGGTTCCAGTAAGACCCCAGACACACAGCCATAGCGGAGGAACACATCATGGCGAAGCTCAGCACGGACGACCTGCTCGACGCGTTCAAGGAGATGACCCTTCTCGAGCTCTCCGAGTTCGTGAAGCAGTTCGAGGAGGTCTTCGACGTCAAGGCCGCCGCTCCGGTCGCCGCCGTCGCGGCCGTCCCGGGCGCCCCGGCCGGCGGCGGCGAGGAGGCCGCGGCGCAGGACGAGTTCGACGTCATCCTCGAGGGTGCCGGCGACAAGAAGATCCAGGTCATCAAGGAGGTGCGCGCCCTGACCAGCCTCGGCCTGAAGGAGGCCAAGGACCTGGTGGACGGCGCGCCCAAGGCGCTGCTGGAGAAGGTCAACAAGGAGACCGCCGACAAGGCCAAGGAGGCCCTGGAGAAGGCCGGCGCTTCGGTGACCGTCAAGTAGTACCGGCACGTCCGGCAGGACGGGCACGACCCTCCGGCACGCGGCGTCGGGCGAGCATCGCCCGCGCGGCCTCCGGGACGTCCCCGCGGGAGCGGCCTCGCGGGATCGGTTCCGGGGCGTGACGGTGTTGTGGAAGGCGGCCCCTCACTCAGGTGAGGTGGCCGCCTTCTCGCGTTCCCGGGATTTGTCCGCTGGTGATAAACCGCGGCCGCGGACTGGGCGCGGGAGCGGGTTGTGCGGCGGTGAGCGCTGCGCGTAGCGTCCCCTCTCGGGACGTGACCACACGGGTCCGTCCCGTCGCGGCCGTGGCCCCGACCCCCCTGACTTGAGGGACAGGTTCGCTCGCAGTAGTGTCTCCGGCGTTGTAAGTAACGATTGTCTTACACCGTCGTGGTTTTGCTACTGATCTGAGCCTCCGTCCCTTCCAATTCCCAGGTGGGCCGCTACGGTAGTGACACCCGCTATGGCTACCGGACGGTAGTAACGGGCTCGACACCCGGTGTGACGGTGCCACTGCGGCCTGAGTGTGTGCTACTCGCTCATTGGTCCGGAACCCCCGGCCTGGACGAAAGGTGACGAGTGGGCGTCGAGATCAGGGTCGAAGGCCTGACCAAGTCCTTCGGCCGCCAGACCATCTGGCAGGACGTGTCGCTAACGCTTCCCGCGGGAGAGATCAGTGTTCTCCTCGGACCCTCCGGAACGGGCAAGTCGGTCTTCCTGAAGTCCCTGGTCGGGCTGCTGAAGCCGGACCGCGGGCACATCTGGGTCGGCGACCGGGACCTTCCCCGCCTGCCCGAGGCGCAGCTGTACGACACCCGGAAGCTGTTCGGCGTGCTGTTCCAGGACGGCGCGCTGTTCGGCTCCATGAACCTCTACGACAACATCGCCTTCCCGCTGCGCGAGCACACCAAGAAGTCCGAGGGCGAGGTCAAGCGGATCGTCATGGAGAAGATGGAGATGGTCGGTCTCCTCGGCGCCGAGAAGAAGCTTCCCGGCGAGATCTCCGGCGGTATGAAGAAGCGCGCCGGGCTGGCCCGCGCGCTGGTGCTCGACCCGGAGATCCTCCTGGTCGACGAGCCCGACTCCGGCCTCGACCCGGTCCGCACCGCCTACCTCAACCAGCTGATCGTCGATCTGAACTCGCAGATCAACGCCACGTTCCTGATCGTCACCCACGACATCAACACCGCGCGGACCGTCCCGGACAACATCGGGCTGCTGTTCCGCCGCGAGCTGGTCATGTTCGGCCCGCGCGAGATGCTGCTGTCCAGCGAGGAGCCGGTGGTCCGGCAGTTCCTCAACGCCCGCAAGGTCGGCCCGATCGGGATGTCGGAGGAGAAGGACGTCTCCGAGCTGGAGGCCGAGGCGAAGATGGGCCACGATCCGGGCCGGCTGCCGCCGATCCCGCCGCAGCTGATGCCGAGCGACGGCCGGGTCCGTCCGACCCAGCACGCGCCCGGCGGGTGGTGCGCGGCGCACGGTGTCGTGCCGCCGCCCGGGTCGTTCATCGACGATCTGGGCCGCAACTGGGTCGAGGAGTGGCCGCGGTACGTCGCCGCGATGAGCCCGGTGGGCGGCGGGCCCGCCCCGGGTGGTTTCGGGCAGGCCGGCGGCGGCCGCCCGGGGGCGGGTGCGGCACCCTGATGTCCACTCCTGGTATCGGCGCGGACCAGCGAGAGGGCGACGGAGGTTCCACCAGGTTCCGAAAGATCTCCGACGGTGCGGCCAATGTGGCGATCCGCGAGCCGGGCCGCTTCTTCGCGCTGTGCCTGGACACCTTCCGGGCGATGTTCGTCTGGCCGTTCCAGTGGCGCGAGTTCATCCAGCAGGCGTGGTTCATCGTGAGCGTCACGGTGGTGCCCACGATGCTGGTCGCGATCCCGTTCGGCGGCATCCTGTCGCTGCAGGTCGGCGGGCTGATCCGGCAGCTGGGCGCGCAGTCGTTCACCGGCGCGACCGCGGTGGTGGCGATCGTCCGCGAGGCCAGCCCGCTGGTGACCTCGCTGCTGGTGGCGGGGGCGGCCGGGTCGGCGATGTGCGCCGACATCGGCTCCCGCAAGATCCGCGAGGAGATCGACGCCATGGAGGTGCTGGGCATCAACCCCCTGCACCGCCTGGTGGTGCCGCGCATGCTGGCCTGCGCGTTCGTCGCGCTGTTCCTGAACGGCCTGGTGTCGGTGGTCGGCCTGATGGGGGGCTACTTCTTCAACGTGATGCTGCAGGACGGCACCCCCGGCGCCTACCTGGCCTCGTTCAACGCGATCGCGCAGCTGCCCGACCTGGTGCAGGCCGAGATCAAGGCGTTCATTTTCGGTATCACGGCCGGTCTGGTCGCGGCGTACAAGGGGCTGAACGCCAAGGGCGGCCCCAAGGGCGTGGGCGACGCCGTCAACCAGACCGTGGTCATCACCTTCATGCTGCTCTTCCTGGAGAACTTCCTGATTTCCACGCTGTACTTCCAGTTCGTCCCGCAGAAGGGCATGTAGGGCATGGCGGCTCCCGGCAAGTCGGGTAAGCCCGTCGCCAAGGCGGTGAACGCCCCGCTCCAGCGGCTGGAGGACTTCGGCCACCAGCTGTCGTTCTACGCGCGTGCCTTCGCCTGGGTCTTCCGGGTGCTGCGCCGCTACCGGACCGAGGTGCTGCGGCTGCTGGCCGAGGTCAGCCTGGGCACCGGCGGGCTGGCGGTGATCGGCGGCAGCGTGGTGATCGTCGGCTTCATGACCTTCTTCACCGGCAGCCAGGTCGGCCTGCAGGGCTACAACTCGCTGAACCAGATCGGCACCGCGGCGTTCACCGGGTTCGTCGCGTCCTACTTCAACACCCGGGAGATCGCCCCGCTGGTGTCGGCGCTGGCGCTGTCGGCCACGGTGGGCTGCGGGTTCACCGCCCAGCTCGGCGCGATGCGGATCTCCGACGAGATCGACGCGCTGGAGGTCATGGCGGTCCCGTCGATGCCGTTCCTGGTCACCACCCGGATGATCGCCGGGATGGTCGCGGTGATCCCGCTGTACATCGTGGGCCTGCTGGCGTCCTACGGCGCGACCCGGCTGATCGTGACGATGTTCTACGAGCAGTCGACCGGCACCTACGACCACTATTTCGAGCTGTTCCTACCGCCGTACGACATCCTCTGGTCGTTCGGCAAAGTGATCATCTTCGCGCTATTGGTGATGCTGATCCACTGCTACTACGGCTACCACGCCAGCGGCGGCCCGGCGGGCGTCGGCGTGGCGGTGGGCCGCGCGGTGCGCACCAGCATCGTGGTCATCAACGTGACGGACCTGATGCTCGGCATGGCGATCTGGGGAGCCACCACGACCGTACGGATCGCGGGGTGAGGCGGCCATGACCCAGCGGATCCGTTATCGCGTGCTCGGCCTGTCCATGGTGCTCGTCATCGCGCTGCTGCTGGCCCTGACGGTCGCGCTGTTCAACAAGGCGCTGACCCCGGTGACGAAGGTGACGGTCCAGGCCGAGCGGGCCGGGCTGCAACTGCTGCCGCGCTCGGACGTCAAGGTGCGCGGCCTGATCGTGGGCGAGGTCCGGGGCACCCGGGCGACCGCGAACGGCGCCGTCATCGACCTGGCGCTGGACCCCGACAAGGCCGGGCAGATCCCCAGCAAGGTGAAGGCCCGGCTGCTGCCCAAGACGCTGTTCGGGGAGAAGTACGTCGACCTGGGGATCCCGGCGGACGACCCCGGGCCGCTCGGGCTGCGCAAGGGCCAGGTGATCCAGCAGGACCGGTCGCAGGCCGCGGTCGAGATCGACCAGCTGCTCGGCAACCTGCTGCCGCTGCTGCGGGAGGTCCGGCCGGACAAGCTGAACGCCACGCTGAACGCGATCGCCACCGCGCTGCAGGGCCGCGGCGGCCAGATCGGCCGCAACCTGGAGCAGGCCGACGCGCTGCTGCGGAAGATCAATCCCGAGCTGGACACGCTCGTGTACGACCTGCGCGCGCTGTCGGACGTGGCCGACGTCTACAACGCCGCGGCCCCCGACCTGCTGAACACCCTGCGCAACCTCAACGTGACCAGCAAGACGATCAACGACAGGCGGACCGCCATCGAGGATCAGGTGATCCCGATGGTGACCGGGGTGAGCACCAAGGGCGAGGGGTTCGTCCGCGCCAACGCCCCGAAGATCATCGGGGTGAACGTGGCGAACCGGGACGGCCTGTCGGTGGTCGCCCGCTACTCCCCGGAGCTGCCCTGCGTGTTCGACGGCATGCTCAAGATCAAGCCGCTGGCGGAGGAGGCGGGCGGCGGCAAGACGCCGACGTTCAACCTCACGGTCGAGATCGTCAAGCCGCGGCCGCCGTACAAGTACCCGCAGGACCTGCCCGAGCTGAAGGACCAGCGCGGCCCGCGCTGCTACAACCTGCCGAATCCCAAGGTGCCGTTTCCCGACTACCCGACGCTGGACGGCACCCAGGACGACCAGTGGTGGAAGACCCCGGGCAAGCCCGGTGGCGGTGACCCGCGCGGCGCCGCGCCCGCGGGCGGCCGCGGCCGGGCGGCGTCGGGCGTGTTCATCGACCCCGGACCCGGCATGAGCGAGCGCGACAAGATCAAGAACGTGGTGGGCCCGATGACCCGGACCCCCGCCGGCGAGGTGTCGGACGTGGCCCAGCTGCTGTTCGGGCCGCTGCTGGAGGGATCGGTGGTGAACGTCCAGTGAAGACCACCAGTGCCGGGATCAAGCTGCTCGCCTTCGTGCTGGCCACGTCGCTGGCCACCGGCGTGCTGGCGATGACGATCTCCAACATGCGGTTCGCCGACACCCGCGACTACAACGCGATCTTCAGCGATGTGGCCGGGCTGCTGGAGAACGACGACGTCCGCGTGGCCGGCGTCCGGGTCGGGCAGGTGGAGAAGATCCGGCTGTACTCCGGCAACCGGGCCAAGGTCACCTTCAGCCTGACCCGGGAGGGCGTCTTCGAGGCCGGGCTGCCCGCGTCCACGCACGTCAACGTCCGCTACCGGAACCTGATGGGCCAGCGGTACCTGGCGCTGACCGAGAAGGCCGGGTCGGCCAACTCCTACGTGCGGCCGGGCGGCACCATCCCGATCACGCAGACCCAGCCGGCGCTCGACCTGACCGCGCTTTTCAACGGCTTCCGCCCGCTGTTCGTCGCGCTGCAGCCGGGCGAGGTCAACAAGCTGGCCTTCCAGATCGTGCAGACGCTGCAGGGCGAGGCCGGGACGGTCAACAGCCTGCTGGCGCACGTGGCGTCGCTGACCAACACGCTGGCCGACCGAGACAAGGTCATCGGCCAGGTGATCACCAACCTGAACAGCGTGCTGGGCACCATCGACCAGCGGCACGGCGAGGTGAACCGGCTGATCACCGATCTGCGCGGGTTCGTGAGCGGGGTCTCCGGCGACCGGGAGGCGATCTTCCAGTCGGTCGAGGCGATCAACCGGCTCACCGGCACCACCGCGGACCTGCTCAACGACTCCCGGCCCGCGATCCGGGACGACATCGCCGGGCTGCGGAAGCTGACCGCCACCCTCAACGAGAACGACGAGGACGTCGACAGGGCGCTGCGCGAGGCGCCGAAGCGGATGGAGGGGCTGATCAACATCTCCTCCTACGGCTCCTGGTTCAACATGTACATCTGCGGCATGGACGCCCGCGTGCGGCTGCCCGGCGGTCCCGTCTACCAGACACCCGCGATCGTGAACGAGAACGCGAGGTGCAAGTAGATGAGGGTCCCGTTCCGGGAGCGCAACCCGGTCCCCATCGGCATCACCGCGTTCGCCCTCATCGCCGTCGCGCTGCTGGCGGCGATGAACCTGCAGAGCATCCCGTTCCTGGCCGGCGGACGCGAGTACAGCGCCGCGTTCCGCGAGGCCGCCGGGCTGAAGGCGGACGAGGAGGTGCGCGTCGCCGGGGTCAAGGTCGGCCAGGTCACCGGCCTGGAGCTGGAGGGCGACCACGTCAAGGTCACCTTCCGGGTGAACGACGACGTGCGGCTGGGCGACACCACCCGCGCCGACATCAAGATCAAGACGGTGCTGGGCGCGCACTACGTCGCGCTGAGCCCGCGCGGCAAGGGCCGGCTCGGCGAGCAGATCCCGCTGGAGCGGACGTCGGTGCCGTTCGAGATCGTCCCGGCGATCAGCGAGCTGACCGAGCGGGTCGACAAGATCGACCACAGGCGGGTGGCGCAGTCGTTCGACGTGCTGTCCGACACCTTCCGCAACTCCCCGGAGGAGATCCGCGGCTCGCTGCAGGGGCTGCGCCGGCTGTCGGACACCGTCGCCTCCCGGGACGAGCAGCTGCACGAGCTCTCGGGCCGGGCCCGCGACGTCTCGCAGCTGCTGGCCGACCGCAACCAGGACTTCGCCAAGCTGATCGAGGACGGCGACCGGATCCTGCAGGCGATCCGGGCGCGGCGGCAGGTGATCCACCAGCTGCTGATCAACACGGTGGTGTTCTCGCAGCAGGTGAACGCGCTGATCAAGGAGAACCAGGCGCAGCTGCGGCCGATGCTGGACAACCTGGAGAAGGTCAACGGGGTGCTGCTGCGGAACCAGCAGAACCTGGACCGGCTGCTCCAGCTGTTCGCGCCGTTCACCCGCCAGTTCACCGACGTCACCGGGTCCGGGCGGTGGTTCGACAGCTACATCCAGAACCTGATCCCGATCCCCGCCTCGATCCAGAACCCGCCGGCGCAGGGCGGCCAGTCCCAGAACGGCCAGACCGGCAACGGCCAAGGGCGGCCGGGGCAGGGCGGCCGGCCCGGACAGCCGGGCAACGGCAACCCGCTCCCGTTCCTCCCGTAGCAGCAGGCAGGTCATAGTGCGCAGTGTTAAAACCGGTGGCGTCCTCCGCCTGGGAGGCGCGACCCTCGCGGTCGCCCTGCTGGCGACCGCGCTCGTGGTGCTGCTGCGGGAGCCCGAGCAGCGGCACATGACGGCGTACTTCCCCAAGGCCGTCGGCCTCTACGCGGGCGCGGACGTGCGCATCCTCGGCATCCCGGTGGGCAAGGTCACCGACGTCACCCCCGTCGGCGGCGCGGTCCGGGTCCGGCTGCAGTACGACGCCAAGTACAAGGTCCCCGCGACCGCCAAGGCGATGCTCGTCAACCAGACCCTGGTCGCCGACCGGTACATCCAGCTGGCCCCCGTCTACAAGGGCGGCCCGGTGATGCCCGACGGGCAGACCCTCGCGGTCAACCGCACCGAGATCCCGGTCGAGGTGGACCAGGTCGGCTCCGGCCTGAACGAGCTCAGCAAGGCGCTCGGCCCCGACGGCGCCAACGCGCCCGGCCCGAACGGCCAGGAGGGCGCGCTTTCGCGGCTGCTGCAGGTCGGCGCAGGCACGCTGGAGGGGCAGGGCACCGACATCCGGCAGACCATCGCCGACACCTCCCGGATGCTGAGCACGCTCAGCGCCGACCGCGGCGACGTGGCCAAGACGATCGAGAACCTGCGGATCATCACCGCCACGATGAAGGCCAACGACCAGCAGATCCGGCGGTTCAGCGGCGACCTCAACGGCGTGTCGGCGCAGCTGGCGGGGGAGAAGGAAGAGCTGAGCGCGGCGCTCAACACCCTCGGCCCTACGCTGCGCAACGTCCAGCGGTTCATCAAGGACAACCGCGGCCAACTGTCGGACAACGTGCGGCAGCTGGCGCAGATCACCGGTGTGCTGGTGAAGGAGAAGGACAAGCTCGGCGAGCTGCTGGAGACGGCACCGATGGGCCTGTCCAACCTGACGCGGGCCTACGACCCGATCAGCGGCACCATCCACGACCGGGCCGACCTGCGGCAGTTCAACGACCTGGCGGACTGGGTCTGCTCGCTGGCCTACTCGGTCGGCACACCCGCCAAGCAGTGCCTGAACTTCGTCTCCCCGGTCAACGGGATCGGCAAGGTGCTGACCGGGCTGAGCCTGGACCTGTCCTGGATCACCGCGCTGACCACGCACTACAACCCCCAGCCGATCCCGCCGGACGCCTACGGGCCGAACGGCAAGCGCGGCAACGGCGCCGCCAGGCCGTCGTCCAAGCCCCGGGACATCGGCGCGCTGCTCCCTGGAGGTGGCCAGTGAGATCCCCGGTGAAGCGGCTGGGACGGCTCGGCGCCCTCGCACTGGCCGGCGTGACGGCCCTGTCGGGCTGCTCGTTCCGCGGCGTCGACTCCGTCCCGCTCCCCGGCGGCCCCGACCTGGGCGACGCCCCGAAGACGATCAAGGTCGAGTTCGGCAACGTGCTCGATCTCGTGCCGCAGTCGGTGGTCAAGGTCAACGACGTCTCCGTCGGCAAGGTCGACAAGATCGAGCTGGCCGGCGGGCGGAGCGGCTGGCACGCGCTGGTCACCCTGAAGGTGCGCCGCGACACCCGGCTCCCCGACAACGCCGTCGCCACCATCGGCCAGACCAGCCTGCTGGGCGAGAAGTACGTGGCACTGGGCAACCCGCCGCCGGGCGAGCGCCCGCAGGGCGAACTGGCGTCCGGCGACCTGATCCCGCTCGCCCGCACCACCCGCGGCACCGAGGTCGAAGAGGTGCTGTCGGCGATGTCGCTGCTGCTGAACCACGGCGGCCTCGAACAGGTCTCCACCATCACCCGCGAGCTCAACACCACGATGGACGGCCGCACCGCGACGATCAAGTCGGTGCTGAACCGGGTGAACACCTTCGTGGGCACCCTGGACCGCAACCGCAACGACATCACCCGGGCGATCGACAGCATCGACCGGCTGACCGGCAAGCTGGCGGCCGAGCGGCGCACCATCGCCGACACCGTCGACGAGACCGGCCCGGCGCTGACCGTGCTCAACCGCAACCGGGCCGACCTGACCAAGATGCTGCAGGCGATGGAGCGGCTCAGCCGCACCACCACCGATGTGATCAACAAGTCCAAGGCCGACCTGCTGGCCAACCTCAAGGACCTCGACACGATCCTGCGCAACCTCAACAGGGCCGGCGCCGATCTGCCCAAGGCACTGGAGGGCCTGCTGACCTACCCGTTCCCGCCCACGTTCACCAACGTGATCAAGGGTGACTACGCCAACGTGCGGGTCACCCTCGACCTGGACCTCCAGAACGTCGCGCAGAACCTGTTCGGCGGCACCGCGCTGGAAGGGCTGCTGGGCGGCGGGCAGCAGATGCGCAACATGCTGACCGTCCCGAACGTGACCCTGCCGCAGACACCGCTGGGCGTGCTTCCGGAGATGCCCGGCGGCACCGGCGGCACCGGCGGGGGCGGCGGGGGCCTGCCAGGACTGCCCGCCCCGGGCGGCGGCGGGCTGCCGGGCCTGAACGGCACCCAGAACGGCACGAACAAGCCGCGCTCCCTGGCTCCACCGTCCGGCTCCAGCGATCTGTCCACGCTGATGACGGGGGGCCTGTCTTGATCCTCAAGCGCGGCGTCAAGTTCCAGCTGCTGGTGTTCGCCCTCATCACGGTCATCGGCGTCACCATCGTCTCGGTGAACTACATCGGCGTCGGCCGCGGCCTGCTCGGCCGCCAGTACACCGCCTTCGTGGACCTGAGCGACTCCGGCGGGGTGTTCACCAACGCCGAGGTGACCTACCGCGGGGTGCCCGTCGGACGGGTCGGCCCGATCCGGCTCACCCCCAACGGCATCAAGGTCGAACTCCGGCTCGAACGGGGCAAGCGGATCCCCCGCGAGGGCACCTCCGCGACCGTCGCCAACCGGTCCGCGGTCGGCGAGCAGTACATCGACCTGCAGCCCGCCAAGGCGACCGGGCCGTACCTGGACGAGGGCAAGCCGTACACCATCCCGCGGCACCTCACCAAGCTCCCGGTGTCCACCGCCGAACTGCTGCGCAACGTCGACAGCCTGGTCTCGTCGGTGGACCCGCGGCACCTGGGCACCATCGTGAACGAACTGGACCAGGCGTTCTCCGGCTCGGCCTCCGACCTGCAGGCGATCCTGGACGACACCGACCGGCTCATCCAGACCGCCGACCAGGCCTACCCCGACACCAAGCGGCTGCTGGACGACGGCGCGACCGTGCTGAACACCCAGCGCTCCCAGGCCGCCAACATCCGCGGCTTCGCCCGCAACCTGAACGTGCTGACCACGCAGCTGCGCCGCGACGACCCGGCACTGCGCGCCGCGATCGACGCCACCCCGGGCGCGGTGACCGAGATCGACAAGACCATCGACGGCCTCGCGCCGACGCTGCCGGTGCTGCTGGCCAACCTGACCACGACGGGCCAGGTCATCGCATCCCACAAGGACGGGCTACGGTCGATCTTCGTCCTGTACCCGCTCAGCCTGGGCCTCGGGTACACCGTGACGCCCGGCGACGGCACCCAGCACATCGGCCTGGCGCTCAACCTGGACTCGCCGCCGCCGTGCACCAAGGGCTTCCGTCCCAAGAAGGACCAGCGCTGGCCGCAGTCCACCGGGAGCAAGGAACCGGACCTGAACCGCGGCTGCACCGAGCCCAAGGACTCCGGCCGGGTCGTCCGCGGCGCCCGCAACCACCCCAAGGACGCGATCCAGCCGCCGCCCGCCGTGCCGCCGGGCGCGACCGACGGCGCCGGGTTCCCCCCGGGCGGCGCGAACGGCAAGTCGCCGGACAAGGGCGCCCAGAAGCCCGGCGCGCAGGGGACGGGCGGGCAGACCTCGTCGCTGTCGGGACGGCAGGTCACGCTGCAGTCCGGCAACAACGTCTACATCCCTTTCCCATCCAAATCCGTGGAACTGGCCGGATACGATCCATCGACCGGTGTGGTCTACGGACCGGACGGCAAGCGCTACCGGATGGGCGCCACCGGCAGCCAGCAGCGTCTGCTGGGAGACGCCTCGTGGAAGATGCTCCTACTCGACCCGCTGATGCGGTGAAGGGAACAGCGCGATAGTGAAGTCGGACGCGAACTCACGCGGCCGGATCGGGGTGTGGACGCTCGGCGCCGTGATCGCCGCCCTGGCGGTGGCCGCGGGCGTGCTGGGCCAGCAGATCTGGTCGGCGGACCGGGACGAGGGCAGGCGGGCCGCCGCGCTCCAGTCCGCCAAGCAGACCGCGATCAATATGCAGACGCTGGACCACAAGAACCTGCGGCAGGACATCGACCGGGTCACCGGTGGGATGACCGGCACCGCCAAGGACCAGTGGGCCACGCTGGCCAAGACCCTCGCCGACACCGTCAGCAAGACCAAGACCGCCTCGTCGGTGCAGACGGCGCGGGCGGGCCTGGTCTCCATGGACCGCGACTCCGCCGAGGTCATCGTGTGGGTGTCGGCGATCTCCACCAATGAGAAGGTGCCGCAGGGCATGCCGATGACGGGACGCTGGGACTTCGAGCTCACCCTGGACGGCGATCGCTGGCTCGTCTCCAAGCTTGGGGTGGTCCCATGACCCGCGGCAGAACGAACGCCGATAACGCCGAACGGCGCGCGGCCGAGGCCAAGGAGAAGGCCCGCAGGGCCGCCGAACTGGCCGAACTGGCCGAACAGGCGGCCAAGGAAGCCGCCGAGGCCGCCGCCGCCCTCGAGACCGACGAGCCCGAGCCCGAGGACGACGAGCCGACGGCCGAGAAGACCAAGTCGGTCGTCTCACGCGCCGCCGCCAAGCCCGAGCTCGTCAAGCCCGAGCCCGAGCCCGACGCCGAACCTGAGCCCGAGACCAAGGCCAAGGCCGAGCCTGTGCCTGACCCCGAGTCCGAGCCCGACACTGACCTCGACAGCAAGGCTGGGACCGAGTCCGACGCCGAGCCTGAGACCGAGGACGGCGCCGAGGACGAGGCCGAGCTTGAGGACGAGGCCGAGGCGGAGGACGGCTCCGAGAAGGACGCGGACGGCGCGGACGACGACGGGAAGGCGGTCAAGAAAAAGGCGGCGAAGGTCGGTGCGGGCAGGAGGGCGTTCGGGCGTCCCCGGGTCTCGGTGCCCGGAGGCGGGCTCCGCGGCCTTGTGCCGCTGGGCCTGGTGGCCGTCCTCGCGGCGACCGGCGTGGGCTGGATGTGGATGAAGAAGTCCGAGATGGACGCCACCGAGACCGCGACCCGGCAGGCGACGTACGCGGCGACGCAAGCGGCCCAGAGCATCTCCTCATACGACTACCGCACGGTCGACGCGGACATGCGCAAGGCCACCGCGTACGCCACCGGCGGCTTCCGCAAGCAGTTCGAGACCCAGGCCGAGCGCGTGCGCACGCTGGCGCCGCAGCAGCAGGCGATGGTCACCGGCACGGCGGTGAAGACGGCCGTCGAGGACATCTCGCCCGAGTCCGGGACGGTCCTGGTGTTCCTCAACCAGCAGACGGTCAAGAACTCCGAGAAGGGCGAGGCGCAGCGGCTGCCGAGCCAGTTCACGCTGCGGTTGGCCATGACCAAGGTCGGCGATCGCTGGCTCGTCTCCAAGGTCGAGGTGGTCTAGTCGGCCGGCTCTCAGGGCGTCCCAGCGGCTCTCAGCGGCTCTGAGAGGGCGGACGAGCGACCGGGCGGAGGCCACGCCACCCTGGAACAAAGGGTGGCCGCCCGGCTGTTGTAGACCCTGGAGGCCGCAGGAGCGCCTCCACGAAAATCACGTCCACCACACACCTCTTCAGGGGTCTGTCGGGACTCCGGATCCGCGTTCTCCAGGGGCTTTCAGGGCCCTTGCCAGGGCGTCTCGGAGTGCCTACCGGCGGGTAGGGGGCCCGAATCCTAAACTATGGCCTTCCTCACTGCAGGTCAGAGCCCGAAAAGTCCAAGTCCGCTCTTGACTCGGCGGCGTTCAGGGGCGATGCTCCATGGCAACTGTGATGCATACTGACGCGCTAGAGTTGCGAGCGGTGTGGTGGTCGGCTACACTGCCCCTTTGCGCTGCCCTCTGACTATCCACGTGTGAGAGACCCTCGGCCCTGTCCTTTTTGGGGCTCTTTGGCCGGATCTCGGCACCTGGATCGTCTGGCGTGCGTGTCGTCAGTTACGCCGCGAGCCCTCGGAAGGACCACTCTTGGCAGCCTCGCGCAACGCCTCGAATACCGCAACCGGTCCGAACCGCGTCTCCTTCGCGCGCATCAAGGAGCCGCTCGAAGTCCCGGACCTCCTTGCGCTGCAGACCAACTCCTTTGACTGGCTGCTGGGCAACGAGAGGTGGAAGTCCCGGGTCGAGGCGGCCCAGAAGGCCGGAGACAAGGCCCCGACCCAGTCGGGCCTGGAAGAGATCTTTGAGGAGATCAGTCCCATCGAGGACTTCTCCGGAACCATGTCGTTGTCGTTCCGGGATCATCGGTTCGAGCCGCCCAAGTACTCCGTTGAGGAGTGCAAGGACAAGGACATGACCTACTCCGCCCCGATGTTCGTCACGGCGGAGTTCATCAACAACACCACCGGTGAGATCAAGAGCCAGACGGTGTTCATGGGCGACTTCCCGCTCATGAGTCCCAAGGGCACCTTCATCATCAACGGCACCGAGCGGGTCGTGGTCTCGCAGTTGGTCCGCTCGCCCGGCGTCTACTTCGACCGCGCGCTCGACAAGGCCTCGGACAAGGACATCTACGGCTGCAAGGTCATCCCGAGCCGCGGCGCCTGGCTCGAGTTCGAGATCGACAAGCGCGACAACGTCGGCGTGCGTATCGACCGCAAGCGCAAGCAGCCGGTCACCGTGCTGCTCAAGGCGCTGGGCTGGACCGAGGAGCGCATCCGCGAGCACTTCGGCGCCTACGAGTCGATCAATGTGACGCTGGAGAAGGACCACACCTCCGGCCAGGACGACGCGCTGCTGGACATCTACCGCAAGCTGCGTCCGGGTGAGCCGCCGACCAAGGAGTCGGCGCAGACGCTGCTGGAGAACCTGTACTTCAACCCCAAGCGCTACGACATGGCCAAGGTCGGGCGTTACAAGGTGAACAAGAAGCTCGGTCTGGACCTGGAGATGAACCAGGGCACGATGACCGAGGACGACATCGTCGCCACCATCGAGTACCTGGTGCGGTTGCACGCCGGCGAGGAGGAGGGCACCCTCGGCGCGGTACCGGTCCCGATCGAGGTGGACGACATCGACCACTTCGGCAACCGGCGGCTGCGCACGGTCGGTGAGCTGATCCAGAACCAGGTCCGGCTCGGCCTGGCGCGGATGGAGCGGGTGGTCCGGGAGCGGATGACCACTCAGGACGTCGAGGCGATCACGCCGCAGACCCTGATCAACATCCGGCCGGTCGTGGCCTCCATCAAGGAGTTCTTCGGCACCAGCCAGCTCTCCCAGTTCATGGACCAGACCAACCCGCTGGCCGGGCTGACGCACAAGCGGCGGCTGAACGCCCTGGGCCCCGGCGGCCTTTCCCGTGAGCGGGCGGGCATGGAGGTCCGTGACGTCCACCCCTCGCACTATGGGCGGATGTGTCCGA
>NZ_BAAARW010000031.1:0-55534 GCF_039532545.1 Actinomadura vinacea | reverse complement strand
AGGCCTCACTGCTTTCGGCGCAGGACACGCCGCGCCTCATCTCACTTCGAAACAGGCCCTAGGCCAAAGGCCACTTTGTGGCCTTTTGTTAACAGCGCATCCTTTGCACCGGGTGATGGTGCGGCGGCTGACGGGATGCCGTCTTCGATCCGCGAGCCAGATCGCGGGGCATCCTCTCGATCCGGTCGACCAGGAGTGGCGATCGGCTGCCGGTGCGGGGACCGGTCAAGCAGTTCGAGTTCGCCATCTTTGCGGCAACATGCGCGACCGGGCGGGTGTGACAGCGCTCGATGAGCCTGATCTTCCGGGGTGCGCGGGGCGTTGCGGCGAGTCATGCGGCCCGGGCCGACGCGGCGGGCTCAGGTGTCCGTTTGGGCAGCAAGAGCGGGGTGGCGAGCAGGAGAACGCCGGACATGGTGATCGCGGTGAGCGGGCTGGTGAGCGTGGCGAGGATGCCCCAGACCACCATCAGGGCAGCCTGTAGGAGTTTGCTGCTGACACTCCATGTCGTGAGGACTTGGGCGGCATGATCCGCGGGAGTCCGTTGCAGGCGTTCTGTTGCGTAGATCGGATTGAAGACGCCCATGCATGTGATCAGCAGGCCCTCGACGATGATCACGGTGAGGAGCCCGGTGATACCGGGATGGATGAACGCGAGACCGAGTGGGAAGAGCGATCGCAGCCACCCGGAGACGATCATGACCCGGCGCCGGCCGTAGCGGGTCACGAGGCGTGCGGAGAGGCGGGCGCCCACGAAGCCGCCGAGTGCCGGGATGCCGAAGGCGAGACCGTATTGCCAGGCCGGGAAGTGGTACTGGTCCAGCAGGAGGACGGACAGGAGCGGAACGGTGGCCATGATCAGGCCGCTGACCAGGATCGAGTTGAGGAACAGGCGCCGTAGTACGCGGTCGCGGAGGATGAACCGCCAGCCGCCGAGAAGGTCGGCCCCGCGCAACCTGCTGGACTGCTCGCGGGGTGCCGCGACGTCGCCTCCGCGGATGCGGACGACCCCGAGCGCGGACAGCAGGTAGCTGAGGGCATCGGCCATGACGGTGATGACCGGGCCGAGCAACCCGACGAGCGCGCCACCGAGGGGCGGGCCCGCCGCGGTCGCCACCCAGTTGGTGCCCTCGAATCTCCCGTTCGCCACAAGGAGGTGATCGCTACGGACGAGATATTTCAGGTACGCGCCGGATGCGGCGGTGAAGGCGATGCTCGCGGTCCCGGAGATGACCGAGACGACCAGCAGTTGGCCATATGACAGCAAGTCGAGGACGTACGCGATCGGAACACTCGCCATCGCGGCGAACCGGATCAGGTCCATCGCGATCATCACCGGGCGCTTGGCCCGGTGCTCGACCCACGGCCCGAGCGGGAACGCGGCAATCGCCGCGACGGCCAGCCCGGCCGCCTCCAGGAGCGAAACGGCGAATGCCGGCGCGTGCAGCACTTGAACCGCGATCAGAGGGAACGCTCCGAAGGCGATCCACGTACCGTATGTACTTACGGCGTAGGCCGACCATAACCAACCGAAACTGCGCCCCAACCGCACGCGCATGCGACTCCCTCGCGACAACCGATGTTCGGGTCTCTGAATCGCATCAGCCGCACCGTCGCGGGATCAAACAACCGGCTCCCGGCAAGCCACAACGATCGGTTGGGCACACATAACCTGGATCAATGGATACCGAGGCGATGCGATCGTTCGTCCGCGCGGCCGAGCTCGGACAGCTGCAACACGCGGCCGACGAGCTCGGCGTGACGCAGCAGGCCGTGTCGAAGCGGATCGCGACCCTCGAGCGCAAACTCGACGTCCGGTTGTTCACCCGGACTGCCCGAGGGGTCGAGCTGACACTCGACGGCCAAGCCTTCCTCCCGCACGCCCGGAACATCATCACAGGTGTCGATCGCGCCATCACCGCGATCAGGCCGGGCTCGCGAGCCCTTCGGATCGACGTTCTCGGCCTGCGATCCGCGCAGGCCGTCGTCCTGCACGACTATTGGCGGTCGCATCCCGAAATCGACCTCGACGTGGTGACCCTCAGGGTCAACGACCCGCGCGTGGCGGTCGCCGCCGTCGAAGCAGGCGATATAGACGCCTCGTTCCGCACCGTCACCGACCGGGCCACGCTGCCGCGCGACGTGCAAATGATCCACGCGTTCGACTCCCCGCTGGTACTCCTCGTCGGTCCGAGACATCCGCTCGCCTCCGCACGGACACTGACGCCACCCCAGCTGCGCCGGCACCGGATCTGGGTGCCGGGTATCGCGCCGCGCAGCGAATGGGCAGAGTTCTACGATCAACTCGCCACCGACTTCGACCTCCGCATCGACGCAGCGGGCCCGAACTTCGGCGACGAGGTACTTCAAGAAACCCTCGCGGACTCCGCGGACGTGGCCACCCTCATAGGCGCGCGCGACCGGTACATCTGGCCGACGAACTACGACCTACGCCGGATCCCGATCGTGAATCCGACGCTCGCATACCCGCTCTCGCTCATCTTCCCCAGAACGAATCCACACCCAGGACTCCGGGCAATCATCAACCACTTCGGAAGCCTGACACCGCTCCCCGAGACAGCCTGGCTCCCATCCTGGGCAACGAAACCACGCCGCAGCGGCGGAGACATCGAACACACCCGACGCTAACGGTCGATTCCATCGGCACGCTACAACGCCGATGACGCGATCTTCCTCGTCCGCTACCGTCGATCGAAGTGGGCGCTGAACAACCCCCTCTTCGTCGACTACCTGAACACCGGACTCGGTGTCGCACGCCTGCTGACCGGACTCGAAGCCTGACCTGAGCACTGATCCTGGTACGTATGGATGCCCAAGGTGCAGAGCGAGAGGAAGATGGGCTTTGAACAAGCGGCCGGGCCTCGTTGGCCTGATTCGGGCGATCTCCCGGTTGGTCGATCACGGACGAGTGCCATCTCCTAAGAAGGCGATTCAGGAGAATGAGCACAAGGGCATCAGCGGCGAGGCGTGCGGTACGGGTGCGGGTCGAGGCGGCGGAAAATTTGACCTTGTCGCGACGTCAACGTTTCTACTGGGACATGTCCAAGTGACGCCGTTATGAGGAGTCAGTCGTCATGTCCGCCACCGCGCTCACCCTGCCTTTCGACCGGCCCAGCCCTCTGGAGCCGCCTGAGGCCTACGCCGAACTGCGTGCAAGCACGCCCGTTGCTCAGGTGCACATTCCGGACGGGCGACGGGCATGGCTGGTCACCTCCTATGAAGCCGTCGTGGCGGTGCTGACCGATCCGCGATTCAGGTTGGCGCCGCCAGGTCTCGAGTCCTCGGGCAACGACACGCTGTTCCAGGACGGCGACGCCCACACCCGGCTGCGCCGGCTGGTCTCCAAGGCGTTCACACCCAGGGCCATCACGGCGCTGCGTCCGCATATCGAACGGCTCGCGACCGAGCAGGTCGCCGCCTTCGCCGCCGCAGGACCGCCCGCCGATGTGGTCGCCGGCCTGGCCGCCCCGCTGTCGACGCAGGTGATCGGTGACCTGCTCGGAGTGGCGATCGACGAGCGCGAGCGATTCCACGCGTTGGTCGAGGCCGTCAGCTCCGCGGAATTCTTCACAGCGGACGCGGAGGCGGCGGCCGCGATGGCGCAGGCGTGGAACGACCTGACCGGCTACGCGGCCGGGCTGGTCGCGACCAAGCGTGGTGATCTCGGTGACGACCTGCTCAGTGCACTGATCAACGTGCGGGACGCCCAGGACGGGCGGCTCAGCGACGACGAGCTGATCGGCATGGCCACCACGCTCGTCGCGGCGGGTCATCAGACGACCCGCAACGCCATCTCGGCCGGGACGATTCAGCTCGTCGCCGAGAACCGTCTCGCCGACGCGCCGGAACGGCTGGACGAGGTCGTGGAGGAGCTGCTGCGCGACCTGGCCGGAGTGATCGCCGAGCCGTTCCCGCGCTGGGCCCATGAGGACATGGAGCTGGAAGGCGCGTCGATCAAGCCGGGCGACCTGGTCCTGGTTCGTTTGGAGGCGGCCAACCACGACCCCCGGCACTCTGGCAAGGCGCACGTTTCGTTCGGGCGAGGGCCGCATCACTGCCTTGGCGCGTCCCTGGCCCGGATCGAGCTCGCCGCGGCCATCCGCGCCCTTGCCCTGCGGTTGCCTGGACTCCGGCTTCAGGTTCCGGTCGAGGACCTGGTCTGGGTCCGTGGTGAGACCGATGCCGGACCCAAGGCCGTCCCTGTCACATGGTGATCAACTGGACCGCCGTCGGTCGGTAGGGGCCCGCTGGGTAGAGGGCTCGTTGTAACGGCGGTCGTCCGACGACCAGCGCCGCCGCCGGAAGGATAGGTCGGATTCGCCCAAGCGCTGCTCGACCTTGGCGGACAGTGGTTCAGGCTCTCGGCCGTACGGTGGTCCAGGGCCTGAGCTGAGCACGAAAGTCGTTGAACCCGCCCCAGCCGAGCCAGGACGTGCGCCTTGGTGACCATGTGATCGCGTTCTGGTGTAGGGGATCAGCTCGGGGACCAGTGCGCGTCGAGCGGGAGGCCCAGCATCCGGGCCGGCGTCAGGGGGTCTGTGAACACTCCAGGCGCGGTCTGGAGACGCCTTCTCCGGGCCTGCGCCTCGGAGAGGCACCGGTGGCCGATCCGGCGAGTTTCTGGTGGGGGTTGCCTCAGGGACTTTGCCTCTGACGTCCATGATCGGCGACGGTGGTCGTTTCGCGGTCAGCGGAGCGCTTCGTTCAGGGCGGCTTGAGTTCGGATAGGGCGGTTCGCCAGTGGAGGTGGGATCGTTCCTTGGCCAGTGGGGCGTGCTGGACGCAGAACCATTCGGTGCCGGTGGGATGGCCGACCCAGCCGTCGCGGTTCCTCGCCTCCTGGACGGCCTTCTCCTCTGCGGAGAGTTCGAAGGTGACCAGGGCGAAAACGGACCAGAGGTCTTGGTCTTCGTCCACGTCGCGCAGGCTCAGGCCGCAGACGTAACAGTGCGGTGGCCGCATCGATGTCTCACTCCGCGCGGTGCTGGACCAGGCCGTCGCCCACGACCGCGGCGAGGTTGAGGTACGCCTCGCGGGTGGGCGGGGCCAGGGCTTCCAGTTCCACCTCGGCGCCTTCTTCCAGGTGGTCGTCGTACGGGATGCGGACGACGGCGCGGCAGCGGCTTTCGAAGTGGGCCTGGAGCTTGTCCAGGTCGACCTGGCTGCGGGTGCGGTTGCGGACCATCGACAGGACGACGACGCCGTTGCGTACCAGGTGGCCGTGGTCGTGGGCCTCCAGCCAGTCGAGGGTGGCGCTGGCGGACCGGGCGCCGTCGACGGACGGGGAGCTGACCAGGACGAGCTGGTCGGCCAGGCTGAGTACGCCGGCCATCGCCGAGTGCAGCAGGCCGGTGCCGCAGTCGGTGATGCAGATCGAGTAGTACTGCTCCAGGATGACGGCTACGGCGGAGTAGTCGTCGGCGCTGAAGGCCTCGCTGACGGCGGGGTCGCGGTCGGAGGCGAGGACCTCCAGGCGGGCGCCGTTCTGGGAGGTGAAGGAACGCACGTCGGCGTACCGGTGGATCTTGTCGCGGTTGTTGAGGAGGTCCCGTACGGTCGCGGCCGTCTCCAGCTTCACCTTGTCGGACAGGGTGCCGCGGTCGGGGTTGGCGTCGACGGCGATGACCCGGTCGCCGCGCATGGACGCCAGCATCGAGCCGAGGCCCGTCGTGGTGGTGGTCTTGCCGACGCCGCCCTTCAGCGACATGACGGCGACGCGGTGGTGGCCGCCGGCGACCTGCTGGCGGGCGCGAGTGATGAGGTCCTTGCGGCGCGTCTCCGTCTGGGATTCGCCCGGGTGGACGTTGCCGCCGGTGGCCTTGTAGACGGCGCGGCGCCAGCCGGACGAGGGGGCGATGCGGCGTTCGCCCAGCAGGTTCTCGGAGCTGAGGCTCTCGGCGGTCTGCGGTGGCGGCGGGTAACCCTGGTCATGCGGAGGCGGCCCAGGGTGCATGGGCCCCTGTGGGACGGGACCTTGGGGGTAGGCGGACGGGGGCATGGGCTGGGGCGGGCCAGGGGCGTACCCCTCGGCGGGTGGCAGGGCCTGGGGTGGGCCGTATCCCTCGCTAGGGGGCATGGGCTGAGGCGGGCCGTATCCTTCGGCCGGTGGCATGGGCTGGGGTGGCCCGGGGGCGTATCCCTCGGCGTGTGGCATGTGCTGAGGAGGGCCCGGGGGGTAGCCGCCCTCGGCCGGGGGCATTGGCTGCTCCTGCGGCGGACCGTACGCGGGCGGGTAGCCCATCGGGGAGCCTTCGGTGGGCTGCGGCGGCAGCTGGTGGCCCTGCGGGGGCGGGCCCTCCACCTGGCCGAACGGGGGCAGCTGGTCGAAGGGCGGTGCGTCCGGGCCGCTCTGCGGCGGGCCTTCGAACGGCGGTTGGGGCTGGTAGGGCGGCTGTGGCGGGCCCTGCGCGGGGTCGGGCTGCTGGAAGCCCTGGGCGTACGGCGGGGGAAGCATGCCGCCGTCGAACGGCTGGGGCATGGGGCTGCCGTCGTACGGTTGCTGGGAGGCGCCCTCGAACGGCGGCGGGCCGCTGTGCGGCGCGTTGAAGTCGTTGTAGGTGGGCGAGAAGGTCTGGGGCATCGCGCCTTGAGCCGGGGTCGGCGGTGGTGCGAAGCCTTCCGGTGGTGGCGGGAGCGGCTCCTGGAACGGCGGCGGAGCGGTGCTCTGCGCCGGCGGCGCGGCGAGCCAGGGGTTCGAGTCGTGTTCGTCGGAGGACGACGGACCCTGGAACGGCGGTGCGGCGCCAGGTTCCTCGTCCTGCGGCTCGGACGACTCGGCGGGCCGGCCTGCCGAGTCCTCGTCGCGTTCGGAGTCCGAGGACGGTGCCGGCGGTTCGGAGGCGGGTGCGGCGGGCGTGGGCGCTGGCGCTGGCGCTGGCGCTGGCGCGGGCGGGACAGCGGACGGCCCGGTGGCCTCGCTGTTCATCGCGTCCAGAGACGCCAGACGCTCCTCAAGGGAACGTCCGTCCTGATCGTTCCTTGCCACCGTGTCTCCCCTCGGCCACGCTTCTAAAGTTCAGTTCAGGAGCGGGTCGGCATAGGCCCCTGGGCAGGATACCTGTGTGCCAATACCACGCATCCCGCGGCGGGATCCATGCCCCCCTCGCCGACCCTTGGCATGCGGGGCTTGTGCCCGCGCGACGCCCGGTAGCGTGATCGGTATGCACGCGATCGTCATTGGTGAGCCGGGCGGCCCTGACGTCCTGGAATGGACCGAGGTGCCGGATCCGGAGCCCGCGCCGGGCGAGGTCCTCGTGGACGTCGCCGCGAGCGCGGTCAACCGGGCCGATGTCATGCAGCGGATGGGGCGATACGATCCGCCGCCGGGCACTTCTCCGTACCCCGGGCTGGAGGCCTCGGGCCGTGTCGCGGCGCTCGGCGAGGGCGTGACGGGGTGGCGGGTCGGCGACGAGGTGTGCGCGCTGCTGGGCGGTGGCGGGTACGCCGAGCGGGTGGCGGTGCCCGCGGGCCAGTTGCTGCCGGTGCCCGCCGGGGTCGATCTGGTGGAGGCGGCCGGGCTGCCCGAGGTCGCGTGCACGGTGTGGTCGAACGTCTTCATGCTCGCCCGCCTGGACGCCGGGGAGCGGTTCCTCGTGCACGGCGGCGGCAGCGGCATCGGGACGATGGCGATCCAGCTGGCCAAGGCGCACGGCGCGCGGGTGCTGTGCACGGTCGGCAGCGCGGAGAAGGCCGCCCGCTGCCTGGAGCTGGGCGCGGACGAGGCGATCAACTACCGCGAGGACGACTTCGTCGAGCACGGCCCGTACGACGTCGTCCTGGACAACATGGGAGCCAAGTACCTGGAGCGGAACGTGCGCTCGCTGGCGACCGGGGGCCGGCTGGTGGTGATCGGTCTCCAGGGCGGCACCCGCGCCGAGCTGGACCTGAACGCGCTGCTGCGCAAGCGTGCCGCCGTGCACGCGACGTCACTGCGGGCCCGTCCGGCGGAGGAGAAGGCTGCGATCGTGGCGGCGGTGCGCGACCATGTCTGGCCGCTGCTGGAGGCCGGGAAGGTGCGGCCGGTCGTCGACCGCGCGCTGCCGATGGCCGAGGCGGCACAGGCGCACCGGGTGTTGGAGGACAGCGGTCACATCGGCAAGATTCTGCTGAGCGTGTGAGACGGGAGACATGATGAACGAGCCTTCGAAGGACCAGTCCGAGCAGGAGCCGCAGGTCCTGGTGGTCGGCCCGAACGGGATCGCGGTCGAGGGCGGTGCCGAGGGCGGCGAGAAGTCGGTGGCCGACATGGTCGAGCAGCCCGCCAAGGTGATGCGGATCGGCAGCATGATCCGGCAGCTGCTGGACGAGGTGAAGGCGGCCCCGCTGGACGAGGCGAGCCGGGCCCGGCTGCGGGAGATCCACCAGTCGTCGATCAAGGAGCTGGAGGACGGGCTTGCGCCGGAGCTGATCGGGGAGCTGGAGCGGCTGTCGCTGCCGTTCGTCGAGGACGAGGTGCCCAGCGAGGCGGAGCTCCGGATCGCCCAGGCGCAGCTGGTGGGCTGGCTGGAGGGGCTGTTCCACGGCATACAGACGACCCTGTTCGCCCAGCAGATGGCGGCGCGGGCCCAGCTGGAGCAGATGCGCCGCGCGCTGCCGGCCGGCATGGTCCCGCCCGGGGCCGAGGACGAGCCGCCGAGCCGCCAGTCCTCCGGCCCCTACCTGTAGGTTTCAGGCGGGCTGGGGGAAGAAGGCTTCGAGTACCTGGGCGACGCCGTCGTCGTTGTTGCTCTCGGTCGTGTACGTGACCGTGGCCAGGACGTTCGGGTGCGCGTTGGCGACGCCGTACGACGTGCCCGCCCAGGTGAGCATCGGCAGATCGTTG
Source organism: Actinomadura vinacea (assembly GCF_039532545.1). Taxonomy (NCBI): domain Bacteria; kingdom Bacillati; phylum Actinomycetota; class Actinomycetes; order Streptosporangiales; family Thermomonosporaceae; genus Actinomadura; species Actinomadura vinacea. The sequence continues at coordinate 46,692 of NZ_BAAARW010000031.1, read as the reverse complement.
GGCATGTCGCCGAACGCGACGACTTCGGCGGAGGTGATGCCCTGCTCCAGGCAGTACTCGGCCAGGGCACTGGCCTTGGTGATGCCCTGGGCGCTCATCTCCACCAGCCCGCGCCCGGTGGAGTGCGTGACGGTGACGAGGTCGCCGACGGCCTTGACGGCCTGCTCGGCGAGCGAGTCGGGGTCGGCGCCGTCGTGGAAGGCCAGCAGCTTGGTGCCGCCCTTGCTGACCAGCGTCTCGTCGTCGACGGGGCGGCCGCCGAGCGCCTCGGCGTCCCATCGGCCGAGGTTGTAGCGGGCCTCGAACACGAACCCGTTGGGGTACTCGACGGCGAAGCGCACTTCGGGCAGGGCGGCGCGCAGCCGTTCCACGACCTGCGCGATCACCTCTGGTTCGATCATGTAAGAGCGCAGCACCCGCTCGGTGTGCAGATCGAAGAGCACGGCGCCGTTGGCGCAGATGGCGATGCCCCGGTGGCCGACCGCGGTGGCGATCTCGCGCATCCAGCGCGGCGGCCGTCCGGTGACCATGATCACGGTGGCGCCGGCCCGTTCCACCCGGGCCAGGGCCGCGACGGTGCGGGGGGAGACGGTGCCGTCGGAGCGGACGATGGTGCCGTCGAGGTCGGTGGCGATCAGGCGCGGGGTGAAGCCGGGGACGCCGGCCGGACCGGTGCGCGCGGCCTTACGCGTGTCCGGGGACGGGTTCGCCGGGCGCGGCGTGAAGTCCGACATGTCACCTTCCAGTCCGGCCGCACCGGTGCACGACGGCGGCTGGAACACACCATAAGCGATCTCTCACCAGAGATCCCTCCGACCCTGGGGCAGGCGAGAGCCCCGGTAGCCGTTCGGACGGCTTCCGGGGCTCTGGACGCGGATGGCCACGCGCGGCGGTCTAGGCGGGCGCGGGTCGGGTCAGCGCTTGACGGGCTCCAGAACCTCCTGGCCCAGGTACTTCTGGAGCGCCTTCGGCACCCGCACCGAGCCGTCGGCCTGCTGGTGGTTCTCCAGGATGGCGACGATCCAGCGGGTGGTGGCCAGGGTGCCGTTGAGCGTGGCGACCGGCTGGTTCTTGCCGTTGCCGTCCCGGTAGCGTACGGCCAGCCGGCGGGCCTGGAACTCGGTGCAGTTGGAGGTCGAGGTCACCTCGCGGTAGGTGTTCTGCGTCGGCACCCACGCCTCGCAGTCGAACTTGCGGGCCGCGCTCGCGCCCAGGTCGCCCGCCGCCACGTCGATGATCCGGTACGGCAGCTCGACCTTGGCCAACATCTCCTTCTCCCACTCCAGCAGCCGCAGGTGCTCGGTGTGGGAGTCGGCCGGGTCGCAGTAGGAGAACATCTCGACCTTGTCGAACTGGTGGACCCGGATGATGCCGCGGGTGTCCTTGCCGTACGAGCCGGCCTCCCGCCGGAAGCAGGACGACCAGGCCACGTACCGGCGCGGCAGGTCGGAGACGATCTCGTTCATGTGGTAGGCGGCCAGCGGCACCTCCGAGGTGCCGACCAGGTAGAGGTCGTCGCCCGGGAGCTGGTAGATCTCGGCGGAGTGCGCGCCGAGGAACCCGGTGCCCTCCATCGCCTCCGGCTTGACCAGGACGGGCGCGTACATCGGCGTGAAGCCGCTCGCCACCGCCTGCTCCATGGCCAGGTTGAGGAGGGCGAGCTGGAGCCGCGCGCCGACCCCGGTCAGGTAGAAGAAGCGGGCGCCGGACACCTTCGCGCCGCGTTCCATGTCGATCGCGCCGAGGCTCTCGCCCAGCGCCAGGTGGTCCTTGGGCTCGAAGTCGAACGCGGGCGGCTCGCCGATGTGCTCCAGGACGACGTAGTCCTGCTCGCCGCCGGGCGGTGCGCCCTCTTCGATGAGGTTCGGGACGCCCTTGAGCAGCGCGTCCAGTTCGGCGCCGAGCCGGTCGGCGTCCGCCTCGGCGTCCTTGACCTGCTGCGCCAGCTCCTTGGCGCGGCCCAGCAGCGCCTGCCGCTCGTCGCCCTGCGCCTTGGACACCGACTTGCCGAAACTCTTCTGCTCCGCGCGCAGCCGCTCGAACGACGACAGCGCGGAGCGGCGCCGCCCGTCCAGGTCGAGCAGGGTGTCGACGACGGTCTCATCCTCGCCGCGGGCGCGCTGGGACGCGCGGAGCCGCTCGGGATCCTCTCGAAGAGCTCGCAGGTCAATCACAGACCCGAGGCTACCGCTGCGAACCCCTCCACCGCGCCCGAGTATCCCGGACAAATGGGCACGCTCGCGGTCAGCGGGTCGCGTGGACCAGGAGGGCGTGGGCGGGCAGGGAGACCTTGCCGTCCGCCACCGCGTACCCGGACATGATCTCGTCGTAGGCGGTCTTGATCCTGGCGACGGTGGCCGCGTCCTGGCGGGAGACGATCACGCCGTTGCTGCCGACCCGCGACCGCGCCCCGGTCTCCCACCACTGCTCCGGATCGGTCTCGTGATGCCAGCCCAGCGCCGTGGCGCGGGCGTCGGGGAAACCGGCGCCGCGGACGAGGCGCTCGAACGCGGCGCGCTCCCCGTACTCCATGAACGGTGTCACCGGGATGTCGTCCGGCCATGGCACGCCGGCCTCGTCGATCGCGTCGCGGACGATGCCGAGCGCACCGCTGCCGGGCATCTCCCAGCAGGTCAGCGCCAGCCGCCCGCCCGGCCGCAGCACGCGCCGCAGTTCCGCCAGCGCGGCACCGGGATCGCCCACATGGTTGATCACGAAGTTGCCGACGACGGCGTCGAAGGTCTCCCCGTCGAACGGCAGCTCCGGCAGCACGGCGACCCGGACGTCCAGGCCCGGGACGTTGCCGGCCGCGGTCTCGGCCATCTCCGGGTCGGCGTCGACGGCCGCCACCTCGGCACCGCGCCGCATCGCCTCCGCCGGGACGACGCCAGGACCGGTGCCCACGTCCAGGAGCTTGGTGCCGGAGCCGACCTCCGCCGCGTCCAGCAAGGGCCCTACGGTGTAGGCGGTCAGACGGGCGAAGCCGCGGTCGTACGCCGAAGCCCGCCCGGCCCAGAGTTCGCGCTCGTACTCATCGAACGTCGTCACCCACGCAGATTACGCGTGCGCATTGGGGTCAGGGGTGCGGCTGGCCTGATCGGACGGACTCCAGCCATGCGGCCGCCTCGGTGAAGTCGGCGTCGTGCGTGCCGCGCCTGATCTCGGGACGGGTCCGGTCGGCCCGCGGGTAGGAGCCCAGGAAACGGATATCGGCGCAGACGCGGCGCAGGCCCATCATCGCCTCGCCGACCCGGGCGTCGGTGACGTGCCCCTCGAAGTCCATCCAGAACAGGTAGGAGCCGAGCCCGGCGCCGGTCGGCCGGGACTGGATCAGGGTCAGGTTGATGCCCCGCATCGCGAACTCGTTGAGGATCTCCAGCAGGGCGCCCGGGTGGTCCTCGGCGATGAACGCGACCACGGTCGTGCGGTCCATGCCCGTCGGATGCGGCGGCGGGCACGGACGGCGCAGCGTGATGAACCGGGTGACCGCGTCGGCCACGTCGTGGATGTCCTCGGCCAGGATCGACAGGCCGTAGCGGGCGGCCGCGAACGACCCGGCCAGCGCGGCGTCGTAGTGGCCGTCGGCGACGTGCTGCGCGGCCTCGGCGTTGGACGTGGCGGCCCGCCACTCCGCGTCCGGCAGATGCTCGCCCAGCCAGCGGCGGCACTGCGGCTGCGCGTGCGGGTGCGAGGCGACGGTCTTGATGTCGGCGAAGGAGGTGCCCGGCCGTACCAGCAGGGCGAACGACACCGGCAGGTGCACCTCGCCGACGATCTGCAGCGGCTCGCCCGTGGCCAGCTCGTCCAGGGTGGTCGGGACCGAGCCCTCCACGGAGTTCTCCAGCGCCACCACGGCCGCGTCGACCTCGGCCCGGCGCAGCGCGTCCAGCGCCGCGGGCACGGTGGAGAACGGCAGGTGCTCGGCGTCGTAGGCGTCGGGGACGGACCGCAGCGCGGCCTCCGTGAACGTGCCCTGCGGCCCGAGATACGCGTATCGCTGTGGCATATGAGGTCTACTCCTCCGCCGGCGCGCACGGGCGCGGGCGGGTGTGAGGCAGGAATCAGGAATGGTGTGAGTGATACGAGTTTACGGTGCCGCGGGCCCGCGCACTCCGGCGGAGGTCAGGAGGCGGTGGAGGACGTGGTGCGGTGGCCGAAGTCGGGGAGCGGGTCGTCCATGGACACCACCGGCCCCTTACCCAGCCGGGCCGCGCGCAGCGCCTGGTTCTCCTCGGGTGACAGCGTCTCGATCGGGTGCCCCTCCCGGACCGCCTTGGCATAGGTGCGGGTCTCGGTACGGCCGATGATCGAGCTGACCACGACGCCGTCGCCGTTGGCGTTCAGTACCGCGAGCGAGAACGACCGGTGGCCCGACATCTCCTTGAGGGCGTCGTAGTGCACGACGGCGAGGTCGCGCAGCGCCTGGTTGTCGGCGCCGTTCCCCGCCACCTGCAACTGGCGCCTGAGGATCTCCGAGCACTCCTCGACGACCTGGTTCACCCGGTTGTGGGCCACGACCGCGATGGAAAGACCGGCCACCCCGGCGACCAAACCGGCGACGGCCACCGCGATAAGCATCACAGGGCGAGATTATCCACCTCGGGGGGCCTGCGCGGGGCATCTTCACGATCCGGCACGCCGGTGACCAGCCGGTTGACCAGCCACCGCCCGAGCAGCAGGACCAGTGCCACGGCCGCCAGACCGAACGCGTCCTGCAAAATCTTGCCCGGAATCTTGGTGATCAGGCCCTGCTGGAGACTGAGCAGTTTCGCCCCCCACCACGGGAAGGGGAACAGGAACCAGACCCAGAAGCCACCGCAGATCAGGCGTCTTCGGACGTCCCGGCCGTCCCCCAGCAGCGCGCCCAGAACCGGGACCATCCACACCAGGTGATGGATCCAGCCCACCGGGGACAGCAGCACCGAGAGCAGGCCCACGATCGCGACCGCGGCGAGCCGCAGGTTGTAGGCGGCGACCGCGCGGCCAGGTCCGGCCGCCGCGGCGGACGCGCCCTGGGGGAGCAGGCCGTCGGCGAGCAGCGTCGTCCGCCGCGCCATCCGGAACCCGGCGTACGCCATGATCGCGGCCAGCGTCACCCACAGCAGCGAGCCGATCGGGCCGGGCAGGTAGAGGCGGGCGACCATGCCGTTGACGGCCTGGTTGGTGGTGCCGTTGACGGCGCCGGTACGGCCGCCGCCCTCCAGCAGCGCCCCGAACCAGAAGTCCGCCGAGTCGCTCGGCAGCACCGCGAAGGCGCCCAGCGAGGCGGCCGCGGCGGTCAGCACGGCGTTGCCGAGCGCCTGGCGCCGTCCGGTGATGAGGAAGTAGATGAGGAAGACCCCGGGCACCAGCTTGATCGCGACCGCCAGCCCGACCAGCATGCCGCGCGGCCAGCGCGGCCGCTCGGTCAGGCAGTCGGCCATGCACAGCGCCATCAGCAGCACCCCGACCTGCCCGAACCTGGCCTGGTCGAACACCGGCATCAGCCAGGCCGTGCCGCCGAGCAGCGCGGCCGCCGCGACGGGGGTCCAGCGCCCGGCGCGCTTGAGGAGACCGCGGAAGGCGTACCAGACCACGACCGCCAGGGCGGCGTACAGCAGCGCCATCCACAGCCACTGCGCCGCCTTCCAGGAGATCACCGTGAACGGCACCGCGAGCAGCGACGCGAACGGCGGATAGGTGAACGGCAGCAGCTGCGGGGGCTGGGTGAGCACCTCGTACAGCGGCGCCCCGCGCAGCACTGCGCGCCCGCCGTCGCGGTAGACCTCCAGGTCGACCATGCGCTGGTCGGGCGGGTTGGTCAGCCACCACACGAGGATCGGAGCGATGGTGACCACGACGATGGCGACCCCGGCCGCCAGGATCACCAGATCCCCGCGCGAACCCCACCGCCGCCCGCCCGGCGCGGCGGGCCGCTCGGGGGCCGCGCGGTCGGAACCGGTACGCGAGGGGCCGGTCTGCCCGGTGTCCCCGCGGACCTCGTTGCCTGCACCCATGGGCTACATCCTGGCGCAAGTCCCGGGCGGGCATGCCGCGGCGGATGGTCGAGTACGTCCCACCAGGTCCTTTCGACGGCCGGTTCGGGGTGAAGCGGGCGGAGCCGTCCGGGCATGCCGCGCACGGGCCGCCCGGCGTCGCCGGGCTTGATCCGGAACGGGCGGGAACGCGGGACAGGGCCCGGCGGGCTGCCTGTAGCCTGGACGCCATGGCGCGGGGGCTGAAGATCGGAACGACCTTTGCCGCCGTGTTCTCCCTGTTCGCAGGACTGATCGCCGCCACAGTCGCGGGTGCCGCTCCTGCTGGGGCCGCCCCCGCGGGCGCCGCTCCGACCGGCCGCACGGTGATCATCGGGGTGCCGGGGCTGATGTGGCGGGACGTGGGCGAGCGGACCACCCCGGCGCTGTGGCGGCTGACCGGCCGCGGCGCGGGCGGCGCGCTCAGCGTGCGCACCACGAAGGTCAACACCTGTCCCACCGACGGCTGGCTGACCGTGTCGGCGGGGCAGCGGGCCCGGCTGCCGCAGGGCGACTGCGTGCTCCCCGCCTCCCCCGTCCTGCCCGGATCGGGCCAGGCCACCGCGCCCGGCACGGCGCCGCCCGCGGCGGAGGGCGCGACCGCCCCCGGCTGGGCGGAGATCAAGAAGGACAACGGGCGCGGCACGTACCACGCCCAGACCGGGCTGCTCGGCGACGCGGTACGGCGCGCCGGCGGCTGCACGACGGCGGTCGGCCCCGGCGCGGTGTTCGCCCTGGCCGACGGCGACGGGCGGGTGGACCGCTACGTCCCGTCCGCGGACCGGGCGACCGCGCCGGACTGGGCGCGCTGCGCGCTGACCGCCGTCGACGTCGACGACCTGTTCCGCGTCTACCTCGACGCCGGTGTCGACGCCGACGGCGACCAGGTGCCGGTCACCCCCGCCGACCGCAGGGCCGCGGCCGCCGCGGCCGACCGGCGGATCGCGCAGGTCGTCGCCGCCCAACCGGCCGGGACGACCGTCCTGGTGGCCGGGCTGTCCGACATCGGGGTCACCCCGCACCTGCGGCTGGCGGCCGCGCACACCCTCGGGGCGCGGAACGGCCGGTTCGACCGTCCCGGACTGCTGACCTCCAGCGCCACCCGCCAGCCGGGGATGGTCACGCTGACCGACGTCACCGCCACCGCGCTCATGTCGCTCGGGTTGCAGCAGCCGAAGCAGGCCGTCGGCTCGCCCTGGCGTGCCCAGCCCAGCCGGATGACCACCGGTGAACGGGCCGAGGCGCTGGAGGACGCCGACGTCGCGGCCCAGGCGATCGGCAACGTCCAGGGCGCGTTCTTCTTGGTGCTCGGCGGGGCGCAGCTGCTGCTGTACGGGCTGGCGGCGCTGGCGCTGCGGCGGCGCCGCCGGGACACCCCCGAGTCCCGGGCCAGGATCCTGGCCGGCACGCGGATCGTCGCGCTGGTCGGCGCCGCGGCGCCGGTCGCGTCGATCCTGGCCGGGCTGCTCCCCTGGTGGCAGTCCTCCCATCCGGCCCCGGCACTGGTCTGCGCGGTCGTCGGGTTCGCCGGGCTGGTCGCGGGCGTGGCGGTGGCCGGGCCGTGGCGCCGGTCGGTGACCACGCCCGGACTCGTGATCACCGGGGTGACCGCGCTGGTCCTGGCGGTGGACGTCATGACCGGTTCGAGCCTGCAGCTCAACGCGCTGATGGGGTACTCGGCGCTGGTGGCGGGCCGGTTCTACGGCTTCGGCAACCAGGCGTTCTCGCTGTTCGCGGTGGCGACCATCCTCTCCGCGGCCTGGCTGGCCGAGTACCCGCTGCGGGCCGGACGCAAATGGCTCGCGGCCGGGATCGTCGCCGCCGTCGGCGCCGCGGCGGTGCTGGTGGACGGCCTGCCCGCCTGGGGCAGCGACTTCGGCGGCGTGCTGGCGATGGTCCCGGCGTTCGCCGTGCTCGGGCTGATGATCGCGGACAAGCGGGTGTCGGCGCCGCGGCTGGCGCTGTTCTGCCTGGCCGGCGCGGTGCTCGTGCTGTTCATCTCGTACCTGAACGCGCGCAGCGCCAACCCCACGCATCTCGGCCGGTTCTGGCAGGACCTGGAGAGCGGCGGCGCCTGGGACACCGTGGCCCGCAAGTTCCAGGCGATGCTGCGCAGCCTGGGCTACTGGCCGTTCATCATCCCGCTGGCCGGGGCGGTCGGGTTCCTGTTCTTCGCGCTGGTACGGCCGATCAAGGCGCGCACGCCGCTGCTGGAACGGGCCTACGAGCACAGCGCCACGATGCGTCCCGCGCTGCTGGCCACGCTGACGATGGGCGTCGCGGGCATGCTGGCGAACGACTCCGGCGTGGTCATCCTGTCGGTGGCGTTCAGCCTCGCGACTCCGCTGATGCTCGCGGCGAGCGTGCGGGCGCTGGAACGCGATCACGTGCGCGCAGACAGGTCCGGATCACCGCGATCAGAATCGCCGTCGTCAGTACCGGAATGATCACTGGGCGGACGATCGTGACCAGCCAGTTCAGCCCGTCCGGCAACCCGATCAGCTTGGGATCGCGCGCGGGCAGGTAGGCGAGGCTGAGCGCGGTGGTGTGGGCCAGCAGCAGCCAGTCGAACCGCGACCACGCCACCAGCGCCAGCGCCGCCCAGGCGAATCCGTCGTACCAGGGCAGTTCGTAGGGGGCCGCGAGCAGCCAGGCCAGCACCAGCGCGGCCGCGATCCGGTGACTCTCGGCGCCCTCGCCGGGGCCGTCGTCCTGACGGGGCAGGGCGCGGGCCAGCAGCCACAGCAGCCACAGCAGCAGCAGCACGAAGCCGATCTTGATGACGGTGCGGTTCCCGCCGCGGCCGGTCAGCATGTCGAACAGATGCCAGGGCGTCGCCAGCGAGACCGAGTTCGCGGCCTTGCCGACCTGGTCGAACGCGTGCGGCCCGGCCAGCGCGAAGGTGCCGAACACGACCGCGCCGGCGCCCGCGAACAGCGCGGCGAGCCGCCATGGCGCGGCGCGGTCGCGGGTCGCGCGCCAGTGCCGCAGCAGCACCCAGGCCGGTCCGCCGCCGACCAGCGCCGCGGGCAGCTTGATCGCCATCGCCGCCCCGACCAGCATCCCCGCGGCCAGCGCCCGCGGTGCCGAGGCCCGGCGGCCGGCGAACACGGCCAGCGCCGCGACCATCGGCGCGATCGCCAGCGTGTCGTTGTGCGAGCCCGCGACCAGGTGGAACAGCAGCAGCGGATTGAACGTCCACAGCAGCGCGGTGCGCAGGCGGCGCTCGGGCGTACCGGACGTCCAGTAGAGCACGGCGGCGGTCAGCGCGAACGCCAGCGAGTTGATCAACGACATCACGAAGACGGTGAGCCGCATCGACTCCCCGCCGATCCACGACGCGAACGCCTCCTGCGCCGTCGCCAGCGGCCCGTAAACCGAGGGCGCCCGCCGCCACTCCTCGACGGCGCCGATCACCGGATCGCCCGGCAGGTCCACCGCGCGGGTGGCGTACGGGTCGTGCCCGGTGACGACCATCCGGCCGTACGCGGCGTAGTTGAGGTGGTCGCCGGAGCCGATCGGCGGCAGGAACGCGAACGCGGCCGCCACCAGCACCCCGGCCGCCACGAGCGGCATCGGACGGCACCGCCACCCGCGTCCCACCGCGGTGAAGCACAGCGCCAGTCCCCCCGCGCCCGCCAGCACGCCCAGCACGACCAGGCCGATCACCAGGTACGGAGAGGGGTCGGTATCGAACGCGTAAGGCGGGTGGCGCGGCCCCCCTGGCAGCGCGGGCTCCACCACCGACGGCCCCAGCGCCGAAGTGACCAGGAAGCAGCCGAGGCTCGACCCGATCGCCCCGAGCCCCGCCTTTCCGAGCCGGTCGCCGCCGAGGCCCCGCCACAGACGGGCCGGACCCCTCACAGCCGACGGCCGCGGAACCGGCCCAGCCGCGCCGCCACGGCGGGCTCGCGCAGTGCCAGCGCCCGCGCCACGTCCCGGAACTGCCGGGCACGGTGGACTTGGGCGTGCCAGTCGGTGCCGGTGGCCCGGTGCGCCAGCGGCACCTCGACCTCGGTGACCCGGAAGCCCTTGCGCAGCAGGTCGATGGTCAGCGCGGTCTCGACGCCGAACCCGGCCGCCAGCGGGAGCGCCGCGTCGAACGCCGTCCGGGTCAGGCAGCGCTGCCCGTTCAACGGCTGGGTGGCCTCCCAGCCGGTGGCGCGCCTGATGCCGTCACGGGACAGCCGTACCACGAAACCGTGCCCGCCGAGCTTCACCGTGCTGGCGAACGCGGCGATCGTCATGTCCGCCTGGCCGGCCCGGACCGGCTCGACGAGCGGCGCGGCGTCGCGCGCGGTCTCGGCCAGGTCGGCGTCCAGGAACAGCAGGTGGCGGGGCCGCTCCCGGCCCTCGTCGAGCAGCCGCACGGCCTCCGCGCCGCTCTCCATCGCGGCGCCCTTGCCCCGGTTGCGGCCGTGCCGCACGACCCGGGCCCCGGCGTCCGCGGCCACCCGTCCGGTGCGGTCGGCGGACCCGTCGTCGACCACCACGACCAGGTCGGCCCCGGGCAGCTCCAGCGCCGCCTTCACGGTCGCCGCGATCCGGTCGCCCTCGTCCTTCGCCGGGATGATCACCGCTACATCCTGCATACGGGCGATCGTAGTGGCCACCCGGCCACGCCCCGATGGGAACACGACCGCTCGGATGAGGTGACCCGCGGGAAAGGTTTCCCCGCGGGTCGTTGGTCGTCGGTCGGTGCCGGTCGGTTCGCTGCCGTCAGCCGGCGTCCAGGGCGGGCACGGCGTCGGTCACGGTGAAGACCGTGTCGAGCCCGGTGACCTGCAGGATTCGTTTGACGGCGGGACGCGGCGCGGCCAGCTCCAGTGTGCCGCCCCGCTCCTTGAGCCGCTTCATGGCCGACAGCAGGACGTTCATGCCGGTCGAGTCGCAGAAGTCGATGCCGCTCATGTCGACCACCACGCGGTCGACCTGTTCGCGCAGCAACCCTGCGAGCGCGGTCTGCAACCGTGGCGCGGTGTACAGGTCCAGCTCGCCGGTCGCCGTGACGACGGCGTGACCTCCTTGAGACGCGGTCGAGACATTTAGCTCCACGTCCGGCACACTATCGGGCGAACGGCGCGCGGGCCAGAGAGTAGGTCAAGTCCCGTGTCGCGAAGGGCTGTCAAGCCGGGCGAGTCATAACTCTATTTCGCATACGTCCGATATTTTCTTGTCGTGTCGCACCGCACCGAATCAGATTCGGCGGACCGATCGGACGCGTTCCGGTCGGGCCCGCACCCAGGTGGGACGGGGTCTCCCCGGAGGGTGAGGATCTGGTAATCGCGGCCCGTCGGAGCGCCGAGTAGGGGAGGCTGAGCGCGACAGCGGCAGAGGCAGGCGGACCCGCGCGGCGCGCCGCGGGCCGGCCCGGTGGACGGCCGGGCGCCGGGGATCCGATGCCGTCATGCATTGGGGGTGCGGCCGCATATGAAGACCGACCGGATGACCGATCCCAGGGAGACCCGGCTGCGGGAACACCTGCAGGCGATCAGGGCCCGCTCGGAGAAGTCGACCTCGTGGCGCTCGTCCACCCGGTACCTGTCCCGCCTGGTGAACCGGTCCGGGTTCGTCCCGATCAAGGCCCGGCTCTCCCGCGAGGACCTCACCTTCCTGACCGGGGCCCGGGACGAGGTGATCGCGTTCGCCGATCTCGGGCTCCGCCTGCTCGAGCTGCACCGTCCGCAGGACGCGGGCGGCATCACCAGCGACCCCGAGCACCCGATCCGCCGCTGCCGGGCCTGCATGGGCCGCTGGCCCTGCCTCACCTTCCGCGCCATCGACGAGTCCTTCGACCACTGAAGACCCGACGCCGCCGGGTCAGGTCGCCGGGCGGACGGGCCAGGCGGGTGAGCGGCCCAGGGCGCGGAGGATCTCGTCCAGTGCGGTGGCTTCGCCGGACGGCGGGAGGGCCGGGGCGAAGGCCGCCCCCGGTCGCAGGCGATAGTCGTTGTCCGGGACGGCGAGCGCGATGGGACGGGCCGCGTCCACCAGGTCGGGGGCGATCCCGTACGGGAGGCCGAGGGCCCGGGCCACGTCCCATCCGTGCACCACGTAGTCGATGAAGTGGAAGCTCATCGCCTGCTCCGCCGGGAAGGCGAGGTCTCCTGCCAATTCGGGCAGCGCGAACCCCCGTTCCGCGGCCCCCTCGTCGGCGAAGGCGGCGAGCACGGCTTCGGCGGCCTTCGTGTAGGTCTTCGCGGGATCGTCCCCCAGCGGGTGCGTCTTCCACGCGTCGAGGTCGGCGCCCTCGCCCCGTGCCGCTGCGGCGAAGCCGTGGTGCTGGGCGGTCATGTGGGCGAGCAGGTCGCCGAGCGTCCAGTCCGAGCAGGGCGTCGGACGGTCGAGGTCGGCCGGGCCCGCAAGGGCCACGACGTCGACCGTGGCCAGGACCGCCCGGCGGTCCAGCTCGCGCATCTCATCGATCGTCATGCACTAGATGATAGGCAGATGCCTATCATATGTCCATGCTTATTTTCTGTGGCGGCCTATCTTGGACGCCATGGCGGACGAGCAGGAGGCGCGGCCCGATCTCGCGGCGATGATGGTCCCGGTGGGGCGCGCGCTGGTGGCGGCCGAGCTGCCGATCCTGCGCGAGCACGGCCTTTCCATGTGGGCGTACGCGGTGCTGCTCGGGCTCAAGGAGGAGCCGGTGCGCACCCAGAGCGCGCTCGCCAAGGCCATCGGAGCCGACAAGACGCGCATCATCGGCGACCTCGACGACCTCCAGGAACGCGGCCTGATCCGCCGGACGCCCGACCCCGCCGACCGCCGGGCCCGGCTGCTGTCCCTCACCCCGGAGGGACGGCGGCTGCGGGACGCGGCGCGGGCGGCGATCCGCCTGCGCGAGGAGCGGCTGCTGGCGCGGCTGCCCGCCGCCGACCGCCGCGCGTTCCTGCGCGCCCTGCGGACACTGTCCGAACTGCCGTTGGACGAGATCGCCGGGGACCCGGCCGCGGACGGCTGACCCCGGGCACGGCGTTCAGCGCACCGACCTCGCCCGCGTGTGATCGCCGTCCGAATCCTGCGGGCCGGTCCGTGGCCCATCGGAGGGAAGCCGAACCCCCGAACCCGGACCGGCGCGGCCAGCAGGCGAAACGGCGGGGCCGCCAAGTCCTCCGCGACTCTTCACAGGGGAGCTGTGGACGGTTTAATGGGCGAATGTCCCAAACGCGCTCCCAGTCATCCGGCGGTGCGGCCCTCACCGCCGTCTTCTTCGGCCTGATCGCGGCAACGATCGTCAACACGGTGCTCACGATCCTGACCTACTTCATGGTCCTCAATCTGGGCATCGGGGGGAGCCTCGCCTTCGGTCGCGTGACATCGGTGCTGATGTCGCTGGTGGTCGGCGCGGTCGCGGGCGGGGTGCTGCTGTTCACCCGGCCGTCGGGCCCGCTGGCGCCGATCCTCGCCGCCGTCTCGGCGCTGGTCGCGACCTTCTTCGGCGACATCTTCGCCGTCGCCGTGTACTTCGCGGTGAGGGACCAGAACCTGCCGATCGAGCGGGTCGAGTTCTACCTCAGGTCGTTCGCGCACATCGACGCGATCGGCTTGATCATCTGGGTGATCGCGCCCGCGGTCGCGGCCGGGTTCGGCGTGCTCCGGCTCGTGAAGGCGGGCGGCGGGCAGCCGCAGCCGGCCGCGGGTCCTTGGGGCGGCCCGCAGCCCCAGCCGTCGGCGCCGTACGGTGGCCAGCCGAACCAGCCGAACCAGCCGAACCAGCCGAACCAGCCGAACCAGCCGAACCAGCCGTACGGCCAGCCCTACGGCCAGCCGAACCAGCCCTACGGCCAGCCGAACCAGCCCTACGGCCAGCCGGGACAGCCCGGACAGCCTGCGCAGCCCTACCAGCCTGGTGGGCAGCCGTTCGCGCCGCCGTACGACCATGGCGCCCCCGGTGGGACCCCGCAGCAGTCCGGTCAGGGTGGGGCTCCGGGGTCGTCTCAGGGTGAGGCTCCGCCTCCGGGCGGGGCGCTGCCCCCGCAGGGTCCTCCCCCAGAGTGATGACGTCGTCCTTGGACGCGGCATACGGTGGACGCATGGGTCGGACAATTCTGACGATCGCCGGGGTGGTACTGGCCATCTGGCTGGTGCTCACCGTCATCGGCGCACTCATGTCGATGCTGAAGTTCTTCTTCTTCGTGGGCTTCGTCGCCGTTCTCGTGTACCTGGCGGTGATGCTCGTGTCCAAGTCGTCCAAGAGTTTCAAGGGCCGTTAGAAAGCCTGCGTCAGGCCCCTTGCCTACGGCACGCCGATGACCGCATGATTCCCGCAACAGGGCGGTCACGGCGAAAGGGGCCTCCGTGCCGAGCTTGACCGAAGTGCTGCGCGAGCGCGCGCAGCGGCATCCGGATCGCATCGCGTTCCACGCGGGCGACTCTTCGATCACCTACCGCGATTTCGACCGGCGTACCGACCGGGCGGCCGCGGCGCTCGCCGCGGCCGGGGTCGGTCAAGGCGACCGGGTCGCGGTCCTGGACAAGAACTCGCTCGAGTACGCCGAGCAGTTGTTCGGCGCCGCCCGGATCGGAGCGGTGCAGGTTCCGATCAATTACCGGCTGGCGCCCGACGAGGTCGCCTACATCGTCGACAACGCCAAGGCCAAGGTGTTCATCGTCGGGGCGGAGTTCGTCCCGGTGCTGGCCGCGATCGCCGACCGGCTGCGGCACACCGACCACGTGATCGTGATCGGGGGCGGCGACGAGGCGCGCGGGCACGGCCACCTGGACTACGCGACCTGGATGGACGCCCATGACCCCGGGGAGCCCGTCGACGCCGCCGACACCGCCGAGGTGTTCGTCCAGCTGTACTCCTCGGGCACCACGGGCCTGCCCAAGGGCGTGATGCTCACGCACGACAACTTCAACGCGGGGCTGTCGCTGACCAGGGAGCTGTGGAACATCGACGACGCCACCGTGATGATGGTGGCGATGCCGATGTACCACGTGGCGGGCAGCGCCCTCACCGTCTGCGTGGTCCACGACGGGATCACCGGGGTCATCGCGCGCGAGCCGGACCCGGTGGCGATCGCCCGGCAGATCGAGCGGCACCGCGTCTCGCACGTCTTCCTCGTCCCGGTGCTGCTGCAGTTCATGCAGCTGATGCCGGAGGTGGCGGAGACCGACCTGTCCAGCCTGGAGCTGCTGCTGTACGGGGCGTCCCCGATCAGCGAGGACGTGCTGCGCGGTGCGATGGGGATGCTGCCCGGCACCCGGTTCATGCAGGTGTACGGGCTGACGGAGACGACCGGGGCGATCACCGCGCTGCCCGCCGAGGACCACGATCCGGACGGCCCGCACGCGGACCGGATCCGCAGCGCGGGGGTGCCCAACCCGTCCTGCGAGCTGAAGATCGTCGATCCGGCGACGCTGGAGGAGGTGCCGCGCGGGCAGGTCGGGGAGATCCTGTGCCGGACGCCGCAGAACATGAAGGGCTACTGGGAGATGTCGGAGGCGACCGCGGCGGCGCTGCTGCCCGACGGCTTCTTCCGTACCGGCGACGCCGGCTACCTGGACGGGGACGGCTACCTCTTCATCCACGACCGGGTCAAGGACATGATCATTTCGGGTGGGGAGAACATCTACCCGGCCGAGGTGGAGAACGTCCTGATGAGCCATCCGCATGTCACCGACTGCGCCGTGATCGGCGTGCCGGACGACAAGTGGGGCGAGGCGCCCAAGGGCCTCGTGGTCCTGGACGCCGATGTACCGGAGAAGGAGCTGATCGACTTCTGCCGGGAGCGGCTGGCGCACTTCAAGTGCCCCAAGACGGTCGAGCGGCGGCCCGCCATCCCGCGCAACCCGACCGGCAAGATCCTCAAGCGGGTGCTGCGCGAACCGTACTGGGAGGGCTACGACCGCGCCGTCCACTGACCGGTGCGCCGTGGCGTGCCGCTCCCTCCGGGGCGGCACGCCACGGCGGGTCAGTGGAAGCGGACGGTGGCGGCCAGCGGCCGGTGGTCCGAGGTACGCACCGGGGCGGGCGAGACGCCGCAGGAGGCGCCCGCGGTCTTGCTGATGAACAGGTAGTCGGTCTTCGCGACGGCGTTGCCGCGCCAGTCCTGCTGCGTCATCGCGCCGGTACGGGACTCGCCGGGCCCCTGGTCGCATTCGGCGAAGTCGCGGTAGAGCGTCCCGAGCGCCGGAGCCTCGGGACGCTCGGTGAAGTCTCCGCCGACGATGACGCGGTCCTCGCCGGCCAGCTCGGTGAGCTTGCCGATCTGCTTGGCGCGCCACTGGCCGCGCGGGTCGTCGTCCGGCTGGGCCGAGCTGAGCTGCACGCTGCACAGCCGTGTGCGCGACGTTGAGACGGTGCCGCAGATCGCGGACCGGCCGTACCGGTCGGGTGCCGGTAGACGCATCTCCTTGACGTCCGACAAGCCCGAGTCGGCGCCGACCGCGACACCGTGCCTGCCCTGGCCGTTCGCGCACTGGCGCTCGGCGCCGCCGGTCGTCCGGGCCGGGGCGAACGCCCAGCTCCAGGACCGCAGTTTGGCCTTGAGCGTGTCGACGTGTCCGGAGCAGACCTCCTGGAGGAGGACGGCGTTCATCCGCACCTGGCGTCCGCCGACCTCGCTGCCGTTCATCTGCCGCGCGACCTCTCCGGCGAGCTCGGCCGGGCGGGTTCCCATGGGACAGCCGGTGTCGCCGCACACGTTCCAGGTCATGGCGTTGACCGTGGCCGGGGCGACGTCCTGGACGGCGTCGGCCAGGGCGGGGCCGGAAGGGACCGAGACCTGCTCGATGGCGGCGCCCGCGCCGGCGGTCACGACGACCGCGGCGGCTCCGGCGACGGCGAGCAGGGGGATCAGGGCGCGCGGCGTTCGCACTCGTTCTCCATGCGGGGGTGAGCGGGGGAAACAGCGGGGGTATGGCGAAATCCCACCACAACAAGATCCATTCGCGCTCGGGAAACACGGAACTCCACACCGGAAACGCGAAGCGGCCCGGCGGATTCCTCCGCCGGGCCGTGTTTTCGCAACCCCGGCCCAGGGCGCTCGCCTGGCGGGCTGTGTTTTTGCAAGCCCGGCCCAGGGCACTCGCCTGGCGGCTCGTGCCCTGACCGTGCGTGGGGCGAGCGCGGCATCGCTTCGCGATCTGGCCGGTGGGGCTCGCCTCCGGCATCCCCCACCGGCCAGCCGACGCGCTCGCGCGTCACCTGAGGCCGAACTCTAGTCGAGCAGGCCCGTGACCGTGCCGGCGCCGACGGTGCGGCCGCCCTCGCGGATGGCGAAGCCGAGGCCCTCGGCCATCGCGACCGGCTTGCCCAGCTCGACGGTCATCTCGACCGAGTCGCCGGGCATCGCCATGGCGTTCTCGCCGCCGAGGTCAACCCCGCCGACCACGTCGGTGGTGCGGAAGTGGAACTGCGGCCGGTACCCGTGGAAGAACGGCCTGCTGCGGCCGCCCTCCTCCGCGGTCAGCACCCGCACCCGCGCCCGGAACCGCGAGTGCGGCCGGATCGTGCCGGGCGCGCTGATCACCTGGCCGCGCCGGATCTGGTCCCGCTTGACGCCGCGCAGCAGCATCGCGGTGTTGTCCCCGGCCTCGGCGTGGTCCATCGTCTGCCCGAAGGTCTCCAGCCCGGTCGCGACCGAGCCGAAGGTGTCGCCGAGCCCGACGACCTCGACGGCGTCACCGACCCGTACCGAGCCCTGCGCGACCACGCCGGTGACGACGGTGCCGCGGCCGGTGATGGTGAGCACGTTCTCCACCGGCATCAGGAACGGCCGGTCGAGCAGCCGCGGCGGGAGCGGCACGTACGCGTCGATCGCGTCGAGCAGGTCGCCGATGCGGGCGGTCCAGTACGGGTCGCCCTCCAGCGCCTTGAGGCCGGACACCCGGACGACCGGGATGTCGTCCCCCGGGAAGCCGTACTCGGAGAGCAGTTCGCGCACCTCCAGCTCGACCAGGTCGAGCAGTTCGGTGTCCTCCACCATGTCCGCCTTGTTGAGCGCCACGACGATGTGCCGGACGCCCACCTGCTGGGCGAGCACGATGTGCTCCCGGGTCTGCGGCATCGCGCCGTCCTGCGCGGAGACCACCAGCACCGCCCCGTCGACCTGGGCCGCACCCGTGATCATGTTTTTCACGTAGTCGGCGTGGCCGGGCATGTCGACGTGGGCGTAGTGCCTGGTCGCGGTCTCGTAGTGGACGTGTGCGATGTTGATGGTGATGCCGCGGTCGCGCTCCTCGGGGGCTCGGTCGATGCCCTCGAACGGGACGGCGGAGGCCAGCCCGCGTTGGGCGAGCACTCTGGTGATCGCCGCGGTCAGGGTGGTCTTGCCGTGGTCGACGTGCCCCATCGTGCCGATGTTGAGGTGCGGCTTGCCGCGTTCGTAAAGCTGCTTGGCCATGATTCGGTGTCCTCACTTGGTTCCGGCGGAACGTGAGAACCCCCCGCGGGTATTCCGCGGGTGTCTGGGCCAACCCCCCTCCGCTGGTTCTCCGGAGGCGGGACGGAGAGGGGTCAGCTTCGCAGGCCGTCGACGACGGTTGCTTCCGCTGCCTCTGCTGCCGAGAGGAAGGCAGCCGGCACCGCGCTCAGCAGAGCGGACTCTGCGAGCGTGCGGGTGCCGGCTGCGAAGAACATGCCTTGAGGGTACGAACCGCCGCGAGCGCCGTCGACCGGTTTTTCACCTGCGGATCAGCGGCGTGAACCGGCCGCCGCCGGTCCGCAGGCGCGTGCGGCCTGATCCGTCGCGGGGAGGCTGGCCGCGCCTTCAGACGTCGTCGGGCGTGACCCATTCGACGAACTGGATGATCACGCCGTTGGGGTCGGTGATCTGGAACAGGCGTTCGCCCCAGGGCTCCTCGCGCAGCGGCATGGTGATCTCGACTCCGGCATCGCGCAGCCGCTTCTCCTGGTCCTGCAGGCCGCCGTCGAGGGTGAAGGCCAGGATCAGCCCGGTGGCGTGCTGGTCGCGCTGCTCGGGTGGCAGCACCTCGGTGCCGCGGGCGAGCAGCACGATGTCCACCGCGTCGGTGCGGGTGAGGGAGGCGAAGCCGTCGGCGGCGGCCTGGACGGTGTAGCCCAGGTGGGTGGTGAGGAACGCCCGCGAGGCGGCGACGTCGTCGACGGTGAGCGAGACGGTGGACGCGGTGATCTGCAAGAAGGTCTCCCTGTCGTGGGGGCGGGGACGGTGGGGACGCGACCGGGGCGGCCGGGCGGTCGCGGGTCAGTAGCCCCGGCGGCGGGGGATGTTGCGGGCGACGCGCGGCTCCCGCCGCCCGCGGACGGCGCGGTTCGAGGGCAGGTGGCGAAGGTCGCTGCCGCGCCGCGGCGGCCGCGAAGGCTGCTCCGGCCGGTGGCTCAGGTGTCCGGTCAGCACGTCGGTGAGGTCGATCGCGGGGATGGCGGGCTCGGGGGCGGAGTCGAGGTTGCGCATGGGCACTCCCCTTCGTTCGAGGCGACGTTCTATCGTCGCAAATTTGCGACGGACGTAAACTTACCCCGAACGATCGAGGGTGTCAACATAAAAATGCTACGGGGCTAAGATTGCCCCATGGCTACCCAGAATCCGGCCCAGACCACCGGCCGCACCGCCCCGACGGCCTCGTCGGCGTCGCCCACCGGCCTGCGAGAGGTCAAGAAGCAGGAGACCCGGCAGCTCATCTCCGACCACGCCACCCGGCTGTTCATCGCCCAGGGCTTCGAACAGACCACCATCACCGAGATCGCCGCCGCCGCCCGCGTCGCGAAGAAGACCGTCACCAACTACTTCGCCCGCAAAGAAGACATGGCTCTGGACCACCAGGAGGAGTTCACCGCCACCCTGGCCCACACCGTCGCCGCCCGGCAGCCCGGGGAATCCGCCCTCACCGCACTGCGCCGCGCCTTCCAGGACGCCGCCGCCGCCCAGGACCCGGTGGCCGGCTTCTCCGGCCTGCCCTTCGCCCGCATGATCGCCGACAGTCCTACCCTGACCATCTGCCTGCGTGGCCTGCACGACCAGCGGGAACACCGCCTTGCCCAAGCCCTCGCCGACGCCACCGGCACCGTCGCCGACGGCATCACCGTCCAGACCGCCGCCGGGCTGCTGGGCACCGTCCACCGCCTGCTGTTCCAGCGCATCCAGGACCTCACTCTGGCCGGACGCTCCAACGACCAGATCGCCCACACCATCGCCGCCGAGGCCACCCAGGCATTCGACCTGCTCCAACCCGCCCTCGGTGACTACGCCGCCTGAGCGCGTGTTCAGCCCAGGAAAAGTCGTCCGCAAGGCGCGACCCGCTCCCGCCACTCGCCCGCACCGCTCGCGCACCCCGGACCGCGCGGCGCTCGGATCGGTGATCGCCGAACTCGGCGAAGTGATCGTCTAGGTACGACCACGCCGAAGCGCGCCCCCTTGGCCGAAGGCGCCCGTTGGTCGCGTCGTGGAACCTGCTGCGCCCTTGCCGGCTCGGCGATCGGAAGAACTGCAGGTCAAGGCGTAAGTGCCACCTGGGGCCAGAGGGGCAGGGGTTGATTGCGTAGCGTCGCGGAAAGGTGAAGCTGACCGTCTTTCCAGGGACTCGCCCTAGACACCCTTCATGACCCACTGTTATTCATTGACTACCTCAAGTGAGGAGGGGTTGGGTGTCTACAGAAAGTTCCTTGACCGTCGACAGCGTCGGGCAGCACTACGACCGGCTGGCCGAGCTCGACCAGGCGGCCGCGGGCCGTGCCATCCACATGGGCTGCTGGGACGAGGACGGGCAGGGCACGCTGGAGCAGGCGATGGATCGCCACACCGACCTGGTCTTGGCCCGCACCGGGCTGCGGGCCGGCGAGCGGCTCCTCGACGTGGGCTGCGGATACGGGCAGCCGGCCCTGCGTGCGGCACGCGAGCACGGGATCCATGCCACTGGGATCACCAACAGTGCGGCGCAGCAGGAGATCGCCGAGCGGATCGCCCGGCAGCAGCCGAGCGACGTCGCCGCGCGGTCGCGGTTCGATTTCGGTGACGCCGCGCGGCTGCCCTACCCCGACGCCTGCTTCGATGCCGCCTGGGCGATCGAATCGCTTCTGCACATGCCGGACCTGGGGGCGGTGCTCGCCGGTATCCACCGGGTGCTCGTCCCGGGCGGACGGCTGGTGATCGCCGATGTGGTGCAGTACCGGACGATGCCCGACGAGCTCCGCCAACTGTGGCGGCGGTTGCTGGTATCGGAGCCGCATGACGCCCACGCCTTCACCGACATGCTGGAGGCCGCCGGTTTCGAAGTGGTCGGCACCGAGGACCTGACCGCTCGGACGCGCCACAGTTGGCAGGCTCTGGCCGAGTCGTTCCAGCGGTTCAGCGCACCCTTGCCGACTGAGCGGTCCGGTGGCGACGTCGAGACCGGGCCCGTGCGGGAGAGGCTGGCGCAGATGGCCGCCGCTCTGCCCCGGCTGGACGCCGCCTTCGGCGACTGTCTCGGCTACGTGCTGGTGGAGGCCGGGCGATGAAACTGCTGACCGACGAGCAACTGTGGCACTACTTCAGCGGGATGTGGGCAGGGTTCGAGGAGCCTGATCACGCCATGCGGGTCCTGGACGAGGGCGACGCGCGTCCCGAGGCCGAGTGCAGGCCGCTGGTCCGTGCGACCTTGCCGAACTACACCTCGGCTTGGCTGGTCACCGGCTACCGGGAGTGCGTGTCCCTGCTGTCGGACCCGGTATTCCGCCGTTGCCCGTCCGAACATCAGGAGACCTCCGGGCCGGCGAGCCCGATCGGGGAGTTGCTGTCGGGGATCGACCCGCCGCGGCACACCCGCCTGCGCGGGCTGGTGGCGCGCGCGTTCGCGGCACGCAAGGTGGAGACCATGCGGCCGGTGCTGGAGCGGCGGGTGGCCCGCCATCTGGCGGCGGTCGACCTGGAGTCCGGGACGACGGTGGACCTGTACCGGCGGTTCTGCCTTCCGCTGGCCTCGGAGACCACGTTCGCGATCACCGGGTTTCCCGCGGAGTTCCATGCCGCCACGTCGGCCTGGGCTCACAAGGTGCTCGTGCAGAGCGACTTCTCCACGCCCGAATTCGCGCGGCTGGCTCGCGAACAGGTCGACCTGGTCGAAGCCATCATCGCCGCCAAACGCCGTTCGCCGGGCTCGGACGTGCTGACCGATCTGATCGGCTTCTGCGATCGCGATGGACTCATCACCGAGGCGGAACTGCGGGCAATGGTGGCCTCCCTGCCCGTGAGCGGCCATGTCAAGGGCGCGATGCAGCTGGCGGCCATGCTGCTCATCCTGCTGAACCGCCCCAACGATCTGGAACGGCTGCGCCGCGAACCGAGCCTGATCCCGACGGCGCTGCAGGAAATGCTGCGGTACGCACCGGTGCCGGCCCACCTGCTTCCCCGCTTCCCCGCGCGTGACCTCGAGTTCGGCGGCACCGTGGTCAAGGCCGGCGAAGCGCTGTTCCCCGCCGTGTTCGCCGCCAATCACGACCCCGCCGTCTTCGATACCCCGCACCGACTCGACCTGCGGCGGAAAGGCGAGCGTCCGCTCACCTTCGGGCACGGCGCCCATTTCTGCCTGGGAACGCACCTGATGCAGCTGATGATGACCATCGCGCTGGAGCAGGTTCTGGAACCACTGGCGGCATGTCACGCGGGTGCCCCCGCCGACCATGCCGACTGGATCACTGGAGGAACGGCGCATGGCGTCGTCGGCCTGACCGCCACCCTCCCCTGAAGCGTGGTACCTGAGTGCCCGCGCTCAGGTGCCACAGTCCATCCGCCCCCTCAGCAAGGAAAGGAGGTGAGCTCGATGTCCCTTTCGGTGAACTCGTCGGTCGAGAACCGGGGCCAGGTCCAGCACGAGACCGCGGCTTCCGCGTTCTGCTTCGTGGCCCAGCACGAGACCGCGGCGGCCGCGTTCTGCTTCGCGGTCCAGCACGAGACCGCGGCGGCCGCGTTCTGCTTCGCGGCCAAGTAGTAGTGGTGCAAGAAGGCTGCTCCCGGTGGCCTGGTGGCCACCGGGAGCGGTCGGTGGCCGGGAGCTGCCACGACTGGCGGCTCCCGGCCATCACGGCACGGTTGCCGAGTTGGTCCGTCCCTAGTTCCGATGAGAGAGCCCGCATGCCCGGCGATAACCTCGACTCCGTCCCGGCTCCTGGGGGCCCGATCGGCGACAACGCCATTCGCTCCCTCACCCCGCAAAGCGTCTCGACCGTGCTGCGCAGCGCCCTGGGGCGGCATGCCGAGTTCGCCGGTGGCCCGAACGCCGCACTGGACTTCCTGATAGCCAGCCGGATACACCGCCATGACCGCGAGTCGACGCTGTCCACCCGCCGCTATCTCTCCGATGACGGAGTGCGGTTCGTGGCCCGCACCGACGAGGAGATCGTGCCTGCCGCTCGTCAGGTGGAACTGCCCGAGCCGCTGCCGCTGACCATGCCCCTGGCCGCGGCGATCGCCGGCCGCCGCAGCGAACGCGACTTCAGCGGCGAGCCGATGGACGTGGCGGCGCTGGGAACCGTGCTGCGTGCCGTCGGCGGGATCACGCACGGGCAACGGGCACCGCTGCGTTCGGGCGGCGTGGTCGATCTGGCCCAGCGCAGCGTCTCCAGCGGTGGCGGGCTCTACCCCGTGGAGTTGTATGCGGCGGCGGTGAAGGTACACGGCCTGGCCGAAGGCATGTACCGGTACGCGCCCAGGGCGGACGTTCTGGAGCGCACCGGAGGCGCCGAAGCGGTCGCCGCCTTCCGGGCCGGATTGATGGAGGTGGAGAGCCTGCCCGGCATCAGCCGGGCCGCCGCCCTGCTCGTCCTGGTCGGACGGCCGTGGAGATCCATGCGCAAGTACGGTCCCCGCGGTATGCGAATGACCATGCACGAGGTCGGGGCGATCGGCCAGCAGTCGCATCTGGCCGCGGTCGCGCTGGGCCTGGGCAGCCTCGACTGGACGAGTTTCTACGACGGCGAGGTCAACCAGGCACTCGGCTTCGACGGCGTGCGGCGTGCCGTGCTTCACATGGTCCTGCTGGGACACCCCGCCACACCCCCCACTGTCTGACTCATGGAGGTACCCATGCCTGTGGAGCCGGCACCACGCATCAAACGGTCCTTCGCCGTCATCGGGCACAGCCCCGACGTCGTGGAGTTGCGACACGGGACCTGGAACACCGTCGCGCACACCGTGCGCGACGACTCCCGGAACGGCCGGCTGCTCACGCTCATCTCCGCTCTGGACGGAACCTCGTCCCCGGCCGAACTGGCCGCCCTGCACCGCATCGAGCAGGACGAGGTCGACGTCCTGATCTCTCACCTGCGGAACCTCGGCGTGCTCGAGGACAACCCGTCCTCGGCGCTGGACCACTATCTGGACACGCACGCCGCTCTGCTGCGAGCACCGCAGCCGCCACCGCCGCGCCCGGTCCGGGTTCTGGGCGATGCCGACCTGGCAGATTCGGTGGCCGGAATGGTCCGCCAGGCGCTGCCGGGTGTCGATGTCGCCCCGGACACCGCCGGCCTCGCGCTCAAAGTGCTGGATCCCGAGCCCGGCTGGGCCCGCGACGAGTTGTGGCTGAGCCAGACCGCCGCGCAGTTCGACGACTACCAGGACGCCATCGTGGTCTGGGCCCAGTACCGGCCCGACCCGCTGCGCATCGAGGTGTTCAACCGGATCGCGCTGCGCCGCGGCATTCGCTGGGTGCACGGCACCATCGACGGCCCGTTCATGATCGTCGGCCCGTCCTTCCGGCCCGGTGCCACGGCCTGCTACCAGTGCCTGGAGACCCGGGTACTGATGAATCTCAAGAACTCGGCCTCTTACCAGGACTACAAGACCGCGTTGGCGCGGGCGGCCGCCTCCGGCGGCGATCCGCCGGTGCTGACACCGTTGCGCCACCTGCTGGCCGCCTACCTTGCCCTGGAGGCCGTCAACCTGCACAGCACCGACGCCGCCTACACCACCGGCAAGGCGTTCGCGATCTACCTGCCCACCTGGGAGCACACCGCGCAGGAGGTCCTCGCCGTGCCCGGCTGCACTGCCTGCGGCAGTGCCGAAGAAGAGGAGCTGTACTTCGACGCGGGAGCGTGGCTGGATGCCCAAGACTGACACGGTGCTGACCACGCACACGACGCCGGCCGACACGCACGTCCAGGCCCTGGCGCGGCGGATGGTCGCGCCGCTGTGCGGGCTGGTCACCACCATGGGCATCACCGCCCAGCGTCGTCATGGCCCGCGTTTCCTCCTGGCCAGCGGTGACCTCACCAGGGCACACCGGCTGCTGAACGTCGAGATGCCCGGCACCCACAGCGTCGGCGCCTGCGGAACCTCACTGGAGGACGTGGTGCTGCGCACGCTCGCCGAGGGCGTCGAACGGTACTGCACCATGGCCGCCGCACGTACCCGCACCGTCCTGCACGCCCGCCACCAGGACATGCGGACGCTGTCGCCGTCCGCGCTGTTCACCACCCCCCAGTACGCGCGGCCCGGTTTCCCCTTCACGCCGTACGATCCCGACGACCGGCTCGGCTGGACGCCCATGCGCTCGCTGACCGACGGCACCGACTGGTGGGTGCCGGCTCAGTTCACGCTCGCCGGCTACGCCCTCAACCGCGCCGCCGACGAACCGCTGCTGGGCCCGGCCGTCAGCACCGGCACCGCGGCGCACACCGATCCGGGTCGCGCGCTGCTTGGCGCGCTCCAGGAACTGGTGCAGCTCGACGCCGTGATGGGCCACTGGTACACCGACGCCCCCGCCTTCAAGATCCTTCCCGACGCCCGCACCCGCGCCCTGTACGACACCATCGAAGCGCGCTGGGGACCGCACACTCCACGACCGCAGTTCCATCTGCTCGCCAATCCCGACCTGCCCGGCTTCTCGGTCGTATGCCTGCTGTCCGGTACGGAAGCCCCGGTGCTGAGCACCGGGCTGGGCGCCGACTTCACCCTTGCCCGCGCCATGTACAAGGCGCTCATGGAGGCCGTCACCCTGACCACCCTCTGCCGCTGGAAACTGATCGAGCGAGCGAACGGGAACACACCGCCGCCTCCCGGCGACCAGATCTACGACATCGAGAACAACGCCCTGCACTACGCCCTGCCCCAGCACGCCCCCATCGTCTGGGAACGCTTCGCCCGCTCCCGCCCCGTCGCCGCAAGCGACCTGGCCCCCGACACCACCGGAAGCCCACGCGTCTTGGCCCGGCGCCTCGTCGACGCGTTCACCGGCACCGGCAAGCAACTGCTCTACGCGGACCTCAGCACCCGCGACGCTCGCCAACTGGGATTCACCGTCGCCCGCGTATGGTCACCGGACACGCTCAGCCTGTGCCTACCCTCGGCACCACCCGCAGCCCACCCACGCTTCACCGCCTACGGCGACCTCACCTACAACCACCCCCACCCCTACCCCTGAGCCCACCCACACACCACGCCCACTTATGCGGGAGGCCGTGTGGCGTGCACAGAAACGCAGTGTGCGCCGCTACGCGGCAGTGCCGCGTGGTTCGGTATGTGTGGGGACGCGGTGTCGGGTGTTTTGTGTGGGGGCGCTGGCGCGGAAGACGGAGCGCCTCGCTCAACGTCTGACCACTTGCCCAGTGGCAGAAGGTCAGCCGTGCGGCGGGGGCACTGCCCACAAGGCTCTGATCCTGACCGGCTCACCTTGGCACGTGCCCCTGGACGTGTTTGGTTCTCTGAAAGCAGGACGGAGGGCCAAGCGGTGGTGTGCGGAACCGCTGCAAAGACCAATCCGCCGGGGCCGTGCCAGCAGGCTCGGTGACGTTAGCGTGCGTTGATGACGCAATAGGCGGCGACGAAGCCGAGGCCGTTCGTTGCCCAATGCAGCGCGGCGGGTGCGATCAGGCTCCCGCTGCGACGCTGCAACTCGCACAGGAAGGCCCCGGCGAGAGTCATGACCAGGACGGTCACCGCCACGGCAACCAGCGCGCCGAGCGACCCCGTCCCAAAGAGCCGGGTGAAGGAAGGGTTAACGGTGCTGATGCCGGCGGAGGGCAGGACGTGCCAGAGCCCGAAGAGAACCGACGACACGAAGGTCGCCCAGACCACCCCGTGCTCCACTTTGACCAGCGCGTACAGCACTCCACGGAAGGCCAGTTCCTCCAGCAGCACGGTGCCGAGCGGGATGCGCACGAACACCTCGAATGCCATCCGGCCCGTCCCCGCTTCACCGACCCGGCGGTCGAGGAAGAGATCCCGCGTCGCCGGGAGCAGCGCGAGCGCGAGGTAGCAGGCCGCCACCGCGAGAACGAGGACAAGCCCCCAAGCCACCCCGCGCGGTACCGCCTCACGACCGAGCCCGGCCTCACCCCAGCCGACCCCGCCCGCCCTGAGCAGGACCAGCAGCACACCAGCCGTGACCAGCGACGTCATTACGTACGCGGACGGCGCCAGCCGGTTGTTCAGCACATTGGCCAGCGCCAGCACGGCGACGACCGCCACCACCGCGGTCTGCGGGGTCGGAGACATGAGTGCCCTCGACCTAGAAGTCACGCTTCAACGGCATAGCGACTCCACAATCTCGTCGAAGTCCGGGAACTCCTCCCGCGCGGCACTGATCACCTCGTCCGCGGACCGACGGGCCGCCCGGCCTTCCGCGATCCGCGTCAGCCGGGCATCGGCGCGGGGCTCGTGCTCGTGTCGCGGGTACATTCTCGCTTCGAGCGGGCCGAAACCCGCTGCGAGCAGCCACAGATAGTCGGCCAGGTCGCGAGCCACGACCGCGGTCTCGCCCTCGGACCCGAGGTACACCACCGGCTGCCGCGCGAGCGGTTGACCATCGCGGACGAGCCAGAACGCCGCCACACCGCCGGCGCCGTCCTGCCCGAAAACCCGGAACTCGGCTCCATCGAGGGAGGGGTTCCCCGTCCAGGCCCGCAACCAGTCGCCGGTTTCGGCCGGGGTCAGGAATCGCGGGTACGGCTCGAAGTCCACACCGGCGCCGTCCCTGTAATCGAATCCCATCCGATGCGCCTCGATCAGTGCGGTGGGCATCGTGAAGTCGGCATCGGTCACCGCGGGTCCATCTGTCCTGGTCGCAGTGCGGTCAGGGTGAGTGTGACGAGTCGGCCGATCGCGGCTTCGGAGGCCAGGGTTCCAGCTGCGTTGAGGGCGTTGCGGCAATAGGTGGCTAGTTCGTCCGGTGGGTAGTCGTTGCGGATTTGGCCGTCCTCGGCCGCGTCGGCGAGCACGTCGCGGATCAGTTCGTGGAGCTGCTGCCGGGCGTGGGCGACGTGCTCGTCGCGATGCAGGAGCGCGGTGAGTTCTGTGGCGTGATGCTGGTGGGCGACCTCGTAGGCGATGTGCGCGCAGGCCGTGAGTACGGCTTCGAGGCGTTCTGCCGGGGTCTTGGCCTGGTCGCGGGCCTCGGCGAGATGCTCGAGGTGCGCGGTGACGTGACGGGTGTGCCAGGCGACCAGGATCGCCTCGACGTCGGTGAAGTACTTGTACAGCGTCGCGCGGCCGATCCCGGTGCGCTCGGCGATCTGGGACATCGTCACCTGGCGCAGCCCATGCTCGCCGACCAGCGCGGCCGTGGTGTCGAGAATCGCTTCGCGTACTTCGCGGCGGTGCGCCTCGATGGTCTGATTCCACAGCTTCGGCACCCGCCGAGCATACACCGTGACTTCTATCAATACACTCCATTCTTGATATAGACAGCCTGTATCGCAAAATGCCATCATCGGCATGAGCACACGAAGTGCGCATCGCTCGGTTGGTCTCGGGCAGCGCCATCGAGGAAGGACGCGTCCATGCCGGAACCGCACCCCCGAACGCCAGAGGCGCAGCACCGCCACGGATCGCCGCGACGTTTCCACCGGCGTTGGACGTTGATCATCCTGGTCAAGGCGGCACTGATCGCCCTTGTCCTGGCTCTGCCCGCACAGCCGGCGATCTCGGTCGGGGCCGCCCACGCGGTCGTCGTCCTGCTCGTCGGCGGAGGAATCGCGGCACTGTTCCTGAGCAGGCGACAAGGTCCGGCACGCCGGCCACCGCACGAACACTGAGTGGGAGCGAAAGATGAGCTTTCTCAACGTTCCCGGCGCCCGGCTCTACTACGAGACGCACGGCGCCGGACCGCTCCTGATCATGATTCCAGGGGCCGGCGGGGCGGCGGACGTGTTCCGGAGGGTCGCCCAGCACCTCGCGACGCGTTACACCGTGGTCCTGTACGACCGGCGCGGTTTCTCCCGCAGCGAGCTGGACGGGCCACAGGACTACGACCAGCGGCCGGCCACTGACTCCGATGACGTGCGCCACCTGATCGAGCACCTGAGCAGGGAGCCCGCGGTGGTCTTCGGCGGCAGCTCCGGTGCGATCGTCGCCCTGGAGGTACTGGCCCGCCACCCGTCCGTGGTCGGCACGCTCGTTCCCTTCGAGCCCCCGGCCATGAGGTATCTGCCCGGCGGGCAGGAATGGGTGGACTTCTTCACCCATATGTACGGCCTGTACCGCGACTCCGGCATCGAACCGGCCATCACCAGATTCCGCGAACGGACTTTTCCAGCCTCAGACATGCAGGTGATGGCCCGCGCGCCGCGCAACGACGCCAACGCCGCCTACTGGTTCGAACATGAGCTGCGCCAATATCCCGCCGTCGAACTCGACCTCCAGACGCTGACCACCCACGCCGACCGGATTGTTTTCGCAGTCGGCCGGGAGGGGCGCGGCTATCCGGCGTACGACGCCACAGTCGAACTGGCCGTCCGGCTCGGTACGAAGCTCATCGAGTTGCCCGGCGGCCATGTCGGCTACGTGGCCCACCCGGCCGAGTCCGCGCGCGACCTCATGCACGGCCTCCAGCGAGCATCCACATCCGAGACAATGCCGCCCTTGGCAGCCATGCCCGACCGGGACCTGGGCCGCCCCCAACCGGCGTTCCGCACGCTCGCCGACGAGGGCCTCATCCAGGGCCGGGTCCTTGATGCCGGCTGCGGAACCGGGGAGCACGTCCTCATGTGCGCGGCCCTCGGCCTGGAGGCGACCGGCGTCGACGTCGCCCCCACGGCTCTCAAGACCGCCGAAGCCAAAGCATCCGAACGGAGCCTCAGCGCACGGTTCCTCCTGCACGACGCCCGCACCTTGAGCGAACTCGGGGAGACCTTCGACACCGTCCTCGACTGCGGCCTGCTCCACACCTTCGGCGACCAGGACCGTGCCGCCTACATCGCCGGCGTCCGCACAGTCCTGGCTCCAGGCGGGCGCTACTTCGTGCTCTGGTTCGGGGACCAGGAGTCCGGCGACCACGGACCGCGGCGGTCCACCCGGGACGAGATCACCGCCGCGTTCGCCGATGGCTGGCAGATCGACTCCATCGACGCCACGATGCTCGACATCGCCGACGCCCCCGAGGGCCGGAAAGGATGGCTGGTCGCCCTCACCAGGCAAGGCGGGGACTGGATCGCACGGGCGCACATTCACACAGGCAAGCCCAGCCGCTACCTCACGCAACTCGGTCGGCACGCCGACGGAATCCAGCACAAGCTGCCGGATCTGCACCGCGGACGTGATGAGCAGGACCGTCCTCACGTGAAGCACGTGGAATGGACGGACACCGCTGCCACTCTGATCTTGAACGTGGGGCGATGCACCCTGCGTGCGGACGACGAAGCCGGCGTACTCGCCGTGCAGGCCGTAGCCGCCAGCGAGCAGAGCCTGCGTCAGATCCAGCGACTCATCAGCCGCGACCTCGAACGATTCGGCCGTCGCGACCACCTGACAGTCGACTGGCAGCTGCTGGCAGGTGACGCCGACCAATGAGCCGCGAACGTCTGCCGGGTTCGGTGACACGCCTGCGCCGCCGAGGCCGGCCCCATCGCCCGAAGACCGCGTGATCAAACCGGGCGGATGCCGGTGCCGGTTCGACCTCCACGAGATCTTGCCAGCCTGCATCGGCCTCCAGCAGATCGCGCCCGTCCGAGAACCACCGCCTCGTCCAGCCTGCGCGATCTCCTTGGGCGACGACGAGCAGCACCTCGCCCGCCCCGGGTGCCTAGGCCCGGGCTCAGAACGCCCGCCGACCATCCGTCGGCGGCCCACGGCCGGTCCGGCGCCGTGCATGTTCCGGCGCTCGGCGCGGCCGACCGCTACCGCGATCTCGCCATCGCCCACCGGGACCTGTCCGAGGACCATGGCCCGGAGGCGTGGGAGGCGTTTCTCGCGGCTTACGGGCTCATCGATCAGGTCGCCGAGGAGCGGTACTACCGGCTGCTGGACGAGCTGTTCTGATCAGCCCCTGCGACGGCCCGTACGCCCGGGTCCCGGCGTGAACGGCCGGAAATGGCCTGTTGTTTGGGGCCACGGACATCGGAAAGGGCACACCGGCAATGTGGGGTGCCATATCCCGTGACACGCGAAAGAGGCACGATGCCCGTCAGCCTGGACAAGGTCCGAACCGTCGCCCCTGGTCTGGTCGACCTTTACAAGACGGCCAGGGTGAGTCTCGACAAACGCGGGCTCGGCGGTGAACGGGCAGCGGTCTACCTGGTGCTCGACCGGTCCGGATCGATGCGCCGCTATTACAAGGACGGCACCGTCCAGCACCTGGGAGAGCAGGTCCTGGCCCTGTCCGCGAACCTGGACGACGACGGGGTGGTTCCCGTCGTCTTCTTCGACAAGGTCGCGCATCCCGTGATCGAGGTCGGCCTTACGGAGTATCGGGGGCGGATCGACGCCGAGCACGAGCGGCTCGGTCATATGGGGACGACCAATTACGCCGCGGCGATGCAGGCGGTCGTCGACCACTATTCCCGCACGTCCCCGGCTGACCCGGCCCTCGTCATCTTCCAGACCGACGGTTCGCCAGACTCCCGCAGGGCCGCGGAGAGCGTCCTGTGCGAGTCCTCCACACTGCCCATCTTCTGGCAGTTCATCGGGTTCGGCGACGATGAGTTCAAGTTCCTGCGCAAGCTCGACGAACTCCCCGTTCCACAGAAGCGCGCCATCGACAACGCCGGTTTCTTCGAGGCCGGCTCCGAGCCGATGGCCCTCGGAGACGACGCCCTGTTCCAGAAACTGACGGAGGAGTTTCCCGGCTGGCTCGGCGAGGCCCGCGCCGCGGGGATCGTCCGGCCCTGACGGCCGAGCACGACGACAGGGGACGCCCCAGGCGTCGTCCCGCCTGGAGCGGATGACTTAGATGGCCAAGGCCTCGTCCGGCACGCGCGGATGGTTGGCGTCGACACCATCCGTCCAGAGAGGCCCGGTCAGCGTGCCCGGCGATGGCCGTGTCACCCGCACTTGCCAGCGGCTTTCCTCGGTGGCTACTCCGCGTACGGTTGGTCTGTCCCCTGGGCGCTGTAGCCGAGACTCCAGATGTAGCCGTCCGGGTCCGCGAAGGAGCCACCGTACCCGCCCCACGGCAGGGCGCCACCGGGCTTGAGTATCGTGGCGCCGGCCTTCTCGGCCTCCGCGATGATCTCGTCGACTCGCGCCTCACTCCGGACGACGTAGGTGAGGACCAGCCCGCTGAAGCCGCTGCCTTCCGGGCTCGTGCCCACCTGGTCGGCCAGGCCTTCGCGGCCGTAGAAGCCGACGGGCGAGGCTCCGTCCGATTCGAAGAACACCGAGACGCCGTAGTCGGCCTTGATCTTCCAGCCGAGCCCCTCCGTGTAGAACTGCTTGGCCCGGTCCAGGTCCCGGGTGCCAAGAAGGATTGAACTCACGTGCGCTTTCATGCCTTGTCTCGTTTCTGCTTGGGGGATGAAGCACATGAGAGGCACACTACGAACGGCTCCGTGCCCGGCGCTTCTTGATTCGTGATCGGTTTGGTGCCTGTATCGCCGCCCAGGTGGCACCCCTACCGTCGCGCACCGCGCGTCCACCTTCGATCCAGATCGGCCCCCGCCGGCCGTTCCCTGTTTCCTCCGTTACGTGGCCCTGTCCCATCCACCGAGAAACCCTTCGTGAACGTCGTCCGGATGCCCACGGTCAGCACCGCATGTAGGGCTCCGTGCAGCCACACGCCTCAGGAGAGGGCAGGGCGTCGATACGAACAGAGGGCTCAGCGGGCAGACAGGGCCTCCCCACGCTCGCACCACACGCAGTCTCACCGCGCATCCATCGGCCGCGATGCGGTCGCGGGCGAAAGGCAGGTTCGCCACGGCGAGAACCGGTGATCGTGGGCACCCCGTGACGTCGGTGTTCATCCGTGACTCATCAGGACGCACCGCCCGGCCGCGCACAGCCGCGACTCACGCGGCCGGCGGAGCATCGTCCATCAAGCCGGTCTCCAGGCTGAAAACAACCTCACCCCCGACCGGCGCGGCCGCCGACCATGCTGCGTACCCGTCGCAGCGTGAACCCCCCGAAGAATTCACGGGCGGAGCCACTGAGTCAGTGGGCTCTGTGGGGGCGTGGTTCATGACGTGGTCGTGGAACATTGGGGAGGATCGGGGTCCTGGCGGCGGAACGCCTCGATGGCGGTGGCGGGAGAGCCGCGACGTGGCCCCGAGGCCCGCCTCCTGCGCTCGTCCACGACCAGCACCGCTTGGTCGGTGCCGAGATGGTCCACGACGTACCCACGCAGATCGTCGCGGACCGCGTCCGCGTCCCACTTGGCCCGCTCCAGCAGGTGCTGCATACCGTCGGGGTGGCCTCACCAGCCCACTCAGCAATCGTCCAACAGTTCTTGCGGGGCTAGTCGGCCGGCATGCCGCGGACGAACGTCAGAGCACCTGTTGATGTCGAGAACTGTGTCATCGGCTCTGACCTAAGACTGCCCTCCACGGAAGTGATCCTCAGCACGAGTTTGAGAGGGATCTAGGTATCCGAGGCGGCGTGTGTCTGGACGGGGGTGGGCGCGGTCCGCCGCGAGCCACACCAAAGTCCGCTCGACCGCCCACCTGCGAAACGCGCGCAGGTGGGCGGTTGCGATCAGATGGGCAGGTCGTCGTGCTTCACACAGGTGAGGAGGGCGGCGAAGGTTTCGGGGGTGAGGATGAGGTGTCCGGTGTCGGGGGCTTTGCTGTCGCGCACGCCGATGCCTTCCGGGAAGGCGGCGACTTCGACGCAGTCGCTCATCCCGCCGTTGCTTCCGCCGCTGTGGCTGCTCTTGCGCCAGCGAGTCATGCGAATCCCTCCATGACGTCCTTGATCAGAGCCGTTGAGGCGTCCATGGGGAGTGCCCAATCTCCGATGCGGTCAAATCGGACTCCGAACGAGCGTACCTCCGTATTGTCCTGGACCAAGCGCCCGCCCCCGCAGGCTTCGACGTAGACGCGGTCATCGCGCACGACGGACATGATCTTGAATGAGCCTTCTCGGCCAGGGTGCGGACCCGCGCTCCGGGGGGCGATCCGGACCGTGATGTGCGGGAGTTGCGCCACTTCGATCAGGTACGCGAGTTGGTCGCGCATGATCTCGGGTGTGCCGACGGGTTGTTCTATGGCTCCCTGGTCGAGGAAGAGCCACACGAGTGGCTTGCCGTCCAGGACTTTCCGCCGCTTCATCCGGGTGGCCAGTGCGGCCTCGATGTCGTCCACGCCGAACGCTTCGAAAACGGCACGGGCGTAATTTTCGGTCTGGAAGAGGCCGGGAATCCAGGCCAGGTCCCAGATGCGGAGTTCGGTGGCCAGCCGCTCGAACTGCACGTGGCTCATGAACCAGTTTGGGTCATGGTTCCGTTTTGCGTGATAGTAGATCCATCTCAGGAGATTTCCTGTTCCGTACCTTTCGTCCAAGATCTCGAGATGCGCTTCAGAGGGCTTGCGAACGCCCGATTCCCAGTGGGAGACAGTCTGTCGGGCACAGCTGGTCAGCTCCCCTACGGCGGCGCACGAGAGGTCGTGCTTCGTGCGGAGAAAGTGCAGGTAGACGGCCAGAAGATGCCACAGGTTGTCCTTCGCGTCGAGCTGCTCTCTGAGTAGCATCGAGGGCCTCCATTTTGCGATCTTGTCACCAATTTGCTTGTAGCAGTAGTCAAAGTAGCCCCGCTGGGGTCACGCTGGGAGTCACTTCAGCGAAATGTGGCGGGGAGGCGATATGCGGGCGGCCGTGTTCGATGCCGGTCTGGAAATTTGTTCGAGTAATGCCGCGGCGGGATTCGCTCGGAGCTACGTGCGGGCGGAGCTTTGCCGGCTGGGGCTGGCGTCCGCTATCGAGGACGCGATCCTGGTCGCCACTGAGTTGGTGACCAACGCGGTGAACGCGAGTCCGCCGGAATCCAGCATTCGGCTATCCCTCGGATGGCATTCCAGGGGATTGGTGTTCGCGGTCTGGGACGGCAATACGACGCTGCCCGTGCGCAGGGACATCGCACCGCTAACGCCGGAGGCCGTCGACCGCCTTCCGGACGAGCCCGGCGGATGGGGCTTGGGCCTGGTGGAGGCGCTGGCGCGGGAGGCCTGGACGGAGCCGGCCGACCCGGGCAAGTGGGTGTGCGCCTCGCTCAACATCTGAATTCTCGTCGAGTGGCAGAAGGTCAGCCGTACGGCCGGGATCACTGCCGTGAGCGAAAGGAAATCAACAGTGTTCAATTTGATCGCCGGTGTCGCTGGTACTTTCCTGGCGGGGCTGGCATCGGGCCTGTGGGTGTCGGTGGCACTGGGCACCCACCACCGTGACCTGGGAGTCCATCCAGAGAGGAGCAGGTGATCGTGGGAAAGCATAAAAATCCGGAAAACTGCGGCATATGTGGCGGCAAGGGGAAGGTCGTGGTCAACAACGACAACAAGGAGCAGGAAGTCACCTGTCCAAGCTGCAATGGTTCTGGCAAGGCATGAGTGTTCAGGCGGCGTTCGATGCCGTGCCGCGTGAGGCGTTCGTCCCTGACCTGGTCTGGATCAGGCGGGATGACGGGTGGGCCGTTCCGCTGCGCCGTCAGGACGACCCGGATCGCTGGTGGGCGCTGGTGCGGTCCGAGGACGCGGTGACCACCCAGATCGACGACGGGGCGGCCGAGAAAGGTATCTGGCCCACGAGTTCGTGCTCGGCCCCGCAGGTTGTCCGGGAGATGCTCGAGTTGCTGGATCTTGAGCGCGGGCACCGGGTGCTGGAGATCGGAACGGGCACCGGCTGGAACGCCGCGCTGATGGCGGAGATCGTCGGTGCGGAGCACGTGACCACGATCGAGATCGACCCGGGGATAGCCGAGCAGGCACGGCGGAACCTCGCCGGGGTCGGCTGCCCGGTCCGGGTCGTCACCGGGGACGGCGAGGCCGGGTATCCGGGCTCCGGCCCGTATGACCGGGTGATCGTCACGGCGGCGGTGGCGGAGTTGCCGTTCGCGTGGGTGGAGCAGACGAGGCCGGGCGGTCGGCTTCTGGTCCCGTGGGCTCCGACCTTCCATCCGCACGGGCCGCTCGCCCTTCTCACCGTGGAGGGTGATGGCCGGGCGTCCGGCCGGTTCGTGGCACCGTCCTGGTTCATGCCGCTGCGCGGCCAGCGGATCTCCCAGCCGGACCGGAACGCCTACAGGGAACGATGGACCGAAGCCGGTGAGCCCGAGATCGCCCGCTTCGGCATCACGGTGACCGCTCAGGGGCAGTCCATCTGGCTCGCAGGAGCAGCAAGCCGGCCGTGGCGCCTATGAGTTGGCAGGCTGCGATGGCCAGGAGGAGGCCGACCGGGCCGATCGTGTCGGCGAAGGCGCCGGTCAGGGCGGCGCCCACGGCGGATGCTCCGATCTTGAGGCTGCCGCCCGTCGTGTTGACCTGTCCGAGCCGGTCCGGTGGTGACTCGCGCTGGCGCAGCATCAGGGTCGCGGTGAAGACGGGGCCCTCGACGAGGCCCACGATGAGGAAGCACAGCAGTGCCCAGGAGAGGGACGGCGCCAGGGTCACCGAGGCGAGCGCGACGCCGAAGGCCGTGAGCCCGCCCAGGACCACCCTGCCGGCATGGCGGGCCTTTAACCAGCGTGCGGACGCGAGGGAGCCGAGCAGGGAGCCGGCGGCGAAGGCCACGAGGAACTGGCCGCCCGCGCTGGCGTCCTCGCCGATGTGCTGGGCGAACAGGACGGCGGTGACGGCGACTCCGCCGAATCCCAGCCACGCGAACGTCGTCGCGACCGTCAGCGACCGCAGCTTCGGGTTGGAGATCAGGACGAGCAGGCCGCCGGTCACCACGCGGCTGGCTCGTTCCGGTGCGTCTCGAGGGCCGGGAAGGGGGAGGAAGGCCAGGGCCACCGCGCCGACGGCGGCGGCGACCACGATCGGCAGGCCGGAACTGGAGCCGTCCGCGAACGTGGCGACCGCCGCGGCCAGGCCCGGTCCGGCGATCGCGGCGACGCTGTAGCTCGACGCTTCCAGTCCGTACGCGCGAGGCAGCCGTCCGGCCGGGACGAAACGCGGCAGCATGCTGGTGAGCGCCACCACGATCGGTTCGGTGCAGCCGACCACGGCGGCCACCAGCAGCGCCAGGACCAGCGGGGACCGTCCGGCCGTCAGCAGGAGCAGCGCCGTCGCGGCCGCGTAGCCGGCGGCCAGCGCCATGGCCACCGTGCGGGGACGGGGCG
Organism: Actinomadura vinacea; assembly: GCF_039532545.1. NCBI lineage: Bacteria > Bacillati > Actinomycetota > Actinomycetes > Streptosporangiales > Thermomonosporaceae > Actinomadura > Actinomadura vinacea. Next base: position 9,295 of record NZ_BAAARW010000031.1, on the reverse strand, counting down.
TCCGGTCGAGGACGTGCCCGATCACCGGCCCGCTGAGCACGTACGGCAGGGTCAGCGCGGTCTGCAGGAACCCGGCGTCGGCCGCCCGTCCGGTGCGGGCCTGTACGGTGAGGACCAGCGCGGTCGCGGCACCCTCGGCGGACACCCGGAGCAGCGTGGCGGCGGTGAGATGGGGCACGAGCCGTCCGGGCACCCCAGAAATGGTGTCATACCGGCGTTGATCACCGGGGATCTAGACTCGCAGTGTGACGCACACGAGAGCGTACGAGCATCGGGTTACCAGCGAGGTGGGGCGGCTGCGGACGGTGCTGCTGCACCGTCCGGGCGCGGAGCTCAAGCGGCTCACCCCGCGCAACAGCGACAAGTTGCTCTTCGACGCGATCCCGTGGGTGGGGCGGGCGCAGGAGGAGCACGACGCGTTCGCGCAGACGCTGCGCGACCGCGGTGTCGAGGTTCTGTACGTGACCGAGTTGCTCCAGGACGCGCTGGAGTACGAGGACGCCCGGACGGCGGCGGTCGCGAGCGTGGTCGACGATCCCCGTCTCGGTGACCAGTTGCGCAGCGTGGTGGCGGACTACCTGCGCGATCTGGACCCGGAGGTGCTGGCCCACGTGCTGATCGCGGGCCTGGCGCACGAGGAGTTGAAGATCGCGCACGGGCTGGTCTACCGGTTGATGGACCGGCTCGACTTCATCATCGATCCGCTGCCGGGGCTGCTGTTCACCCGTGACAGCAGCGCGTGGATCGGCGACCGGGTGGCGGTGACCAGCCTGGCGATGCGGGCCCGCCGCACGGAGTCGCTGATGATCGGCCTGATCTACGCGCACCATCCGCGGTTCGCGGGGGTGGAGCCGGTGTACGACCCGGCGCTGGAGCATGTCGAGGGCGGCGACGTCATGCTGCTGTCGCCGGGCGTGCTGGCGGTGGGCACCGGTGAGCGGACGACGCCGGCGGGGGTGGAGCGGCTGGCCAGGCAGGTCCTGCGGGCGGGGCTGGCGCACACGGTGCTGGCGGTGCCGATCGCGCAGGAGCGGGCGACGATGCATCTCGACACGGTGTGCACCATGGTCGACGTCGACACGGTGGTGATGTACCCGCCGGTGGCCCATTCCCTGACCGCGTACGCCGTCACCGGCGACGACGGCGATCTGCGGGTGGACGAGCCGCGCCCGTTCCTGGAGGCGGCGGCCGCGGCGATGGGCCTGGACCGGCTCAAGGTGATCGACACCGGTCTGGATCCGGTGACCGCGGAGCGGGAGCAGTGGGACGACGGCAACAACACGCTGGCGATCAGTCCCCGGCTCGCGGTCGCGTACGAGCGCAACATCGAGACGAACGCCCAGCTGGAGGCGGCGGGCATCGAGGTGATCCGGATCACCGGCAGCGAGCTGGGCACGGGGCGGGGCGGTCCGCGCTGCATGTCGTGCCCGATCCTGCGCGACCCGCCCCCGTCCGCCTGAAACGCAGAGCCCCCGGGCCGTTTCGGGCACCCGGGGGCCTGGACGTGGATAGCTCGGGCGGTGTCGACGGGGGCACGACAGCGCCCGAGCTTGAAGAGGACCATACAAGGTCAAGCGGGGGTAAAACCAGTCGGGGTCCGACTCCGGCCGTCAGCGCGGAAAAGCCCTGGTGGGAGCGGTCTCTCTGGCGTCGCCGTTGTGGCGGCCGCCGGGGGGCCCATTGGTGATGTCCTCGAACGCGCCGAACTCCGGGAGGCCGGTCGATGGCCGGGACAGGTCACTGTCGGCGATCTTGGGGGTGTGCAGGACGGCCCAGACGATGGTGGAGCCGTTCTCGTGCCGTACGCCCCAGCCTTCGGAAAGGGCCTCGACGATGCCGAGGCCCCGGCCGCCCAGGGACGACAGCGTCCCGGGGCCGCGTCTCGGCTCGGTCATCGCGCCGCCGTCGGTGACCGACAGTTCCAGGGTTTCGCCGTCGTGCGCCCAGGCGAGGCGGATCTGCCCGGACGGCAGCGGGCGGGCGTGGCGGAGGGCGTTGCTGAGGAGTTCGCTGACGATGACGCTGACATCGTCCAGCACGGACTCGAAGACGCCGGAGGCGGTCAGTTCGGAGCGGAGGCGCTTACGGGCGACCGCGACGCTGGACGGCGCGTATGGCAGCAGTACGACGCTCGACGCACTCACCTCCTGTGACCCTGTGAGCCCGACGGCTCGTTCCGGTACGTCCGAAATGCCCGGATGTCTGGGGCCGGAAACCTGACGGAAACACCCTGCTCAACCGCACAACGAGCGAGTGACCGATCAGTCACGGCCCATCACCCCCGTTTACGGTGCGGAAAGGGAGTCCCTCCCCAGCGGAAAACATCTATGGATCTATCCACCCAACGGCGGATTACTCCTCACGCGCGCGTTTCGTCCGTCACACTGCCGTTGCCGGGAACGTTCCCAAAGTATGGCACCCCTCGTGCCGGTGGCATCGCCATCGGCGCAGGTGAAGACCCGCATGCCCCGCCCCGCGCCGCGGCCGCGCCGCCTCTGGATCGTTCCGGCCTGCACCGGGCCGCACCGGCGAACGCCGTGCGGGCCGCGCGTTCCGCGCGCGGCGGAGATCAACTCTCCCTCGCCACGGACGATCCCCCAGCAACCTCCAGATCCTGGGTGATTTCGGTCACCCCCAAGGGGTGGACCGTTTCGGCGATCTTGAGCTTCAGGCACATGCGGGTCCCGGTGCGGCCCGGCTCGGACGGCGGCACCTGATGCGCCGAGATCTCGCCGCCCTGCGCCTCCGTCAGCCGTTTGACGATGTAGAGCCCCAGGCCGATACCGCCGAACCGGCGCCGGTCGCCCGCCTCGCCCTGGACGAACCGCTCGAAGATCCGGTCATGGTCGCCGGGGGCGATGCCGATGCCCTCGTCGTCGACGGTGACCACCACCTCGTCGCCCTCGCACCGCGCGCGGACCATGATCCTGCCGCCGTCCGGGGAGTACTTGAACGCGTTCTCCAGCAGCTGGCCCAGCACGATGTCGGTGGCCAGCGCGTCGCCGCGGGCCTGCGGCAGGTCGGCGGCGATCTCCAGCCCGACCCGGTGCAGGTCCGACAGCGAGCGGAAGCCCGCGACCACGCCCTCCAGCACCCGCACCAGGTCGAACGACTCGATCGTCACGCCCAGCTCGTCCGCCCCGGCCCGGGCGCCGCGCAGCAGGTGCTCCACCAGCCGGCCGAGGGACTGGGCGCGCTCGGCGATGATGGCGACCGCGGACCGGCGGTCGGCGTCGGACATCTCGTCCCACCGGTTGCTCAGCGTGCTGGCGAACCCCTGCACGACGGTGACCGGCGTGCGCAGCTCGTGGCTGGTGGTGGCGAGGAAGAGGTCCTTGGCCTCCTCCAGCGCCTTGGCCTCGGTCACGTCGCGGAAGTCCACGACCAGCTCGTCGGTCTCCTCGATCTCCGCGGCCAGCACGTTCAGCCAGACGCCCGACTCCGGCAGCGGGATCGTGATCATCTCGCCGAGCGCCGGCATCTCGAACGGCAGCTCCCGGCCCAGCGCCTGCTCCGGCGCGATGCCGGTGAGGGCGTGCGCCGCCGGGTTCCACTGCCGGACCAGGCCGTCGCGGTCGAGCACCGCGATGCCGTCGGCACTGGAATCGATCACCGCGCGCTCGTGCGCCCGCTGCCGGACGACCTCCGCGTAGGCGACCGCGTTCCCCACCGCCACCCCGGCGTGCCCGGCCAGCAGCTCCAGCAGCTCCAGCTCGCGGTGGCCGACCTTGCGGCCGGAGAACAGCGCGTACAACGCCCCGTACGGCCTGTTCTGCAGGAACGACAACCCCAGCGCGACCGTGTGCAGGCCCGGCAGCTCGGACCAGATGAGATCGCCCAGCCGCTGCTCCCCGGTCGCCAGCCGCACCGCCCGGCCCGAGCGCAGCAGCTCGCCGACCAGGCTGGTGCGCAGGTCGGCGGTGGTGCCGCGCATGTGGTCGGGCAGCCCGGACAGGCTGACCAGCCGCAGCCGCTCGCCCTCGATCCGCACGAAGCCGCCCGCGTCCGCGCCGGTCAGCTCGATCAGCGCGGCGGTGATCCGGTCGAGCACGACGTCCAGGTCCAGCTCGGCGTTGAGGTCGGCGACGATGTCGTTGAGACGGCGCACCAGCCGGGCCCGTTCGGCCGTGTGGTACTGGGCGACCTCGTCCTCCTCGACCGGGTGGTAGACCCCGACCAGGCCGAGCGGGGCGCCGTCGCCGTCCAGCAGCAGGCTGGTGTCGATCCGGACGTCGATCAGCCGCCCGTCCCGGCGGAACCTGCGGGTGGCGATGGAGATCTGCCCGCCCTCCCCGCCGCGCCGGGTGAGGAGCCGCTCCTGCACCGCGTTGTGCTCGGCCATGAGCTCGTCCGGGACGATCGGCAGCGGCCGCCCGAGCACCTCCGCGGCGCTCCAGCCGAACATCCGCTCGGCCGCCGGATTCCACACGGTGACGTGGACTCCGTCGTCCACGGCGACGATCGCGTCCGCCGCGCACTCGATGACGGCGCGGGCGATCGGGTCATGAACGGTCTGCACGCCTGTCATCGTGCCATCGCCCTTCGGCGCGGCGCCGGGCAACCGGCGGTGAAAAGTTCTCACCTCGCCGTCCGGACTGCTGGTAGAACGCCACGTCAGAGCCTGGGTAGAGGCGGATTCGGCCGGGTGCGGCGGGCATGCGGGCTCAGCCGGCGTCCACCCGGGTTGACTGGGACGGCCGGGCCGGCCGCCCGATCAGGACGGCGGCGAGCCCGGCCGCGAGGAAGGAGAGCAGCGACGCGCTCATCCAGGTCTGCGGCGTGAAGCCCAGCGCGCCCTGCACGTCCTGCCAGAACGCCGCCCACCAGCTCACCCCGCCCGGGTAGATCAGCTGGTAGCCGACGAACCCGATCGCCCAGGCGGCGATCATGCCCCAGCGGGACGGGGCGTCCCGCGCGGTGTCCCAGCCGCGGCGCCCGCGGCCCAGGAAGAAGTCGGCGGCCAGGACGCCCAGCATCGGCACGAACACCGACCCGATCAGGGAGAGGAACGCCGCGTAGTCCCCGATGTCCAGCAGCAGCGCCAGCCCGGTGATCCCGGCGCCCAGCGCCACGGTCAGCACCCGGCGGTCGGCGCGCGGGATCAGGTTCTGGATGGAGACGGCGGTGGAGTAGACGTTCGCGAACGACTGGTCGGCCTCCCGCAGCACGAACACCGCGAAGAACAGCGCGCCCATCGTCACGCCCAGGAACGGGTCGAACACCTTCGCCGAGTCCCCCGCCACCAGCGCCAGCGCCAGCAGCCCCAGGACGTAGGCGAAGATCTGCGTCGCGGAGTAGCCGACGGCGGCCGCGCCGAAGGCCCCGCGGGCGGAACGCGCGTGCCGGGTGTAGTCGGCGGCCACCGGCACCCAGGAGATCGACACGGCCAGCGCCGCGTCCGCCCCGATCCAGAACCCGCCCCAGGACCCCTCGGTCAGGTCGGGCAGCGGCTCGCGCAGCAGCTGGACGTAGAAGTACACCAGCGCGACCATCACGGCGGCCGTGACGTAGCGGCGCAGCAGCCGCACCGACCCCAGCGGCCAGATCGTCAGCGCGGTGGTCAGGATCCCCGCCGCGATCACGTACCCCCAGCGCGGCGGGCCGTCCCACAGCCGGCGCGCCGCGTCCGCGATCACGATCAGCTCGAACGTGCCCCACCCGACCAGCTGCGCGATGTTCAGCACGGTCGGCACATACGACAGCCGGGCGCCGAACAGCCCGCGCAGCAGCACCATCGCGGGCTGCCCCGTACGCGCGCCCGGCGCCGCCGCCAGGCCCAGCATCAGCCCGCCCAAGATCGTCCCGACGGTCATCGCGACGATCCCGGCCGCGATCGACAGCGTCGGACGGCCGTTCTCGTCGGGGGCCAGCACGGTGTACGCGCCGGAGAACGCGAAGAGGCTGACGCCGAGATTGGCCCAGAACGCACCCTGGTCCCAGAAGCCGAGCGCCCGGGGCGCCGGTTCGTCGAGGGTGAAGGGGACCTCGGCGTGCGGACGCCGCTCGGCCTTGGACGCAACGCTGGATTCGCGCACCGGAGAGCACTCTCCCTACGCCGGCATTACCCGGACAGGTTCATGCGGTCGGCGACGCCGATGAGTCGCCCTCTCAGCCCGGTCGGCCCGAGCTCCCGCGGATATCGGTCGAACAGATCGTACCGAGGCGAACCACGCGAAACCACCACCGGTCCGGTGCGGCCGGTGGCATCCGGCGGTAAGACCAGGTCAGGCGATGTACGGCGGTGCGCCGGAGTCGGTCTCGATCGGCCGTCCGGCCTCCACCCAGCGCTTCATGCCGCCGTCGACGTTCTTGGCCAGCCAGCCCGCCTGGTTCAGCGCGACGGTCACCTGCGCCGAACGCTGCCCGGACCGGCAGACCACGTAGACCTCCTGGTCGCGAGGCACCTCGCCGGCGCGGTCGCTCAACCGTCCCATCGAAATGTGCACCGCCCCGGGCGCGTGACCGGCGTCCCACTCCTCCTGCTCGCGCACATCCAGCAGGTACGCGTCCTGCGGAACGTCCTTCGCGTCAACCGCCGGGACATCGTCCCCGAAAATCATCACACCTCCATGGAACCGCGCGGACCCCACCTGCGTCGAATCACGCATGCGGTATCGGACGCTCCTTTTCACGACGCCCGGGCTAGCCATGATCCTGTCACTGGCTGCCTGCGGCTCAGAACAGGCCACGAGCAAACCCGCTGACCAGCCCTCGGCCACGACGTCCGTCCAGCCCTCCGGATCCCCGGAGGCGAAGAACATGCTGACCGTCCAAGTCAAGGCCTCCGCCCAGGCGCCGGCCAAGACCTGGACGCTGTCCTGCGACCCCGCGGGCGGCGATCACCCGAAGGCGCAGCAGGCGTGCGCCACGCTGGCCAAGGCCAAGGATCCCTTCAAGCCCACACCCACCGACCAGATGTGCACCAAGATCTATGGTGGTCCGGAGATCGCCACGGTCAAGGGCACCTGGCATGACAAGCCGGTCGACGCCAAGTTCACCCGCGCCGACGGCTGCGAACTGCACCGCTGGACCCAGGTCGCCCCGCTCTTGGGCGACGTGCCGAAGGTCCGCTGAGCCAAGAACATCTCAAACCCCGCACCGCCGAGCCCGCCGACCCGGGTTCGGCGGCCTACTCCGCGGCCGCTCCGACCGCGACCGCCCCTTCCGGCCCGCACGGCTCGTCCAAGGACAACACGTCGCCGGAGGGGAACTTCCCACTCCGCAGCCGCGCTGCGACCCCACCACCCGGCCCACCCGTGGGTCGGGCCCGACCCGCTGGACGAGGAGTTCACGCCGGAGGCGCTGGCCGCGATCGTCAACGGCAAGCGCGCCCAGATCAAGGGGTTGCTGCGCGATCAAAGAATCGTCGCGGGCATCGGGAACGCCTGGTTCAAGGAGGACGGCGAGGACAACCCGCGCCCTACGTTGCGGGCTGGGACTGCCCTTAGCACCTTGCGGAGCTTGCGGCGAACGCCCTGCGGCGGCTGGGGCTCACCAGGTTGACCCGCGGGCCTCAACAGGCGCAGCGCGGGGTGGGACGAGGGGGTGACGGTGGCGGAGACGGGCAGTCCGCGGCTGCTCTTCGGAACGGGCCTGCCGGTGCGCCACTACCTGCCGGAGCCGCATGTGCGGATGGATCTGCTGGAGTCCACCGACACCGTTACCGGTGCCCGTTCGCGCTCACTTGAGCAGCCGCGACATCCGGCGATCGGCCAGCGGCTTGCCGCCGGTCTGGCAGGTGGGGCAGTACTGCAACGAGGAGTCGGCGAACGACACCTCGCGGATGACGTCGCCGCAGACCGGGCACTTCTCACCGGTACGGGCATGCACTCGCAGCCCGGTCTTCTTCTCGCCCTTGAGATCCTGGGCCGCCAGGCCGCGGGACCGCTCGACCGCGTCGCGGAGCGTGCCGACGATCGCCTCGTGGAGGGTGCGGACGTCGTCCTCGGTCAGCGAAGAGGCGATCTTGAACGGTGACATCCGGGCGGCGTGCAGCACCTCGTCGGAGTAGGCGTTCCCGATGCCCGCGACGATCCGTTGATCGCGCAGCAACCCCTTGATCTGGGCGCGCTTGCCGTTGACGATCGCGGCCAGCGCCTCCGGCGTGAACCCCTCGCCCAGCGGGTCGGGCCCGAGCGAGGCGACACCGGGGATCTCCTGCGCGTCCCGAACGACGTACACGGCCAGGCCCTTCTTGGTGCCGGCCTCGGTCAGGTCGAAGCCGGACCCGTCATCCAGATGGACCCGCAGGGCGAGCGGATTCTTGCCACCCGGCCGCGCGGGCTTGGCGGGCATCTCCTCGCGCCACCGCAGCCACCCCGCCCGCGCCAGGTGGACGACCAGGTGCAGCCCGTCCACGTCGAGGTCGAGGAATTTGCCGTGCCGGGCGACCCCGGTGACGGTCAGCCCGCCGAGCGCCGTGACCGGCGGGTCGTAGGTCTTCAGCGCGGAGATGGCGAGAACATCGACACGGGCGATGGCGTGACCGGCCGCGCGTTCGCGCAGGAAGCCGGCGAGCGCCTCGACCTCGGGTAGCTCAGGCATGGCTCAAGTATCCGTGACGGAGGGAGGTGTCCACATCCCTGTGGAAACCTGTGGACAACTCTGTGGACAGGCGGGCGCGAGCCCGGGTGTTCGACACTTTCATGGGATAGAGCCCTACAAACTAGAACAAAATTCCACCAAGATCGTCCACTCCGCCCCCGTGTGGGTGTGGATAACTTTCCCCGCTCCCAGGTTGTGGCTGCGATCGGAATAACCCCTAGGGGGTAGGGGTTGTCATGTCCTGAGCGTTATGTCAGCATGAGGAGAGAAAGATACCCCCCAGGGGTAAAAGAAGCGAGGGAGTAGCGACGATGAGCACCGCCACCTACACCGTCTCTGGGATGACCTGCGGCCACTGTGTGAACTCGGTCAAGGAGGAGGTGGGTCAGGTCGCGGGTGTGAGCGATGTGGCCGTCGACCTCGCGACCGGCCAGGTGACCGTGACCAGCGAGACCCCCCTCGACGAGGCCCAGGTCCGGGCCGCCGTCGAGGAGGCCGGATACGAACTGAAGGCATGAGATGAGCACCGCGGCCAAGCTCGACGCACACGTCCTGGGCTTGGCCGCGGTCTCGCATCGGCGCTTCCCCGAGCAGTGGCCGCAGGGGTGTGGGGGCTGACCCCCAGCCAGTACTTCCCCACCACGATGACGAGCGAGGAATGAGATGAGCACGGGCGACACATCCGAACGGGTCGAGTTGGCGATCGGCGGGATGACGTGTGCCTCGTGCGCCGCTCGTGTCGAGAAGCGGT
>NZ_BAAARW010000030.1:0-183763 GCF_039532545.1 Actinomadura vinacea | reverse complement strand
GGCGCGTCCCCACCCACCGGCACACTCCCCACCATGATCTGGCGGGACGCACGACGCGGCGCCAGTGCGGGGGCGGGTGCGGGCGGCGGGACGGGCGCGCCCCGCGCCGGCCGGCCGATCGGCGGCATTCCCAGCTGGACGGTCATGCTGTTCCTCCCATTGCGGTGGTGCGGGCGGCTTCCGCCTCCCGGGCGGCGGGGCCGTCCCAGGTGATGGGGACGCGCTCGGGAGCCTGTGCCGCGTTGTCGCTGTTCCACGGGATCTCCGGCTCCGGGACGGCCAGGGCCAGCCCCGGCAGCCGGTGCAGCAGCGCGTCGAAGGCCAGCTCCAGCTCCATCCGGGCGACCGGCGCGCCGACGCAGAACGCGGGCCCGGCGCCGAACGTCAGGTGCTGGCTGGCGGTCCCGCGGGAGATGTCGAAGGTCTCGGCGTCCGGGAAGTGGGCCTCGTCGCGGTTGCCGGAGTGGCGGGCGACGAAGACGGTCGAGCCCGCCGGGATCAGCACCCCGCCGACCTCCACGTCCTCGACCGCGTACCGGGCGATTCCGTAGCCGGCGCCCGGCGGGGTGAACCGCAGCAGCTCCTCCGACACGCGGCGCAGGTGGGCCTCGTCGCGCCCGGCCCGGGCGGCGGCCAGTTCGGCGGGATGCCGGAACAGGGTGAGCAGCCCCTTGCCGATCTGCGCGGCGGTCGTCTTGTACCCGGCGACCAGCAGCGTCATGACCGTGACGAACAGGTCGTCGTCGCTGAGCCGGCCGTCGCCCTCGTCCCGGACCGCGACCAGCGCGCTGAGCAGGTCGTCGGCGGGTTCGCGCCGCTTGGCCTCGGAGAGCGCCCGGGCGTACTCGATCAGCGCGACGGCGGCCTCCGTCCGCCGTTCCGGGGTGAAGGCGGCGTTCAGCATGTCGTCGATCCAGCCGCGGAACCGCGTCTGGTCCTCGACCGGGACGCCGAGCATCTCGCACAGCACCGTGATCGGCAGCGGGTAGGCCAGCGCCTCCATCAGGTCAAGCGGCGGGCCCTGCTCGATCATCGCGCCGACCAGCCGGTCCACGACGGCCTGGATGCCCGGCCGCATCCGCTCCACCCGGCGCGCGGTGAACGCCTTGGCCACCAGCCGCCGCCAGCGCGTGTGGTCCGGCGGGTCGGCGAACGGGTTGCCCCGGTTGCCGAACCCGATCGCGGTGTTCATCCGGGCGGCGCCGGGACGGCCCGTGTCGCGGCTGAACCGCCAGTCCGACAGCACCGCCTTGGCGTCGGCGTACCGGGTGACGAGCCAGGCCAGATCGCCGCTGGGCAGCCTGACCCTGGCCACCGGCTCCCGTTCCCGCAGCTCCGCGAATTCGGCCGGCATCGTCATCGGGTCGGTCTTGGCGAAGGGGAAATCGTGCGCCACCGGGCAGGCGCTCGGCTTACCGGCCATACCGCGATCCTCCTCGTTCCGGGAATGGAGGCAGCGTAAAGAGGAACGGCCGCCGGGGGGGATGACAGGCAATGGTCGGCAGGTTTTTGTCGGCAGGGTTCTGCCGGCTGGGTCCGGTCGGCTGACCTCTGCTGGCTGAACCTTGCCGGCTGGGGCTTGCCAGTGCGCCTCACCAGCGGGTTCGCCTACCTTTCGGAGCACCCCAGAGTGGACTGGGGCCCCGCGCGAGCAGTTATCCGATGTGAAAGGGGTGGCTCCGGGTGAAGTCACACGCCGGAAAGACCGCCGATCCGTCCATGCCGGACGGGGCGCCCGCGCTTCCTCGGGAGAGCGTGCTCCCCCGGGAATACGTGACGCTGCTGAATTCGGAATTCGAGCTGTGCTGGGCGGGCGGGGACCGGCTGCTGGACGAGATCTGCCGGTACGCGATGGCGCCGGGCGGCAAGCTGCTGCGGCCGATCCTGCTGCTGGAGTCGGCGGTGGCGGCCGGGGGCCGGGCCGCCGACGTGCTGCCCGCCGCGGTCGGCACCGAGTGCGGGCATGTCGCCAGCCTGGTGCACGATGACATCATCGACGGCGACGACACCCGGCGCGGCCGGCCCGCCGTGCACCGCGCGCACGGCCGGGACAACGCGATCATCGCGGGCGACGCGCTGATCTTCTTCCTGTTCCGCTGCCTGGCCGACTGCCGGGCCACCGGGGTCGGCGACGACCGGATCGTGTCCGCGCTGCGGGTGGTCGCTCAGGCCGGGTACGACATGTGCCACGGCCAGTCGCTGGAGGCCGAGGTCTGCGGCGATCTGAGCTGCGACGCCGAGACCTACCTGGAGATGATCCGGCTCAAGACCGCCGCGTTCTTCCGGGCGGCGTGCCAGAGCGGCGCGATCCTGGGCGGCGGGTCGGCCGAGGCGGTGCGGGTGCTCGGCGCGTACGGCGACCACCTGGGCGCCGCGTTCCAGATCCACGACGACCTGCTGGCCTACGACAGCACGCCCGAGCAGACCGGCAAGTCCGCGGTGAGCGACATCCGCAACCGGCGGCTGACGCTGCCGGTGATCCTGGCCTACGAGACCGGTTCGGCCGCCGACCGGCGGACGCTGGAGGACGTCCTGCACGGCGTCCAGAACGACACGATCGACGAGGACGCCGCGTTCCGCGCCGTGCACCGAGTGCTGGAGCGCACCGGCGCGCTGGAGGCGTCGCGCGGACGGGCCCGGTGGCATTCCTCCCGCGCCCGCGAGCAGCTGGCGGTGCTGCCGTCCAGCCCCAGCGCGGACCGGCTGGCGCACGTCGCGCGGCTCGCGGTCACCAGGGACCGGTGACCCGATGATCAAGGCGCATCTGGAGACCTGGCGGCCGTACACCCTCTTCTACCCGGGGCTGGCCGGCCTGGCCGGCGCCGTGCTGGCCGCGCCGCACGCGGGCGGCTGGCGGCTGGCGGGCGCGTGGGCGGTGCCGACGCTGGGCTGGCTGGCGGGGCTGTACGGGGGCGACTACTTCGACCGGCGGCTGGACGCCGAGGCCAAGCCGCACCGCCCGATCCCGTCCGGCCGGATGCGCCCCGGCACCGCGCTGGCCTGCATGATCGGGTGCGTGGCGGCGGGCGCGGCGCTCGGCCTGCTGCTGAACTGGCGGACCGTGCCGCTGGCGGGCGGCGCGCTGGCGGCGGGCATCGCCTACAGCACGGTGTTCAAGGCGCGCGGCGGGCTGGGCAACCTGGTCCGGGGCGGGATCACGGCGCTGGCCGTGGGGTTCGGCGCGCTCGCCGCGACCGCCGAGCCGGCGCCCGCGGTGCTGTGGGCGGCGGCGCTGTTCCTGCTGCACGACGCCGGTTCCAACCTCGTCGGAACGCTGCGCGACGTGGACGGCGACCGCGCGGGCGGCTACCGGACGCTCCCGGTGCGGCGCGGCACGGGCTTCGCGCTCGCGGTCTGCGGCGTCCTGTACGCGGCGTGGCTGGCGCTGGCCGTCTCGGCCCCGCTGGTGCTGCCGTTCACACCGGGGATCGCGGCGTTCGCGGCGCTGCTCGCCGCGGCGGCGGGTGGCGGGCTGGCCGCGCTGGTACTGCTGGGACGGGCGCCCCGGCCGATCCCGCGCCGGGTCGCGCTGCGCGCGCACGAGATCCTCGTCCTGGAACGGATCGTTCTGGCGGGCGCGTTCGTCGCGCTCGGCGCGAAACCGCGCCTGGCGCTGCCGGTCACCGCCGCCGCGCTCCTGGTGACGTGGGCGGCGCAGCGCCGGATGCGGCTCCGGTACGAGTTCGCGTCCGGCTCAGGGGCAGGCCAGGACGGCCCGCCGGTCGACGCGGCGACCGTCCTCGACTACGTGCGGCGGCAACTGGCCGCGCTCCCCGACACGCTCAGCTCGCTGCGGCGCTGGGACCGGCGGATCGTCATCGAGGTCACCGACCTGGACCTGCGGATCGAGCTGGCCGTCGCGGCGGGCCGCATCCGCATGGTCGAGCCCGGCGAACCCGGGGCCACAGACACGGCGACCGTGTCGATCTCGACGTCCGGCGCGGTCTTCCGCGACATCTTCCTGCTGGCCCGCACCAGCCCCCGGCACGCCTACATCGCGGGCGCGGTCCGGATGGACGCCTCGCCCCGCGACATGATCCGCCTCAACCAGGTCTTCAACGAGTTCCGCCGCCGCTCGGGTGCCGCGTCGGGTGCCGCCGCGCCCGCCGCGGCACGGCTCACCGTCACCGAACGCAACGCGCCGGCCGTCCAGGACGTCCGGGCCGTCCAGAACGACAGGGAGCGGCTCCCGGCACGGGTCGTCATCAGCGACACCACCCTGCGCGACGGCGAGCAGATGCCCGGCATCGCGTTCGGCGTCCGGGAGAAGGTGGAGCTGGCCCGCAGGCTGGACGCGCTCGGCGTGCCGCTGATCGAGGTCGGCTACCCGGCGGTGTCGGAGGAGGAGGCCGAGGCGGTGCGCGCCATCGCCGGCCTCGGGCTGGACGCGACCGTCCAGGTGATCGCGCGGCCGGTGCGGGCCGACATCGACGCGGCGGTGCGGTCCGGCGCCGACAGCATCGCGCTGTTCGCCGGGACGTCCGACGCGCACGTGCGGGCCAAGCTGCGGACCACTCCGGAGCGGCTGCTGGCCCGGGTGCGCGGCGCGGTCGTGCACGCCAAGGAGTCGGGCCGGCAGGTGGTGTTCGCGGCCGAGGACGCGACCCGGACCGATCCCGGCTACCTGGTGGAGATCTTCACCGCCGCGGCCGACGCGGGCGCGGACGCGGTGGGCGTCGCCGACACCGCCGGGGTCGCCACGCCGTGGCGGATCGGTCGGCTGGTCCGCGAGGTCGCCGCGCGCACGCCGTTGCCGATCGCGATGCACTGCCACAACGACCTCGGCCTCGCCACCGCCAACTCGCTGGCGGGGCTGCTGGCGGGCGCGTCCGCGGTGCAGTGCTCGGTGCTGGGCATCGGGGAGCGGGCGGGCAACGCGCCGCTGGAGGAGGTCGTGCTGGCGCTGGAGACCGCCTACGGCCATCCGACCGGGCTCGACCTGACCGCGCTGACCCCGCTCGCCCGGCATGTCGCCGCGCTGGTGGGGGAGCGGGTGCCGGCGACGAAACCGGTCGTGGGCGGGCACGCCTTCACGCACGAAAGCGGCCTGCACGTCGACGGCCTCGTGCGAGACTCGAGCAGTTACGAGCCCTACCCGCCCGAGCTCACCGGTCGCCATCGCCGCTTCGTCTTCGGCAAGCACTCAGGCCGGACGGCGTTGCGCCAGGTGCTGTCCGATCACGGCCTCGACCCGAGCGAGGACGAGCTGGCCATGCTGCTCGCCCACGTCAAGCGTTCACCCGGGGCCGATGGCCGGTCCGTCCTGGAGGCCGCCCGCACGCTCACGGAGGGCCACGTCACGAGGAGCGAAAGGTGACGATCCAGACAATGCCCCAGGTTACGCACCCTACCATCATCGAGGTGCACGGGCTGGCCAAGCGCTACGGCCGGCGCCGGATCTTCGAGAACGTGCGCTTCACCGTCCCGCGCGGCGCCCTCGTCGGCATCGAGGGCGAGAACGGCGCCGGCAAGTCCACCCTGCTCAAGTGCCTGGTCGGGCTGCTCAAGCCGGACGCCGGGACGATCGCGCTGCACGGCCGGATGGGCTACTGCCCGCAGGAGCCGCTGCTGGCCGACAGCCTCACGGCGCAGGAGCACTTCACGATGTTCGGCGCCGGGTACGGGCTGAGCGCGCGCGAGACGTCCTGGCGGTCGGAACGGCTCATGGAGACCTTCCGCTGCGCGAAGTACGCCCGCACCCGCGTCGACCGGATGTCCGGCGGCAGCAAGCAGAAGATCAACCTGATCGCGGCGCTGCTGCACCAGCCCGACGTGCTCGTCCTGGACGAGCCCTACCAGGGCTTCGACTACGAGACCTACCAGATCTTCTGGGCCTACGCCGAGCGCTACTGCCAGGAGGGCGGCTCGGTCGTGGTGGTCAGCCACATGCACACCGAGAAGCACCGCTTCACGACCATGCTCAAGCTGGCCGAGGGCACCCTCGCCGAGGGCACGCGGCCCGAGGGGAGGACCTCGTGACCGCCACCTCCGCCGCGGAGCCGGCCCCGGCCGCGCGACGCATGAACGCCACGCTCACCGTCACCCGGATGTTCGTCGTCGAGCTGGTCCGGCGCTGGCCGTCCGTGCTGTTCATGATCTTCATGCCCGCGTCGTACTTCCTGGTCAGCTACCTGACCACGGCCGGCGACGCGCGGGTGCCCGACCAGGTCTGGACGGGCGAGGGGTTCGAGACGGTCAGCGTCCTGGACCGCGACCTGCGCGCCATCTACCTGGCCGTGCTCGGCACCAGCGTGACCAGCTCGTTCGCCGCGCTCACCACCGTGCGCTCCAGCATGGGCGTGATGCGGCGGCTGCGGCTGGCCGGCTACCGCGCCGGGCAGCTGCTGTCGGCCCGGCTGCTGGTGCTGCTGCTCATCACCGCGCTGTCCACCGCCGTCTTTATGGCGATCTTCGTGCCGCTGGTGCACCTGAAGTCGGTGGCGATCGTGACCGGCGCGTTCCTGCTGGTCGGCCTGATCGGCGTGGCGATCGGCACCCTCGTCGGGCTGGTCGTCCCGCGCGAGTTCGAAGCGTTCATGCTGGTCGTCGCCATCGCCGGGGTGCAGATGGCGCTCGGCCGCGGCGACTCCTCCGCCGAGGAGTACATGCCCTACACGCCCGCGATCGACGCGATGAAGGCGGGCGCGTTCACCCGGACGAGCGACCTGGCGGTCCAGTTCGGCCAGGGCCTGCTGTACGTGGCCGTCCTCTTCGGCCTCGTCTTCGTCGTCTGGAACCTGCGCACCCGCGTCTGGAAGAGAGGGGAACGCCGATGACCGCCGCCACCGCGAACACCAGCACGGGCACGAACGGCAAGTCCTGGCTGGAGGACTACATGGACCAGGCGTCGGCCGGGGCACTGGCCGCGCCGCCGTCCGCCTGGTGGATCGTCACCCGGGCGTGCAACCTGAAGTGCTTCTACTGCTTCGCCGACGCCCGCAGGCGCGACCCGGACGAGCTCGACACCGCGCAGGCCAAGGCGGTGCTGGACGACTTCGCCGACAGCGGCCTGATGTTCGTCACCTTCCTCGGCGGCGAGCCGCTGACCCGCAAGGACATCTACGACCTGGTCGACCACTCCACCGACCTCGGCATCTACACCGCGCTGCTCACCAACGGGCTCAACGTCCGGGAGAAGAAGATCGACCGGCTGGTCGAGGGCGGCCTGGAGATGATCGGCGTCTCCATCGACAGCAAGGACGACGCCGTGCACGACGCGGTGCGCGGCGTCCCCGGCTCGCTGGCCGGCGCCAAGGGCACGATCCGGCACGCCATCCGGCGCGGCCTGCGCACCAGCGTCCGGATCGTCGTCACCGAGGACAGTTACCCGGCCATCCCCGACCTGTTCCGCTGGGCGATCGACGAGGGCGTCGAGGAGCTGATCCTGCTGCCGATCTTCATGGTCGGGCGGGCCGCGGGCGGCGCCGAGGACCGCCGCGCCGACATCGCCGGCAAGGAGCTGTTCCTGTCGACGCTGCGCCGGCTGCACGAGATCGGCGCGCCGCTGGGCATCAACGTCCCGCTGCAGCAGCGGCTCGCCTGCCCGCAGGGCATCGAGCTGAACGCGCCCGACGACCGGCTGCACCACGCCGGGCACGCGGTCGGGTTCGAGAAGTCGGTCGGCTGCAAGGTCGGCCGGTTCATGGTGAGCGTGCAGCCGAACGGCAAGGTGTACCCCTGCCCGTTCGTGCACACCGAGATCGGCGACCTGCGGCGGCAGAGCATCACCGACATCTGGCAGGCGCCGCTGATGCGCCGCGCCCGCGGCGAGGACCTGGGCTGCCTGGCCCGCTCGGTGATCCACACCGGCCGCGCCGACGTCCTCGACCCCACCTACCACGGCGACACCGAGGAGCTCCTCGCCGCGCTGCCCGAGCCGGCGGGACGGCGCAGGAAGCTCGTCACCGTCCCGGGCACGATCCCCGGCACCGCCCCCGCCGCGCAGCCCCGGGTCGTCGAAGGGCTCTCCCTGGCCACCCACAACGCACGGAGCACGTCATGACCGTCTCCTCTCCCGAATCGATGACGGCCGCCGAGGTGGTCGCCGAACTCCGCGAGATCGTCGCGGCCACCCGCGGCAACGGCACCATCGCCCGGCGCCTGGCCGGCGGCTCGCTGACCGTCCTGTACGAGTTCCCCGAGCCGTACACGCTCGTGGTGCGGGGCGACGAGCGGCGCGTCGACGAGGGCGCGGTGCCCTACGCGGACGCCGACATCGTGATCCGCGCCGAGCCCCTCACCCTGCACCGGCTGACCAGCGGCGAGCTGGGCGGACGGGAGGCGATCGTGGGCGGCCTGCTGGACATCCGCAAGGCGCCGGCGCTGAGCAAGCTGCTGCTCATGCGGTCGCTGTTCAACGTGCACAAGAAGGCACGGGCCCGGGGCGAGGCACCATGACCGCCGAGATCACTAAAACGATCACCAACACGGCGCGGGCGCGGGCCGGGCTGGCGGCGGCGCTCGACGGGGTGTTCGCGGCGCAGCGCCCCGACGGCTCGTGGCAGGGCGTGCTGCCCTCGTCCGCGGTGTCCACCGGCTCGGCGGTCATCGCGCTGCACGCCGCGGACGAGTCGCCGGACCTGGTCGCCTCGGGCGCCCGCTGGCTGCGCGAGGCGCAGGAGCCCGACGGCGGCTGGGGCGACGCGCCGGGCGGGCCGTCCACGCTCAACGCGACCGCGATCGCCGTCGCCGCGCTGCGGATCGTCGAGGGCCCGTCGGACGCGGTGTCCCGGGGCCTGGAGCGGATCGAGGCGTTCGGCGGCATGGACGCCGTCGGCGACCGCGAGCGCTGCACGCTCAAGGCCGTCTGCCAGCAGTACCTGGCCGAAGCGGGGCTCTACCCGGCCGAGCGGCTGGCGCGGATGCCCTACGAACTGCTGCTGGCCCCGGCCTGGCTGCGCAACAAGCTGTCGTTCACCGTCCCCGGGCTGGCGGCCTGGGGCGTCATGCAGGGCCGCACCTGGTCGTTCGGGCCGGTGCGGCGGCTGGTCAACCGGTTCGCGGAGCCCCGCGCGCTGGCCTACCTCGACGGCATCCGGCGGTACGAGGGCCCGTCGGGCGGCGTCGAGGAGTCGCCCCTGATGGCCTCGATCGTCGCGTTCGGCTACCGGCGCGCGGGGCTGCGGCCGGTGCCGTACCTGGACTATCTGCGCGGGACGGTCCGTCCCGACGGATCGTGGCCGATCGACCGCGACATCGAGTTCTCCGTCAGCGTGTACCTCGTCCAGGCGATGTTCGACGCGGGGCTCGAAGGGGACGAGCGGCTGCGGCGTATCGAGCCGTGGATCAGGGGCGCGCAGCGTCCCGCCGCGTTCGCGCCGACCGGCTGCCCGCCCGGCGGCTGGGGCTGGTCGATGCCGTCGGGCTGGCCCGACACCGACGACACCTCCGGCGCCGTCGCGGCGCTGGCCGGGTTCGGCGCCGGCAAGGGCGACCCGTCGCTGCGGCGCGGCGTCTCCTGGCTGCTGCGCATGCAGAACCGCGACGGTTCGTGGGGCTGCTTCACCCGGAACGCACGGGTGTCCATGGACGCGCCATGCGCCGTGATGACCGCGCACGCGGTGCTCGCGCTCTGGCGGGCGGGCGCCAGGGAAGGCGCCACCGCCAGGGCGGTCCGGTGGTTCGCGCGGGCGCAGCGCGCTGACGGCTCGTTCGCCACTCCCTGGTTCCGGAACTACACGACGGGCACCGCGCGTGTCCTGGAGGCGCTGTCGCGGCTGGGCCTGTCCGGTACGCCCACTGGCGTGCGTGCACGCGACTGGCTGCTCGCCCACCAGCACCCCGACGGCGGCTGGGGGGACGGCCGCGGCGCTGCGGCCACAGTGGAAGAGACCGCGTGGGCGCTGATCGGCCTGATCGGGGCCGGCCACGCCGACGACCCGGCCGTCGCACGCGGGATCGACTGGCTGCTGCGCCACCAGCGTGAAGACGGCCTCTGGGAACCCGCCATCGTCGGCGTCTACTTCCTCGACCTGACCTACTGGTGCGACCACTTCGCCAACGCCTACGCACTCCAAGCCCTGGCCCTGTACACCTCGTCCCCGGAGGGCGGCGGTGGCTGACCACGACGCGATCATCTGCGGGGCGGGCGTCGCCGGGCTCGCCCTGGCGCGGACACTCCTCCGCCAGGGGCGGCGGGTGCTCGTCCTCGACAAGCAGCCGGGCACGCGCGACGTCCACAAGGGCGAATTGATCCAGCCGCGCTCACTGCAGATCCTCGACGCGCTGGGCGTGCTGGAAAGACTCCGTCGCCAAGGAGCGATCGAGGCGCACCGGCTGTGCTGCCGCACGGCCGACAACGACGAGATCGCCTCACTCGACTACCGGCCATTGCCCGAACCGTTCAACCACTGCCTCGTCCACTACTACGCCTCCATACAAGAGGCGCTTCTTACAGACATCCCCATCACGTTCGGCGCGCGCGCAGAAGAACTCCTCTTCGACCACAACAGGGTCACCGGTGTGCGCCTGGCGGGCGGCGAGGAACTGCGGGCGCCGCTGGTCGCGGCATGCGACGGGCACTCTTCACGCCTGCGCGCCCAGGCCGGTTTCGACGCGTCCCGCCACACCTACGGCCACCGGCTCGTCGGCTACGACCTGGCTGCTCCCGGCCTGGGGACCGACATCGTCGCCTACCTGACCGACGCCGGGCTGCGGCTGCTGTTCGCGATGCCCGGCGGCCGCGCGCGGCTCTACGCGCAGATCGACCCCGGAGAACACCGCGCGATCGGCCGGGCCGGGCTCACCGAGTGGACGCGGCGCATGACCGCCGCCGTCCCCGCGCTCGAACCGCTCGCGGAACCGCTGCTCGACAGCGCCGCCGACGCCCGCGTGATGTCGGCCTGGAGATTCAACACGCCCCGCTGGGTGCGTCCAGGACTGGCCCTGCTCGGCGACGCCGCGCACTGCGTACACCCGATGGCGGGGCAGGGTATGAACGCGGCGATCGCCGACGCCTGGGCCCTCGGCGAGCGGCTCGCGGACCTCGACGCGTTCACCCCCGACGCCGTCGACCTCGCCCTGAACCGCTATGAGGAAACGCGCCGCCCCCGCGTCGACTACGTCGCCCGGCTCAGCCACAACCTCGCGGGCCTGTTCACCGACACCTCCTGGAAGGGGCGGGTCGTCGCCCGGCGCATGCTCCGCCGCAACCGGCACAACCACAGGTTGCAGCACATCATCACCTACAACATGTCCGGCCTGGGCGTGCGCCGCTTCACCCGGCGCGACCGCTTCATCCAGTTGGGCCTGATCAGGGACAGCCGCTCCCACGTCCTCCCGGAGGTGACGTGTGACTTCTGAACGCGCCGGGATCCATCCGCTGGTCCTGATCGGGTTGGCGTGCGGGCCGTTCATCTCGATGGTCGACTCCAACGCCGTCAATGTCGCCATCCCCGGCATCGCCCGCGAGATGGACAGCACGGTCTCCACGGTGGGCTGGATCGTCGGCGCGTACCTGCTCGGCATCGGCGCCTTCCTGCCCGCCACCGCCTGGCTGGCCGACCGCTTCGGCAACCGCCGCGTCTACATGGCCGCGCTGGCCGCCTTCGGCACCGCCTCCGCGGCCTGCGCGTTCGCACCGACGATCGAGGCGCTGATCGCGCTGCGCGGCGCGCAGGGCGTGGCGAGCGCGCCGATGATCCCGCTCGCGCTGGCCCTGCTGTTCGCCGACAAGCAGGACGGCCGGCGGGCCCGCCCGCCCATGGCCGCAGGCCTGTGCTTCTTCCTGGCACCCGCCCTCGGCCCCAGCGCCGGCGGCCTCCTGGTGGACACCGCCGGCTGGCGGTGGATCTTCCTGGTGAACGTGCCGCTGGTGATCGTCGGCCTGCTCGCCGGCCTCAAGCTGCCCCGCGACCGGCCGGTCGCCCGCGCCGACCGCCGTCCGCTCGACATGGTCGGGATGCTGCTGCTGGCCGCCGGCGCCACCGGGGTCGTGCTCAGCTCGTCGATCATCCCGACCGACGCCCGGCTCGGCTGGCCGATCGCCCTGGTCGGCGTCGACCTGCTGGCCGCCTACATCTGGTGGCAGCTGCCGCTGCGCCGCCCCGCGCTGTCGCTGGGCCTGGTCAAGAGCCTGGCCGGCGCGATCCCGGTGGCGGTGTCGGTGGTCGCCTCGCTGGTGCTGTTCGCCGTGCTGTTCCTCATCCCGATCTTCATGATGGAGGTGCAGGGCCGCTCGGCCGTCGCCACCGGCCTGGTGCTGCTGCCGCAGGGCATCGTCATGGGCCTGTGCACCGGCCTGGGGGAGAAGCTCGTCGGTTCCCTCGGGTTCCGCGCCACGGTCGGCGGCGGGATGCTGGTCCTCGCGGCGACCTCCGCGCTGCTGCTCCTGGTCACCCCCGGCACCGCCGCGTGGCTGCTCGCGCTGCTGCTGGCCGGACGGGGCATCGCGCTCGGCCTCACCCTCCAGCCGATCATCATGGGCACGCTCGGCCGGCTGCCGCGGACCGAGGTCGCCGACGTCAGCACACTGTTCAACGTCGTCCAGCGGCTCGGCGGCTCGCTCGGCGTGGCCGGGTTCGCCGCGTTCTACCAGTTCCGCTCGTCCGTCGCGGGGACGGGCAGCGCCGTGCCGTTCCACGAGACCGTATGGTTGATGACGGGCCTGGCCCTGGCCGGGGCGCTGCTGGCACTCTTCCTCCCAGGCCGCCCGGCCCGCGAGGAGCACGAGGACACCTGCGAGACGGCACCCGACCGCCTCGTGGCACGGGCCCCGCAGCCCGAGCAGCAACCGGGCTCCGTGCACAACTGCCCGAACTGCAACCACCCGATCGCGATCACTACTCTGATGCTCCCGTCCCCCATGGACGTCACCACCATCACCACAGGCCCGAACCGCATCCCGGCCACCCGCTGAGCGCGGGGGCGACAAACGTTGGCGGTGGGGCCCCACCGCCGAACGCGCGGACAGTGCTCAGGCACCGCCGCCACGCTTCGAGGCCCGCGCACGCGGGGTCACTATGCGGCCATACAGACACAGATGTCTGTCAGTTGTTCGGATCGCTTTCTTCCAGCCGTTCCGCACCGATAGATTCCCGATCATGAGTTGGGACGGTGACGGGGTACTGGCGGGCCGGTACCGGAATCTCGGCCGGATCGGCCAGGGCGGCATGGGTTCGGTGTGGCGCGCCCATGACGTCGATCTCGACCGCGAGGTGGCCGTCAAGGAACTCCGGGTGCCCGAACAGGTCACCGACCAGGAGCGGCGCGTCTGGTATGCCCGGATGGAACGCGAGGCCCGCGCCGCCGCCCGGCTGAGGCACACCGGCATCGTCACCGTCTATGACCGGGTGATGGGTGAGGACGGCCGTCCCTGGATCGTCATGGAGTTGGTTCGCGGCCGTTCCCTCGAACAGTTGCTGGCCGAGCAGAAGGCGCTTCCACAGGGACAGGTCGCCGCGATCGGGCTCGCGATGCTGGACGCCCTCTCGGCCGCCCACGCGCAGGGCGTCGTCCACCGCGACGTCAAGCCCGCCAACGTGCTCCTCGAAGGGGACAGGGTCCTCCTCACCGACTTCGGCATCGCCGCGCTGGAGGGCGATGTCACCATCACCCGTTCGGGCATGGTGCTGGGCACGCCCGCCTACATGTCCCCCGAACAGGTGGAGGGCAAGGCCGTCACCCCGGCCTCGGACCTGTGGTCCCTGGCCGCCACCCTGTACGCGGCGGTCGAGGGCCGCCGTCCGTTCGACGGGCCCAGCCACGGAGCCGTCTTCGTCGCGATCGCCACCCGGCAGCCGCCCCCGCCCCAGTGCGGCGGCCCGCTGGCGCAGGCCCTGAACGGCATGCTGCGCAAGAACCCGGACGAACGGCTCTCCCCCGACCAGGTCCGCGACCTGCTCAACGCCGTCCTGGACCCCACCGCCAACACCGCCGAGACCGCGGCCGACGCCGGACCGCCCATCCCGCACCGGCCGCCGCGCACCGCGCTCCTCCACCCGCCCACCAGCGACATCCCGCTCCGGCGCTACCGAACAGCCCTCGTCAGAGCCGCCCTCCTGTGCACCGCGCTCGCCTTCCTGGCCTTCCTGGCCGGGCCGTGGCGGGGGACCAGCGGGACGCCTCCCATCGAGGTGTATTCGGACGATGTCTTTCAGATGCTGCCCGTGGTCGTGGCGTTCATCCTCATGTGCGGGCTGTGGTTCCTGCCGCACAGGCCGACGCTCGTCCTCGCCCTGGTGTTCGCGATCCTCGTCGGCCTTCACGTGGAATCCCTCATCGTGTACGGGAACCGCCGGCCGTCCGGCGACATCCCGGTCATCGAGCCCAACGTCGGGTTCGAGATCTCCTGGGTGCTGAGCACGCTCGCGTTCATGCTCGCCTTCGCCGCGGTGAACCCGTCGCTCGCCGGACGGGTGACGGACCCGCCCGCCCGCCGTGCCCTGCTCACCGCGGCCGTGCTCGCAGAAGGCCTGGTGGCCCTGCTCTGGGTCGTGCCCGTCTACGAGGCGGCAGGGTCGGGCCTGGACCTGGACTCGGACCACAACGGCCCCCTCATCGCCCCTCTCATGCTCCTGGGGCTGATCTGGCTCGGCGCCCAGCCGTTCATCTGGTCGAGCAAGGTCAGGGCCGAGTTCTCCCGTCGCTAGAGGAACAGGCATGAGTCTCGACATCTGCATGCGCGACACCGTGGTCACGTGGGCGCGGCGCCCGTCCCGGACGCGGGCGCCGTGGATGGCATTGTGGGCGGCGCGGTTCTCCTCCCTCGAACATGACCCAGCACCAAATAGGTGGCGCGGAGAACGTCCGACCTGAGCGCTATGGTGTGTCTTCATGAACACACTCCACGCCGGCCCTGATGAGACGGCTCAGGCGTGAGCCGCTACCGGGGGCCCGCCACCCTGATCAGCAGCGACGGAGCCGAGGTCGAGGTTTACGTCGACCTGCGCGCCAAGCAGCGGGAGTGGTCCGGGACCGCGACCATCGGTGACTTCGATGCCACCGGCCTTCACGACCGGACGCTGAGGCTTCCAGACGGCCGCGAGGCACAGGTCACGCTCGGCGGTTCGGCGGCCTGGTCTGACGTCATCACGCTGGTCGGAAGTGGTCCGCCGCCCTTCGCCTGAGCAGACCCGTCCAGCCGGCGAGCTCACACGCCACCACCCGCGGTATCCGCTGGCCGGTTGCCCGGGAGCGTACGTGGCCGCTGGTGGGAACCGGGTCGGGGGTTCCGGTAGCAACGGCCGTGAATCCAACGATGTTGCTGCTGCCCTGTGCAGACTCCCTGAGGAGTGGGGCGGCGGATTCAAGTGGTCGTCGCAACTCCTCAAATCGAGGTGTTGCGACGACCCCTCGAATGCGCCGGTGAGCGGGCGGGGCGTTCTGGTCGCGGTGTTCAGGCCGTCCGACGGTCAAGCTCGGCACGCAGCCGCGCGTTCTCCTCTCGGGCCTCGTCGCGTTCGCGAGTGAGCGTCTCCACCTCGATCTCGACGTGGTCGAGGAAGGCGTCGACCTGTTCTTCCCAGTACCCGGGGCGGAGCCGGGTCGTGACGAACTTGGTGTTGCGGACGGCCTCCGGAGTCAGGCGGTCCGACTCGGCGCGATGACGGGCCTTGGGCTGTTCGGTGGCCGTGCGGAAGTCCTCGCGCAGCGCGGCGACCTGAAGGCTCAGCTCGTTGATCGCGTCCCAGGTCGTTGTCTCTTGGCTCATGTCATCCTCCTAGCACGCCGTCCGGACCCGTGCCGGGCTTTCGCCTCAGGACGGCCAGGTAGAAGCCGAGGTCGTCGGGCTGGCCGCAGCGCTCCATCACCCAGTCCTCACTGTTGACTATGAGACGCGCCAGCTCGTCGCACGACATCAACAGCCTGCTGAACCAACTGCTGGACCAGCCGCGGTACCGAAGCCGCATCCGGACCTGGCCGGGCAGCCGGCCCTGCCGGCGGTTGAGCAGGTGGTAGTGCTGGTGATCGGTGAGCTGGACGGTGTAGGGGTCGTGGCCGACCGCGAGCAGTCTGGCGTCCGCGCGGGCGAGCCTGGCGAAGCCGTCCAGCACCTTCGGCGCTTCCTCTCGGGAGGCGAGGAGGCCGAGGTTCCCGCCGAGCAGCATGATCGAGTCGAAGGTACCGAGCCCGCCGGGCTCCTGGATGCTGCCGAGCCGGGCGTCCAGGCCCTGCGCGCGGGCGATGGCCACCGCGCCCGGCGACGGGTCGATCCCGACGACCTGGCATGTCTCGGCGATGGCGAGCATATGTCGGCCGACCGCGCATCCCACGTCCAGGACCCGGCCGCGCGCCAGTTCGACCGCGCGCCGCTCGCACTCCACCCACTCTTCCGGGCGGGCGACGCGGCACGCGCTCACATCGGCCCGCGCGGCCAGGCCCTCGGGGGACGGGGAAGCTCTGACCGCGCGGTGTCTCTCATTCACGACCGGACGGCGAGGGTCTTTCTAAGAGCCGTCCGGCCGCGTCCGCGAGCGGCGCGTCAGCACCGCAGCGCGTCAGTGGCCACGCCGAGCGGTCGCGCGATGCGCAGGGCGGTCCGCTCGACGTGGTTGAGGGTGCCGACGGGCTTGTCCTTTTGCGGACCGGAGGACCAGATGAACAGCTCGTCGCCGTCGTCCCAGCGGATCCGCCAGGGACCCCGCCGCCGGTAGGTGACGGTGAGGGACTCGGTCGGCGCGCCGACGCTCACCACACCCATCTGCGGGAAGCGGCGGCGGAGTGCGCCGTGCAGGCTGTCCAGTGGCCCGAACCGCGAGAGCGGCACGAGCCCGGACGGTTCGTTCATACGAGGCTCCAGGAATCGTCGAAGGTCAGCGCCACCCGCGCAGCAGACCGCGCCGGGGCAGTTCGTGCCGGCCGCGCGTCGCCCGGGGCTCGGTGGCCGGGGCGGCGCGGCGTGGAGGAGGGACGTCACCCGCCGGGCGCCTCACCGCGCCGGGCTGGTGGCCGCGGGCGAACCGGGGCGGGGTGAGGACGGCCGCTACGCGGCGGCACAGTTCGGCCGGGCTTTCGGCCTCCACCAGACGGTCGCGGCCGGAGCTGTCGCGGAACATCGCCCACCACTCGCGCGTGGACGCGCCCCACCAGGCGCGAACACCGGGGAAGCGGCGGGCGAGCTCGGTGACGACCCGGGAGATCTCCGCCGGGCATGGGGCCACCGCGTTCACCGTCCACGCTCCGCCGGCGAGTGCCCGGACAGGTTGCCGCGGATGATCAGTGCGGCGTTCGCGACACGCTCCACCTCGGTGATCGGCTTCCCGGACGAGCTGAAGAACCACTGCCTACCGCCGTCGTCGCTGCGCTTGCGGCAGGTGATCATGTCCGCCGCGTGAGACACCTCGTCGCAGCATCCGGAGACCTGCAGGTTGGTCACCTTGAGGCCGCGCGCGGTCAGGTCGACGGCGAGTCCGTGCGCGCCCATGTAGGCGCCGAGTGCGGCGAGCGGGTTGGTCTGGGGCATAACATTTGCCACGGGTCGGACCTTCTTTCCGGCCAAGGCCCCGGGTCCCCTGGTGTGTCCGCACCAGGCCGGGGCCGCCTTGTTGTTGGCAACTCCTGAGCATCATCTGGCAGCTGGATGCAGCATGGAGGGGCACCCATCGCGTGCCCCCGTCGTGCCCACACGCTGACCGAAAAGGTCCGTTTACCCGCCTGAGGCGCGCAAACGGGGCGAGAACCCTTCCGGTTACGCACGTTCCTTGCTGATCCTCGGGCTCGCCCACGCCGAGGTCCGGCAACTGGACCAGGCGGTGGCCGCAGGGCATGCCGCCTTGGCCGGCAGCCGTCCCGCATGGCCCACCATGGTGCTGGCCAAGCGTCTCGATAGGGTCCTGGCCAGCAACTTCGTGGACGCTCGCCAGACCGCGGAGTACCACGCCCGCTTCCTGGAGGCATCCAGCCTCCAGGACGGGCGCGAGCTGGCCCCGACCGCCCCCTGACGAGGATCATGGATGACCGTCGACATCAGTCCTGAGCAGATCCCTGGCATCACCCAGTTCGTGGACACGCAGGCGCCCCCACCGGACGGCAAGCCGACCGCATGTTTCGTCTTCGGGACCAACCAGGTCCAGCCGGTCGACATTGTCGCCGAGCGGCACCATCAGGGACTCGCTCCGCTGATCATCGCGACCGGTGGCGTCAACCGCCACAACGGGATCATCGAGGGCCAGGTGTTCCGCCAACTCCTCACCGAACGCGGCGTGCCCGAGGATGTCATCCGGATCGAGGACCGGTCCGCCAACACCTTGCAGAACGTCGAGTTCGCGCTTGCGTTCCTACGTGAGGCGGTGGACGCGGGCCTGGCGATCACGGCCGTGTGCAAGTGGTACCACCGCCGGGCGATCCACGTGCTGAAGACCGTCTTCCCCGAGGTCGGTCCCTTTCACGCGATCTCTTGGGATCCGATCTACGCGAGGAAGCCGATCACCCGGCAGGACTGGCCCACCATCCCGGACGGCTCGCGACGTGTGATCCGGGAGTGGGAAGAGTGCTCGCGCCGCGTCGCCGACGGCAGCTTCAAGGCCGTCGAACGGGTTGACGGCGCCTGGCACTGACCGCTCCCCAACAGTTTCCCGAAGACCTCCCACGTGTGCGCATCGAATGCACATGGGGCGGGAAGTGCGGGGAAACCTTCGGGAACTACAGAAATGTGTTCCGCCTGGCCGTACCGGCGATTCGCGGCCCCTGCGTTGGTTCACCTGCTCACCCCCCAGGGCGCCGCCGAGCTCGGCGCCCAGATCGTCTTCGGTCCGCGGCCCCGTACGCCATGATCGGACGAGGGCGAACGGAGGGAGCGGGTGCATGGTTGACATGTCGTGGCTGGCCGGTGAGTACGCGGAACGGAAGGCGGCGGCCGAGGCCCGGGTGACCGCGTGGGTTCCGTATTCGGACCAGGCGTTCGAGACCGAGCCGCTCTACCTGCTGCGCCATCGATTCGGGGTCGGCGAACCGGTCGACGAAGCCGAGGCCCACTACTTCTATGGCCTGGACGGAGACGGCCGGGCCTGGGTGGAACGGCAGGCGGTGGAGTTCGAGGGCCGGTTTTATGAGTGCTTCCGCGTCCTGGACGGCGAAGGCCGTATCGCGGAACTGGCCCTCTATGACTACACGCCGGGAAAGAGCCCGATCCGGCATCAGACCTTCTCGTACGAGAACGGCCTGCTGATCGAGACTGTTTATCAGGCGAGAGGCGGGTGCGGCCGTTCACGCTATTTCTACGAGGACGGCCGGCTGGTGCGCATCGAGGACGAGAACGGGGAGAGCCCGGAACGGCTGCGGCCGTTCGGGCAGGTCCTCGTTCATCACGACGAGCATGGTGACATCAGCCGGCTGACACAGGCCGCGGTGACCATCTACCGGAAATGGCCTCCTGGTCTGACGCTCGACGAGGCCGAGCGGGCCTTCCTCGATCGCTTCGTCGAGGCGCTGCCGGACGCTGCCGAACCGCCGGTGCCGCCTGCTTGTCTCTGGCTGCAATACTCGCCCGGGCAGTTCAGCGTGCTACCGCCGTTTTCGATCTTCCCGGTGGGCGAAGGCGACGCCGGGATCAAGGGAATGCTGAACGACCGCACCTTCCACGAGATCGACCTGGACGAGGAGCGGCACCCGGAACTGTTCGAACTCGCCGGGCTGCTCGACCAGATCCGGTTGGACGAGGACCGTCTGAGAGCGTTGATGAGCCGGGCGGCCCAGCGGCTCAACGCCCTTGACTGGACGCGTCACTTCCCGGTGGGCGAAGGCTTTTTCGTCTTCGCGGCCGATATCGAGGAGGTGAATCTCGAAGAGGCTCTGCACGAGGCCGTGGGCGAGGAAAGGGCGCGCCGGCTCCTCGCCTTCATCGAGGCGTGAAACCCTATTCGCGCATCGGGTTCCAGTCGGTGAGGCCGGTGACGTCGTGCTCGCGCAGCGTGCGCAGGTAGGGCTCGACCCGGCCGCCCTTGACGCTGCCGTGGTGGCACGCCAGCGTCCGGGGCGCGAGCGCCTCGATCTTGTCGAGCGCGGCGTCCAGGTGGGGCTTGGACGGGAAGATCCCGATCCATTCGTAGAGCCCCAGCATCGCCTCGGAGTCGTCGTCGTCCGTCACAGGAAGGCCCTGCAGGGTCAGCGTCGCGAAGACGTCGGAGGCGAAGAGCGTGCCCGTGCTCTCGTCGTAGGCCAGCATGCTGTCCGCGGTGTGCACGTACGGGGTCATCAGCGCGCGCAGCCGGTGCTCGCCCAGGTCGAGCTCTTCGTCATCGTCCAGGACGAGCGGCTCGCGGTCGCCGGCGTCGCCCAGGTCGGACGCCGCGCCGCCCACCGCCACCGCGTGCCTGGACTGGCCGAGGAACGGCTCCAGCGCCCCCGCCTCGTCGCCCTCCCGGTGCGGGATCACGATGTAGCGCAGCGACTCCGGGTCGATCAGGCGGCGCACGGCGTCGTAGGTGTCCTGGTAGGCCTTGCGGAAGCCGGTCTCGACGAGCGTGGGCGCCTCGTCCCGGATGACGAAGCAGCTGACGTCGAAATCCGGCTCGAACGACAGGTTCACGCGGTAGATGTCGGTGCCGACTTCGGAGATGGTCGCCATGGTCGCCTCCCGAAACCTCGCGGACCATCGTGCCCGGCGGGCCGCCGGGCCCTTCTTCTCCGTCAACTACCCGCTGACCCGCGAGGTTAGTGCCAGCCGACGACCTCGTTCATCAGGGCGGGCTGGCGGCGCTTGACGAAGGCGGCGTACTCCTCCATGTGCTCGCGCATGAGCGACTCGGCCGCGTCGGCGTCGCCCGCGGCGATGGCCTTGGCGATCTCCGCGTGCACGTCCCGGACCTTGGCGCGGCGGGCCTTGGGGAACAGCAGGCCGCTCACCCGGTCGTGGAAGATGTGGCCCAGGGACCCGCTGAAGAGATTGAGCATCCCGTTCCCCGACATCGACGCGACCAGCCGGTGGAAGTCGCCGCTGTGGCCGTAGTAGCCCTGGTCGTCGTCCAGCGGGGTGCCGTCGGCGATCCGGGCGAGCAGGGCCGTCTGCTCGGGGTCGCGGCGCTGCGCCGCCAGCCGCGCCATCACCGGCTCCATCACCAGGCGGGCCTCGATCAGCTCCCGGAAGGTGATCCGGCCGGCCTGGAAGTACAGCGACGCCATCTGGCCGAAGGCGGCGGGGCTGACCTCCGCCACGATCGGCCCGCCGCGCGGCCCCGGCTTGATCGAGATCAGGCCGTGCACCTCCAGGATGCGCAGCGCCTCCCGCAGCGAACCGCGCCCGACGCCGTAGTCGGCCAGCATCTGCGCCTCGGACGGCAGCGGGGTGCCGGGCGCCAGGCCCTCGGCGCCGATCTTGCGCACGATGTCCTGCGCGATCGCCTCGGCGACCTTGGGCCCGCGCCTGATCTGGGGTTGCGCCACTTAGCACTCCCTCACACGTTGGTGATAACCATCATTATGGTGCACAGGAGCGTGCCGTGGGAGCGTGTTCGCCGGTCAGCGCCAGGGCTTCAGATGGCCGAAAGCGGCGTTGGTCAGCATGCGGAGCAGGGCGGGCGGAAGGACGTCCGCCGGTTCGACGGAAAGGTAGATCACCGAAGTGGCGGTGTCGCCCAGTCCGAACGGTTTGATCGTTATCTCGAGATCGAGCACGCTGCCGTCGGTGACGCCGAGCTCGTCGAGCGGTTTGTCGGGAAGCGGCGTCCCGTTCCGCATGAGGCGGTAGCCGAGGTCCATCCCGACCTTGCCGAACACCTCGGCCTTGCCGGGCAGCGCCAGCTGGGAGCGCACCCGGTCGAAGGCGTCCTGCGCCGTCGTCCGCTCCGGCACCCGCACGACATGCGCGACCTCCAGGGCCCGGTTGCGCACGTAGACGGCGATCGTGGGCCCTTCGCCGTGGGACGGGAAGGGCGCGGGCAGCACGGGATGGCCGAGGACGCGGTCGC
Source organism: Actinomadura vinacea (assembly GCF_039532545.1). Lineage (NCBI taxonomy): Bacteria > Bacillati > Actinomycetota > Actinomycetes > Streptosporangiales > Thermomonosporaceae > Actinomadura > Actinomadura vinacea. The sequence continues at coordinate 161,921 of NZ_BAAARW010000030.1, read as the reverse complement.
GGTTCCAGGTGGCGACGAGCTCGGCGACGGCCTCGTCCCAGCCGGCGAAGGCGTCCAGGTGCGGCCGCGCCGCCAGCAGCACCGGCGGGGGAGTGCGGTCCAGCCGCAGGACGAACAGGAAGCGCCGTTGCTCGTTCTGCCCGCGGGCGAACGCGGCGGTCCACACCTCGTCGATCCACGGCAGGTCCTCGGTGGCGTGCGACCAGAGGAGCACGAAGTAGTCGGACTGGGTGAGGGCCCGGTTGGTGGCGAGCACGATGTTCTCGCCTGGCCCGATGTTGTGCTCGTGGCTGATGACGCCGATGCCGTGGCCCGCCAGATCGCGGCCGAGCCGCACGGCCGCCGCATGGTCGGCCGCGGCGTGGCATAGGAAGACCCGCGGACGGCCTGTCTCACCCATCGTCCCCCCTCATGGCGATTTCGCGTAGCTTGCGGCGCACCAGGCCCGCGCCGGTCTGCAGACCGGCGTCGCCGTAGAGCGTCCAGCACGCCCACCTGGCCGGATGCCCGGGGAGGCGCAGATCTTCCGGGACGCCGAGTGCGCCCTCGCAGAAGTCCCGTTGGGCCCGTTGCAGCGCGACGTCGCGCGGCAGGTGGCGCAGGTAGGCCTCGAAGCGGTCGAGCAGCGGCATCGCCACGACCGCGGGCGCCTTCCACCTGGCCGCGATCACCGACGCGGCGCCCGCGGTCAGGCCCGCCCGGACGAAGCCGAGCCGCTCGTCCCGTCCGACGCGCCCGGCCATTCCGGATTCGCAGGCGCCCAGGACGAGGGTCCCGCAGCCGCCCAGGTCCATGTCACGCAGGTCGCGGGCGCGCAGGTGGCCGTCCGGCCCTTCCGGCATGAGCCGCAGGTAGGAGTCGTCGGCGTCCCGGTGCCCGTACTCGCCGTGCGCGTCGATGCGGACCAGCCGGTACCGGTTCGCGGCGAAGGCGGCCCGGACCCCGGCGGGTGTGGCGTCCCCGCCGCGTCCTGGGAGCCCTTCCCCGGGCGGCCGGATCAGGTGCCGCTCGTCGCCGCGCAGCCGCCGCGAACGCAGGTGGAGCGGCAGCCGCGCGGACAGGCAGGGCAGGTCGGACAGGGCGAACCGGAGGCCGAGCGGCTCCCCTTCCCCGCCGGGCCGCATCGCCCCGAACGGGACGTCCGCCAGCACGCCCCCGGAGACCAGGGCGATCCGCCGGACGCGCGGCGGCAGGGCGTCCAGCACCGCCGCAGGCCTGATCATCGCGGTGACGCGGGCGAGCTGCTCGTCGAAATCCCCGCTCGCCACCAGCAGTTCGAGCAGCGACTCGTCGGCCCAGCACGCGCTCAGCGCCTCGACCGCCGCGGCCAGCTCCCGCCGGTCGCAGGCCACCCGGGCCTGGACGAGCAGCCCCCGGCCCACGACGGCGTGGTGGACGTGGTCCGGAGTGCAGTGGATCAGCCAGGCCGCGCGGGTCCGGGGCAGGTCGGCGGTGATGCCCTTCAGCCACCGCCACGCGCCGCGCACATCGCTCGGCCCGGGAAGATCGCGCACGGCCTCCGCCCCGCCGGGCAGGATCCGGCCCAGGATCGCCGCCCCGCGCGCGGCCTCCATGGCGACGGCGAGCACCGCGGCCCGCTCGCCGCCGTGCGCGTCCACGGCCTGGTCGGCGACGCGCACCCGCTCGTCGTGCTCGTCCAGGACCGTGTGCAGCATCTCCACGCGCAGCCGGTCGGTGACCTGGCGCGCGGCGATGTGCTGTTCCTCCAGCCGGTGCGCCTCGGCCCAGCACTCCACGCAGCGGTCGTCGGCCGCGGCCGTGCCGACCTCGGCGAAGGCCCGGCCGAGCAGGCGCAGCGCGCGGATCCGCACGTCCGCGAGCGAGACCGCCGAGGCGTGCTGGACGGCCCGCGCCAGGTGGCCCAGGGCGTCGTCGAGGAAGGAGTTCCCGCCGAAGGCGGTCAGGCTCCGGGTGAACTCCAGCTCGCCGGCGGCCAGATGCCAGAGGGAGACCTCGCGCGGCGTGGACGCCCGGTCGCGGAGCTCGACCAGCAGCCGTTCGGCCTGGTCGAGCCGTTCGTCACCGATGAACGCGCGGGCGTGCGCGATTCGCACGGTGAACCGGGTCGACCGCACCTCGCCGGGGCTCTCGGCGCCGAAGAGACGCGCCGCCTCTTCGCTCGCCTCCGCGGGCTCGGCCCATTCCCGCGCCGCGTCCTCGACCAGTGGGCGGAGCCGCTCGAAGGCCCTGCCCTGGCCCACCGCCCGCACCAGCTGGGCCAGCTCGTGCATCACGGGCCAGCGGAACCCGGGCGCGATCTCGGAACGCGCCAGGCAGCGGATCAGCACCGCGATGGCCTCCTGGTAGCGGGCCTGCCGGCGCAGGTCGGTCGCCAACCGGAGATGCTCCGCCACGGTCTCCGGCGGATCGCCGGAGAGCGCGTGCCGGACCGCCTCGTCCGCCGCGGCGTCGTGGTCGGCGCGGGCGGCGAGGTGGCGGAGATCGTCGTCGATGCGCGCCGCGCGTTCCGGGTCGTCGAGCAGCGAACGCGCCTTGAGCAGGTGGAGTCCGGCCAGGCCGTGATCGTCCAGGTCGGCCGCGGCGAGGCCCTGCACGCGGTGCAGCCGCGCGTCCTCCTCGGGAGAGAGCGGGCCGGCCCCGGCGGTGCGGACGGCCTCGGCCTCGGCGGCGGCCCTCCGATGGTCACCGACCGCGGAATGGATCTCCGCTCGGAGCACCCGGAGCGGGACCGGCCCTGGCCGCGCGCCGTTCACGTACTCCTCGCAGCGCGCCGCGGCCAGCCCGAACTCGCGGCACGCCATCAGCCGCGTCACATGGTCTTCCCGAAGCTCCGACCCGAGCCGGGCGTCGGCGCCGGCGGACCGCACGGCCTGGCGGTAGGCTTCGTCGCCGCCCCGCACGTCGCCGCTCGCGAAGCAGCGCCGGCCGCGCAGGACGGCCTGCCCGACCGGGCTGCCCGCTTCGATCCGCATCTTCCCCCTCACTCGTCGCAGACGGTGCCGTCCGCGCCGTCGGCCGGGCAGACGAGGAGAACGTGCCGGCCGGGCCTCGCGCCCGGCCACGGCGCGCCTCCCGGGGGCGCGGCGGACGCGGTGGACGTCGGCGTGGACGTGGGACCGGGACCGACCAGCTGCCCGGTGCCCGGCCTGCTCTTGACCAGCAGCCAGTCCGAGCCGTCGTGCGCGTAGACGTCGGGCGCCGCGTTGGAGACCTCGGCATCGGGAGCGGGCACGATCAGGGCCTCCACGACGATGACCTTCTCGTCGTGCGGCAGCGGGTCGCGGACGACGGGGCCGTCGACGAAGACCTGGGCCCGCAGCTTCTCGTGCACGTAGACGTCCTTGTCGCCCGACAGCGGGACCTCGTCGAGCCGCATCTCCGCGCGCTCCGCCCTGTCGGAGGCCGACAGGCGGTTCCTGCTCACGTGCAGCGGACGGCCCTGCTCGACCCGGATGAGCGGCACCATCTTGGCCAGGTCGTCCCCGAGCGCCTGCAGCACCCGACCGGCGTACGAATGGTCGTTCGGGGCGAGGATCACCTTGTCGGCGCCGGCCAGGGCGACCGCGTCCGGGCCGAGCGCGATCCCGCGGTACAGCCCGTCCCGGGCCTGGGCCGCCTCGCGCCGCGCCTGGTCGACGCGCGGGAAGTCGCGCGCCAGGGCCGCCCCTTCGGCCGACCCGGCGGGCCCCGCGATGGGGTCGCCGGACGCCACCAGCAGGCCCCCCGAGGTGGCGTAGACGGTGGTCGACCTCCCGTCGGGCGTCTCCACGCGGATCGGCTGCGCGTCCGGGCCCGGCGGCGCGGCGGGCACGGCCCGGGCCGGACGGCCGGGCGTCGCCGGCGTGATCGCCGTCCAGCCCGGAGGGCCCCGGTTCGACGCGGCGCCCCCGGCCACCCCCTTCGCCGGCGGGACGAATCCGGCGGTCGCGAACCGGGGCGTGCCGTCGTCCGGCTTCGGCGCGCCCAGCCGGAAGGCCGGCTCGTCGCCCGGCGGCGCCACCCCGTCGGTGATCGAGAGCCAGTCCCGCTCGCCGACCTTGAACACCTCCCGGCCGCCGTCGCCCTTCGCGCCGTACAGCACGCCCTCCGGCGCGGGCGGCTGACCGGACCCCCACCGCCGCTGGTACGACTCCAGGGCCCTTCTGGCCCGGTCGAGCGGCCCGGGGCGCCACTGGAGGGTGACCGTCCGGTCGGATTCGCGGGCGGTCAGCCGTCCCAGCTCCTTGCCCTCGACCTCGGCGCGCTGCGTGACCTGCCCCTGGCCGGCCGAGGCCTCGGCCTCCACCCGGCGGCCGGCGGTCTCGGCCCGCGCGATCTTCAGCTCGCCGAGCGGGGCGACCTTCCTGCCCCCTGCCTCGGTCTCGACGACGGAGCTTCCGCCCTCGCCCGGGGAGAGGGTGCGGCGCACGCGGTCGACGACCTTGCCCTCCGCGTCCGTCCCGATCTGCTCGACGCGGCCCTGCCCGCTCGCGCGGTCGAACGTGGAGGACTTCTCGTGCGGCCCGGCGCGGCGCAGCTCGGCCGGGACGCCCGAGGGCGCCTCGGGCGCGCCGCGATGCACGAGATCGGCCAGCGAGACACCGCCGGTGATCCGCTGGAGGCCGCAGTGCCGGTAGGTCTTGGACGGTGCCGGGACGACGCCCTCCACGCCCGCCGCGGACGGCACGTCGGCGAACGCGATCGGTGCGCGTTCGCGCAGCTCGCGGTGCTGGGCGTACCAGTCCTTGAAACGCAGGTCGGAGCGGATCCGGCCGTCGTCCGGCTGCGGCAGGCGGGGCGCGCCGGGCCTGGTGGTGAGCCATTCGACCGCCCCGCTCCACCGCATGATCTGATCCAGCCGCCGGTACTGCGGCTCGTAGTCGGCGACGGCCTGGTAATGGACGTCCCAGTAGCGCAGCCCGCGGCCGAAGCCGTAGCTGGTCTCCTCCTCGCCGCCGGACGCGCTGTCGGACCTGGCGAACAGCCGGGTGGCGCGCGGACCGATGCTGATCCGATCACCGTCGAAGGCGAAGCCCTGCTCGTTCTGCCCGAACCACAGCCGCCCGGATTCGGCTTTGGCGTCCTTGGCGCCCTCGCAATGGGCCCACGGGATCGCGGCGTCCGAGCCGGGAACGAATCCGGCGACGGCCTTCGCCGGAACGCCTTCTCCCGCTCCCGACACCCAATGCTTGGCAACGTAATCGGTGTAGAAAAGGGTCATTCCGACTTCGCTGCCTTGCAGCCCGCCGTCGTACCGCGCCCTGCTGTAGGCGGGCTGCCGCTGGGCCAGCTGTAGCAGGGCCCACAGTTGCGTACGGTCCGAAGGCAGCCCGCCCGCCGCCTGGTTCTGGAAAAGCGCCCCCTTGACCGCGGTGACCAGATCGCCGGGCGACCGGAATTGCGAGCCGGTCCAGTTCCCGGTGGCGAGGGCGTCGGCCAGCCGTGCGTCCACGCCGGGCAGCGCGGCGCGGACGTCCGCCGCCGTCCGCAGTGGCGCCGGATCGAGGGAGAAGCCCGGAAGCCGCCCGGACGAGGCCAGGTAGCCGCGCTGGATCGCCCCGACGTCCTCGGTGTCCAGCGGCGGCGCGGAGCCGTCCTTCCAGTTCCAGCCGCCCGCGTGGATCTCCTGCCCGCGCCTCTCCAGCCAGGACAGGTGCCGGGTCCGCGCCAGGAAGCCCTTCAGGCCCTCGGCCGTGTCGACGCGCGCCGTGACGTACCCGTGCGCCGAGCGCACCCGCGCCGTCGGCTCCGGCCGTCCGGAACTGATCTGGATCGTCCGCGCCTCGGGCCGGATCCGGTAGCGGTGCACGCGGACCGACGGCGGGTCCGAGCCCGCGTCGGCGCGGTGCTCGTCGATGAGGAGGCCGATCGTCCGGGACGCGCGGGGATCGCCGTCCGGCACCAGCAGGTGCAGCACGCCGGCGCCGTCGTACAGCGCCCGGCCGGGACCGGTGGGCTGCTCGGCGAGATCGGCGAAGTAGGCGTCGCGCACGGGCAGCGTGTCGTAGGACGCGTCGCGGAAGCGCGCGGTGTCCAGCTTCAGATGCGCCGCCAGCGCGAACCTGGCCCAGTCGCGGAGCTGCTCCTCGGCGTCCTGGGGGGCGAGCCCGTCCAGCCGGGCGGCCGCGCCGGCGTAGGAGATCTCGAACGACACCGCCGGAGCGCGCCGCTCGTCGTCACCGCCCGAGAACACGCTGCACGCGCCCCAGGTGACGAGCGCCAGGACGAGGACGGCGGCGATGACCGGCTTGCCCCGGCCGTCCCAGCGAGGCGATGTGTTCTTATAGGTCGACCGGCTCATCGAATTCCTTATGCGCACTTCGCCAAGCAGCAGGCAGAATGTCAATTCTGTCCGAAATGCCGCCAGTGACGGGGGAAATCATCTCTGGGAACGTGCGCGAGCCAGTGTTCCAGAAGATCAGCGCGTCAAATACGCATTGATGCGCCTATGGCCATTCACTCCGGCGCGATCGAACGGGCGTCGATCGTCACCCCGCGGTGAAAGCCGTCCCCCCGCGCGGGCCGGCCCGCCTCCAGCGCGGGATCGGCGGCCGGGAAGGCGCTCGAATCGTGGCCCGGGATCCAGATCCACGCCTCCTCGTCGAACTCCTTGACCAGCACCCGCACCTTGCGCAGCCGACCCGGCTCCAGATCGGTGTGCTCCTGCAGGATCGTGTCGTTGAAGATCTGCCGGGAGAAGACGACCGCCAGGTCCGCGCCCGACCGCGCGAGGGCCGCCCGGAGCGGCTCGCTGTCGCACAGCCTGCTGACCGTGACCGGGCCCGCGCCGGTGTGCCCGTTGACCGCGGGCCGCGCGGGGCCGTAGTGGACCGCCAGCCGGAGCCGCAGCTTCGCCTCGTCCCGGAGGTCGCGGTTGTGCCGGCGCAGCGCGGCGGCCAGCTCCTGCGGGAACGACTCGACCACCCGGTCCTCGGGCTCGTCCGGCGGCAGCACCGACAGCTCGCCGTCGCCCGCCGGCTGCCGCGCCCATTCCGCACGCCGCAACCCGGTCCGTGCCGCGGCCTCGTCGAGCACCTTGACGAGCCCGTTCTGGATCGCCTCCTGCCGCCTCCCGACGCTGCGGCCGTACCCGGTCGCGTCCACGAACATCAGCAACCGCCGCACGATGGCGCCTCCATCGGTCATCCCGTCCGTCCTCCCCGGCCACATCACCCTTGACGTCCCCCGCAAGCTTGGCGCGCGCAGCCGCCCCGCAACCCGCACCAGTACGCCCACAGGCCACGGGAATCCCCCTTTCAGGAGCGGGAGAAAGTCATGGACAGGATGAGCCGGCCGTCGGCGTCCTCCCGCCGGAGCACGAGAGCCTCCACGTGATCTCCGATGGAGACGACCTCGTGCGGTGCGATGTCACGCTCGGCCGGCGCTGAGCCGCCCCACCGCGCCACCGGGCCCCGCGACCGTGCCCGACGGCGCCGGGCCGTCACCCGAGGGCTGTCATCCCGGTCCGGGGTGGCGTAGCCTGCGCAAGCATGATCGACGATCTTCCGGCGTACGCGGTGACCCCGCGCCACGTCCTCTGCGTGCTCGGCTCCGGCCTGGATCTCCACGCGGTCGAGCAGGCCGCCACGGACGCGGGTTTCGAGGTCGACCAGGAGTATTCGGAGGATGTGCGCGACCCGCGGATGCCGGACGCCTTCGCGGCGAGCCTGGCGGCGGCGTCCTTCACCGAGGCGGACTGGTCGGCGGTCGAGTCGCACGACACGGTCGTCTATCTGCTGTCCCGTCCGATCTTCCCCTTCGTGGCCATGGACGTCGCCCGGTGGACCCTCGGCCTCACGGCGACGCTGCTTCGCTCCGGCGCCACGGCCGTGAAGAACGAGAGCAGCGGGCTCACGCACGGCAGGGAGCGCTGGCTGGAACTCGCCGGCGACGCGGAGAAGTCCGTTGTGCCGTTGTATCGCGCGTGGGTCAAGAGACCGATCGCGGATGGCCACGGCCTGTACTTCAGTTGCGGCATGCACCTGCTCGGCGTGCCCGACATCGAGATCGAAGCGTCCGGCGACCCCGATCCCGAGGACCTCGCGGACCTCATCGACGCGTTGGCCCTCTACCTGCTGACCGAAGAACGCGCCCAGGAGATGCAGGACGGTGAGGGTTTCCGGCTCGACGAAGACGCTCCCCGATGGATTCTCAGCCGACGGCCATGTGAGCGCTACGAGGACGACGACTTCTTCTTCAACCCCTACGGCTTCTGGCGCCTGACACCAGCGTGAGTGGCCGGTAGCCGCTCGCGGATGCTGAGGACGAGGGTGTCCACGAGGTAGTCGAACAACTCGTCCGGGGTCGGCTTGGGAAGGTGCACCGCCTCGCTCAAGTACGGGAGGTGCAGCTCCGGGTGGGCGGCCGGCCACGCCGCGGGGACGGGGGCGGCGTCGAGGGGGCCGGGCCCGTCCGGGGCGCGGTCGGTGGGGTGGTCGACGAGCAGGGTGAAGGCGAACAGCTTCAGTCCCAGCTCGCTGTGCACGCGCAACGCATCGTGCGGGGTGAGCCCGATGCCGCGGAGCAGGCCGAGGAAGGCTTCAGGGTTGGCGAGCCGGTTGGGGTGGACCCCGGTCGGGCGGACCCGCTCGTCGAGCGAGACCAGGAGGGCCCTGGGGTAGCGGCGGTAGAGCCCGCGGAGCTGCGCGCAGTAGGCGCGGACGCTGTCCTCCCAGCGCTCGGGGTCGAGTTCGGGCAGTTCCCACTGGGCCAGTAGTAGCCGGGCGGCGAGGTCGACGACCTCCTGCCGATCGGCCACGTAGTTGTACAGCGCCCGCACCGTGACGCCGAGCTCCTCGGCCAGCCGGCGCATGGTGACCGCGGGGAAGCCCTCGGCGCCGGCCAGGTGCAGTGCCCTCTCGGCGATCAGTTCCCGGGTCAGGGTGGGCCGGCCCTTGCGGGTGGCCGGACGGCGGCGCGGCTTGCTCGGCTTCTCGCTCATCGCCGCCAGCGTAGCCAGATGGCTTGAACTTCATGGGGTGTTGACATTTATGGAGGGCCAACCTAACTTAGGCAAACCTAACGTCCTGAACTCCCGGGGAACCGGATGAATCTGACCGCGGCCGGCCGTGCGCGGATGACGCTGGCGGCGGTCATCGTCGCGCAGGCGCTCCTCCTCATCGACATAACGATCGTCAGTGTGGGCCTGCCCGAGGTGCAGCGGGATCTCGGCGGTTCGCTGGCCGGAGTGCAGTGGATCGTCGCGGCCTACGCGCTGACCATGGCCGCGTGCACGCAGACGGCCGGCACGCTGTCCGACCGGCTGGGACGGAGACGGATCTACGTCATCGGCATCGCCGTGTTCACGGTGGCGTCGGTGCTCTGCGGCCTCGCGCAGAGTGTGGCCCTCCTCGACATGGCGCGCGGACTCCAGGGCGTCGGTGCCGCGATGGTGATGGCCAATTCGCTTCCGCTCATCGTCGCGGCCTACGAGGGGCCGAAACGCACCATGGCCATCGCGATCTTCGGGACGGTGCTCCAGGTGGCCGGCGCGATCGCCCCCGTGTTCGGCGGGGCTGGTCACGCTGAACTGGCGCTGGATGTTCCTGATCAATGTCCCGATCGGCGTCTTGGCATTGATCATCGCGCTCGCCTTCATGCCGGCGTACCGGCCGGACCCGGCGAGGTCCGGGCGGATCGACTGGTCCGGCGCGGCGCTGCTGATCGTCTCGCTCGGCCTGCTCAACTTCGCCCTGATCAGGGGTGAGGACCAGAGAAGCGCCGCCACGGGGCTCCAGTTCGCCGTGGGCGCCGTGCTGCTGGTGGCCTTCCTGGCGGTGGAGAAGCGGGCGGCCGCGCCGATCGTCGACCTGTCGCTGTTCCGGATCCCCACGTTCGCGGCCATCAACGTCATCGCGGTCGTGTCCAGGCTCGTCAGCATCGGCGGCGCCGTCTACTTCATGCTCTACTTCCAGGCCGCCCTGGGCATGTCCCCGATGGAAAGCGGTCTGCTCCTGCTGCCGGTATTCATCGCGCAGACCGCGGGTGGCATCGGCGCAGCCAAACTCCGGGCGAAGTTCACCGCTTCCCAGATCATCGTGGCCGGCTACGCCGTCAAGGGCGTGTCGGCCGCCTGGATGGCCCAGGTGTTCGAACCGGGAGCGGGCGCATGGTCCCTGGTGCCACCGATGGCGCTCTGGGGCCTCGGGGGTGGCGCGGCGGGCATGCCGACCCTGTCCACCGCGATGAACGTGGTGGCGAAGGAAAAGGCCGGCATGGCGTCGGGCACGATCATGACCACGTTCATGATCGGCGTCGGCGTGGGCTCCGCCGGCCTCGGCGTCGTGTTCAAGGAGCGGATCGGAGCCTTGGTCACCGCCGATTCCGCCTTGCCGGAGGACGGCCGGGACGCCGTCGCGGACGCTGCCGCACAGGTCGACCTGGACCGGTTGAAGGCGGCGACGCCGCCCGGGTTCGAGACCGAGGTGCAGCAGGCGATGGAGAGGGCGATCTCTTCGGGCACCTCCTTGGTCATGCTGACGACCGCCGCCCTTTCGCTGATCAGCATCGTCGTCGCGGTGTTCTTCATCCGTGAACGGGACCTTGTCACCGCGAAGCCCGACGATGGGGCGGCACCGGACGAGGCGGACGATCCCCGCACCGCGGAGAGCCCCGATGGCCCCACGCCCATCCACGAGACCCGTGACCGACCGGGGCGGGCCGGCGCGGTTTGTCCGTCCCGGTACTCCGGGGCGTTCCCGCGCAGCGGCCGACGCAGCCTGTCGCGCTGCGTGGGCGGCGTTGCGTGCCGCGTTCACGCGCAATGCGTGCGTTTGTTCTTCTGGGCGAGCTGAAACGCCCTAGGGGCATCCGGGTGGTCGCCCCAAATTGGGGCCAACCCCTCACAGCCCGTTGCGTTGAGGGCACGTAGCGGGGCGGTGCGGTATTGGTGTCGACACCGAGTTGCGCGCCGATCTGTTCCTCGGACAGTCATCTCGTGATCAAGATCGCGATCCGCGCTTGGATCGCCGATGCCACGCCTAGTCAGGAGTAATACCGCTGATGAAGTTCACCCGCACGGGTCTCATTTGCCTCGTGGTGGTCGCTGGGCTGGCCACCGGATGTGGCGGTGGCGACGTCACAAAGGAAGACTTCATTGCCAAGGTGAAGACTGAGAAAGAGTTTCAGGGGCTACCGCAGAAGGCTTATGACTGCATGGCCGACCTCATGATGAATAGCGCAAACAAGGAAGATCTCAAGCAGTACGTCGACGGCAAGAAGACCATGGACCAGATCAAGCAAACCAAGAGCGACGCCGAAATGCAGAAGGATGCGGAGAAGTGCGTCTCCCAGTGAGCTACGCCGCGCCACCGGCCGGATCGCCCGTGATAGGTCGATTCCGATCAGAGCCACGCCACGCGGATCACGTACACCTCGCGTTGCTCTTCCAGGACCACGTAAGTAGCGAAGCCCCGCTCTCCGAACGCGTGCGTGAGCATGTTGGCTCTCGGATTGGAGGTGTCGAACGGTTGTCCGCTCCAGGGAGCGGTTTCCAGCAGGGCGAACAACTCGGCCAGGGGGCCGAGGGCTTGGCCGGGAAGGGCGGAGATCTGCTCTTCTGCTATCGGGGTGGTGGTGAGCTGGTACAACTACCGCTCGGCCTCTCGTTCGGCGAGGATCTCCCGCCATGGCCGACCCTGCGGGACCGTCTCCCCAGAGCGGATCTGTTCGGCCAGGGCATGCATCTGCCTGCGCCCCTCCGGGTCTTTCAGCGAGTCGCAGGCCGAGATCCACCAGCGGTGTACGAAGTCGTTCAGGACGCCCAGATCCAGGCTGACACGGACCTCGTCGAGCACGGTCTTGAGCCCGGCGTCGAACGCTTGGCGGTCCTGCGGTACGACGAGGGCAGCCCGGATGTCACGCAGGTTCTTGCCCGGCATCGGCGCGCTGCCTGGCCGGTAGTCCTGCGGCTGTGCGGTCATCGCAAGCCTCCTCTCTCTCACCTAGAGCCTACCGAGCCTGAGCATGCCCGTGCTCTGCCGACGGGATCGGGGATGCGACTTCCATCAGGACGTGCCGTCCACGTGCTTCTTGATGCCAGTGTCTCGGAGAGCAAGGCTGCGACCGTCCGCCGGCAGGGGTGAACCGCCGACCTTCCGCTTTTTTCGGGAGAATAACCCCTCGTCACCTTGGGCCGTCCGCCGAGGTTGGATGGTGCTCGCTGTGTGGGCTGTAGTTACCGAGCGCTGTCGTCACCTCCGCTGACATCACCCCGGGGCTAGGAGGTCTGACTCCCGGCCGGTCCCGCGTGATCGATGCACCACCGCCGATGAGGCGAGATCGCTCAGCGAACCGAAAAAGGGGCGATTTTCGCGTGCGTCACATTCAGGGTGACCTTGTATTGCGGCCGAATGCCCGGAAGGGGCTGATCACGCTGACCGTCGTCGCGGTGTGTGCCGTGGGTATGGTCGCCGCCATCTTGATCGGCCGTGCACCGACGGCGTTCGCCTGGATCACGGGCGTGCTGTTCAATCGCCCTGGGAGTCTCGTACCAGATCCGGTCCCGGATCATCCTGACCCCGCACGAAATCGTCGTGCGCGGGCCGGTCTTCCGGCGGCGCCGGTCACGATCGCGCGCCGTGGAGGCAGTGCGCGCGACCATCATCGCGCCGCGGGGTCGCCAGGCGACACCCTTTTCGTGCTCGACGCGCACCGCAGCGTCCTCGTCAGGGTGCACACCGCCAACTACACGCGAGGACATCCATCGGTTGGTGAGCGCGCTCGGCGTGCCGTGCAGCGGCCCCGGCCGCGTCGTCAACGCCAACGAGCTCGCCAAGGAGTATCCGGGCCTGGTGTCGTGGGTCGAGCGGCATCCCTACCGGCTCGCGTTTGCGATCGCCGGCATGGTGTGCGCGGCGATCCTGACGCTGGGGCTCGTCTCGATTGCGTCGGAGTCTTGACCCGTCATAGCCCGGGCGAGGGCGCCCAGCGTGCTGCATCGCCGCAGCCCACAGCCGCCTTCGCCAGCTCACCAAGCGAGATTTACAGTCCCCCGGGCAAACGGGACTCAAGGCGTGACCTCGGCTGGCCCGAGAACGCCGCCGCCGACAAGCAGAGAGCCCTTCACAAGGCAGGTGAGTAGGGGCGCTCAGGGCTGTTGAGTACGTGCGCTCACCACGCGGGCGGGCCGGTGCGGCGAGGATGGCCGGACGGGAAGCGAGCCGAGGGAGGCCGACCGTGTTCAAGTATGTGTTCCTCATCGGCGTGCTCGCCGTTGTCGGCGCGGTCGTGCTGGTCCTGGTGGCCGATGTGCCGTTGGCGGTGGTGCTGTCCTTGGGGGCGGGGGCGCTGTGCCTTGCCTGGCTGGTGGTGCTGCTCACCGTGCCGTGGAACGTGTACTTCCAGGCCCGGCGGGTGATCGGGGAGATCCGGACGAGCCGGGAAAGGGGGCTGGAGGCGCCTCAGGGGCGGGAGGAGGAGGCGCGCCGGATCGCCGTGCGGGTGCGGGCGGCGGCCGTGGGCGCGCACGTCCTGTCCGCCGCCCTCGCCGCGGTGATCACCTACTTCTCCGGGGCGGTCGTCGGGTACTACTTCGTCGGCTTCTACCTTGTGAGCACGTTCTTCCGGCCGGTGCACGCCTGGTTCGTCCACCTGCGCGAGCGGCTCGGGACGATGCTCCGGGAGACGCGCCACCCGCGCGACGACGTCCTGGCGGTGAAAGAGCGGCTCACGCTCCTGGAGTTCCGGGCCGAGCAGCTGCGGCAGACCACCGAGCAGCTCCACGAGGCCGACCTCGCCCAGGGCCGGCGGCTGGACGACTTCGATCTCGCGGTGTCGCAGCTGCACCGGCGGCTGGACGCGCTGGGGCGGCGGTTCGAGGACACCGTCGCGCAGCTCACCGACGACCAGGAAGTGATCAGCGGGATCAGGGCCTTCCTGCGCCTGCTCCGCGCCGAGCCCACCGTTTAGCGGGTGAGGAGGTCGCGCAGGGCCTTGGCCACGTCGGCGGGGGCCTCCTCGGCCATGAAGTGGCCGTGGTCGACGGTGAGGTGCCGCAGGTCGGGCGCCCACGCGCGCCACAGCGCCGCCGCGTCGAAACCGAGGGCCGCGCCCCAGTCCTGCTGGAGCACGGTGACGGGCATCGCCAGCCGGTTGCCGGCGTCCCGGTCGGCCTGGTCGTGCTCGACGTCGATGCCCGCTGAGGCGCGGTAGTCGGCGACGATCGACGGGACGGCGGCGCGGCAGGCGTCCAGGTAGGCGGCGCGGACGTCGGCGGGGAACGGGGCGTTGGCCCAGATGTCGAGGAAATGGCCGAAGAACGCGTCCGGGTCGGCGGCGATCATCCGTTCGGGCAGGCCCGGCGGCTGGGCCATCAGGTACAGGTGGAAGCCGACGGCGGCGGTCCGGCCGCGCATGACGTCCCACATGTCCAGCGTGGGGAGCACGTCGAGGCAGGCCAGGTGGGTGATCGTCTCGGGATGGTCCAGGCCGGCGCGGAAGGCGACCAGGGCGCCCCGGTCGTGCCCGGCCAGCGCGAAGCGGTCGTGGCCGAGTGCGTGGGCGAGGGCGACGATGTCGGCGGCCATGGTGCGCTTGGAGTAGTCGCCCTCCGGCTTGTCGCTGGCCCCGTAGCCGCGCAGGTCTGGGCAGATCACGGTGTGGTCGGCCGCCAGGTCGGCGGCGACGTGCCGCCACATCAGGCGGGTCTGCGGGAAGCCGTGCAGCAGCACGATCGGGCTCCCGGAGCCGCCGGCGGCGGCGTTCAGGGACACGCCGTCGGCGACGGGGATCATGATTTCGTCCATGGCTCCAGGCTGCCGGGCGCGAATGAGCATTCGGTCAGCGCGCTACCGTGGGGGCCGTGTTCGGGGTGCTGGGGCCGGTGACGGCCTGGGACGGCGCCGGGAACGCGATCGCCCTGAAGGGGCCGCGGCACCGCGAAGTGCTGGCCCGGCTGATCATCGCCCGCGGCCGGGTCGTCCCGGTCGGGCTCCTGGTCGACGACCTCTGGGACGATCCGCCGCCCGGAGCGGTGGGCGCGGTGCGCACGTTCGTGGCCGCCCTGCGCCGTGCCCTGGAGCCCGACCGTCCGCCGCGCGCCCCGTCCCGGCTGCTGGTCACCGAGGGGCCGGGGTACGCGCTGCGCGCCGGGCCCGACGCGGTGGACGCCTGGCTCTTCGAACGTGAGGTGGCCACCGCCGCGACGCTGCCGCCCGAGGACGGGCTGGCACGGCTGGCGGAGGCGCTCGGCCGGTGGCGCGGACCCGCGTACGCCGAGTTCGCCGACCAGCCGTGGGCGCGTGCGGACCGGTCCCGGCTGGCCGAACTGCGGCTGCACGCCGTCGAGCGGCAGGCCGAGTTCCGGCTGGCGCTGGGCCGGGCCGCCGAGGCGGTGCCCGAGTTGGACGCGCACGTCGCCGAACACCCCTGGCGCGAGGACGCCTGGCGGCTCCTCGCGCTCGCGCTGTACCGCACCGGACGCCAGGGCGACGCGCTCGCCGTCCTGCGCCGGGCCAGGACGCTGCTGGTCGAGCGGCTGGGCATGGACCCTGGGGCGCCGCTGCGCCGGCTGGAGACCGACATCCTCAACCAGGCCCCCCACCTGGACGCCGAGGGCGTGGCGGCTCGGGTTTGGGCGCAGACGGCGGCCGTCTACGACCGCGCCGTGCCGTCCGGGGCGCGGGCCCGGCTGGAGTCGACCGTGGGCCTGCTGCGCAATCTCGCCGTGACCGGCGGCACCGGGCTGGAGGCCGCCCGCGAGCACCGCCTGGCCGCCGTGACCGCGGCCGAGGAGCTCGGCGACCCCGAACTGACCGCCCGGGTGATCGGCGCCTACGACGTCCCGGCGATCTGGACCCGCTCGGACGATCCGCGGCAGGCGGCGCGGATCGTCGCCGCGGCCGAACGCGCCCTGGCGGGGCTGCCGCCCGGGGCGCCCGAGTCGGCGCGGGCGCGGCTGCTGGCCACGATCGCGCTGGAGTCGCGCGGCACCCGTGCGGTCCGCGGCCCGGAGGCCGCCCGCCGGGCCGAGGAGATCGCCCGCCGCCTGGACGACCCGGCGCTGCTGGCGTTCGTCCTCAACGGCGTGTTCATGCAGAGCTTCGAACGTGCCGGTCTGGCCGCGCGCCGGGACGGCATCGGCGCCGAACTGGTCGCCCTGTCGGCCCGGCACGGCCTGACCGCGTTCGAGGTGCTCGGGCACCTGATCCGGATTCAGGCGCGCGGCGCGCTCGGGGACTTCGCCGCGGCGGACCGGCACGCGTCCGCCGCGGACCGGCTGGCCGAGCGCCACGAGCTGCCGCTGGTGGGCGTCTTCACCCGGTGGTACGGCGCGCTGCGGCTCGCCGAGACCGGCCGGGCATCCGAAGCCGAGGCGGCCTACCGGGACGCCGCCGAACTGCTGGACGGCGCCGGGATGCCCGGCGTGAAGCACGGCCTGCTGCCGCTCGCGCTGCTGTGCCTGCGCGTGCGGCACGATCTGCCCGCCCCCGCGGACGGGGACTGGGGCCCGTACGAGCCGTGGGCCCGTCCCCTGGTGCTGCTGGCGCAGGACCGTCCCGCCGAGGCCGCGGGGGCGCTGCGGGACGTCCCCGAACCGCCCCGCGACCTGCTGTTCGAGGCCCTGTGGTGCCTCACAGCACGGGCGGCCATCGCGGTCGGCGACACGGAGACGATGCGGCGGGCGCGCCACGAGCTCGCCCCCGCGGCAGGCGAGCTGGCGGGCGCGGGCAGCGGCCTGCTCACCCTGGGCCCGGTCTCCGACTACCTCGCCGCACTCGACGCCTGACCTATGGGGGGTTCGGGGGAGATGGGTGTGCGAACCGCACGGTGATGGCCAGGCCGCCTTCGGGGCGCGCGCTGGCGGTGAGGGTGGCCTGGTGAGCTTGGGCGACGGCGTTGACGATGGCGAGGCCGAGACCGTAGCCGCCGCGGCGGCTGTTACGGTCGTGCGCCAGTCTCTGGAAGGGTTGGAAGAGGCGCTGAATCTGGTTGCCGGGGATGACCGGCCCGCCGTTGGTGATCGTCAGGGTCGCCCGCGTGCCAGAGGTCTGAGTGGTGATCTCTACGTGCCCGTCTGGGTGGTTGTGGCGGATGGCGTTGTCGATGAGGTTGGCGATGAGGCTTTCGATCAGTCTCGGGTCCCCGGCCGTCACTGCGGGCGTTAGATGTTCGGCGAGGTCAACGCCTTTTTCTGCTGCTTGGTCGCGGCGGGATGCGAGCACTCCTCGGACGACTTGGGCGAGGTCGAGGGTGTCGCAGCGGGTGACGCCGCGCTCGCTGGTGGCCAGGGCGAGCAGTGCCTGGACGAGCCGTTCCTGGTGTCCGCCGAGGTCGAGGGCCTCCTGGCAGGCCGAGCGCAGGGTGTCGGCGTTGGCGCCGGGGTCGGCGAGGGCGACTTCGAGGAGGGTGCGCAGGCCGGCGAGGGGGGTGCGCAGCTCGTGGGAGGCGTTGGCGACGAAGTGTCGTTGGGCGTCGAAGGATGCTTGGAGCCGGGCGAAGAGGTCGTCGAGGATGCGGCCCAGTTCGGTCAGCTCGTCGGCGGGTTCGCCGAGGTCGAGGCGCTGGTGGAGGTTTCCGGCGGAGATGGCGGTGGCGGTGGCGGTGATGGCCCGCAGGGGTCTGAGGAAGCGGCCGGCGACGAACCAGCCGGCGGCGAGGGCGATGGGGATGAGGATGGCGATCGCGACGGCGGAGCCGACGAGGAGCCGGTGCGGGCCGATCCCCTGCCCGGTGCCGGTGATCGCGCCTGGCGCTGAGCTGCGGGCGGGAACGGTTGACTGCATGCCGACCAGGGGGATGGTGACGACGGCGAGGACCACGATCCCGGCGACGAAGATGCCCGCGGCGTAGAAGAGCGCGAGCCGGGCCTGCAGGGACCGTCTGGGGAGCGGTCGGAGGTCGGTCATGGCGGCCCGATCCGGTAGCCGCCTTCGCGGATGGTCGCGATCACTGGCGGGTCGCCGAGTTTGGCCCGCAGCCGGTGCATGGTGTGCTTGACCGCAGAGGTGAAGGGGTCGGCCGCTTCGTCCCAGACTCGTTCGAGTAGTTC
Organism: Actinomadura vinacea; assembly: GCF_039532545.1. Taxonomy (NCBI): domain Bacteria; kingdom Bacillati; phylum Actinomycetota; class Actinomycetes; order Streptosporangiales; family Thermomonosporaceae; genus Actinomadura; species Actinomadura vinacea. The sequence goes on along the minus strand of NZ_BAAARW010000030.1, from coordinate 143,971 downwards.
CTCGGCGGGCAGGACCAGGCCAGGCGAGGCGAGCAGGCATTCAAGGAGCGCGAACTCCTTCGGGCTGAGCTCGAGACGCCGGCCGGCGCGGAACGCCGCCCGGCGAGCCGGGTCCAGGGTGATGTCCCCGCAGGAGAGGGTGGGAGGAAGCGGCGGGGTGGCCCGCCGGGCCAGGGCACGGACGCGCGCGACCAGTTCGGCGAAGGCGAACGGCTTGGGCAGGTAGTCGTCCGCGCCGAGACTGAGCCCCTCGACGCGGTCTTCGATCGTGCCGGCCGCGGTCAGCATCAGCACGCGGCTGTCGGTGCGGTCGGCGGCGAGTCGCCGGCAGATGTCGTCGCCGCCGACGCCGGGCAGGTCGCGGTCGAGGATGACCACGTCATAGCGGGTGACGGCCAGGCGGCCAAGGGCGTCGGTCCCGTCCAGCACGACATCGACGGCCATACCCTCGCGGCGCAGCCCGGTGCCGATCGAGCGGGCCAGCACCTCGAAGTCCTCGACCACCAGAACCCTCACTGCAGACCACCGCCTGTCGTAGGAGAAGGGCGGCGGGGCGGGCTGCCGGTTCGAGGTGCCATGGACTCAACGATGCCAGGTGGCAGGTTCCAACCAGGTCGCAGCGGCTGAGACCGGGCGGGAACCAGGCGCCTTGTACAACGGCCCGCATGAGACCACACCGAACCGGCTGCTCACCGAGCGCCGCAGAGATCGTCGTCGCCGGGCTGCACAAGCGGTACGGGGCGACCCGAGCCCTCGACGGCATGTCCTTCACCGTCCGGCCCGGGCTGGTGACCGGCTTCGTGGGGCCGAACGGGGCCGGGAAGTCCACCAGTATGCGGGTGATCCTCGGCCTTGACGCGGTCGATGCGGGCACCGCGCTCATCGGGGGGAGGCCGTACCACAGCCTTCGGCATCCGCTGAGGCACATCGGTTCACTGCTGGACGCGGCGGCGCTGCACCCCGGCCGGAGCGCTCGTGACCACCTGCTCTGGCTGGCACATTCACAGGGCCTGGCCGCGCGGCGGGTGGACCAGGTGATCGAGCAGGTCGGCCTGGCCTCGGCGGCCCGGCGCAAGGCCGGCGGCTACTCGCTCGGCATGCGGCAGCGGCTCGGGGTCGCCGCGGCCCTGCTGGGCGACCCGCCGATCATCATGCTCGATGAGCCGTTCAACGGCATGGACCCGGAGAGCATCATCTGGATGCGTGGCTTCCTGCGGTCGCTGGCCGCTCAGGGCCGCGCCGTCCTGGTGTCCAGCCACCTGATGAGCGAGTTGCAGGACACCGCCGACCACCTCGTCGTGGCCGGGCGCGGCAGGGCCATCGCCGACGCCGGCGTGGCCGACCTGATCGCGGCCGCGTCCGGGAACCGGGTGGCCGTGCGCACCACGGCCCGGCCGGACGCGATGACGGTGCTCGGGCATGCGGGCGCTGCCGTGGCGGCCACCGGCCGGGACACCATTACCGTCTCCGGCCTGGCGGCGGATCGCATCGTGGCATTGCTCAACCAGGGCGCGGTCCCGTTCTCGGAGGTATCAGCGCACCGCGCCACGCTGGAAGAGGTCTACATCGAGCTCACCCGCGACGCGGTCGAGTTCCGCGCCGCGACGCCGTCGGAGGTGTCGCGGTGACCCCCGCCATGACGCCGTACCGCCCCGGCCAACGGGTCGGGCGGGACGGCTTCCGCCAGTTGCTGCACGCGGAATGGACCAAGTTCCGGACGGTCCGGGGCTGGGTGACCGGCTTGATGGCGGCGGCACTGATGGTGGTGCTGTTCGCCCTGCTCACAGGGGTCAGCAGCAACCAGAAGGGTGCACCGCCCGTTCCGATCGGACCGGGCGGTGAGCCGGTCACCGACAGCTTCTACTTCGTGCACCGGCCGCTCGCCGGAAACGGCAGCATCACCGTCTCCGTCTCCGCGCTCAAGAGCAGCATCCCCGAGGGCCCCGGGGACCTGAGGCCCGGCACCGTGCCGTGGGCGAAGGCCGGGCTCATCATCAAGGAGAGCACCCGCCAGGGAGCACCCTACGCGGCGATCATGGCCACCGGCAGCCACGGCGTGCGGATGCAGGACGGCTACGTCAACGACACGGCCGGCCCCTCCGGTCCGGTCTCCGCCGGGTCCCCCCGCTGGCTGCGGCTGGATCGCTCGGGCGATGCGATCACCGGCCATGCCTCCGCCGACGGCACGCACTGGACCAGGGTGGGCACTGTGCATGTGAGCGGCCTCGGACCGACCGCGCAAGGCGGGCTGTTCGTCGCATCTCCGCCTGCCGTGGGCGGCGGGGGCACGGCCGGCAGTGTGTCCACGGCCACCTTCGGGGATCTTCGTACCCAGGGGGGCTGGGCCGGCGGCGACTGGACAGGCGATCAGGTGGGCGCCGAATCTCCCAGCTTCGCCGGCTACCCGGAGAACGCCTCGGGTTCGTTCACGGGATCCGACGCCCGGTTCACGGTGACCGGTGCCGGCGACATAGCGCCCGCCGTCCGCGACAGCCTGCCGACCGGCGGCCACCTCCGGGACATCCTCACCGGCACGTTCGCCGCGCTGGTCGCAGTGATCGTCGTGGGGGCGCTGTTCATCACCGCGGAGTACCGGAACAAGATGATCCACCTCACCCTGGCCGCGAGTCCGAGGCGGAGCCGGGTGCTGGTGGCCAAGGCGATCGTGTTGTGGGCCGTCACCTTCGTCGCCGGGCTGGCGGGGGCGATCCTCGCGACTCCGCTCGGTGAGCGGCTCGCCCGGGGCAACGGCGTCTACATTTTCCCGGTGTCGTCCTCGACCGAACTGCGGGTGGCGCTCGGGACCGCGGCGCTGCTCGCGACCGCCTCGGTCCTGGCCCTCTCCGTCGGCACCATCTTCCGGCACAGTGCGGGCGCGGTCACCACCGTCATCGTGGCCATTGTGCTGCCCTACATGCTGACCGCCATCCCGTTCGTGCCCGCGAGCGTGTCGAACTGGCTGGCCCGGGTGACGCCGGGGGCGGCCTTTGCCGTCCAGCAGACGCTTGTGCGGTATGACCAGGTCGCAAGCAATTACACGCCGTACTACGGCTACTACCCGCTGGCGCCATGGGCCGGGTTCGCCGTGCTGGCCGGCTACGCGATGGCAAGCCTGGCCGTGGCCGCCGTCCTTCTCAACAGGAGGGACGCATGAGACCGGCATTGCACGCGGAATGGACGAAGCTGCGGACCGTCGCCGGCCCTCTATGGCTGCTGCTCGGTACCGTCGCGGCGACGGCGGCCCTGAGCATCGGGGCGACCTCGGTGGTGAACTGCACAGCCGGTGGCTGCGGCGGTGACACGACCAAGCTCAGCCTTATGGGCGTCTACATCGGCCAGGCGCCGGTCGCGATCCTGGCAGTGCTGATCATCAGCGGGGAGTACGGCTCGGGCATGATCCGCACCACCCTGACGGCGGTGCCGCGGCGAGCCACCGTCTTCGCGGCCAAGGCCATCACTCTCACCGGCGTCGTGGCCGTCGGCGGAACGGTCGCCGTCCTCGGGTCGGTGCTCGCCGGGCGGCTCATCCTGCCCGACGTCGGCGACCAGGCCCTGTCCCTGGCCGACGGGCCGACGCTGCGCGCGGCCGTCGGGACGGTCCTCTACCTGATTCTGATCGGCCTTCTGAGCCTCGGTACAGCGACCGCCGTGCGGGACTCCGCCACCAGCATCGGGATCGTCCTCGGCCTGCTCTACATCGTCCCCATCGTCTCCCAGACCATCAGCGATCCGCACTGGCAGCGCCTGCTCGAGAAGATCGCGCCGATGAGCGCCGGGCTCGCCGTCCAGGCCACCACCGATCTCGGCAGCCTGCCCATCAGCCCCTGGGCCGGCCTCGGCGTGACCGCCGGGTGGGCCGCCGCCGCGCTCGCGGCCGGCGGCCTACTGCTACGCATGCGCGACGCCTAGAGCACCCCTGCTGTCTGGCTGGAGAGGGGTTATCCCCTCCGCAGGACACGCTGATCGCGGTGCAGGCGCAGCGGAATTCCGTGTTGGAGGCGCTGGTCGCCGACCTGCGGAAGCGACTGGGGCCCCGCTCCGGCTTGACACCCTGATCTTGCTAGCATCATATTGTGATAGCTAACTAGATAAATAGAGGAGGCTCGGCGTGATCGAGTTTCACCTGGACGGCCGTTCGGGGGTGTCGCCGTACCAGCAGCTCGTCCGGCAGGTGCGGCAGGCCCTACGGCTCGGGCTGCTGAGGGAGGGCGACCAGCTCCCCACGGTCAAGGAGGTCGTCGCACAGCTGGCGATCAACCCGAACACGGTGCTCAAGGCGTACCGCGAACTGGAGCACGAGGGCATGGTCGCCGCGCGGCCGGGCTTGGGGACGTTCGTGACCGCCACGCTCACCGACGCCTCGCTGGCCGCCCACGAGCCGCTGCGGCGGGAGCTGCGGAGCTGGCTGGCCAAGGCCCGCCGGTCCGGCCTCGACGAGGAGAGCATCGAGGCGTTGTTCATGACGACCTTTCGGTCCGCCGCTCAGGAGGACATAGCATGACCGCCGTCCTGCAGGCCCAGGGCCTGGGCAAGAAGTACGGCCGCCGCTGGGCGCTGACCGACTGCACCCTGGACATCCCGTCTGGGCACGTCGTGGGACTCGTCGGTCCCAACGGAGCGGGCAAGACCACCCTGCTCAACCTGGCGAGCGGCCAGCTGGCGCCGTCCGCCGGCAGCATCACCGTGCTCGGCGGACGTCCCGGCGCCGTCCCGGCTCAGCTGGCCAAGGTCGGGTTCGTCGCCCAGGACACCCCCACCTACGCGGGGCTGAGCGTTGCCGACCATCTGAAGCTGGGCGCCAGGCTCAACCCCGGGTGGGACGACGCGCTGGCACGGGACCGGATCGAACGGCTCGGCCTCGACCCCGCGCGCAAGGCGGGCAGGCTGTCGGGCGGCCAGCGCGCCCAGCTCGCCCTCACCATCGGTATCGCCAAGCGGCCCGAGCTGCTGATCCTGGACGAGCCGGTCGCCGCGCTCGACCCGCTGGCCCGCCGCGAGTTCATGCAGGGCCTGCTGGAGGCCGTCGCCGAACACCGGCTCAGCGTGGTGCTCTCCTCGCACCTGGTCTCCGACCTGGAACGAGCCTGCGACTACCTGGTCGTGCTCGTCGAATCCCGCGTCCGGGTGGCCGGAGAGGTCGAGGAACTGCTCGCCACCCACCACCGGCTCACCGGCCCGCGCCGCGACCCCGGCCGGCTCCCCGCCGACCAGCACGTCGTGTCCGCCAGCCACACCGACCGGCAGAGCACCTTCATCATCCGCACCGACGCCCCGATCCACGACCCCGCCTGGACGGTCAGCCAGATCGGCCTCGAAGACCTCGTCCTGGCCTACATGGACCGGCCCGCCGACAACGGCCGCCGCCCCACCCTGGAGGTGCAGCGATGATCTGGCTGACCTGGCGGCAGTTCCGCGCCGGAGCCGCGATGATGGCCGCCGCCCTCGCCGTGCTCGCCGCCGTCCTCGGCCTGACCGGTCCGGGCCTGGCCGACGAGTACTCCACCGCGAGCGCCTCCTGCGCCGCCCAGAGCGACGACTGCAGGAGGATCTTCGACCAGCTCTTCGGCGCCAACCAGAACGCCTTCCTGGCCGTCAGCGCCGTCGCCCTGGTCCTGCCCGCGATCATCGGGCTCTTCTGGGGAGCGCCGCTGATCACCCGCGAGCTGGAGGCCGGCACGCACCGCCTGGTGTGGCAGCAGAGCATCACCCGAACCCGCTGGCTGGCCGTCAAGCTGGGCCTCACCGGCCTGGCCGCCATGACCGCCGCGGGACTGGGCAGCCTCGCGGTGACCTGGTGGGCCGCTCCCATCGACAAGACCAACCCCGAGGACTTCGCGCGGATTGCACCGCTGGTGTTCGGCACGCGCGGCATCGTCCCCATCGGCTACGCGGCCTTCGCCTTCGCCCTCGGCGTGACCATCGGGATGCTGGTCCGCCGCACCCTGCCCGCCATGGCCATCACCCTGGCCGCCTTCGCCGCCGTCCAGGTCGCCATGCCGCTGCTGGTCCGCCCCCACCTGCTCTCGCCCACCAGCACGACCACCGTGGTCAGCATGTCGAACCTGGACTCGCTCATCCTCGGCGACGACCGGCGCCTGCGCGTGACCGTGAACGCGCCAACAGGTGGCTGGCTGCGGTCCAGCCACACCGTCGACCGGTCCGGACGCGCAGTCGAGACCATCCCCGGGCCCTGCCCCCCGTCCCCGGAGGGCCCAGAGACATGCCTCGCCCAGATCGAGCGGCTCGGCTACCGGCAGCAGGTGACCTACCACCCGTCCAGCCGCTTCTGGGCCTTCCAGTGGCTCGAAACCGGGATCTATATCGTGCTCTCCCTGGGCCTGGCGGCGTTCTGCTTCTGGTGGACCCGCCGCCGCCTCTCCTGACAGCGAGGACGTAGATGAGCGCACGTCCCCACCGGCCGCTGGTCGGTGGGGAGCCAGGTCACCCGGCCCGGATGACTCAAACCCCTGCCGCAGGCGTGATCCCGGGGGTGCTGTCACCGGGCCTGGGTGGCGCCGGTGGACCGCTCAGGGACAGGGCAACCTTCTGTGACGAAGAAACCGGCCGCCCATGATCGTCGCCATCGCTGGTAGATCCGGCTGCGCATGGTCACCGGTGCCAGCAGTCGTACGCCTTCGTTGCAGTACTTCCGTGCTGTACTTCCCGGCTCCGTAGCGCGGGGCAGACGACGACCGCTCACCAGTGGCGCCACCGCTTCGAACGCTCGGTTGGGCCCTCTACCGGACTCCACAGCCCGTAGCCGCATGGTGAGAGCTGGCAGGGGACTGAGCGCTGAAGAGGGCGCGTCATGACGGCTGAGCCACTCGATCATGGCCCGCTCGAGCCGGAAGACATCATCCGCAGGCTGCCCCATGACGGGCGGGACCGGTTCATCAAAGGACCTCCGAGGAAACCCCGGCCTTGAGCTTGAGGCAGGGGAGGAATCGGACTTCTGCGGAGCAGGGAAGGGACAGGAGATTCGCCCCCCGGGGCGATTGTCCGTTGACAGACCAGGCACTATCCAGCACGTTTTCGTCCCTGTGTTCGAGCGTGCACGCTACGATCGCCTCGTGCCGCGTTACCGCCTGGACCCCACCCCCGAGCAGGAGCAGGTCCTGCTCGGGGATTGCGCGCACGCCCGGTACGTGTGGAACCTGGCGGTCGAGCAACACGGCTTCTGGTCCCGGCACCGGGGGAGGGCACCCGGCTACAAAGAGCAGTCCCGGCAGCTCACCGCGGCCCGCGCCGAGTTCGAGTGGCTGCGGGCCGGTTCCCAGACCGTGCAGCAGCAGGCGCTGCGTGACTTCGCGCAGGCGATGAGCAACTTCTTCGCCGGTACCCACCGCCGTCCCACCTGGCGCAAGCAAGGCGTGCACGAGGGGTTCCGCCAGGTCGGCCTCAAACCCCACCAGGTCAAACGGTTGTCGCATAAGTGGGGGTGCGGTGCTGGTGCCCAAGTGCGGATGGGTGAGGTTCCGCCTGTCGCGGCCGGTGCCGGAGGGTGTGAAGTCCTACCGGGTCACCCGTGATCGGTCCGGGCGCTGGCATGTGGCGTTCGCGCACCTCCCTGACCCGGTTCCCGGCTCTGGTGACGGGAGCGTGGTCGGGGTGGACCGGGGCGTGGCCGTCAGTGCCGCCCTGTCGACCGGGGAGTTGCTGAAGGTTCCCGGCCTCACGCCCGGAGAGACACGACGCCTGGAGCTGCTGGCCCGCAAGCTGGGTCGCGCCCGGCGCGGCTCCCGCCGCCGCGCCAGACTCAAGGCCGCGCTCGCCCGCCTCAGAGCCCGCCAGAGCGACCGCCGCAAGAACTGGGTGGAGCAGACCACCACGACGCTGGCCCGCGAGTTCGACGTGATCGGTGTCGAGGACCTCAACACCCGGGGCATGACCCGCTCCGCCAAGGGCACCCTCGAGCACCCGGGACGCAATGTCGCCGCCAAGGCGGGGCTGAATCGGGGCATCCTGGCCAGCGGTTGGGGTGCCCTGGTGGAGCGGCTGGAGCACAAGGCCCCCGGCCGGGTCCACAGGATCGATCCCGCGTACACCTCGCAGCGCTGCTCGGCGTGCGGGATCAGGGATCGGGAGGCGCGCGAGAGCCAAGCGCGTTTCCGGTGCCGGTCCTGCGGCCACGCCGGCAACGCCGATGTGAACGCGGCACGCAACATCGCCCACGAGACCAGACTCATATTCGTGTGCGCGGCGGCCGGACCGGCCGTCGCTGCGCGGGGACGCCCCGGGTTGCCGGGGCGAACGAACCGCGAACCTCAACCTGTCCTCCTCTCTTGAGGCCACGGGCTGGAATCCCCCTCGTTCACGAGGGGGAGGAGGTCAACCAGGACTACCGCAGCGCCGACGCCGCACACGAACTCTGGCGCTACCGCCAACTCCAAGAGGTCCTCCGCCTCTGGCACATGCGTGCCACCGCATACGCCCGCCCCGACTTCGCCGAACGAGCACGGCAAGCCCGCACGGGCGACCCGGCCGTCTTCACCCCCGCAGACGAGGCGATTCCAGGCTGGACCTAGCGCACAGACGGCGCTAGTTGAGCCACCGCGTCGAGTTGCACGCGACTGCACTCGCCCAAATCGCCGGTCTGCCCCCGAAGCCTTCGGCGCCCTGGTGAGCTCCCTCGCCGATGTTGCCGAGCGCCCTTGGGACGCGATGGCCCTCGCCAACGACGAGCCCGAATACCGCCAAGTCATCTTCGGCACCTACGGCCTGGTCTCCTTCTACGTCGACGACACGGCCGAGATCATCCGAGTCTTCGACATCACCTGGACAGGTTGACACGCAGCAGGCGTGCCGTTGGGACGCCTTGTTGGAGCTCCTCACCGCCGTGAAGGAAGGGCGCCACGATCTCTGAGCCCGGCGGGCGCGGGCAGCGGCTTGCTCACCGTGGGGCCTGTCGTCGGCTACTTTGACGCTCTCAGTAGCGGTGCCAGGTCGCGGGGGTGACGCCGCGGGTGCGGAGGGATGCTTTGCGGATCTTGCCGGTTTCGGTGAGGGGGAGGTCCGGCATGATCTCGACGTAGCGGGGGACGGCGAACGGCGGTAGCTCGCGCTCGCTGTGCCGGACGAGGTCGGCGGGGTCGAGCGAGTGCCCGGGGCGGACGAGGACGGCGACCATGACCTCGTCCTCGGCCAGGTCGGAGGGGACGGGGAACGCGGCGGCCTCGGCGACCGACGGGTGGGAGCGGACGGCGGCCTCGACCTCGTGGGAGGAGATGTTCTCCCCGCGCCGCCTGATGACGTCCTTGATCCGGTCGACGAAGCGGTACCGGCCGTCGGGGTCGCGGACGACGCGGTCGCCGGTCCGCCGCCACGAGTCGGGCGGTTCGGCGGGCTCGCCGAGGTAGCCGGTGGAGAAGGCCAGGGGCAGGTGGCTGCGGACGACGAGTTCGCCGGGCGTGCCGTCCGGGACCGGGGCGAGGTGCTCGTCGACGACCTTGGCCGAGTACCCGTCCCGGACGGTGCCCATGTAGCCGGGGCGGGCGTCGGCGACGGAGGTTCCGATGACCATGTTCGTCTCGGTCGATCCGAAGCCGTCGACGAGCGTGACGCCGAACCGTTCCCGGAACGGCTCCCAGAGCGGGGCGGGGGTGGCGGGGGCGAGGGCGCGCCAGGCGCGGTGGGCGCGGTCCTGCGGGCCCGGTGCCTGGGCCATCAGCATGGGGACCATGGCGCCGAGCAGGTAGACGACGGTGGCGCCCGCTTCGGCGACGTGCGTCCAGTAGCGGGAGGCGGAGAAGTGCGGGCCGAGCGCGTAGGACGCTCCGGAGACCATGGCCTGGGCGAGCGCGTTGAGGGCGTTGGTGTGGAACAGCGGCAGGCAGGTGTAGAGGACGTCGTCGCGGGTCAGCTGGAGTGCGTCGGCGACGTTGCGGCCCCACCAGCCGAACTGGGCCTGCGGGCAGCGGACCCCGCGCGAGTAGCCCGTGGTGCCCGAGGTGAAGAGGATGGCCGCGGTGTCCTCGGGGCGGATTGGTGCGGGCGGGATCGGCTCGGCCTCGTCATGGTCGAGGATCCAGTGTGTCCCCTTGAAGCCGGTGACGCGTGAGGCGTGTTCCTTGTCGGTGGCGAGGAACGCCGGTTCGGCGACGGCCAGCGCGTGCCGGAGCCCGTGGCCGCGCAGCCCGGTGTTGAGCGGCACGAGGACCGCCCCGAGCCAGGCGCAGCCGAGGAAGAGGTCGACGAAGCCCAGGCTGTTCGCCGCCATGATCGCGACCCGGTCGCCGCTCCGGACTCCGCGGGCGGCGAGCGCCCCGGCCGTCCGGGCGGCGACCTCGGCCGTCTGCCGGTAGGTCCGCGTCACCCCGTCCGCGTGCAGGAACGGGCGGTCGGCGTGGCGCTCCACCGCGGCCGTGAGGAGGGCCGGGATGGTGGTGGCGCCGTCCGTCAACGAAGCACCCCGGCGTCGTGGAGACGCCGGATCCGCTCCTCGGACAGGCCGGCGATCTCGCGGAGGACTGTGTCGGTGTCGGCGCCCAGCACTGGTGCGGCGCGGCGGATCCCGCCGGGCGTGCGGCCCAGCCGGATCGGGGTGCCCTCGTGGAGGAACGCGCCCGCGACCGGGTGCTCGGCCCGCACGTAGAAGCCGCGAGCCCGCAGCTGGGGGTCGTGCTCGACCAGGTCCTGGCCGTTCTGCACGGCTCCGGCGGCGATCCCGTGCTCCTGCAGGAGTTCGGCGGCGGCGTCGGCGGGCATGGTGCGGGCCCAGGCGGCGAGGGCCTCGTCGAGGGCGAGGTCGCCGGCGCCGAGCAGGGCGGCGAGCGCTGCCCGTTCGGCGTCGGAGCGGACGCTGACGGCCAGCCACCGGTCGGGCCCGAGGCACCGGTACACGCCCTGCGGGCTCCAGGACGGGTGGGTGTTGCCGCGCGGCTCCGGCGGGACCGGCGCGATCACGCTGGTGCCCATGTGGGCGGCCATCGCCTCCAGCTGGGAGAGGTCGATGTGCTGCCCGTGCCCGGTCCGGTCGCGGTGCTCCAGCGCGGCGACGGTGGCGAGCGCGGCGTGCAGGCCGGCGACGATGTCGCCATGGCCGTAGATCACGCCGACCACGTCGTCGGACGACCACCCGGTCATTCCGGTTAGCCCGGAACTCGCGGAGACGGTGTCGGCGTACGACACCCACCCGTTGCGCGGCCCGGTGTGGCCCATGCCCGACATGCTCACGTAGACGATGTCCGGCCTGAGCTCGCGCAGCGTTTCGTAGCCGAGGCCCATCTTCTTCATGACCGTGGAGCTGAAGTTCTCCACCACGACGTCGCTGGCGGCGATCAGCTCGCGCAGCACGGCCAGGCCCTCGTCCGAGCGCAGGCCGAGCGCGACGCTGCGCTTGTTGCGATTGACCTCGTTGAAGTAGCCGTTGCCGTTCGGATCGGTGTGCGAGCCCCGCGACAGGTGCATGAACGGTGCGAACCGGGTGGGGTCGGGACGGGTCTCCGACTCCACCTTGATCACTTCGGCACCGTGGTCTGCCAGCACCTTTGTACAGTACGGCCCCGCGAGCACCCATGTCAGATCCAGGACCCGCACCCCGGTCAGCGCGGGCGCGTCCGAACGCGGCCCGTCAGCTTGGCCGGGCTCGCGGGAGGCGTCGAGCAGCCCCTGGTCGGCGCCCGGCTCGGCGACCTTGAGGGACGCGACGCGGCGGCCTTCGGGAAAGGCGAAAGGGAAGCCGAGGTCGGTCCGCTCCACGCCGCCGGACTCGGCCCGGAGGAAGAAGTCGCGGGCGAGGAGCTGCGGGTTGGCGGGCATCTCCTCGGGACGTTCCACGGCCGCCCACGGCAGCTTCCTGGCCTGGGCCTCCTCGGCGAACGCGGCCTTGGGCCACTTGGCCGCGAACGCCTGGACGACCTCGAACACGTGTTCCTGGTGCTTCTTGCGTTCGACGGGATCCTGCCAGCGCGGCTCGTCGAGGTCGGCCTGCGCGTTCTCCTCGACCAGCCAGGCGAGCAGGCCGTCCCACATGCGGGGGCTGCCGCCCAGCCCGCCGCCGAGATGGCCGTCGGCGGCGCGGAACAGGCCGTGCGGCACCAGCGGGTGCACCCGTCCGGGACGCGGTGGCACCCGGTCGGCGTGCAGGTAGGCCAGGGTGCCCGCCTCCAGGCTCGCGGCGACGCACTCCTGTGCGGAGACGTCGATGAGCTGCCCGCGGCCTGCCCGCAGGCCCAGTTCGACGGCGATCGCGGCGTGCACGCCCGCCAGCTGCTCGGCCTGGTTCTCCGGGAGCGTGAGCGGCGGGCCGTCCGGGTCGCCGACCTGCGCGAGCATGCCGCCCAGGGCCGCCACCACCAGGTCGCCGCCCTGCCAGCCGGCGCGCGGGCCGTCGCATCCGAACGGCGTGACCCGGACGTGCACCAGATGATCGAGGCCGTCCGCGCCTTCCCGGGTGCCGTCGAGCAGGACGTCGGCGGTCTCCAGCAGCCGCCGCAGTCCGGCCGCGTCGCCGGGTTCGAGGACGACCGAGCGCTTGCCCGCGTGCCAGTGGGCGAACGACCAGCCGTCCAGCTCTCGCCGGGTCGGGTCGCCCTCGGGCGGTTCGACCAGGACCACCTCGTGCCCGAGCCCCACCAGCAGCCTGCCCGCGAAGCGGGTGAACGGGCTGGACAGCTCGACGACGCGCACCGGAGCCTCGGTCACGTTCAGTGCCCCTGGTTCAGGAAGCCGGTCACGACGCTGAAGTAGTCGGCCGGGCGTTCCTCCTGGAGGTGGTGGGACGCGCGGTCCATCACGTGCAGGTTGCCCTTCGGGATCATGCGGGCGAGCATCAGCGGGTAGTCGGGGGTGAGGAACGCGTCGTACATGCCCCACATGAACAGGGTCGGCGCCTGGATGGTGGGAAGCACGTCCGCGAGTTCCTGCCACTCGCCGCGCGGGTCGTCGGAGGCCCCGGCCAGGGCGACCTCCTCGGGGTCGATGCTCTGCTCGTACCGCATGGTCACGGTGGCGTCGGGGATGGCGTCGGCGTCGTACCACTCCAGCCGCGCGATCAGCTCGCGCATCTTCTCCCAGGACGGGCCGGTGCCGCCGAAGTAGATGTCGCGGGCCTTGCGGCCGCGGTGCCCGTTCTCCGGCAGCGGCGCGAGCGGGCCGTGCCAGACGGGCTGGCTGCCGGTGATGACCAGCGACCGCACCCGCTCGGGGTAGCGGGCCGCGAGGTTGAGGGCGATCGTCCCGCCCCAGGAGTTGCAGACGAAGTCGGCGCGGTCGATGCCCAGGGTGTCCATGAGCGCCACCGTCTTGGCCGCGTGGAAGTCCCACATGGGGCCCTTGATCACGGTCTTCTCGGACTTGCCGTACTGCAGGATGTCGACCAGGAGGACCCGCCGGTCGGCGGCGAACAGCGGCGACACCTGCCCGAAGTCCGACCAGCCGGTGCAGCCCGGCCCGCCGCCGTGCAGGAAGATCGTGGGACTGCCCTCACCCAGCTCGATGTAGTGGTAGCTGACGCCGTCCGCTTCCGCGTACTTGCCCTCCGGCGCCGGCCGGATCTGCATGAGGTCCATGATCGGATGGTGCCGGGGAGGGGCGGTCCGTTCCAAGCGCTCCGGTCCGCTGAGCGGGCCGGGCGAATGGCCCGCCCGCGGCCGCCGCGCCTAGCCTTCGCGGTAGGAGCCGGAGAGGGAGGCAGCATATGACGATCGCCGACGAGGCCGCCGCGCAGGCCCTGGCCGAGGAACTGGCGAACATCCCCGCCCCGCCCGTCTTCCCGACGGCCGCCGAGGAGCGGGCCCACCGCAAGCGGCGGGTCGCCGCGGGCTACCGGGTGCTGGCGCGGTTCGGGCTGGACGAGGGCATCGCCGGGCACATCACCGCCCGCGACCCCGAGCTGACCGACCATTTCTGGACGGCCCCGTTCGGCCGCTACTTCGGCGCGATCCTGCCCGGCGACCTGCTGCTGGTGAACGACGAGGGCAAGGTCGTGGAGGGGGAGGGACCGCTCAACCAGGCGGCGTTCGCCATCCATTCGGAGGTGCACCGGGCCCGTCCCGACGTGGTCGGCGCGGTGCACGCGCACGGCCCGCACGGCAAGTCGTTCTCGTCCCTGCACCGGACGCTGGCGCCGCTCACCCAGGACGCCTGCGCCTTCCACGGCTCGCACTCCTTCCACGAGGACTACACCGGCGTGGTGTTCGACCCGGAGGAAGGGCGGCGGATCGCCGAGTCGCTGGGGGACGGCAAGGCGGTGATCCTCGCCAACCACGGCCATCTCACGGTGGGCCGGACGGTCGATTCGGCGATCTGGTGGTTCGTGACGATGGAGCGGTCCTTCCAGGCCGAGCTGATGGCGCGGGCGGCCGGGGACCCGGTCCCGCTGGACGAGGAGACCGCCCGGATGACGGCCGAGCAGGTGGGCGGCGAGGAGGTCGGCTGGTTCTGCTTCCAGCCCATCTGGGAGCGGATCGTCTCCGAGCGGCCGGAGCTCGCCGAGTGACCGACCGACTGACGAACAGGGCTCTTGATCTGGCCGAGGAGCGGGCGCGGGAACTGGTCGGCAGGGTGGAGCTCCGTTCGCTCGGCGCGGTGACGGCCGAGGCCTCGGCCGAGTTCGCGCGGGCGGCGGGCGAGACCGCCCCGCACCTGATCGATCCGGACCACCCCGGGTTCGCCGTCCACCCGATGTACCCGGTCAGCCTGCTGCGCGGCGCGCCCGGCGCCGAGCCCGCGGAGTTCCGCCCGGACGGCATGTACCGCGACGAGGTCCCCGGCACCGACGGGCTCGACGTGCGGCTCATGGCGGGCGGGCAGGACGTGCGCTGGCTGGGACGGCCGCGTCCGGGCGAGCGGCTGGAGGTGCGGCGCGTCCTGGAGTCGGTCGAACGCAAGGGCAAGGGCGCGGGCTTCCTGCTGCTCACGGTCGCCAAGACCTACGGCACCGAGCGCGGCCCGCTCATCGAGGTCATCGAAAGGTTCATCGTCCGATGAGTCGTCATGTCGAACCGGGTGCCCCGGTGCCGCCGGTGGAGCTGGTCGCGGACGAGATCAGGCTGCTGCGGTTCGGGGCCGTCACCCGCAACACGCACCGCATCCACTACGACACCGCGTTCGCCCGCTCGGAGGGCCTGGACGGCCCGGTCGTCATGGCGCAGCTGCACGGCTGCCTCTTCTACCGGGCCGCGGCGGCGTTCGCGGGCGAAGCCGGTGAGGTGCTGTCGGTCGGCTGGCAGAACCGCGCCCCCGCCTACGCCGGTGACCGGCTCGTGGTGTCCGGCGTCGTCGAGGCGGTCGACCCCGAGACCGGCGAGATCACCCTGGCCCTGGAAGAGCACTCCCGCCCGGACGGCGAAGGCCCCGGCAGCCTGTGCTGCCGGGGCCGTGCCGTGGTCGTCCTCAGCTGAACGCCTCAGTCGAAAACGAGCGCCACCTTCCCGACCGCCTCGCCTGTGCGGAGCCGCTCGGCGGCCTCCGCCAGGCGCTCGGCCGGGTACCGCTCGATCGGCAGCGTCAGCTCGCCCGAGTTGATGTCGGCCAGCAGCCGGTCGGCGTCCGCCGCGACCTCCGCGCCCCGGGTCATCAGGTTGACCGGCAGCAGCGACACGTCCTTCAGCAGGAAGTCGGCGAGGTCGACGCTGAAGTCGCGGCCGGCGGTGTAGCCGACCAGCGCGATCCGTCCGCGCCCCCGGACCAGCCCGAGCGCGGTGGTGAGGACCGCGCCGCCGACGGTGTCGATCACCGCGTCCAGCGGGCCGCCCACCGCCTCCTCCGACAGGTCGGCGGCCAGCACCGCCTTGCCCGGCGCCGGGACGTGCGGCAGCTTGGCCGGACGGCCGACCACGCCGATCACCTCCGCCCCGGCGCGCGCGGCGACCTGCACGGTCAGCGCGCCGACCGCGCCCGCCGCGCCGGTCACCGCGACCCGCTCGCCGGGACGGATCGCGGCGACCGCGTGGACCGCCGCCCAGGCCGTCCCGGCGGGCGAGAAGAAGCAGCAGGCCAGCGCCGGGTCGGTGCCCTCGGGGATGGGCACGACCGCCGAGTCGCGCAGCACCGCGTGCTCGGCCCAGCCGCCGTTCCGCCGCAGCCCGGCACCGCCGCCGCGCACCCGCACCGGCATCCCTTCGGGGTGGACGTCCGAGGCCAGCACGACCCCGGCGGCCTCGGTGCCGGGCACCGCCGGCAGGTCCGGCAGGACGCCGAACCTCCCGTCCACGACGTTGAGATCGAGATGCCCGATCTGCGCGGCCAGCACCCGGACCAGCGTGTGGCCCGGCGGACGCTCGGGGACCGGCCGTTCCACCAGCCGCGGCAGCGTCCCGAACTCCTCCAGCAGGAGCGCCCGAGAGCGCTCCGGATTCCCGCTCAAACCCGCACCTCGTACCTCTTGAGCACCCGGGCGGCCACGATCCGCAGCACCCGGTCGAACACGAATCCCAGGATCCCCAGCACGATGATCCCGACGAACACCCAGTCGATGCGGCCGTAGTTGCGCGAGGTCCAGATGAGCGCGCCCAGCCCGACCTGTGCGGCGACGATCTCCGCGGACACGATGGTCAGGAAGCTGTTGCCCATCGCCAGCCGCGCGCCGGTCACGATGTGCGGCACGGTCGAGGGCAGCACCACGCTCCGCATCACCTGCCAGCGGCCCGCGCCGAGGCTGGCCGCGGCGCGCAGCTTGGTCTCGTTCACCGACAGCACCCCGGCGATGGTGTTGAGCGTGACGATGAAGACCGCGGTGTAGAAGATCAGCACCACCTTGGACGCCTCGCCGATGCCCAGCCACACCACGGCCAGCGTCACGAACGCGACCGGCGGGATGAAGCGGAAGAACTCGATGTAGGGGTCCAGCAGCCGGCGGATGAACGGGACCTGCCCCATGAGCAGGCCCACCGGCACGCCGACGGCCAGGCCCAGGCCCCAGCCGATCAGGATCCGCCGGCTGGAGGCGATCACCGAGTTGCCCAGCGTGCCGTCGGCGGCCAGTTCCCGGGCCGCCGACACCGTCTGCCCCGGCGAGGCCACCAGGCCCGAGCCGTACTTCATCGCCAGCAGTTGCCACACCGCGATCCCGGCGACGATCGACACCGCGAACATGCCGATCGAGCGCAGCCGTCCGGCCATCGCCCCCGGCGGGCGCCGCTCGACGGACGGTTTGGCGGACGCGTCCGCCGAGGCCACCGTCATCGCTCCTCCCTCGGGCCGTCCGCCGGGTCCTCCGGCGGGTCCTCGACGCCCTGCTCCCGCAGGGCCTTGCGCACTTCTTCGCCGATGTCGCGGCGCAGCGCCGCGCGCAGCTCGACCGACTCCGGCGCCGTGTCGTCGCGGGGCCGGGCCAGGTCCACCTGGTACACGTTCTTGATCGTGGCGGCCGGGCCCGCGGTCATCACCGCGATCCGGTCGGCCAGCACGATCGCCTCGTCGATGTCGTGGGTGACGAACACGACGGTGCATCCGGACGCCTGCCAGATGCGGGCCATCTCCTCCTGCATCACCTGCCGGGTCTGCGCGTCGAGGGCGCCGAACGGCTCGTCCATCAGCACCACGCGGGGCTCGTTGGCCAGCACCCGGGCGATCTGGACGCGCTGCCGCATCCCGCCCGACAGCTGCCCGGGGAACCGGTCGGCGCAGTGCCGCAGCCCCACCAGGCCCAGGTACTCGTCGGCGACCTTCTTCTGCTCGGCCCGCGACCGGCCCCGCATGCGCGGCCCGAACGCCACGTTCTGCCGGACGGTCATCCAGTCGAACAGCGCCTCGCTGCTCTGGAACACCATGCCGCGGCCGGGGTCGGGGCCGGTGACGGCGGTGCCGTCCACGGTGAGCCGGCCCTGCCGCACCGGGACGAACCCGGCCAGCGACGACAGCAGCGTCGACTTGCCGCAGCCGCTGGGCCCGAGCAGGCACAGGAACTCGCCGGCCGCGATGTCCAGGGAGATCTCCTGGACGGCCTGGAAGGACCCGAACCCGATGCCCACGCCGGAGACCGACACCGCGGCCCCGTGCCCGCCGGCCGGGCCCGTGCCGCCCGCGGCGGCCCCGCCCGCCGGGCCGCCGCCGGGCGGGCGGCGGCCCGTCTTGATCGCCTTGGTCATCCCGTTCCCTTCACCTTGGCGGTCACCCATCCCTGCAGCACGGACGCGGTCACGTCCGGCTTGGACTTGACCTTGCCGGTGCTCGCGTACCACGCGGCCGTGCTCTCGTATCCCTTGAGGTCGGCGGCGGCGATGTCGCGGACCTTGAAGTCGATCTCCTTGATCGCGGTCAGGGTCTGCTCGGTGGGGACCTTGGCCGCCTTCTTGGTCGCCTCGGCGGCTCCCGCCGGGTCCGACTCGACCAGCCCGGTCGCCTCCTCCAGCGCCTTGGCGACCTTGACCGCGACGGCCTCGTTGCCGCTCAGCCACTGCTGACCGGTGATCAGCCACTGCTGGTAGGCGAGCCCGTAGGCGCCGGTCGGCTCCAGGACCTTGCCGCCCAGCTCGACGCCCTTGGCGGGCCACGGCTCCCAGAGTACGTACGCGTCGACCTCGTTCTTCTGCATCAGCGCCGGGATCTCCGGCGGGTCGGCGGTCACGAACTTCACCGACTTCACGTCGATCTTCTTGGACTCCAGGAAGCGGGTGGCGGCCAGCTCGGACAGCCCGGGCACGACCGCCATCTTCTTGATCTGCGCCGGGTTGGCGATCTTCGATCCGGTGACGACCTTCAGGTACCGGCCGGACTCCTGGTAGACCATCAGGGCGCGCAGCCCGGGGTTCTGCGGGAACTGGGCGATGGTCGTGCTGTCGGAGCTGGCGGCCATCTGCACCTGCCCGCCGGCGATCGCGTCGACGGCCTCGCCGCCCCGGCCGAACTGCACCAGCTCGACGTTCAGGCCGTGCTTGCGCCACAGCCCCTTGGCGTCGGCGGTGAAGAAGGGCGCGTACGCCGCGTCGATCCCGACGGCGAGGCGGATCTTGGGACCGGTGGCCGCGGCGCCGCCGGAGTCGGTGGTGGCGCCGCTGCACGCCGACAGCGTGCACAGCGCGGTGATGAGCGAGAGGACGCCGACGAGGCGCCTTCTCCTGGCCCGTGCCTCCATAACACCTCATAGATCGAAGGGGGACTGCAGTTAGGGGAGCCTGCAGGTAGGCCGGTCAACGGGGTGGAGCCGGATCCGGCGAGCGTAGGCGGGTGCCGACGTGCACGCATGGCCCTGGGTCCACTGAGCGGGACGCCTTCGTCCCCCGGGTGGACGGCGGGTGTCCCGGGCCGGTCCGCGGCCTGTCCGGGTCAGTGCGCGAGGTAGCCGCCGTCGACCGCGAGCACCGTCCCGGTGACGAACGCCGACGCCGGCGAGGCCAGCAGCAGGAGCGCGCCGGCCAGGTCGCGCGGCTCGCCCCAGCGCGCGAGCGGCACCTCGCGCTCCACGAACGCCCTGGCCACCGGGTCGTCCCGGGATCCGGCGTTCATCTCGGTCAGGATAGGGCCGGGAAGCAGGCAGTTCGCGGTGACGCCGGTGCCCGCCAGCTCCAGCGCCAGCGACTTGGTGAGCTGGACGACCGCGCCCTTGGACGCCGCGTAGGCGGCGCGTTCCGGCGCCCCGACCGCGCCGAGCACCGAGCCGATCGTGACGATCCGCCCGGTGCCGGCGGCCGTCATCGCGCGGGCCGCGGCGCGGCAGGCGTACCAGGTGCCGAACACGTTGGTGGCGAAGCAGCCGTGCAGGTCCGCGGTGGGCAGGTCCGCGACCGAGCCCCGGGCCAGCCGCCCCGCGCTGGTGACCAGGACGTCCAGCCGGCCCCACTGCCGCACGACCTCCGCGACGGCCTCGTCCACCTGCTCCTCGTCGGTGACGTCGCAGGCCAGGCCGAGCGCGGTGGCGCCGTCCGCGCCCAGGTCCGCGGCCGCCCGCTTCGCCCGTCCGGCGTCCCGGGAGAGGACCGCGACCTTCGCGCCCGCGGCCAGCAGGGTCCTGGCCGCCTCGGCGCCGATGCCGGACGTGCCGCCGGTGACCAGCGCGGTACGGCCGGCGAGGGAGAACAAATCCGCGTGCGAGATCTCTTCCATGACCGGACCCTGGCACGCGTCGGCGCGCCTGGAACGGGGTGCGGTCTGCTGAGCGAAACGAGTCCGTAGGCGATCGGGCCGGGCCGCGCGCATGCTCGGATGCGCCGCCCTCATGGCGGCGTAGCTCAGACGTCACCAGGAGGACACGCAGATGACGGGTGAGGAATCGCTCGATCCGAAGGCCGCGCCGCGGGCACGCCGCCAGGACGGGGCGCCGGGGCGGCAGGACTGGTCGACGTGGCCGCACTACGACGCGGCGGCCGAGGGCTTCCGCGGCTACTGGTACCCCGTCACCTGGTCCAGCCACATCACCGGCGACCCGCGCTCGTACATGATCTGCGGGGAGAAGATCGTGCTGGTCCGGGACGGCGGGACGGCGTACGCGCTGCACGACCGCTGCCCGCACCGCGGGGTGCCGCTGTCGGAGGGCGACCAGCAGTTCCCGGGCACCATCAGCTGCCCGTACCACGGATGGACGTTCGACCTGGCCAGCGGTCGGCTGGCGGCGGTGATCACCGACGGTCCGGACTCGCGGATCTGCGGCAAGGTCGGGGTGCGCACCTACCCGGTGGAAGAGCGGCTCGGGATGGTGTGGGTGTACGTGCCGGTGGCGGCCGAGGACCCGCACCCGATCGACGAGCAGCTGCCCGAGGAGCTGGTCGGCAACGCGTTCGTGATGGGCGGCCGGATCGACCCGCGCGGCGGCAACTGGCGGTTCGCGTGCGAGAACGGCTTCGACGAGGGGCACGCCAAGTACCTGCACCGCACCTCGCTGTGGCGGCTGTTCAAGCCGATGCCGACGTGGAACGTGACACGCATCGTGCCCGGGGGCCGCTGGATCTACCGGGTGCAGGACGAGGTGCACTGGGAGGCCGACTTCCCGGGCGTGGGCCGGTGGTCGAACAAGCGCTGGTGGAAGGCGCGGCCGCCCAAGGAAGCGTTCAACATCGGCAACACCGGCAAGCCCAAGCGGGTGGACCCGACGATCGAGGCGCAGGAGTTCCCCGGGTTCGCCTCGCTGTCGATGCCCGGCGTCCTTCGCATCGCCTACCCGAACTTCATCCACTACGAGTTCTACGTCCCGGTCGACGCGGACAACCACCGCTACGTCGGCGTGATGGTCAACTTCACCGAGGGCTGGCGGACCTTCGGCTTCTACGCCAAGTACCTGGGCGCGATCCGCTGGCTGTTCCACGGCCAGTTCTCCGCCCAGGACGCCTGGATGGTCGACGTCACCGACGCTCCCCCCGAGAAGCTCTACCGTCCCGACGTGTCGCTGACGGCCTGGCGCAACCTCACCGAGGAGCAGTACGCGAAGAAGCTCGCCGACTCCGGCGGCACGGCGCCGAACGGCGGCGCGGCCGTCACCAGGACCAGGAAGAAGTGATGATCATGAAGCGCGTCCTGCCCGCACTGATCGCCGGCGCCCTCTTGGCCCTGGCGGTCCCGGTGGCCTGGCGGCGGATCGCCCGCACCACCAGGACCCAGGTCCACAGGGTCAATCAGTGAGCTCGAACCCCGAGGGGCCCGACGGGCTCGCCGGCCTGGACGAGCGGCGGCGCGGCTGGGTCGCCGCCGCGTGGCGGCACATCACCGCCGACCGGCTGCGCGAGCTGGTGACCGGGGTGGTGGACGTCCCGAGCCCGACCGGCGACGAGGGCCCGCTGGCCGAGCACATCGCCGCCACCCTGACCGAGGCCGGCTGCCCCGCCCGGGTGCAGCCGCTGGACGACCGGCAGGCCAACGCGTGGGCGCGGCTGGAGGGCGACGGCACCGGACCCGACCTGATGCTGTACGCGCCGATCGACACCCTGACCGTGGGGGAGGAGAGCGAGGACGTCCCGTGGATCGGGCCCGAGCTGCGTCCCGACATGCGGCCCCGGGCGGTCGTCGACGGCGACCTGGTCATGGGGCTGGGGGCGTCCAACCCCAAGGGCCACGCCGCGTGCGTGATGATGGCGGCCGAGGCGATCGCGCGGGCCGGGATCCCGCTGACCGGCGACCTGATCGCGGCGTTCGGCGCGGGCGGCATGCCCACCAACGCGCGGCCGGCCGGCGCCCGGCGCAACACCGGGCAGGGCGCGGGCTGCTCGTTCCTGCTGGAGCAGGGCGTGTGGGCCGACCAGGCGGTGATCGCCAAGCCGGGCTGGACGGTCTCCTGGGAGGAGGTCGGGCTCGCCTGGTTCGAGGTCACGGTCCGCGGCACCCACACCTACGTCGGGTCGCGGCACCGGCTGCCCTACGACAACGCGATCGCGCGCGCCGGGGTGGTGGTGCGGCGGCTGGAGGAGTGGTTCGCCGAGTACGCCGACCGGCACACCGAGGACACGGTCGCGCCGCAGGGCGTGGTGGCGTCCATCCGCGGCGGCTGGCCGCGGATGGCGGCGGTGACACCGGCCGCGTGCAAGATCAGGGTGGATCTGCGGCTCAGCCCGAACACCACCCCGATGGAGGCCAAGCGGGAGTTCACCGCGGCCCTGGAGAAGATCGGCGCCGACGAGCCCGGCCTCGACCTGGACGCCGAGCTGATCCTGGCGATCCCCGGCACCCGGAGCGACCCCGACGGCTGGGCGTGCCGCAGCGCCGTCGCGGGCTGGGAGGCGTTCGAGGGCCGCCCGCACGAGGTGATCCGCGGCAACAGCGGCGCCACCGACGCCAACATCCTGCGGAGCCGGGGCGTGCCCACGGTGCGGATCGGGATGCCGAAGATCACCGAGGCGCCGCGGGAGATCGACTTCTCGTTCGGCATGAACGCGGTGAGCGTGCGGGAGATGGAGCGGCTGACCCGCCTCCTGGTCCGCACGGCCGTCGACACCGTCACCCGTTCCCGTGATGAGGTAGGAGCGCTGCGATGACCGAGATCGTGCTGGGCGTGGGCGCCTCCCACTCCACGCTGATGAACACGCACTGGGAAGAGACCATCCACAAGGACCGCGCCGGGCGGTTCCGGGACGCGCTGTACGCGGCGCGCGAGGAGCTCGCGGCGGCCCGTCCGGACACCGTGATCCTGGTGGGCTCCAACCACTTCCGCGGCTTCTGGCTGGACCTGATCCCGAGCTTCACCATCGGCGTCGGCGAGTGCCTGGCCAGCGGGGAGTCCGGGACGCCCAAGGGCCCGCAGCCGGTGGACGAGCCGCTGGCCCGGCACATCGCCGGCGAGCTGGTGGACGGCGGCCGGTTCGACGTGGCCTTCTCCGCCCGGCTCCAGATCGACCACGGCCAGTCGCACGCGATCCAGTACCTGCTGGACGGGCTGGGCGTGGAGATCGTGCCGCTGGTGGTGAACGTCTTCGCGCCCCCGCTGCCCACCCTGGACCGCTGCGAGCGGCTCGGCCGGGCCATCCGGGAGGCGGTGCTGGCCTTCCCCGGGGACCGCCGGGTCGCGGTGATCGGGTCCGGCGGGCTGTCGCACCGGCTGCCCTGGCCGGACTGGCGCGCCCCGGACGGCGACGACGAGGAGTTCATGGTCGGCGCCTGGCTGAACGGCCGCGACAACTGGCAGGACTACGACGCCCGGCGGCGGCAGATCATCCGGGCCGCCGAGGCCGCGATCAACACCGACTTCGACAACGAGTTCCTCACGCTGCTGGAGGGCGGGAAGGCCGCCCGGATCACCGAGTACACGACCGAGCGGCTGGAGGAGGTCGCCGGCAACGGCGCCCAGGAGCTGCGGACCTGGCTGCTCATGGCGGCCCTGCTCGACCACGTCCCGGGGCGGCGGCTGGCCTACGAGTCCATCCCCGAATGGCTGACCGGCATGGCCGTGGCCGTGCTCGACCCGACCACCACCTAGAAGCTAGAAAGCGAAAGGCGACCTATGAGCATCTGGACCGAACTGGTCGACGTCGACTACCGGCACGCCTACGTGGACGCGGGCGGCGTCCGCACCCGCGCCCTGCAGGCCGGGCCCGAGGACGGCGAGCACGTGGTGTTCCTGCACGGCACGACGGGGCACCTGGAGGCGTTCGTCCGCAACATCCCGGCGCACGCCGAGGCCGGCTACCGGTGCCACGCCATCGACATGCTGGGGCACGGATACACCGGCAAGCCGGACCGTCCCGGCGAGATCCCCGCCTACGTCGAGCATCTGCTGGCCTACCTGGACGCGGTGGGCGCCGAGCGGGCGCACCTGGTCGGGGAGTCGCTGGGCGGCTGGGTGTCGTCCTGGGCGGCCAGCGAGCAGCCCGACCGGGTGGCGTCCCTGCAGCTGCTCTGCATGGGCGGGACGAAGATCAATCCGCAGGTGATGGAGCGGCTGAAGACCTCCACCCGCGCCGCGGTCGAGCAGGACGACCCGTCCTTCACCCGGGAGCGGCTGCGGCTGCTGTGGGCGCACTGGGACGAGGCGCTCGG
Source organism: Actinomadura vinacea (assembly GCF_039532545.1). Taxonomy (NCBI): domain Bacteria; kingdom Bacillati; phylum Actinomycetota; class Actinomycetes; order Streptosporangiales; family Thermomonosporaceae; genus Actinomadura; species Actinomadura vinacea. The sequence goes on along the minus strand of NZ_BAAARW010000030.1, from coordinate 119,635 downwards.
CGACGAGCTCGCCGACGTCCGGTTCGACATCTACCACCGGCCCGAGTTCAAGGAGAACCTGGACAACCTGCTGGCCCTCCAGGAGGTCGAGGCGCGCGAGCGGAACCTGCTGCGGCCCGAGCGGATGGCGACGATCAAGGCGCCGACGCTGGTGGTGTGGGGCAACAAGAACCCGCTGGGGGAGGTCCCCGAGGCGGAGGCGATCGCGGCGGCCATCCCGGGGGCGCGCCTGGAGGTGTTCAACGACTGCGGGCACTGGCCCCAGCACGAGAAGGCCGACCTCTACAACCCGCTCAGCCTGGCATTCCTCGCCGAGTCATCGTGACGGAGATCAGGTTCGGCTACGCCGGCACCACGCGCGGGCAGGTGCACTACGCCGAGTGCGGCACCGGCTCGCCCGTGGTGCTGCTCCACCAGACGCCGCGGTCCTGGGACGAGTACCGCGAGGTGCTGCCGCTGCTGGGCCGCACCCACCGGGCCATCGCGATGGACACCATCGGCTTCGGGGCCTCCGCTCCGCTGGCCGACCACTCGATCGAGACCTACGCCGGCGCCGTGGTGGAGTTCCTGGATGCGCTCGGGCTGCCCGAGGCCGCACTGGTCGGCCACCACACCGGCGGTGTGGTGGCGGTCGAGGTGGCGGCGCGGGCGCCCGGCCGGGTCTCGGCGCTGGTGCTGTCGTCCACGCCGTACGTGGACGCGGCGGCCCGGGAGCGGCGCCGCGACCGGCCGCCGATCGACGAGGTCGAGCCCGATCCCGGTGGCGCGCACCTGACCGAGCTGTGGCAGCGGCGGCAGAAGCACTACCCGCCGGGACGGCCGGACCTGCTCTCCCGATTCGTGCGCGACGCCCTGGTCCTGGGCGATGACGCGGAGAAGGGCCACCTGGCCGTCGGCCGGTATCGGATGGAGGAGCGGATCGCTCTCGTCCGCTGCCGGGCGCTGTGCCTGGGCGCCTCCGCAGACCCTTTCGTGTTTCCTGACCTGCGGATATTGTCATCTCATCTTAACAACCCGACTGTGGCGGTGATCGAGGGCGGCATGATTCCGTTGATGGAGCACCGATCGTCGGAGGTCTGCGAATTGATCGCGAGGTTCCTGTCATGACCGTCGTATCGATCGACCACATCCGCGCCGAACGGGATCCGGCGGCGCGGCGGAACCCCTGCGCCGACCCGATGAACTCCGTCCTCGGCAAGACCCAGCTGATCATCGAGGCGTTCACCGCCGAGGACGCCACCCTGTCGCTCGCCGACCTGGTCCGGCGCACCGGCGTCGCCAAGGCCACCGTCCACCGGCTCGCCCAGGAGCTCGTCGAGTGGGGCCTCCTCGAACGCGCCGGCTGCGACTACCGGCTGGGGCTGCGGATGTTCGAGATCGGCCAGCGCGTGCACCGGCAGCGGATCCTGCGCGAGGTCGCCCAGCCCTACATGGAGGACCTGCTGCTCGCCACGCAGGAGACCATCCACTTCGCGATCCACGACGGCCTGGAGGTGCTGTACCTGGAGAAGATCCTTGCGCACCGCGGGCTCAGCGAGCAGTCCCGGGTCGCCGGGCGGCTCCCGCTCTACTGCACCGCCACCGGCAAGGTCATCCTCGCCTTCGGCCCGGCCTCCCTCTTCGCGGAGGTCGTCCGGAACGGCCTCAAGCCGCTCACCCGCCACACCATCACCTCGCCCGCCCGGCTGCGCGCCCAGTTCGAACGGATCCGCACCGAGGGCCTGGCGACCGAGGCCGAGGAGACCCGGCTCGGCTACATGAGCACGGCCGTCCCGGTGTTCGGCCGCGGCTCCGCCCTCGTCGGCGCGCTGTCGATCACCGGCCCCACCTACCGGGTGGACCCGGCCAAGCTGTCGGGCGCCCTCCGCACCGCGGGCATGGGCATCACCCGGTCGCTGCGGCAGGTCTTGTGAGCCCAGTGGCGGAGGACGTGCTCGGAGAGGTGCTGGCCCGCGCCCGCGACCTGGCCGACCGCTGGGAGGAGGAGGACTGCGGCGTGGTGACCGTCAAGGACTTCTGCCGGTACGCGGCCGCGCTCAACGACACCGCCTACATCGGCCGGGCCCGCGCCGACGAGGCCGCCGGACGCCCCGTCTCGGCACCTCCGCTCTTCCTCGCCGGAACGTTCAGCTGGGAGGACGGCCCGGCCGAGGACGAACTGCGCCCGGACGGCCTGACCGCCCGGGAGTCGCCGTGCACGCAGGGCCTCCCGGTACGGCAAGTGCACGGCGGCGAGTCGGTGCGGATCGGCCGGCCGCTGGTCGCCGGAACCCGCGTCCGCGCGGCGCGGGCGGTGCGCTCGGCGACCCGCAAGGCGGGCCGCTCGGGCGACTTCGTGGTGCTGGCCGTCACCACCCGGTTCACCGGCGACGGCGCCGAGCTGGCCTCCGTCGACGAAACGATCATCGTGAAGGACAACTCGCAGGCATGACCACCCCTGGAGAGAGCTGCCCCTCCCGCTCCTACTCCCACAGCACGGTGCAGCTGTTCCGGTTCAGCGCCGTGTCGTGGAACGCCCACCGCATCCACTACGACGAGAGCTACGCGTCCTTCGAAGGCTTTCCGGGCACGGTCGTCCAATCGACGCTGCACGGCGAGATGCTCGTCCGGCACGCCCTCGACTGGGCCGGGCCGGACGCCCGGCTGGAGGCCGTGAGCTGGCGCAACCAGGCGACCGCCGTGGCCGGGGAGCCCCTGACCTGGCGGGCCTCCGTCCGGTCGGCCGAGCCGGGTGACGGCGGACTGCGCCTGTCCTTGGACGCCGCCATCGTGAAGGCCGACGGCACGCCCAGCGTCACCGGGACCGTCGACCTTCTCCTCTGAGCCTTCTTATCTGAGCCTTCTACTCTGGGGCCGCGCCGCCGCCCCACAGAGCGGGGCGGCGCGAGCCGAGATCCACGCTGATGATCTTGGCGGTGCTGTAGCGGGCCAGCATCCGCTCGCCGATCTCGGTCCCGGCCGCCGGGCCGCCGCCCGCGTCCGCGGGGAGCCCGGCCGGCGGATCGGACCAGCGGTTGATCCACACGATCCCGGCGTCCAGCTCGCGGGCGATCCGGTGGCCCCGCGCGAGATCGGCCGTCCACACCCCGGCCGCCCGCCCGGGCCCGGCCGCGTTCACCCGCTCCACCGCGGCCCGCTCGTCCGCGAACGGCTCCGCGACGGCGACCGGCCCGAGCAGCGGCGGCGCCGCCCCGGTGCCCTCCTCCTGCGCCAGCAGCGCCGGGGCCTGGAAGAACCCGCCGGCCAGCTCGGGCGGCAGCTCGGGCGGCTCCCCGCCCGCCACCAGCCGCGCGCCTCCGGCGACCGCCTGCCGGATCGCGTCCCGCACCCGCTCCCGCCGCCCGTCCGAGATCAGCGGCCCCAGCTCGGTGGACAGGTCGAGCGGATCGCCCAGCACGACCGCCTCCACCATCGCCGCCAGCCGCCCGACGAACTCCTCGTGGACGGTCTCGTGCACCAGCAGCCGGGACGGCGGCGCACCGGCCTCGCCGCCCGCCAGGCACACGCCGGTCAGGGCGTCGGTGACGGCCGCGTCCAGATCGGCGTCCGCGAACACGATCATTGCCCCGCCGCCGGGCCGCGGCGCGTCCGGGCCGCCGATCCGCAGCGCGCCGGGGTGCGCGTCCAGCCGCGCCGCGATCCCCGGGTCCGCGCCGGTGACGACGTTGAGCACCCCCGCCGGCAGCAGGTCCTCGGTGGCGCGGGCGAACTCCAGCACGGTCGCCGACGCCGCCGCCGCCGGATGGACCACCACCGCGTTCCCCGCCGCCAGCGCGGGCGCGATCTGCTCGGCCAGCGCCACCAGCGGCGCGCTCCAGGGCACGTGCACGGCGAGGACGCCCAGCGGCGCCCGCACCGTGTACGCCAGCCCGTGCGGGTCCTCGACCGGCACCTGCTCGCCGCGCACGCCCCGGGCCAGCCCCGAGAACAGGCGCAGCGCCGCCACGGACGCCGGGACGTCGGAGAAGTACGCCTCCCGCACCGGGCGCCCGCCCTCGGTCGCCAGCAGCACCGCCCACCGGTCCGGGTCGGCCTCGATCCGGTCGGCCATCCGCCACAGCGCCTCCTGCCGCGTCTCCTGGCTGGACCGGCGCCAGCCCGCGAACGCCTTGCGCGCCGCCGCCACCGCGTCCTCGACCTGCTCCGGCCCGGCCTCGGGGACCGCGGCCCAGGCCGCCCCCACGGCCGGGTCCACGGCGTCGAACGCGGCGCGGGCGGTCACCCACTCGCCGGCGATGAACAGCCGGTACGGCTCGTCCGGGCGGTACGCGCCCCGGGGGTCGCCGTCCCAGGGCCAGCGCTCACTCACTCGGCGCCCCCACGTACTTCTCGTACCAGCCCTTCGGCAGCACGGTGTTCAGGTCGGGCGACTTGGCGATCAGCTTTTGCTGCAGCAGGAAGTCCACCACCCGCTTGGCCGAGGCGTGGTCGGCGTCGGTGAAGCCCCGCGCCGTGAAGGTGATCTCGGGCAGCACCTTCTCGGTCTGCTCGGCGGGCAGCTTCACCTGCTTCTGGGTGGCCTCCGCCGCGGCCTTCCGGTCCTTGGTCACCAGGGCGTCCGCCTCGGCCACGACCTTGAAGACCTTCCCGGCCAGCTCGTTGTTGCCCGCCAGCCAGCTCCGCCCGGCCAGCAGCCACTGGAAGTAGCTGACGCCGAAGTCGCCGATCCGTCCGGCGATGTGCCCGCCGCTCGCGTCGCCCTTGGCCGCCCACGGCTCGAACAGGATGTAGGCGTCGACCGAGCCGCGCTGCAGCATCCCCGGCATCTCCGGCGGCGAGCTCTTCACGATCTTGACCGAGGCAGGGTCGATCTTGTTGTGCTTCAGGTAGGAGTGCGTCGAGTACAGGCCGATGCCCTGGATCGAGGCCATCGTCTTGATCTGCTGGGGCTTGTCGATGCCGTCCCGCAGCACCACCTTCAGGTAGCGGTCGGACGACTGGAACACCCCCAGCGCCGTCAGCTTGTCCTGGGCCGCCATCAGCGGCAGCGCGCTGGAGTCGGCGTTGGCCGACATCTGCGCCGTCCCGGCCGCGACCGCCTCCGCCGCCGCGGGCCCGCCCTCCACCTGCATCAGCTCGACGTTCAGGCCCGCCTTGGCGAACATCCCGCGCTCCTTGGCGAGATAGAACGGGGCGTAGGAGGCGTCCACTCCCAGTGCGATGCGTACCAGCGGACCCTTGGCGGTGCCTTCGCCACCCGCCGAATCCGTGGTCCCGGAGGTGCAGCCGGTCGCCAGGAGGAGCGCCGTACAGGCGGCAAGCAGGCCGGTCAGTTTGGGGGACCTGAGTCTCACGTTCACGGGTGGCTCTCCTATCGCTGGAGCAGTGCGCGGGAGGTCGACGTTCCCAGCCGGGGCCGTTCCGCATAAGTGAAGCGTCCTGCTCACCGGAACAGTGCTGTTTGCCGTGGTCATGGCCGTCCATACCGTCAACGGCCATGAGCGTTATCTCCGACGTTCCCGTCACCACCGAGACCGAGATCCTGATCATCGGTGCCGGTCCGGCGGGACTCTACGGCGCCTACTACGCCGGTTTCCGCGGCCTGCGCACGGCCGTCATGGACGTGCTGCCCCAGGCCGGCGGGCAGGTCAGCGCGATGTACCCCGAGAAGCCTATCCTCGACATCGCGGGCTTCCCGGCCGTCAAGGGCCGCGACCTCGTCGACAACCTGCTCGCCCAGGCGGCCCCGTACGAGCCCGCCTACCTGCTCGGCCACCGCGCGGTGGCGCTGTCCTACGACGAGGACGGGCTGCCGGTCGTCCGCACCGACCAGGGCGGGACGGTGCGCGCCGGCGCGGTCGTCGTCACGGGCGGGATCGGCACGTTCACCCCCCGCCCGCTGCCGTGCGGCGAGGGCCACCTCGGCCGCGGCCTGGTCTACTTCGTGCCGAGTCCCGCCGACCACGCGGACCGGGACGTGGTCGTCGTCGGCGGCGGCGACAGCGCCTTCGACTGGGCCGCGACCCTCGCCCCGCTGGCCCGTTCGGTGCGCCTGGTGCACCGCCGCGACCGGTTCCGCGCCCACAAGGCCACCGTCGACACGGTCCGGTCCCTCGGCGTCGAGATCATCGTGAACGCCGAGGTGGCCGCGCTGCGCGGCGACGGGCACGTCGAGGCCGCCGAGATCCGGCACCTCGACGGCACCGCCCGCGTCCTGCCCGCGCAGACCGTCGTCGCCGCGCTCGGCTTCAAAGCCGACCTCGGCCCGCTCCAGAGTTGGGGCCTGGACATGAGCGCCCGGCACATCGCCGTGGACACCCGGATGGCCACCAACCTGCCGCGCGTGTTCGCCGCCGGCGACATCACCGACTACCCCGGCAAGGTCAGGCTGATCTCCGTCGGCTTCGGCGAGGTCGCCACCGCGGTCAACAACGCCGCCACCGTCATCGACCCCGAGGCACTGCTGTTCCCCGGGCACTCCACCGAGAAGGACGCCTGACATGGCCTACGTCATCGGCCCCGCCTGCACCGACATCATGGACCGCTCCTGCGTGGAGGAGTGCCCGATCGACTGCATCTACGAGGGCGAGCGCAAGCTCTACATCAATCCCGTCGAATGCATCGACTGCGGCGCCTGCGAGACGGCCTGCCCCGAGCAGGCCATCACCGCCGACCGCGCCGCCGCCCCGGCCGTCCGCGACGACAACAGGCGCTTCTTCGAAGAGATCCTGCCCGGCAGGACCACCCCTCTGGGCACCCCGGGCGGCGCCGCCAACGTCGGCCCGGTGGGCGCCGACGTGGCCCCAGCCTGATCAGGAATCCCTAACGCGACCGGGATGTCGTGTAGTGGGGCATTTGAAGTTTCGGTGGCCCTAGGCTGTCATCGTGGCCTCTGCACAGAAAGTGATCGACGGTCGCTTCGAGTTGCTGGAGCGGCTGGGCAGCGGCGGTATGGGCACCGTCTGGCGGGCGCAGGACGTCGCCCTGCACCGCGAGGTGGCGCTCAAGGAAGTGCGGGTGGTCGACCCGGAGTCCCAGGACGACCCCGTGCGGGCCGCCAAGCTGCGCGAGCGGGTGCTGCGCGAGGCTCGCGCGCAGGCCCGGCTCCAGCATCCCAACGTGGTGACCGTCCACCACATCGTGGACTTGCCCGACATGACGCATCCGTGGATCGTCATGGAGCTGGTGCGCGGGAGCTCCCTCCAGGACCGGCTCGACGAGGGGACGATGGCGCCCGCGGAGGCCGCGGTGGCCGGGCGCGGGATCCTGGCGGCGCTGCGGTCCGCGCACGAGGCGGGGATCTTCCACCGCGACGTGAAACCGGCGAACGTGCTGCTGCGCGAGGACGGGACCCCGGTGCTGACCGACTTCGGCATCGCCGCGCTGCGCGACTCGACCAGGGTCACGGCCACCGGCGGGCTGGTCGGCTCGCCGCAGTACATGGCGCCCGAGCGGCTGCGCGGGGAGGAGGGCAACCCGGCCTCGGACCTCTGGTCGCTCGGCATGCTGCTGTACGTCGCGGTCGAGGGCCGCCACCCGATGCGCCGGGACAACGCGGCCGCCACGCTCGCGGCCGTGATGAGCGGTGTCGTCCCGCCGCCCAGCCAGGCGGGCGCTCTGGCTCCGGCGCTGCGGGCCCTGCTGGTGCCGGATCCGTCCGCGCGGCCCTCCGTCGATCAGCTCGACAGGATGCTCGCGCGAGCGGTCGCCCAGTCCGGCGCTCCGAACACGTCCACCGCTCCGAACACGTCCACCGCTCCGAACACGTCCACCGCTCCGAACGTGTCCACCGAGTCCACCGAGTCCACCGCGCCCGGCACGCCGCTCGGGAACACCGGCCCCATCAAGGCACGACCGGGCAGGCGGCGGACGAAGGCGACGGCCGCGTTGATCGCGCTTGCCGCCGCCGTGTTCGGCAGCGTCGTCGCCACGGCCCTGATCGTCGTTCCCCGGCTGCTGAACGCCGTCGGCGGGGAGGCCGACGACCTTCGCCGCACCGGTGAGGCCCCCGTGACCGGTGGGCCCACCGGCCAGGCCGCGTCCGGGCCCCTGCTGGCGCCGGTCCGGATCCGCGGCGTGGTCGCCGACCTGGAGAAGATCACCGGTGGTGTCGAGTTCACCCGTTTTGTCCTGCACCCCGACTACGCGAGCGCCGAGGCGCCGGTTCCCGGGCGCCGCAACACCTACGACCGGTTCGTCTACAGGGACGGCAGGGCCACCCGTATCGGCCCCGGCGGGACGCTCGACGCGGACGACGCCAGGGTCAGGCTGAGGGCGTTCAACTGGAACGCGGTGCCGAAGCTGCTGAGCACCGCGGAGCGCACCCTCGGCGTGCCCAAGCCGACCAGCCGCTACCTCGTCGTGGATCCGGCGTGGGCGTTCAACAACGACCAGCCCGCCCTGCTGGTCTACCTCAGCGACGAGTACGGCGGGGCGTACCTGGCGGCGGGGATGAAGGGCAAGGTCCTTCGCAGCTTCCCCCGGCGCGGGTGACCTGGAGGACGACGCCGCCACAGGCAGTACGCGGTCAGGGCCAGTACCGACGCGAGCACGACGGCGCGGGCGAACTCGTACTGGGTGGGCGTGATGCCGATGCCCGGCAGCACGATGGCGCTGAGCAGGGCGCCGTTGCCGCCGTCTGTGCAGTCATGCGGTTCAGTAATCGATTGATTGCGTTAAGTGACTGACGGATGTCGGTGGCGGCCGGTGGATTCCCGGGGCATGCGGACGGCGTACAAGTTCCACTGTTCGGGCGCGGCCCGTCAGAAGTAGCCGGGGTACAGGTCCGTGGTCGGCCAGGCGGTGACGCGGTTGGCGGCCTGGTTGATGAGCGGGTCGATGGCGGTGTAGTCCTTGCCGGAGGCGTCGTCTCGCTGGTTGAACAGGACGGCGAAGGAGACGTTGTCGGAGCGCCGCACGACGAGGGTGTAGGTGCCGGGGAGGCTGCCGTTGTGCCAGGTGTTGGCGGTGGTGTTGCTGACCGGGCGCACCTGCCAGCCGCAGCCGTACCACCAGCCGTCGGGGTTGAGGCCGGTCTCCGGCACGCCGAAGGCCCGGCTGATGGAGGCGCTGTTGAGCACCGGCCCGGCGGCGTCGAAGAGGCCGGCGAAACGCACCGTGTCCACGGCCGTGCCGAGCCAGCCGCCGTGGGAGTCCATGTTCTCGAGGTTGAACGCGCCGTACTGAAAGGGCACGACCGTGCCGGAGCCGTCGTGCACCGTCGTGCCGGTGTAAATGGACGCGTAGGGGACCTCGCCGGGGGCGGCGTTCTGCTTGAGGGTCCGGCCCAGCCGCATCCGCTTGATGCCGAGCGGGGTGAGGATCTTCTGCTGCACGTAGTCGAGGTAGGGCAGGCCGCTGACCTTCTCGATGATCAGGCCGAGCAGCATGTAGCCGTAGTTGCTGTAGGCGAAGGTGCTGCCGGGAGCGTGGTCGAGCGCGCGTCCGGTGTTGTAGGTGGCGATGTGGGACTTGCCGATCGGCAGGGGGACGTCCAGCGCCGCCGAGATCGCGGAGTCGGCGAACATGGGGTCGGGCGTGATGTCCCTGTCCCAGCCTCCGGTGTGCTGGAGGAGCCGCAGGACGGTGACGTTCTTCAGCCGCGCGTCCGCCGTCGAGCCGGGCGGCGGGGCGAGCGGCAGCAGGCTGGTGACCGAGGTGCCCAGGTTGAGGAGGCCGTCCTGGGCGAGCCTCAGCACGGCCGCGCCGGTGACGGGCTTGGAGACGCTGGCGAGCCGGAACAGCGAGGTCGGCTGGGTGGCCAGGCTCGCGTCGTCGGACCAGGTGTAGCCGCGTGCCAGCAGCAGTTTGCCGTTGCGCACGACCGCCAGGGAGCCGCAGGAGATGTTGCGTTCCTGCATGAACGTCTTCATCGTGGTGTCGAAGCCGCCGAGCCCGGCGCCGGCCTGCCCGCTGACCTTCCACGCTGGGGCGGCCGCCCGGGCCGCCCGGGCCGCCTGGGCCGTCCGGGGCCCGCCGAGCAGGACGGCTCCGCCCGTGCCCAGCGCGCCCAGTGCGGCCACCCTGCCGAATTCCCGTCTGCTGAGCCCGTTCCCCAAGACTGCCCCCTTGCAAGATCAAGTTGCGTCAGGGGCAATCTAGTACGTTTCAACTCAAAAGCGGGATGTGCGGTCTCATTGCCCGGCGAGCCGCACGCCTTCCAGGCATGCGTCCATGAAGGCGCCCCTGCCCGCGGGGAACTTGCCGCCCTGCTGGACGCCCTGATCGTAGGACTTGGCGCAGAATTCGCGCGGCACGCCCTGGCCCTCCATGGTCGCGGCCATCCCGGCCGCCATCTGGACCATCAACTTGCGGGTGTACTTCTTGCCCTCGGGGTCGATCATGATGATCTGGGAGCCGGTCACCTTGGGATCGGCGGAGTCGGGCGGGAACGAGTTCCGGCCCGACGGCGAGGCCGCCGGGGACGGCGACCCTGGCGACGCGCTCGCGGAGGTCGCGCCGGGCGCCGGTGCCGACGGGGACGGCGCCGGCGGCTTGGCGCTGATCGGGTCGTCCTCGCAGGCGGCGGTCCCGAGCAGCCCGATTCCCAGGGAGGCGACGAACAGCAGAGTGGCGACGTTCCTCATCGCGATCCCCCATGGTGCTTAAGGCCCCGAAATTCGGACGAATTCTAGCAGCTCAGACGTGGTGTGGCCATCGGATAATGACATCCGGTAATGGCGGCATCGCAATTTCGCACCTTCACCGAAGCGGCTGACTGCTTTTACAATGATCTTGTCTCCCCGTGAAGCACGGGGAAGGCCGTCGTCCGATGGGCTCTGGGACGGCACGCGTCCCGGACGATCCGCACCGATCGAGGAACGGAAGGGCAGGCGAACCACATGCACGAGCAGACCCCCGACACCGAGCGCCGCGACAAGGCCGCCGACCAGGCGACGACCTGGGTCAAGCCCGACTACGAGGTGATCGAGACCTCCCTGGAGGTCACCGCCTACTTCGGCGCCGAGAGCTGATCCACGCGCGATGCGGTTGCGGATACTAGGCACCGCGGCAGGCGGCGGCGTACCCCAGTGGAACTGCGCGTGCCCGGGGTGCGCCGCCGCCCGCGCCGCACCCGCCCTGCGGCGCCGCCACGCGTCGATCGCCGTGGAGGCCGGCGAGGGGCGCTGGTACGTGGTGAACGCGACGCCCGACATCGGTGAGCAGATCGAGGAGTGCGCGCCGCTGCGCCCGTTCACTTATGGCCCGGGGGAGTCCGCGCGGCGGCGCACCCCGGTGGCCGGCGTGATCCTCACCGACGCCGAACTCGACCACACGCTCGGCCTGCCGCGCCTGCGGGAGGCCGACAGCCTCCAGGTCATCGCGACGGAGACGGTCCGCGGTGCGCTGGCCGGCGGGCTGCGCATGGACGAGGTCCTGGCCCCGTACGCGGGGATCTCCTGGACGCCGCTGCCGCAGGAGGAGCCCGTCCGGCTGGACGACGGCCCGCTGGAGGTCCAGGGCGTCCGGGTGTCGGGCAAACGACCCCGCTACGCGGCGGACCTGGAGCCCGCCGGCGACGCGTGGGCGGTGGCGCTGCGCATCCGCGACCGCCGGGACGGCAAGGTCGTCGTGTACGCCCCGGCTCTCGCGGCCTGGCCCGCGGAGCTGGACCGCGTCCTCGACGACGCCGACTGCGCCATCATCGACGGCACCTTCTGGGACGACGAGGAGCCCCACCGGCACGCTGTCTCCCGGAAGACCTCCACCGAGATGGGCCATCTGCCGATCACGGGGCCCGGCGGCACGGCCGGGCGGATGGCGAAGCTCCCCGCCGAGCGGCGGCTCTACACGCACCTGAACAACACCAACCCGCTGATCGATCCGAACGCGCCCGGGCACGGCGAACTGGCGGGGGCGGGCATCGAGGTCGCGCGGGAGAAGGCGGTGATCGAACTTTGAGCACGGCGCAGGCCGGAGCCGGCGCGGAACCGTGGTCGTCCGGCGAGCTGGAAGACCGGCTCCGGGCGCTCGCGGAGGAGCGCTACCACCACCGCCACCCGTTCAACCTGCGGATGCACGAGGGCGCCCTGTCGCCGGAGGAGCTGCGCTGCTGGATCCTCAACCGCTTCCACTACCAGCGGAACATCCCGATCAAGGACGCGGTGATCCTGGCCAAGCTGGACGACCGCGAGCTGCGGCGCTCCTGGATCCGGCGCATCCACGACCACGACGGCCGCCCGGCCGAGGACGGCCGTCCCGGCGAGGACGGCGGCATCGAGCGCTGGCTGCGGCTGGGGGAGGCCGCGGGCCTGGACCGGGTGCTGCTGCTGTCGGGCGAGGGCGTGCTGCCCGCCGTGCGGTTCGCCGTCGAGGGCTACGTCAACTTCTGCCGGCACGGCTCGCCCCTCGAGGCCGTCGCGTCGTCCCTGACCGAACTGTTCGCGCCCGATCTCATGGTGACCCGGATCGCGGCGTGGGAACGCCACTACCCCTGGATCGAACCCGAGGGGCTGCGCTACTTCCAGGTACGGGTGAGCCAGGGCCGCCGTGACTCCGAGGAGGCCCTGGGCCTGGTGCACCGGTGGGCGCGGACGCGGGCCGACCAGGAGCGCGTCCTGGCCGCGTTCACCTTCAAGTGCGACGTGCTCTGGTCGCTCCTGGACGCGGTCGACCACGCGACCGCCGTCCCGGCGGGAGCCTCCGATGCCCGATGAAGAGGGCGCAGAGGGTGTCTGGCGGCCGCGCCTGGCGCGCTCCGTCATGATGCGCTACGACCGGGTCCGCGGCGCCGAGCTGCTGCTCATGCCCGAGCGCGCGGTGCGGCTCAGCGACGAGGGCGGGCGCATCCTGCGGTTGTGCGACGGCCGCCGCACGGTCGCCGACATCGTCGCCGAGCTCGGCGCGGCCTTCCCGGACGCGCCGCTCCAGGACGACGTGCCCGAGTTCCTGGCCCGGATCAGGGCGGAGGGATGGCTGCGATGAGCGGCATGGCACCGCCGTGGGCGCTGCTAGCGGAGATCACCCATGCCTGCCCGCTGCACTGCCCGTACTGCTCCAACCCCCTGGAGCTGGTGCGCAAGAGCGCCGAACTCGGAACCGGCGACTGGGAACGCGTCTTCGGCGAGGCCGCCGACCTCGGCGTCGTCCAGGCCCACATCTCCGGGGGCGAGCCGCTGCTGCGCCCGGACGTCGCGGAGATCGTCGGGGCGGCGGCCCGCGCGGGCGTCTACACCCAGCTGGTCACCAGCGGGCTGGGGCTGAGCGCGTCCCGGCTGGACGGTCTGCTGGACGCGGGCCTGAACAGCGTCCAGCTCTCGCTGCAGGACGCCCGCCGCCCCGGTTCCGACTTCATCGCGGGCCGCGAGTCGTACGAGGCCAAGGCGGAGGCCGCCGCGGTGATCCGCGCGGCCGGGCTGCCGTTCGGGCTGAACGTCGTCCTGCACCGGCACAACCTCGACCGGCTCGCGGAGATCATCGATCTCGGCGCGGCCTGGGGCGCCGATCGCGTCGAGCTCGCCAACACCCAGTTCTACGGCTGGGCCCTGCGCAACCGGGCCGCGCTGCTCCCCACCCGGGGCCAGCTGGAACGGGCGAAGGCGACGGTGGAGGAGCGGAGCGGGAGCGGCCCCGAGCTGGTCTGGGTCATGCCCGACTACTACGAGGGCGTGCCGAAGCCGTGCATGGGCGGCTGGGGCCGCCGATCGATCACCGTGGGCCCCGACGGCACCGCGCTGCCGTGCCCCGCCGCCTACGCGATCGCCGAGCTGCCCTTCCCGAACGTCCGGGAGCACTCGCTCGCCTGGGTCTGGGAGGAGTCGCCGGCGTTCAACGCCTACCGGGGCACCGACTGGATGACCGGCCCGTGCGGCGGATGCCCGCGGCGGGAGACCGATTTCGGCGGATGCCGCTGCCAGGCGTACGCGCTGACCGGCGACGCCGCCCGCACCGACCCGGCCTGCTCGCTGTCACCGGACCACCACCTGGTACGCGACCTCGCCGACGCCGCCGGGTCCGGCGATGCCGTCCCCGCCTTCGTGTACCGGCGCCCCGGCGCCGGCCAGGAAGCCTGAACGAGCGCTTGATCAGGTGGGTTTATCCAGGTCGGGCGTGCGGTAGGGGGTTTGTGGGGCGGATCGCCGCGAGTGTCTCGTATGCCGTCCGCCTGAAGGGCGCCCGCTCAGGGCGTGGTCCTCAGCATGCCGCGGGAGAACGCCCCGGGGAGCGCCGACGGACTCGAACCTGAACGGGAGAGCAGTCGTGGCTAACCACAACCGAGGCGTGGTCTACGAGGGGCCGGGCAAGGTGGAGGTCGAGGACCTGGAGTTCCCGAAGCTGGAACTGGACGAGCAAGCCCACCGCAAGCTCGAGCACGGCGCGATCCTCAAGACCATCGCGACCAACATCTGCGGATCCGACCAGCACATGGTGCGCGGGCGCACCACCGCGCCGCCGGGCCTCTCGCTCGGCCACGAGATCACCGGCGAGGTCATCGAGACGGGACGGGACGTCGAGTTCATCAAGACGGGCGATCTCGTCAGCGTGCCGTTCAACATCGCCTGCGGCCGCTGCCGCAACTGCAAGGAGCGCAACACCGGGGTCTGCGAGAACGTCAACCCCGCCCGGGCCGGCGCGGCCTACGGCTACGTCGACATGGGCGGCTGGCACGGCGGCCAGGCGGAGTACGTGACCGTCCCCTACGCCGACTGGAACCTGCTGAAGTTCCCGGGCGACCGCGACCGGGTCATGGCCAAGATCAAGGATCTGGCCATGCTGTCGGACATCTTCCCCACCGGCTACCACGGCGCCTACACCGCCGGGGTGACCACCGGGTCGACGGTGTACGTCGCGGGCGCGGGGCCGGTCGGCCTGGCCTGCGCCACCGCCTGCTTCCTGCTCGGCGCCGCCGTGGTGATCGTGGGCGACATGAACGCCGAACGGCTCGCGCAGGCCCGCAGCTTCGGCTGCGAGACGATCGACCTGTCCCAGCACGACGACCTGCTCGAGCAGATCGAGCAGATCCTCGGCGTGCCCGAGGTGGACGCGGCCGTCGACTGCGTCGGCTTCGAGGCCCGCGGCCTCGGCCCCGAGGGATCCAAGGGGGAGCAGCCGGCCACCGTCCTGAACGCGCTGATGGAGGCCACCCGGGCGGCGGGCAAGCTGGGCATCCCCGGCCTGTACGTCACCGGCGACCCCGGCGGCGTGGACGAGAACGCCAAGGCGGGGCAGCTCGGCATCCGCATCGGCCTGGGCTGGGCGAAGTCGCACGCCTTCACGACCGGCCAGTGCCCGGTCATGAAGTACAACCGGCAGCTGATGATGGCGATCATGCACGACCGGGTGGAGATCGCCAAGAACGTCAACGCCACCGTCATCCCGCTGCAGCGGGCCCCGGAGGGCTACCAGGAGTTCGATCGGGGCGCGGCGCGCAAGTACGTGATCGACCCGCACGGCCTGGTGCCCGCCGGCGGCTGACGTCAGGCCAGGCGGGACCGGGCCGTCTCCCGGAGCGGCTCGGCGACGTCCGGGTCCGCGGCGAGCCGCTCGATGTAGCCCTTGGCCGCGTAGGCGTCGTGGTCCTGGAAATGGACGGCCGCCGCCAGCTGCTCGGCATGGTCCAACCGGCCCGTGTCGAGCAGCCGGCGGTAGAGCCGGGCCGCTTCGCGGCGGCTCGCCCTGGCCACCTCGTCGATGGCGGCGAGCCGGACGCCGAGGTCCAGGTCGCGGTCGGCCAGCTCGGCGAGGGCGGCCAGGCGCCGCCGTTCCGAGCCGATGGCGGACGCCGCCCATAGGGCCTCCGGGCCGGTCCAGCCGCGGGGCCCGGCCAGCCTGGCCAGCCGCTGGTCGGCCAGGCCGGGGTCGACGCCGCTCAGATGGCCGATGGCCTCCAGCACCTGATGCGGGTCGTCCAGGACGCCGTCGGTGAGCCTGACCAGCGCCTCCTTGCCGCAGTCAGGGGCGGCCTCCAGGGCCGCGACGGCGGTTCGCAGCCGTTCCGCGTCGGACAGGCCGCGGGCGGAGACGGCGAGATCGCCCAGGCGCCGCCCGCCCACCGGCCGGTCGAAACGGACCAGCGCCTTCGCCGCGCGCACCTGCTCGTCGGTGCCCATCCGCTTGGAACGGGACAGGCGCTCAAGCCGGAACCCCCGATCGGCCGGTGCCGCGACCAGCGCCGCCCGCAGCCATGACTCGCGCGAGACCCTGCGGTCGTCCAGCAGTTCGTCCAGCGCCGCCAGCCCCAGCGCGCGGTCGCGTCCGAGCAGCGCGGTCGCGGCGTCGAGCCTGCCCGCCTCGTCCAGGCCGCCCGCCCTGGAGACCATGAACGCAAGGCAGGCGTCGCCGTCCACCCTCGTCGGGATCCGGACGGCCGCCTCGACCCGGACGGCCGCGTGCGGCACCCGGCCGTCCCGGGCCAGCCCGGTGAGAACGCGGGTGCCGTGCTCGCCGAACGCCTCGTGCTCGACGAGCGCTTGCCCGGCCTGGAGCCGCACCTCGGGGGAGACCGACGTCGCGAGACCGAGCGTTTCGAGCCCCGGCAACGCGCGCGTGCCGTCCTGCCGGAGCAGCTCGACCCCCGCCGACAACCTGACCTCGTCGCGCCACGCGGCCCCGGCGAGCTGGTGTTCCAGCAGGGCCAGCCCCCGGAGGCGGTCTCGGGGCAGGACGGTGAGGGCCAGCTTGACGGCCGCGGCGTCCAGGGACGGGTCGAGGGCCCTTTCGACGAGGAGTTCGGTGGCCTTGTCCGGCGGGAGGTGCTCGGACAGGAGCGCGATCATGCGTTCCCGGCGGGCGGCCGGGACGCCGGTGTCCCCGGTCTGCGCGGCCATGGCGCGCTCGGCGCGCCGGGGATCGCGCTCGAGCAGCAGCTCGGCGGCCCGGAGTTCGTGCTCGGGGCTGCTCCGGACGGCCGTCTCCAGGGCGGCCAGCGCGCGCTCGCCGTCCAGCAGTTCGAGCGCGTCGACCGTCCGGCGCCAGTCGCGCGGGTCCTGGACGCGCACGACCATGCCTTCCAGCAGCTCCCCGGTGCGGGCGACGATCGCGTCGGGAAGCGGTGCGCCGTCGCCGGCCAGCGCGGCGACGAACGACAGGGCCGTGACGCGGTCGCGCCGCCGCCGGACGAGCAGCCGCAGCGGAAGGCCGAGGCTCTCGCCGTTCTCCAGGCGCAGACCGGCCACGAAGAGCGCGACCTGGAGCCTGCGGTCCGACCAGCCGTGCCGGGGCCGCAGGTACCGCCACGACGAATACGCGCCGATCGGCTGGCCGTGCTCGATGTACCTGGCGACGAGGAACTCATGGATCGCGGGATCCGCGAAGCGCAGCCCGTCCCCTTCCCGGACGAAAAGTCCGCTGGGGTCGAGGACCTGCTCGGCGTTCCGCACCTCGGCGGCCGTTTCCACCGGCAGCGTGGCCTTCTCGTCGCGCAGCCGGTGCGCGATCTCCTCCAGCAGGAGTTCGCTGCCCAGGGGCAGCCGTGCGCATCTGTGCGAGACGAAGCGCAGGAACAGCGCCGCCTTGCTGGTGGGAACCGGCGTGCCGGGGGCCGAGGCGAAAAGCTCGCAGAGCATCGAGAGCAGCGCGGGTGCGCGCGCCAGATCACGCATCCTGCCGTCGCCCAGCGCCTGGACCAGCCGGCGCGCCAAGGCCTCGGGATCGGCATGCTCGGCCCGCCGGAAATGCTCCTCGGCGGCGCGAGTGATCTCTTCGGTGACCGGCCTTCGCGTGGACTCGGACATCCCGCCGCCTTCCGCAGGTCCTGCTCGTCCCGCCAGACCCCCGACACTCGCGCCGGCGCCCGCCGCCGTCAAGCGCCTGCTACGGAGCCGTGCGGCCGCTGAGGATCTGCTCGCGGAGGATGTCCGCGTGACCGCAGTGCTGCGCCAGTTCACGCAGCATGTGGAGGTAAACCCAGCGCAGGGGCAGCGGACCCCAGCGGTTGCCCCGCACGATGTCGTCCAGCGTCAGCCCCGCCGCGGCCTGGCGGGACGCCGCGCAGGCCTCCTGGTGGGCCCGCTGGACGGAGGCGATCGTGTCGCCTCCGTCCAGGACGAACGACTCGCTGGGCGAATTGGGAATGCCGATCTCGGCGCGGGACCGGCACATGATCCCCTCGTCGAACCAGACCCTCTCGACGAACGTGGCGTGCTTGACCAGCCCCAGCAGCGTGGTCTCGGAGGTGACCAGCGACCGGCGCGCCTGCTCCTCGGTCAGCCCGTTCAAGCTGTCGTGCAGGCCGGATCGATGCTCATCGAGGAACGTCTCGAACTGGTCGCGGAGCGCTGCGTGGAAGACATCGGGTTCCAGCGTGATCATGGGCGCAAGGATAAACCGCCGGGCCGTGGCGCCCGAGTGTCAGGGCCGGTCGTCGCGCGTGTACGGGGCCAGCGGCAGCGGCTTGCCGGTGAGGAACGCGGTGATCGCGGTGTAGTAGAGCGCGGGCTGCTCGGCCTCGATCACGTGGCCCGTGCCGGGCACGTACAGGAGCTTCGCGCCGGGCAGGGTGTCGCGGTACTCGCGGGCGATCTCCCACCTCTTGTAGTCGCACTGGCCGCGCAGGACGAGCGCGGGCGTGCGGTCGCCGCGCAGGGCCGGGCGCGGGTCGGGCACGGTGAGCGCGTCGGCCGAGGTCATCTGGTTGGCGTAGAAGCCCGAGCGGGACGACGGCTCGCTGAAGGGGCGCCCGGGGTTGCAGGTCGCCGCGGATCCCACCGTGGCGAGCAGCCGGTCGAACAGCGGGTCGATCTCCTCGTCCGGCATCAGCGCGTGCGCCGCCCGCGGGTTCGCCTCCATGAGCAGCGACCAGGCCATGAGCTTCGGGCGGGCCTCCAGCGCGTCCATCGCCGCGCGCTGGGCGGGCGTCAGCCGGTCCCACAGCTCGCCCTCGCCGGACTTCTCCCACTCGGGCGCCCACAGCGCGCCGGGGGAGACGAAAACCGTCCTGGCGACCCGGCCGGGGTGCGCGGCCATGTACGTGGCGGCGAGCGTGGCGCCCCACGAGCCGCCCACCAGGGTCATCCGCTGGACGCCGATCCGCTGCCGGATCGCCTCCAGGTCCGCGACCTGGCGGGACACGGTGTAGCCGGTCGGATCGTCCAGCCGCTGGGACCGCCCGGACCCGAGCTGGTCGTAGGTGTAGACGTCGAAGCCCTGGCCCGCGAGCCGCCGGTCGAGTTCGTCCGGTCCCGCGCCCGGCGTTCCAGGGCCGCCGTGCAGCCGGACGACCGGTTCCGCCCGGCGCGGCCCGGTGCCCGGGGTCAGCGTGTAGGCGATGCGCGAACCGGTGGACAGCCGCCAGTAGCGGGTGTCCTGGGCGGGGAGCGGGCCGGGCGCGACGCCGAGCGGCCGGACGGCGGCCAGCGCGGCGGTGAGCACGACGGCGGCCACGGTGCCGCCCGTCACGAGCCCGGCGGCGAGCCTCCGGCGATGGCGCAGCGCCAGCCGGGCGCCGAGACCGGCGGCCGGCCCGCACACCAGGACGGTGGCGGCCAGCGCGAGCACGGCGCTCGGCACCAGCCCGGCCCGGGCCGCCGCGACCAGCAGGAGCGTGACGGCCGCCAGCGGCAGGCCGAGCGGGACGGTGAGGACGAGGATCGACCAGCCGGCGACGCGGCGGCGTGTGGAGTGCGTGTTCGTCATGCCGCGACGCTAAGAACCGGGCGGCTCCCGGATCGTCCCCCGGCCGGGATCGGATCCGTCCCCCCACGGGGGGACGAGGGTCCCTCCTCCGGTCTGATTCACCATGTCACGGACCTTCCGTACGCTGACCGTCATGGATCTCTGGCGGCCGGACCGGCGCGCCGACCGCGGGTGGCGCTGGGTGGCGATCGACGTCCTGGTCGCCTACACCTCGGCGGCCATCCCTATCGGCGACTCCGATGCCACCGCGTCGGTGTTCCACGGCCCGCTCGTGGTGCGGGTCGCCGCGGTCGTCTGGTTCGCGGCGATCGCGGGCCGCAGGTTCGCCCCGGCCGCGGCGCTGTGGGGCGCGGCGGGCGCCACCGCCGCCGTGGCGCTGGCAGGCCTTCCCCTGACCAACCTGTCGGCGGCGTCCGCGCTGGCGCTGACGATGGTCGCGCAGACGCGTCCGCGCACCCAGGCCATCCAGCTGTCGGTGCTGCCCGTCCTGGTCGCCCTTACCGCGCTGGCGGCCCAGGACGGGGAGACGCTCGTCCTAGGGGCGGTGCTGCACGGGGTCGCATGGGCCGTGGGCGCGTCCAACCGTTCCCGTTGGGAGACGGCCCGCATGCTGCGCGCGCATGAGGAGGAACGAGCGGCGGCGATGCGCGAGCGCGCGCTTGCCGACGAGCGTGCGCGCCTGGCGCGGGAGCTTCACGACGCGGTGGGCCACGCCGTCACCGTCATGGTCACGCACGCGGGCGCCGCCCGCCTCGCGCTGGGCGGCGAGCACGACGACGTCCGCTCGTCCCTGCGCCGCATCGAGGACACCGGGCGCGCCGCCATGGCCGACCTCGACCAGGTCCTCGGACTGCTCGGCGCCGACGGCCCGCCCCCCGACCTGGCGGACGCGCTGCGGCCCCTGATCGACGGGCTGCCCGGCGGCCTCACGGCCGAGCTGTCCGTCGACGGGGACGTCGCGGCGCTGGCGGAGCCCGTCCGCCGCACCCTGTACCGCGCCGCGCAGGAGGCGCTGACCAACGTCGTACGGCACGCGTCCGCCGCGACCGTGCGGATCAGCCTGGCCCGTGACGAGGAGGAGATCATGCTGCGGGTGACCGACGACGGAACCGCCGCACTGCCGCATGTCCCCGGGCGCGGCCTGACCGGCATGCGCGACCGCGTCGAACGGCTCGGCGGGACGTGCCACGCGGGCCCGGCGCCCGGCGGCGGCTGGCGGGTCGACGTCCGCGTCCCGGTCGGGCGGGCCGCGTGATCAAGGTCCTGCTCGCCGACGACGAGGAGCTCATGCGCGGCGGCCTGCGCATGATGCTGCAGACCCAACCCGACATCACCGTCGCCGGCGAGGCGTCCGACGGCGCGCAGGCCGTGCGGCTGGCGCGCGACCTGGCCCCCGACGTCGTCCTCATGGACGTGCGCATGCCCGTCATGGACGGAGTGACCGCCACCCGCGAGATCACCGCGCGCGGCCCGCGGCCGCACGTCCTGGTGCTCACCACCTTCGAACTCGACGAGTACGTCTTCGCCGCCGTCCGCGCCGGGGCCAGCGGCTTCCTGCTCAAGCGCACCCCGCCGGAGACGCTGCTCGAAGGCGTGCGGACGGTCGCGGCGGGCGAGGGACTGCTCGGCCCGTCGGTCACCCGGCGGCTGCTGGACGAGTTCGCCCGCACCTCGCCCGCCCCGCCCGACGAGCCGACCAGGCGCCGCCTGGACCGGCTCACAGAGCGCGAACGCGAGGTGCTGCTGCTGATCGCCCGCGGCCTGTCCAACGGCGAGATCTCCCGCGCCCTGCACGTCGGCGAGGCCACGACCAAGACGCACGTCAAGCGGATCCTCGCCAAGCTGGACCTGCGCGACCGCATCCAGGCCGTCGTGTTCGCCTACGACCACGGCCTGGTCCGCCCGGACCCGTCCAGTGTTGATCGCAGTCCCGGCCCAGGGCGCTCGCCTGGCGGCTCGCACCCTGACCGAGCCTGAACGAGCGCGACATCGCTTCGCGATCTGCCCGGCGACGCTCGCCTTCGGCATCGCCTCACCGGCCAGGTAGCGCGCTCGCGCGGTACCCGATGAGGCGGATCCGGCCGGCCACCGGGAAGGTGATCAGGGCACCGGCGCCGGCGCGGCAGCGCTCTTCCACCGACGCGGTGTCCGCGGCGGCATGCCAGGAGAAGGAACCGTCCGGTTCGAACAGAATCCACGCCGGTGAGAAGTCCACGCTTACATTCTTCGCGACGACTATCGTGGTCGGATGCCGGACTCCACGCCCCGCCGGTTGCCGCGCGGCCGCCATGCGCTGGCGCGCGAGGAGGTGCGGCGCATCCACCGGACCCGGCTGTGCACCGCGATGGCCGAGGTCATGGCCGAGAAGGGGTACGTGGGCACGTCGGTGGCGGACGTGCTCCAGCGCGCGGTGGTGTCGCGGCAGAGCTTCTATGATTTGTTCGGCTCCAAGCTCGACTGCTTCATGGCCGCCTTCGAAGGCGCGGGCCAATTGCTGCTGGAGCGGCTGACCCGGGAGATCGGCGACGCCGGGGCGCCGGGCGAGGGGGCGCGGGACGACCGCCTGGAGTTGTGCGAGCGGGCGATCACCGCGTACCTGCGGGCGCTGGCCGAAGAGCTGCCCTTTGCCCGGTTGTTCCTGGTCGAGGTGTACGCTGCCGGACCCGAGGCCATCCGGCGGCGCAGCCTGTTGCAGGAGGTCATCAGCGACGCGCTGGCCGATCTGACGGGCAGCGCGGACCAGGCCACCCGGTTCACCTGCCGGATGATCGTGGCGGCGACCAGTGCGATGGTGACGGCACCGGTGGCCGAGCGGGACCCGGAGGCGCTGCTCGCCCTGGGGCCGCCACTGATCGAGCATGTCCGCGTCCTGTGGCGGGCCGGCGTCCTCGGCACCGGGTCCGAGGTCCCCTCTTCCTGACCCGCCGCCCGATATGTGTATCGGTCAATCGCTTGACGACTGCCTGCTATTGCCTGTTTTTGGCATCGAGTGCCATCATGACGGCGGGTTACCGCTCGGGGCCGACCACCGTGGAGGACATGTCATGGCGCGATTGACGGGAAAGGTCGCCTTCATCACCGGCGCCGCGAGGGGGCAGGGCCGGGCGGAGGCCGTCCGGCTGGCCGCCGAAGGGGCGGACATCATCGCGATCGACATCGCCCGAAACCCGAGCCCGCACGTCAAGTACGCGCCCGCCACCGAGGCCGAGCTGGAGGAGACCGCCAAGCTGGTGAAGGAGCAGGGGCGGCGCGTCCTGACCCGGGAGGTCGACGTGCGCGACCTGGCGGGGCTGGAGTCGGTGGTCCGGGACGGTGTCGCCGAGCTCGGACGGCTGGACATCGTGGTCGCCAACGCGGGGATCGCGAACTACGGCCTCACCTGGGACCTGAGCGAAGAGCAGTGGCAGGACGTCATCGACATCAACCTCACCGGCGTCTGGAAGACGGTCAAGGCCACCGTGCCGACGCTCATCGAGCAGGGGCAGGGCGGGTCGATCATCATCATCAGCTCGGTGGCGGGCCTGAAGGGGATGCCCTTCCTCGCCCACTACGCCAGCTCCAAGCACGGCGTCGTCGGACTGGCCAAGACCCTGGCCAACGAGCTGGGCGAGCACGACATCAGGGTCAACACGATCCACCCCCACGGCGTCCGGACCGGCATGAACGACAACTCGCTGCAGTCGTTCATCGAGAAGTCGCCCGACCTCGGGCCCATCTACATGCCGGCGCTGCCGTACCCGCTCGTCGAGCCGGAGGACATCGCGAACATGGTCGCGTTCCTGGCCTCCGACGAGGGCAAGTACATCACCGGCACCCAGCTGCGCGTCGACCTCGGGGCGCTCAACCGCTGAGCCGTTGGGCCCACCTGCGGAGCCGGTCCGGGAAGCGGACGTCCGGGAGCAGGGGCGCGGCGGTCCGCGCGCGAGCCGAGGCCGCCGTCACCCCTGACCCGTAGGCGACGTCCTCGACGAGCCGCAGCACCGTGTAGCGGACGGGGTCGACGGCGGGGCGGCACCGCGCCCATTCCAGCGCGATGGGCGCGATCATGGCCAGCGCCGCGGCGCGGGCGAGCCGGCTGCGCGGGCTCGCGGCCAGGGCGAGCAGCCCGGCCGGCCACCATTCGCGGCGCAGCGCGTGCCCGAGCGCGGCGGCGTCGGCGACCGTGCCCTTGCCGACGATGGCGGCGGCCAGGCTCCAGTCGGCGGGCAGCCGCGCCAGCCGCCTGGCCAGCAGGCCCGCGGCGATGCCCGCGCACGCGGCGGCCGGGACCGGGCGGCCCCGGGCGAGCAGGGCGAGGACCGCGAGGTTCCACGCCGACGGGCGCGCGGGTGCCAGCCTGCCGGGATGGCGGACGGCCAGGTCCGCGGCGGAGGTTCCGTACTGGTGGCGCCGCCGCGCCCAGTCCACCGGGCGCAGCCGCGGCGTGTGCGCGACCCGGGCGGCGGGCTCGTAGCGGACGTTCCAGCCGAGGTCCCCCAGCCGCCAGACGAAGTCGACGTCCTCGCCCAGCCGCAGCCGCTCGTCGAAAGGGACGCCTTCCAGCGCGGCCACGCGCACCAGCAGCGTCGCCGTGGGAACGAATCCGAGCCGGCCTCCCGGACGGACCAGCGCGGGCCGCGCGCCCATGTCGAGCGCGGACCTGGCGGCCTCGTACCGGGCCAGCAGCCGGTCCCCGCCCGGGCTCGGCACCACCCGGGGCGCCACGGCCGCGACGCGGGGGTCGTCGAAGTGCGGCATCAGGACGTCCAGCCAGCCGTCCTCGGGGCGGCAGTCGGAGTCCACGAACGCCACGAACGGCGTCTCCGCGAGCCGCAGCCCGGTGTTGCGGGCGGCGGCCGGTCCCCGGTTGCGCGGGTGCCGGACGATCAGCGCGCCGTGCGCGGTGGCCGCCCGGCGCAGCGGTCCGGGATCGGGCGACCCGTCGTCCACGACGATCACGGGCATGCCCTTGACCGCCGCCAGGGACCGTTCGAGCTCGTCAGCCCGATCGTATGCCGGGATCACGACCGTGACGTCGTGCGGGCCGGGGCGCGGGGCCGGGACCGGATGGGCCAGGCCGTGGTCGATCAGCCGGCGGGCCAGCGCCCGTCCGACGGGGGAGTCGTCGGCCACGCCCCGCGCGCCCGCCCGGCGCAGCGCCGCCAGGTGGGGGCGGGCCGCCTCGCCGAGGCGCACGACCTTCCAGGGCGAGCCGCCGGTGGCGACCCGCCCGCCCGACCAGAGGGACGTCCCCCGGTCCAGCGCGATCCGGAAGCCGTCCGGAAGCGCTAAGGAGCGCCGCGCGCTCATGGCCGCGGCTCTGCGGACGGGACGAGGCGGCCGCTGGCGTCCACCTTTCCGCCGCCGATCCGGGCGGTGGCCGACGCCGCCATCGCGTCCAGGATCTCGCGGCCCCGCTCGGCCGAGGCCCCGGCCGGGTCGCCGAGGACTCCGGAGGGCGAGACGGCGCGGACGCCGCGCGCGATCAGCTCGGGCAGCAGCGCGGCCAGCGGCCGGGTGTCGCCGGTGACCGTGTCGAACGGCCGCACCAGATGCGGGGCCAGGTGCAGCATGACGGAGGTCTCGGTGAGCCCGGCGTGCGCGTCGCCGCCGGGGGCGTCGCAGCCGGTCCAGGCGGTGTCGTGCCCTTCGGCGCGCAGCCGGGGCACGGCGGCGTCGAGCGTGGCGACGTTGCCGCCGTGCCCGTTGACGAAGACGATCCGGCCCGCCCACAGCGCCAGCGATCGGACGGTCTCCACGATCACCGCGTGCAGCGCCTCGTGGCCGATCGAGATCGTGCCGGGGAAGCCGGCGTGCTCCCCGCTCGCGCCGTAGGGAATCGCCGGCGCGACGACCGCCCGCAGCGCGCCGGCCGCGCGCTCGGCGACCGCCTCGGCGATCACGGTGTCGGTGGAGAGAGGCAGGTGCGGCCCGTGCTGTTCGGTCGAGCCGACCGGCACCAGCACCAGCGGATCCGCCTGGACGTCCGGCCAGGCGGCTTCCGCAAGTTCGCGGCCCCCCTCCCCGGGCACGTCAGCCCGCCGCCCCGCCGCCCAGCGTCAGCCGGAACCCGGGCGGGACGACCAGGTCCTCGGGCGACAGGTCGTGGACGCTGGAGTGCCCGAGGCCCAGGACGGCGGAGTCGAGGCCGCCGCGCAGGATGTCCAGGACGTTCTCCACTCCGGCCTGCCCGTTCGCGGCCAGCCCCCACAGGTAGGCGCGTCCGATCAGGACGGCGCGGGCGCCCAGGGCGAGGGCCTTGGCGACGTCGCCGCCGCGCCGCACGCCGCCGTCGAGGAGGACCTCGGCCTGGTCGCCGACGGCCTCGGCGACGGCCGGCAGCACGCGGATGGTCGCCGGCGTGGTGTCGAGGTTGTTGCCGCCGTGGTTGGAGACCGACAGGGCGGTGACGCCCGCGTCGACGGCCTTCTTGGCGTCGTCCACGCGGGTGACGCCCTTCAGCATGAAGGGACCGTCCCATTCCTTGCGCATCCACGCCACGTCGTCCCAGGTGGGCGGCGGGGTCTGCATCCATTCGCCGTAGGCGCCGAAGAAGGTGGGGGCCTGGCCGCCGGGCGGCTGGAGGTTGGGCACGGTGAGGTCGGGGATGCGGCCGCTCCTGGCGAAGCTCCACAGCCAGCCGGGCCGGGGCAGGACGCCGGGCGCCAGCTTCATCGCGGTCTTCAGGTCGATCTTGTCGGGGATGAGGGGGCTGCCCCAGTCCCGGCCGTTGGAGAACGACCAGTCGAGGGTGGCGATGAGCGCCTTGGCCCCGGCCGCGCGGGCCCGGTCCATGCGCTGCACCATCGCGTCGCGGTCGCCGCTCCAGTACATCTGGAAGAAGACGTTCGGGTTGGCCGCGGTGACCTCTTCGACGGGCTTGCTGGCGAACGAGCTCAGGCCCATGATGACGCCCCGGTTGGCCGCGGCGCGCGCCACCGCGACCTCGCCCTCGGGGTGGACGGCCTGCACCCCGGTGGGGGAGATGAGGACGGGCAGCGCGGTCTCCACGCCCATCACCGTGGTCGACAGGTCCCGCTCCGGCTGGTGGCCGGCGACGTGGGGGGCGAACCCGAGCTCGCCGAATGCCGCCATGTTGTCCTTGATGGTCCGGCCGCGTTCGGAGCCCGCGACCAGCGCCCCGTACACCATGGCCGGCAGTCTCCGCTCGGCCCTGCGCTGGGCCTCGGCGACGGTCTCGAACCAGGGATTCCTCGGCATCGGGATGTGTCTCCTAGGGGCTGGGGCGTTAGCGAACGCGAAGACCCGCGAGCGGGTCTTCTGCGCAGGCGCTCACCGGGGGACGGTCCGGGTCCGGGCGGCGCGTGATCTTCACCGGCACCGGCCGGCTCCGGGACGGGGCGGTGCGGCGGGAGTGGTCGGCCGACGGCTTGGGGATGCCCGCCCGGTCCTCCGGGCGCTGGGCCAGCAGCTTCTCGCCGTGGCCCTGGACGCATTCGGGGTCGGGGCCGTCCAGCGGCAGGCCGGTGAAGAACTTGGCGGCCATGCAGCCGCCCTTGCACGTGTCGTAGAAGGAGCAGGAGGAGCAGGCTCCGCCGTTCTGCGGCTCGCGCAGGTCGCGGAACAGCTCCGACTCGCGCCACACCCGGGTGAACCCGCCGGGCCGCCGCACGTTCCCGGCCAGGAATTCGTCGTGGATCGCGAAGGGGCAGGCGTACACGTCCCCGACCGGGTCGATGAGGCACACGACCCGTCCGGCGCCGCACAGGTTGAGGCCGGGCAGCGGCTCGCCGTAAGCGGACAGGTGGAAGAAGGAGTCGCCGGTCAGCACGTTGTCGCCGTGCGCGACCAGCCAGTCGTACAGCTCGCGCTGCTGCGCGGGGGTGGGGTGCAGCTCGTCCCAGACGTCGGCGCCCCGGCCGGACGGGCGCAGCCGGGTCAGGCGCAGCTGGGCGCCGTACTCGTCGGCCAGCGCCTTGAACGCGTCGATCTGCGGGATGTTGTGCCGGGTGCACACCACCGAGAGCTTGAAGTTCTTCATGCCCGCGTCGGAGAGGTTGCGCATGGCGCGCACGGCGGTGTCGTACGAGCCGGGGCCGCGCAGCGCGTCGTTGACCTCGGCGGTCGCTCCGTCGAGCGAGATCTGCACGTCGACGTAGTCGTTGGCGGCCAGCCGCCGGGCGGCCTCGGGGGTGATCCGGACGCCGTTGGTGGAGAACTTCACGCCCACGTGGTGGGCGGTGGCGTAGTCCAGCAGTTCCCAGAAGTCCGGTCGGACGGTCGGCTCGCCGCCGCCGATGTTGACGTAGAAGACCTGCATGGCCTCCAGTTCGTCGATGACGGCCTTGGCCTCGGCGGTGCTCAGCTCGCGCGGGTCGCGCCGTCCCGAGCTGGACAGGCAGTGCGCGCAGGCCAGGTTGCAGGCGTAGGTGAGCTCCCAGGTCAGGCAGATCGGCGCGTCGAGCCCGTACTCGAACAGGTCGACCAGCCGCGTTGTGCTGCTCATCAAAGGACCTCCGAGGAAACTCCGGCCTTGAGGCCGGGGAGGAATCGGACCCCTGCGGAGCAGGGCAGGAAAGGAGATTCGCCCCCGGGCGAATGTCGGTTGACCGGGCCAGGCGCCATCCTGCAGGTTTTCGTCTCTGTGTTCGAGCGTGCACGCTACGCTCACACCTGTGTCGCGCTACCGCCTGGACTCCACCCCCGAGCAGGAGCAGGTCCTGCTCGGGCATTGCGCGCACGCCCGGTACGTGTGGAACCTGGCCGTGGAGCAACACGGTTTCTGGTCCCGGCACCTGCGCGGGAGGGCGCCGGGCTACACCGAGCAGTCCCGGCAGCTCACCGAGGCCCGTGCCGCGTTCGCATGGTTGCGGGCCGGGTCCCAGACCGTGCAGCAGCAGGCGCTGCGTGACTTCGCGCAGGCGATGAGCAACTTCTTCGCCGGTACCCACCGCCGTCCCACCTGGCGCAAGCAAGGGGTGCACGAGGGGTTCCGGCAGGTCGGCGTCAAACCGCACCAGGTCGAGCGGTTGTCGCGCAAGTGGGGTGCGGTGCTGGTGCCCAAGTGCGGATGGGTGCGGTTCCGCCTGTCGCGGCCGGTGCCGGAGGGCGTGAAGTCCTACCGGGTCACCCGTGATCGGGTAGGGCGCTGGCATGTGGCCTTCGCGCACGTCCCGTCCCCGGTTCCCGGTCCTGGTGACGGGAGCGTGGTGGGGGTGGACCGGGGCGTGGCCGTCAGCGCCGCCCTGTCCAATGGGGACCTGCTGAAGGTCCCCGGCCTCACCCACGCGGAGGAGCGACGCCTGGAACTGCTGGCCCGCAAGCTGGGGCGTGCCCGGCGCGGCTCTGCCCGCCGCGCGCGGCTCAGGGCCGCGCTCGCCCGGCTCAAGGCCCGCGAGCGCGATCGCCGCAGGAACTGGGTGGAGCAGACCTCCACCGGGTTGGCCCGCGAGTTCGAGGTGATCGGTGTCGAGGACCTGCGCATCGGGGGCATGACCCGCTCCGCCAGAGGCACGCTCCAGGATCCGGGACGCAATGTCGCCGCCAAGGCGGGGCTGAACCGGGGCATCCTGGCCGGCGGTTGGGGGATGCTGGTCGAGCGGCTGGAGCACAAGGCCCCCGGCCGCGTCCACAGGATCGATCCCGCGTACACCTCGCAGCGCTGTTCGGCGTGCGGGATCAGGGATCGGGAGGCGCGTGAGAGCCAAGCGCGTTTCCGGTGCCGGTCCTGCGGCCACGCCGGCAACGCCGATGTGAACGCGGCACGCAACATCGCCCACGAGACCAGACTCGTGGGCACGGCGGCCGGACCGGCCGTCCCTGCGCGGGGACGCTCCGGGTCGCCGGGGCGGACGAACCGCGAACCTCAACCTGTCCCCCTCTCCTGAGGCCACGGGTCGGAATCCCCCTCGTTCACGAGGGGGAGGAGGTCAAGGAGTCCTTTCGACGAGCCTTTCGACGAGCATGGCGGACCGGTGCAGCGCGCCGAGCGCCGCGCCATAGCGGTCCAGTTCGGGCGCCGGGATCCCGGCGGCCGTGCACGCCGCGCGGGCGGTGGGCGCGTCCCCGAGGCCCTGCACGACCGCGAGCAGCCTGCGGTCCTTGAGGAAGGACAGCTTGCGGGTGCCGAAGTGGTAGAGCAGCGCGCCGAAGGGTTCCGGCCGCACCGAGACCTGCGGGTGCAGGTCCCAGGCGCGGTCCATGTCGATCCCGGGCATGACGCTCTAGTAGACGCCGCACATGCCGTCGATCGAGACCTCCTCGACGAGGGACTCGGCCTCGGCGGGCTCTGCGGCTCGATCGCGGGTCCGGTCGTCGGTCTGGTCGGCGGCCTGGGCGTCGGGGGCGGTGGTGTCCATGGGGCCTCCTCGGGCTGGATGAGTGGTGGCCGTTTCACCTGCGGGTGATACTAAGTGCATCGAGTGTCAAAAGAAAAGGGGATGGTTTGCCCGATTTCAAGGTGGGCGCGCGGCGGCCCGACGTGCTCGTGGTGGGCGGGGGCGGCAGCGGCGCCGTCCTCGCGGCCCGGCTCAGCGAGGACCCCGATCGCGAGGTCCTGCTGCTGGAGGCCGGACCGGTGCCGCGCGCCCGGCCGGACTTCCCGGCGGACCTGCTGGACGCGTGCCTCGTCCCCGGCGCGCAGCCGACGCACACCGCCGTCCGCACGTTCCCTGCCCGCCTCATGCCCGGCATGCCCTACACGGTCACCCGCGGCCGCTTCCTCGGCGGCTCGACCGCCGTCAACGGCGGCTACTTCGTCAGGGCGCGCCGCGCGGACTTCGACCGCTGGGCGGCCGCCGCGGGCGACGCCCGTTGGTCCTACGAGCGGGCGCTGCCCTTCCTGCGCGCCCTGGAGACCGACCTCGACCTCGGGGCCACCCCGCTGCACGGCGACCGGGGACCGGTCCCGGTCGGCCGCACCGACCTGCGGCACCCCGCCGCCGCCGCGTTCCAGGCCGCGGCCCGCGAGCTCGGGCACCCGGAAGAGCCCGACAAGAACGCCCAGGACCCGCCCGGATTCGGCGCGGTGCCCGCCAACGTCCTGGACGGACGGCGCGTCAACACCGGCATCGCCTACCTGCTCGGCGCGCTCGGACGTCCCAACCTCACCGTGGCGGGCGGCTCCCCGGTGCGATCGGTGATCGTCCGCCGCGGCCGGGCGACTGGTGTCGTGGTCGGGCGCGGAACCGTGCTGGAGGCCGGGGAGATCGTCCTGTGCGCGGGCTCGCCGGCCTCGCCGCACCTGCTGCACCTGTCGGGGATCGGACCGGCGCGCCACCTGGAACGCCTGGGCATCCCCGTCGTGCACGACCTCCCCGCGGTCGGCGCCGCGCTCAGCGACCACCCCCAGGTCGTGCTGGAGTGGACGCCCCGGCACCCGCTGGACGAGCCGTCCGGCTCATGGCTGGGCGGAGCCCTCCACCTGCCCTCGTCGGACGGCCCCGACGCGGGAGACCTGGAGATCCTCCAGTCCCTGGTGCCCATGGCCGGGCTGGTCGGCGGGCTGACAGCCATCCCCGGCGCGCCCCTGGCCTTCCTCGCCTCGGTGCAGACGCCCCGCCTGACCGGCGGGGTGCGCACTCTGTCGGCCGACCCCGAGACCCCGCCCCGCGTCGACTACGGCTACCTGCGGACCGCGGCCGACCGGCGCCGGATGCGTGAGGCGGTGCGGGCGACCGCCGCCCTCGTCGCCACCGGCGCCTTCGAGGACGTCTCCCGGGGCCTGGTGGACCCGCTACCCCGGACGCTGCACGACGACCGCCTGCTCGACGAGTGGATCCGGTCCCGCCTCGGCACGTCCCAGCACACCTGCGGCACCGTGCCCATGGGCCCGGCGGCCGACCCCGCCGCCGCCGTCGACGCCCACGGCAGGGTCCACGGCCTGACCGGGCTCCGCGTCGCCGACACCTCCATCCTCCCCACCGCGCCGCTGCGCGGCCCCGCCGCCACGGCCGTCCTCATCGGCGAGGTCATCGCCGCGCTCATCGCCCGCGGTCAGGGCGCGGAAGCCAGGTCCAGCACGGTCGCCAGACCGGCCGACACCTGACGGATCGTCTCGTCCAGCAGGCCGGACAGCGCGGTGTCGTCCTCCAGCGACAGCCAGTGCTCGTAGGCGCTGAGCGCGGCGGCGAGCACGACGTTGCCCGCAAGCCGGGGGACCATCCCCGACGCGGGAAGGCCGGTGCGCCCCGCCACGAACCGGGTGATGATCGCACGCCAGGACGCGTACCGCAGTGTCGCGTCCGCCTGCAGGGTCGGCACCTCCAGGATGAGCCGCATGCGCTGCCGGTGCCAGGGCACCTCCCGCGGGTCGAACCGGTTGAACTCCACCACCGCCCGGCGGATCGCCTCCACCAGCGGCACGGCCGGATCGGTCTCGTCCAGCAGCCCGCGCAGCCGCTGCAGGTGGGCCTCGAAGTCGCCCCAGACCAGGTCGTTCTTGGAGGCGAAGTAACGGAAGAACGTCCGCCGCCCGATCCCCGCCGCCGCCGCGATGTCGTCGACGGTGGTCTCGTCGAACCCCTGCCGGGCGAACAGCGCGAACGCCTGCCGTTCCAGGGCGGCCCGCGACGTCACGCGCGGCCTGCCCATGGCCGCGGTGGTCTGCCGTCCGCTGTCGGTCGTCACGGGTACCAGCCTGCCACGGCGCCCCGCCGTCAGGGTCCCGTCCCGGGGGCGACCAGGCCCGTCTCGTAGGCGATGATGACGAGCTGGACGCGGTCGCGGGCGTCGAGCTTGGTGAGCAGCCGCGTCACATACGTCTTGACCGTGGCCACGCTGAGGTGCAGCTCGGCGGCGATCTCGCTGTTGTTCATGCCCTGCCCCACCAGGGTCAGCACCTCGCGCTCCCGTCCCGTGACACCGGTGAGCCCGCGCGCGGACGCCGCCGACGCCAGCCGTGCCGGGCTGCCCGCCAGGCGCGCGATCAGGCGCCGGGTGACCCCGGGCGCGATCAGCCCGTCCCCGGCGGCGACGACCCGGATGGCGGCGAGGATGTCGTCCAGCGCCATGTCCTTGACCAGGAAGCCCGCCGCCCCGGCGTGCAGCGCGCCGAACACGTGGTCGTCGTCGTCGAACGTGGTCAGCACGACGACGTGCGGCCCGCCGGGACGCGCCGCGATCCGCCGGGTGGCCTCGATGCCGTCCATGCCGGGCATGCGCAGGTCCATCACGACGACGTCGGCGTCCGCGGCGAGCCGGACGGCGTCGGCGCCGGTCGCGGCCTCCCCGGCGACGTCGAGATCGGGCGCGTCGGCGATGACCATCCGCAGCGCGGCGCGCACCAGCGGCTGGTCGTCGGCGAGCACCACCCGCACGGTCATCGGCCGGCCGCCGGAACGGGCAGCCGGGCCGCCACCCGGAAGCCGCCCTCGGGCCGCGGACCGGCGGAGAACTCGCCGCGCAGCAGGCCGACCCGCTCGCGGATGCCGACCAGGCCGTACCCCGTCCCCTCGGTGCGGCCGGGGCCGCGTTGGTGGGCATGGCCGCCGTCGAGGACCTCGATGGCCAGCTCGCCGTCGCGGTGCTCGATGGCCACCTGGCAGGAGCGGGTGCCCGCGTGCCGCACCACGTTCGCGACCGCCTCCTGGACGATCCGGTAGGCGGACACGTCGATCTCCGGAGGCAGCGGCCGCGGCTCGCCCCGCCACCGCACGTCGACGTGGACGCCCGCGGCGGTCGTCGCGGCGGCCAGCCGGTCGACGTCGGACAGGCCCGGGGCGGCGTCGAGCGGCTCGGCGTGGCGGAGCGCGCCGAGCATCCGGCGCAGCCCGGACAGCGTTTCGCGGCCGGCGTCCTCGATGCTCGCCAGCGCCTCCCGTGCCCCCTCCGGCTGGGTGTCGAGGACGCGGCGCGCCGCGCCCGCCTGGAGCGCGATGATGCCGATGCTGTGCGCGACGCCGTCGTGCAGCTCGCGCGCGATCCGGAGCCGTTCGGCGGTGACCGCCTGGGCGGCGGCCTGGGCGCGCAGCCGCTCGGCGTGCAGGCGGGCCTGGCGCGCGGAGTTGCCGGCCAGCCAGGCGATGACCACCGTCAGGACCATGAACGGCTCCGAGGCGATCCCGTTCTCCTCCCACCACGACAGCCGCACCGCCAGGAAACCCGCGAGCACCCCGGCCGCCATCGCCGCGGCGGCGACGGAGACGCGGCGCGCCCGGGTCGCCGCGATGAAGCACAGGGCCACGTCCACCGCCAGGAACTGGGCCGAGGGGAGCTCCGGCTGCCGCCACGCCACCGCGGACACGACCGTGCCCGCGATCAGCAGGACGTACCCGGTCACCGGCCGGCGGCGCAGCAGCACGCCGCCCGCGACCGCCAGGACGAACGCCAGTGCCAGCAGCGCCTGCGCCGGGAACGAGTCGAGGCCGTCCGCCGGATATTTGTTGGAGTACCCGTGGTCGGGCGGGAACCAGACGAACTCGACGATCGGCCAGATCGCCATCGCGCACCAGGTCACGGCCGTCCAGGCGCCCGGCGGCACGCGCTTCAGCAGGGTCAGCGGCGCGGCGTGCATGCGGTGATGGTAGCCGCGCGGCCGCGGCCCGGAATCGGCCCGGGGATGTAGGTCCACGGATGACATGCATTGCCCGCGCGGGCCCGATGCCCGGCGGCGCGGCGCGCGACACCGTGGGCGGATGATCGAAGCGAACGAACTGATCGAAGACCCCAGGATCGCCGAGCCCCGGGCCCGGTTCCGCGACCTGCTCGCCGCCGAATGGATCAAGCTGCGGTCGCTGCGCTCGACCGCCTGGGCCCTCGCGGTCAGCGCGCTGGCCGCGGTCGGGTTCAACGTGACCGCCGCCTACGGCGACTACCGCGACTTGACCGGCGGGGACCCGCGCGCCTCCGGGTTCGTCCCGGTCGGCGCGCTGCACGACGCGTTCACCCAGCCCGCCGCGATGTGCCTGGTCTTCGCGGTCGCCGCGATCGGGGCCGTCGCGATCACCGGGGAGTACGGCACCGGGATGATCCGCACGACGTTCATCGCCGTGCCCGCCCGCCGCCAGGTGATGGCCGCGAAGGTGGTCGTCGTCGCGGCGGTCGCGGCCGGGTTCGGCGCCGCCGTCGCGGGGACGTCCTTCGGGCTGACCCAGGCGATCCTGTCCGGGCGCGACGCGGGCATGTCGATCGCGGACCCGGGAGCGTTCCGCCTGGTGGCGGCGTCGGCCCTGCTCGCGCCGGTGTCCGCGCTGGTGGGCATGGCCGCCGGCGCGGCCGTCCGGCACGCCGCGCCCACCCTGGTCGTGGTGTTCGTGATCCTGTTCGTGCCGCCCGCCGCGTTCGGCGCCGGCGGCCGCTGGTCGGCCGTCGTCGCCCACACGCTGCCGCTCAACGCGTGGGAACGCCTGGGCCAGGCCGTCCAGGACGCGGTCCCCTACCCGTGGACGACCGGTGGCGCGTGGACCGTCTACGCCGTCTGGGCACTGGCCTGCGTCCTGATCACCCTGGTCGGCGTCCAACGCCGCGACGTCTGATCAGGGCTGATGCCGGGGGAGTTCGCGCACCTCGACGAGTTCGAGACCGAGGGCCTGGATCCTTTCCAGGACGCCGTAGAGGGCGCCCTGGTCGAGCGCCGGGCTCCAGACGACGGTCTCGGCCGACCGCACCGAGACGTTGAGGTCCTCGAAGGCGTGCTGGAGCGAGTCGCTGACGCGGCCCTTGATCCTGATCTCGTAGCCGGGCATGAGGCCATCCCCGATCCTGGGCGCTCGGTAATCCCGGTACCAGCGCACCGTGGCGCCCTGCGTTCCGCATCATCCATCGCGGGTGAGGCGCGCGGCCGCCGTGCGGGGACGGCGGGCACATGAGTTCGCAAAATCTCCTCCATCGAGGTCGTGCGGGACGAGATCAGGGGCGATAAACCTGGTTGGCGGTGCCGAAGGCGGAAGAGCTGATGGACCCGTACCTGCCCGAATGGGCCGTGCCGCGGCCCCGGCTGATGGAGCGCCTGCGCAAGGGCGTCCGGGGACCGCTCACGGTGATCACCGGGCCGCCCGGTTCGGGAAAGACGATCACGGCTCTGATGTGGGCGGCCGCCTCGACCCGGCCGATCATCTGCTGGGTCGGGTGCGACGACTCGACGGTGACCGTCCGCGGGTTCTGCGCCGCGCTGGCGGAAGGCCTGTCGCGGGCCGGGGTCGCGGAGCCCGCGTCCCACGAGGCCGCCCTGGCGGCGGCCCTGCGGGAGGCCGGCGTGCCGGTCGCCGTCGTGATCGACGACTTCCCGGCCAGACCCGGCTCGGCCCCCGCCGAGGTGGTGAACCGGCTGCTGCGGAACGCGGGACCGGGATTCCGGGCGGTGGTCCTCTCGCGCAGCGACTCGCCCCTCCCGCTCCACCGCCACCGGCTCGCGGGCGAGCTGACCGAGATCCGCGCCGGCGACCTGGCCTTCGGCGACCGGGAGATCGCCGCGGTCCTGGCCCAGCACGGGGTGCGGCTCGGGCGCGCCGCGCAGCGGGCGCTCCGCGAGCGGACGGGCGGCTGGCCCGCGGGGATCAGGCTGGCCGCGATGTCCATGGAGGCGCACCCCGACCCCGAGGCGTTCGCCGCCCGCTTCGCCGGGGACGACCAGAGCGTCGTCGGCTACCTGATGGAGGAGGTCGTCGACGCCCAGCCCCCCGACGCGCGCTGGACGCTCCTGGCGACGAGCGTCGTGCCGAGCGTCAACGCCGAACTGGCCGGCGTGCTCGCCGGCGAGGCGGGACGGGCCTTTCCGGACGTGGTCCGGCGCAACGCGTTCGCCGCACCGCTGGGCCGCGGCTGGTACGGCTACCACCACATGTTCGGTGAAGCGCTGCGGCTGATCCTCCGGCACGAGTCACCCGCCATGGTCCCCGAACTGCACCGGCGCGCGGCGGCATGGTTCGAACGGTGCGGACGGCCGGTCGAGGCCGTGCGGCATGCCGTCCGGACGGGCGACCGGCGGTTCGCGTCGCGGCTTGTCGTCGACCGGCTCGCCATCGGTCACGTGCTCGGCCTGCGGCCCCGGGAGGCGCTGTCCGGCATGTTCGAGTCCATGCCGGACGAGGACACCCTCGCCGGTGCCGAGCCGGAGCCGGCCATCGTCGCCGCGGCCGTGGCGGCCAGGCGCGGGGACGGCCCGCTGTGCTCTGCCGCGCTGGACCATGCCGGGCGGCTGCTCCAACGGGCGCCGGACGAGGCCGCCTGGCCCGCGCGGCTGTGCCTGGCGGCAGTCGAACTGTGCCGGCCCGGCGCGTCCGCCTTCGCCGCCGCGTCCGGCGACGCCGCGGGCCTGCTGGGGGATGTTCCGGACCGGCTGCTGGACGACCGTCCGGAACTACGGGCGCTGGCGCTGGCGGGACGGGCGGGGGCCCGCGCGTGGGACGGGCGGCTGCCGGAGGCGGCGCGCCTGTTCGAGGCGGCCCTGGCCGCGGCCGAGCAGGCGGGCGGGGACTTCCAGCGGAAGCGCTGCCTCGGCGATCTCGCGCTCACCGAGGCCCTGCGCGGCAACGTCGTCCGGGCCGCCGAGCTCGCGGCCCGGGCCGGCCGGCTCCCGGAGAAATCGGTGTCGCCCGAGGGCCGGCGCGTGGCGACGGCCCATCTGGCGTCCGCGTGGGAGCACCTGGAACGGTGGCGGATCGACGCGGCCCGGACCGAGCTGGCCAGGGCGTCCCTGGCGTCCTCCGGCTGCGCCGACCCCTTCTCGACCGCCGTCCAGTGCCTGGTGAGGGCCCGCGCCGAGATGTGCCGGGGACGGCCCGAGCACGCCCTGCGGGATCTGCGGGCGGCCGAGGCGATCGTCCCGCGGCCCGGCTGGCTGGGACGCAGGCTGGCGCTCGCGGCGGCGGAGGCGCACGAGTCGGCCGGTGACGTCGAGGCGGCGCGGCGGGACGCGGA
The DNA here is from genome assembly GCF_039532545.1 of Actinomadura vinacea. NCBI lineage: Bacteria > Bacillati > Actinomycetota > Actinomycetes > Streptosporangiales > Thermomonosporaceae > Actinomadura > Actinomadura vinacea. Next base: position 82,327 of record NZ_BAAARW010000030.1, on the reverse strand, counting down.
ACGCGCGGGTGGGACGGCGGCCCTGGACACGGCGGTCGTGCTGGCCCGGATCGAGGCGGGCGGCGGCGCGGCCGAGACCGCCGCGGCGATGCTCAGGAGCGCGCTGGCCCGGTCCGCCGGGGCGCCGGCGGGCGTCCGGGTGGAGGCATGGCTGCTCGATGCCCGCCTGGCCTACCGGACCGCCGACCGGCGGCGCGGCCGCTACTCCCTGGAGCGGGCCCTGCGGCTGGCCCGCCATGAGGAGATCAGACGGCCGTTCGCCCTGTCGTCCAGCTGGTTGCTGCCCGTCCTCCGCGGCGATCCGGAGATGCTCCGGCGCTGTCACCCCTTGCTCGCCGCGCCCCCGCCCCCGCCCGGGGACGGGGCGGCGCTGGTGGAGCCGCTCAGCTCGCGGGAGCTGGAGGTGCTGCGGTCCGTGGCGCAGTTGATGACGACCGAGGAGATCGCCTCGGCCCTGTGCCTGTCGGTGAACACGGTCAAGACCCATCTCAAGAGCGTCTACCGCAAGCTGGCCGTGACGCGGAGAGGCGAGGCGGTCAGGCGGGCACGGCAGCTTTTCCTCCTGTAGATGCCTGTTACATGCGGCGGCGTGCGACGCGGCGCGCGGTCGGCTTCCTCCGCCGGCCGATCTCCACCAGGTCGAAGGGGCTGATGAACCCGTCGCTATGCGGTAGCGGCCTATGAACGCAGCTCATCTCGGGGACGGCCGCCCCGCATCCCCCACGGCGGATGATTGCGGGTCACTTCCCCCGTCATGGGTGACCCCCGCCACCCGTCGCGCGAGGGAATCTCGTACCGAGCCCATCCACCAGTGAAGAACGGAGAGCGATCATGGCTGCACCGGTACGCACCACCCGGAAACCCGCCGCGCCGCGGGCCTCGACGGACGTCCGCGGTCGAGCGGCCGCCGAGCGCGCCCTGACGCACAACGTGACGGTCGAGCTGTGGGGCCGGCGCGTGGAGCTCCCGCCCGGGGATCAGCTCGCCTTCCTGGGCGGCCTCGGCGTGCTGGTCGTGCTGGAGATCATCGAGTGGCCGCTCGCGGCCGCCATCGGCGTGGGGCACGTGCTCATCCACAATGCCCACCGCCAGGCGCTGCGCGAATTCGGCGAGGCCCTCGAAGAGGCATGACGACCGACCAGGTCCTCTTCGGTGTGGGGCTGACGGTCGCGCTCGCGGTCGGCTCACAGGTCCTGGCGGCCCGATTACGCATCCCCTCGCTCATCGTCCTGCTGCCGGTCGGCTTCGCCGCGGGCGCGATGACCGCCGACATCAACCCCGACCGGCTGCTGGGCGAGGCATTCCAACCCCTGGTGTCGCTGTCGGTCGCGCTCATCCTCTACGACTCCGGCCTCGGCCTGGACCTGCGCCGGCTCAAGGGGCACGTCCGCCGGGTCGTGGTCAGGCTGATCGCGCTCGGGGTGCCGGTCACGGCCGCGTCCGCCGGGTTCCTCGGCGCGCTGCTGCTCGGCCTGTCGGCGGAGGCGGCGGCGATGCTGGGCGCCATCCTCGTCGTCTCCGGCCCGACGGTGGTGGGCCCGCTGCTCGACTTCGTCCGGCCCCCGGAGCGGTTGCGGCGGATCCTCAGCTGGGAAGGGTCGCTGATCGATCCGATCGGCGGAATTCTGGGCGCGGTCGTCTTCAGCGCCGTCATCGGCGCGACCGAGACGGGTTCGGGTGCCCAAGTGCTGCAGTTCGCCTCCAGCATCGCGATCGGCGCCGCCGGCGGCCTCCTCGGGACGGGGCTGCTGTGGCTGCTGCTGTGCGGGCTGCGGCTCGGTGAGGTGCTCGGCGCCACGGCGCAACTCGCCTCGGTGATCGCCGTGGCGGCGGCCTGCGACATCGCCCGGGACGACACCGGGCTGCTGGCGGCGATCATCATGGGGCTGGCCGTGGCCAACCTGCCGGGCTTCGACCTCCCCGCGCACCGGCCGTTCGCCGAGGCGCTCGTCCAGCTGATCATCGGCCTGCTCTTCGTCTCCATCTCCGCCACGATCACCCCGCAGTCCCTCCGGCACCTGGTGCTGCCGACCCTGGGCCTGGTCGCCGTGCTCGTCCTGATCGTCCGGCCGCTCGTGGCCTATGCGTCCACGCGCGGGACCGACCTGACGGCCGCCGAGTGGCGCTTCATCGGCTGGATGGCCCCGCGCGGCATCGTCGCCGCCGCCACCGCCTCGACCTTCTCGACCGAGCTCGTCGCCGCCGGGGTCGCCGGCGCGGCCAAGATCCTGCCCGCCACGTTCCTGGTGATCGTCACAACGGTGACCCTGTACGGCCTGAGCGCGACTCCGGTGGCCAGGCGCCTGGGCCTGACCCGAAACGGCTGAGGCGCCGCGTCGCACGCAGGTCTTCACCGCGGCGGCCGGCAGCAGGACCACCAGGCCGATCTGGACCCCAGGTTCCCGCCGATCCGGAACCGGAGCCCAGGTCGCCCGCGCCGGGTGATCCCCACATGGGCAAAGGCGTTGCGGTCCGCGCGGGGTGCGGACGATGATCCGGCCATGACGGACGATCGTGATCGGCTGAGGACACTGTTCGCGTCGTGGGACCGGCGGCCCGGACGGGAGGTCGTCGAGCGGGCGCTGGAAGGGGTCCCGGCGGTCGCGATCGCCGACCTCGTCCTGGACGAGGGCGAAGCGTTCTGGCGGCGGGAGGCGTGCGCGGAGGCGCTGATCGGGCGGGTGCCCGGCGAGCGGGCCGCGGCGCTGGTGGACTGCGTGTGCGACACAGAGGTCAGCGCTCGGCTCAACAGCGCTCTGACCACCGCGCTGAATGTGCCGGGGCAACCGTATTCCGGCGAACTGCGTGCGCGAGCGCTGGAAAGGGGCAACTACTACATCGCGGAGAAGCTCGGACCGCAGGCCCTCCTGGACGATGCCAAGTCAGGCGATGCGAAGGCGTTGGGCCTGCTCACCGTGCTGGCCTCGTCCCCCTGGAGGCACCTTCGCGCGGCAGGGGAGGGGGCGGTCGACGAGTTGATCGAACTGCGCGGCATGCCCGCCGTCGTGGCGATGTTGGGCGCCGACTCGCCGGACGCGCTCGCGCGCTCGGCGCCCTACCCGGCGATACGGCTGCTCGGTCTCCGCCTTCTGGCGCGTGCGGGCGGCGACATCTCTCCCTGTCTCGGCGACGATTCCGCCATCGTGAGCCGGACGGCTTACGACCTGCTGATCGGCGGTCAGGGCCACGACGGGACGCTGCTGGCGATGGTGGAGGAGGGCCGGCCGGGGCATCTGTGGGCGCTTCCCATCCTGCACCGGCGCGGCCATGACATCCGTCCGATGTGGGAGGGGCTCGGCTCGCCGCGGGTCGAGGTGCCCGGCGTCCCGCCCGACGTGCGGGAGGCGATCGTCCGGAGGTACGTGCCTGGTCAGCGCGACACCGACCCCCGCTGGCTGATCGAGGCGGCGCTCCTCGATCCGCCGCCCGAGTCGTACGACTTCGGGGAAGTACGGCTCGGCGCCGCGCGCCAGGCCCTGGCCGGCGCGGGGCTGGAACCGCGGGAACCGGTACCGGCGGGCCGGTCCATGGGGTCGGGCAAGGGCACCTACCACGTCATTCCCACCGACGCGGGCAAGGTCTGGGTGAGCACGCTGGGCCCCTTCTTCGGATTCGAGGAGGACGCCCGGATCACGACGGCCCTTCGGGACGCGGGGTTCCGGCACATCGACCCCGAACTCGGAGCGATCACGTTCACCGGGCTGGCCGTCTATTTCTTCGGCTCCCGCGAGCCGCTCCAGGTCCGCGATCTGGTGTTCTACTGGCAGGACTGAGCCGCGACGGACTCGACCCGGGCCGGGACGTGTTTGGGCCAGGGGGTTCCGGCGATGGACCGAGCCCATCGACGTCCGCGCCGTCCGCGCCCACCCCGGCCCCGGCTTCCCTCTGCGGGCGGCGGATGACCACGCCCCTCACCGGGAAGAGGGGTAGCCGAGTAACGGCACCAGCGTAGGCATCGGCACCGCCGTCTACGTCGTGCTGGTCAACGCCTTCTGACGACCGGAGAGCAGGAGGCGCAGGTCGGACAGCAGGGACTGGACGTTCGCCGCGCCGCTGCGCGTGAGCGCCGCCCGGAGGCGTTCCAGCATCGGGTCATCCGGCCCGCCCAAGCCCGAGGGGCGCAGCAGGACCCGGTAGCCGTCGCCGTCGGGGAGCAGCAGCAGGAGATCGCCGATGCATAGTCCACCGTGTTCGGGCAGGTGGACGGCGAGCGCGCCGACGGCCTGTTCGAGGGCGCTCACCGAGGTGATGCCGGTGGCGATCGGCACCCGGGTCTCCGGAGCGGCGTACGCGGCGCGCAGGTCTTCGAGACGTGCCTCGGTGGTGGCCCGCGCGGGGTGGCTCGCGGGGACGCGGTCGCCCAGCGCCCTGGCGGCCTCGCCGAACCGTCCCGGCGGCAGACGTTCCGGCAGCCGCTCGCCGAGAAGCGCGATCACGCTTGTGAGCAGGGGGAGGTCGCGCTCGTCCAGTCCGGCGGCGAGGGTGACCCAGTGCGGGCCCGCGAGCGGGGTGAGCCGCGGATGGCGGCCGGACCACAGGGCGATCGCGCGGTCGACGTCCGGTCCGGACAGCCACAGGTCCGCGGGATCGTCCGGCATCAGCGCCTCGACGAGCTCGACGGCCTCTTCGGGGCCGGTCATCGCCTCCAGCGTGAGGGCCGCGGCCTCCAGCTCCGTCTGCGTCAGGTTGTGCGCGCGTGCGAGCTCGGCGTCGTCGGGGGCGAGCGGGGCGACGCGTCCCAGCGCCCAGCCGAGCGGCCACGTGACGCTGCGCGCGGACGGGGACAGCAGCACGACGGCCTGCGCGACCGACAGCCCGGTGGCGTCCGCGAAGGCGGTGACGACGGCCTCGTGGCTCAGCGTCGGCGGCCCGTTGCGGCCGATGAGGTCCGCGGCCGTGCGGAGCCGATCGGGATCGCCCCAACCGCGGCAGATCCGTGCTTCCTGGACCGTGTTGCGGCCGAGCACCAGCGGATCGGGACCGTCCGGAGTGTGGAGGAGCGCCGTGGAGACGTAGGCCGAGCTCTTATCGGAACGCTCCTCCGGGCCGATGCCGATGATGGCGGCTTGTCCCAGAGCCGGGTACGGCCTCCCCGCGTCAGGCGCCGGGCGTACGCGTACGACCTGCCAGGTCCCGTCGGTGCGGATGAGTTCGGGGACCGAGGCGAGGTCGAGCAGTTCCTCGCGGCGCTGGTCGCGGTCCGTGCCGGTGGCCCAGGCCGCGCGCAGCACTGAGGCGCCCAGCCGTCCCAGCCGCTCCTCGACCCCCTGGACGGCGGCCGCGGTGAAGTTCCCGGAGGTCGGGCGGCCCGCCCCGCGCTTGGGCACGGTCTCCTCGGCGAGCCGCACGATGCGCTCGTACACGATCGCGCGGGTGGAGCGGCCCTCGAACCGCTCCGGCTTGGAATCGAGGAAGGCGAGTTTCGATTTCGTGGGCTTCGGGGCCTCGACGGCGGTCACGGGCGCCGCGTCGGGGGCGGGCGGCAGGTGTGACGGGGGCGTCAGCCCGATGTGCTGAGCCAGCGCGAACAGGCGTTCCCGGCATTCGATCGCGGTCCAGACGATGGAGGTCGCACCGATCCGGAGCTTCTCGTCGGTGATCTCGGGCAGCGGCGTGCCGAGCCGGGCCTTCAGCTCGTCGAAGCAGGCGTCCTGCTCCTTCCAGTCGGCGCCCAGGGCCGTCATCGCCTTGACCCGGGCCCCGAACGAGGCGTCCGCGACGTCCAGCAGCCGCCTCGCGGTCTCGTCGTCGACACGGCGCAGAGCGCGGGACCCTTCCGGATCGCGGGGCGTCATCCTGCCCCACCATCCAGGCGGTGGCACCAAGCCGGCCCTGCCCGCGTAGCGATGGGGGTGGATGCGGCTGGGGGCGGCTCCGCCGTGCTCGGGGACCGAGCCGGAGCCGCGCACGTAACGCCCGATCGTCCGGCCGGTGGAGTCGCGCAGTTCGATGAGGCGGCCTTCGCCGCGCCACACGGTCGCGGCCGATTCGGCGCCGGGGAAACGCACCTGCTCACCGTCGACGGGACGGACGGCGGGTGCGTTGGGATGGGTGCTGCCGTGCGGGCAGTGCGGGCCGTTGTGGTCGAGTACGGTCACGCGTCCGTCCGCGACGATCAGGCAGCGGCCGTAGAGCTGGCGTGCCTCGCCCTTCCTGTGGGCGGTCTCGCTGTATTCGTCGTAGGTCCCGAATTTGTGGCAGGGGCCGACCCCCTCGGGTGTTACGGCCGAGGCCCTGAAGCCGTGCCCCCAGAGTCGGCCCGCCTCGATCAGCAGCAGATCCGTCCCGCTCTCCTCCATGTAATCGCGCGTGGTGGCGAGCTCGAACCGGGAGAGGACCTCGAGGTCGAGTTCGTTGAGGACGCCGCCGCGCAGCGTCGCCGCCAGTGCCCGCACCGGATCGGCCTCGGCCAGGATCGTTCGAACGGACTCCTCGGCGGCCTCGGGGACGCCGGCCAAGGTGAACCGTTCGACGTCGCACAGCGCCGCGTGCACGTCCGGCAGCCCCTGGCCGGGAACCCGCTTGGCATGCTCGGCCAGGATGTCCGCCACGATCTCCCGCGTGCCCGGAGCCTCGACCAGGTTCTTCACCGCGGCGGTACGGACCTGAAGGTCATGGGCGACCGGGCCGAGCGCCAGCGGCACCGAGACGTTCCCGATCACCGCGTCGCGCAGCAGCGGACCCCAGTGCGGGTCGGCGGCCGTGGCGGTCAGGTCGGGCCGCTCGGCGGTTTCGAGCCAGTGATACAGCTTGAACGTGTGCAGGTTCCGCGGCGGGGCGAGGGGGACCCCGCAGCCGAGCGCCAGTTCCAGCAAGGGGAAGTCGTAGTCGGTGTGCTCCTCCAGCAGCGTGCCGTCGTAGCTGTAAAAGCTCATCTCGTTGTCGTCCGGCCCCAGCAGGGCGGTGTGGCCGTCGCACGTCAGCTCTTCGGCGGTCAGCCGCGTCCCGGCGTCCCGCAGCAGCTCTGCCAGCCCGGTGACCGGCAGGGGGAGACCGGCGTAGAGGTTCATGAAGCGCGCCACCCAGTCCTGAACCCGCGCACCGCTCAGATCGGGGTCGGCGGTGAACGGCGCGTTCGCACCGGCCCCGGCGAGGTTGGTGATGAGCAGGGACACGGCGGCGGCCTTCGCCTTGGGGGAGTCCCCGGCGGGTTCGGGAAGCAGCTCGACCAGGGAACGGCGGACGGCGGCGTCCCCGCGCGCCATCTGGAACAGCAGCGGGCGGACGAACTTCCAGATCGCGGGTGGAGCCGTCCGCAGGCAGCCATGCCCGAGCAACGCCCGGACGGCGCGCTCATCGGCGGCCACGTCACCGGCGTTCGGGCCCGCACCGGGCGTCCACCCGGCGGCGCCCGCCGCGCCGGCCCAGCCGGCGGCCAGGATCAGCGCGTTGTCCTCGCCGGCCTCGCACCACTCGGTGAGCAGGCGGCGCTGCCAGCGGTAGGCGTCATCGGGCGAGTGCCGCTTGCCGAGGCGCGCGGTATGCCGCTTGAGGGTGCTCGCCCCCACGGCACCGGAGCCCGCGGCGAGATGCGCCGCCACCAGCTCGGCCTCGTCGACCGGCAGGGCATGCTCGACCTCGGCGGCCCGCGCATGCTCGAAATAGGCGGCCGCGTAGGGCATGCTCCCCGCGGCGACCATGATGCGCGCACACTCTTCGAAGAACAACGGAAGCAACTCGGGGGCGTGGACGGCGAGGTCGTCGGCGGGCCCCTTGAGGGCGTTCCGCGCCAGGCCCGGCTTGGCCGCCGCGGTCTTGCGTGCCGCGTTCAGATCCCGATGCAGGGCCACGATGCGGGCCCGGTGGGCCGGGTGCCGGTTCAGCGCGGCCGCGAGGAATCCCAGCGGGCCCGCGTGGACCGTCCCGAGCGTGCTGTCCCCCGCCGCGACCAGGCCGTGCAGCGCCAGCGCCGCGCGCTCGGCCGCCACCGCCGCGCGCCGTACCAGCGAGACGACCGGTTCGATCAGCGCGGGGTGGGTGAAGCGGGCGGCGAGGAGATCGTCCTCGTCCGCCGACGCTGGCGGACCGGGGAACACGGCGCCCGCGCGCATGAGGACGTCGCGCGAGGGGGGACGGCGGATCGCGGCCGGGCCGGGTTCGCCGCGGTGCCGGTCGCAGTAGTCGGCGTACACCTCGGCCGCCCCGAGCACCTCCCGCGCCTCCTCGTCCTCGTCGCCCTCCACGGTGCGGCCCGCGAACAGCGACATCAGGATGCGCGTCGCCTCCGACCAGGCGATGTCGCCGATCTCCTGGCCGGCGTTCGCGAAGGTCAGGGTTCCCAGATAGGCGGGGTTCATGGGCCCGCTGTACTCGACCTCCAGCTCGACGCCGATCGGATCAGGGTCGTGCACGGTGAACCGCGCGGCCTCGCCGCGGATGCGTCCGCCCAGCTCGTGGACCTGGCGCTCGAACCGGCCGCCGCTGGTGTACCGGGCCTCGGTGAACCAGAACGCGTCGATGACGCCGATCGTCCGGTCCATCCCGTCCGGCCGTGACCACCGTTCCCGCCGGAGCTGCTCCACGGACTGGTCCAGCTTGAGCGCGACGGCGCGCCGGATCCAGGCGGCGAGGCCGTCCCCCAGCAGGACGGGGTGGGGGACGGCGAACGTGCCGGCGTCCGACCAGAGGTCGTCGCCGTCGAGCGGCACGAGCCGGACGCCCTTCGCCCCGTCCAGGTCGCGCAAGATCCCGCACCGCTCCAGGTCCGGGACGCCGTCGTGGACCGGGGCGACGACCAGATCGGTCAGCGCGTACCGCCATGCCGGGTCGTCCCACACCGCGTGCAGGACCTCCACCGGGACGGGCAGCGAGCGCAGCATCCAGGCCTCGACTTCTCCGCGCACGGCACGGCCGTGCTCGGAGAGCCGTTCGCACAGCTCCGCCAGGCTCACCACGCCGGGGTCCCGCTTCACCTTCGCCGGGACCCTGGCCAGCTCCTTCCCCCCGGCCTTCCGGCAGACGACGGCGGGCCGCTCCCCGCCCTCACCGCGCACCGCGACCTCGTAGCCGCCCCCGACGCCGCTCCAGCGCATCCCGTCCACCCTTCCCGCCCGTATGCCGATGGCACTAGATCATGGACCATGTCCCCGACAATCCGCCCATACCGCGGTTGCGGTACGGGCGGATAACACGATCGGTTGATGTGGGAGGTCACGGGCCGCGATTACCGTGTGTGGGTTGCGGACGGTCACATACGGCGAGGTGGCGTGGGTGGAGTGCCAGGGGTGGCGGCGGCGATATCCGTGGGCGCATGACGCGGCGGTCGCGCTGGCTTCGCTGCTCTTGACGCTGGGGATGATGCGCTTCGCGGGCCAGCCGCCCCAGGGGCGGGTGCTGGTGCCGATCGACTACGGGTATGCCCTGCTGGCCAGTGGTGTCCTGCTGGGACGGCGGCGGTGGCCGGTGGGGGTGCTGGTCGTGACCGTGCTGCTGGCGGTGGTCCGCGGGGGGATGGGCGGTGCCCACGGCCCGCAGATGCTGCCGGCGCAGGTGGCCCTTTACACCGTCACCACGGTGTACGGCGGCCGCGTGGGCCTGACCGCGGGGATCTTGCTGCTGGCGGTCGCGATGGCCCAGCTGGTGACGGTCGCTCCCAGGGGACTGTCGCCGGGGATGATCGCCGTGATCACCTCGACCTGGCTGGCCGTGGCGGCCGGGGGCGGGGTACGCGCCCAGCGGGCCTACGTCGCGGCGCTGGAGGAGCGGGCGGTGCGGGCCGAGCAGGCCCGGCGGGACGAGGCCGCGCGGCTGGTGGCCGAGGAACGGGTCCGGATCGCCCGGGAACTGCACGACGTGGTCGCCCACCAGTTGACGCTGATCAACGCGCAGGCGGGGGTCGCGCTCTACCTGCACGAGGGGGAGCGGACCGATCCGGCACGGCTGGCCGAGACGCTCTCCCACGTGAAGGAGGACTCCAAGCAGGCGCTGTCGGAGCTGCGGGCCATCGTGGGGCTGCTGGGCAGCCCGGAGGCGCCGCGCGAGCCGGTGCCGGGGCTGGACCGGCTGGACGACCTGGTCGTGTCCTTCGCCCGCGCGGGCCTGCGGGTGGACGTCCGGCGCCGGGGCGAGGTCCGGACGGCGTCGTCGGCGGTGGACGTGTCGGGGTACCGGATCGTCCAGGAGGCCCTGACCAACGTCAGCAAGCACGCCGGCACCGGAACCGCCCGGGTGTGCCTGGACTACGCCACCGACCTGTTGAAGATCACCGTCGCGGACGACGGGACCGGCACGGGCGCCGGCGGCGGCTCGGGCCGCGGGCTGATCGGGATGCGGGAACGGGCCGCCGCGGTCGGCGGCCGGGTGACGGCCGGCCGCCGGGCGGGCGGCGGGTACGCGGTCGAGGCCGAACTGCCGCTGGGGGAGCGCTCGTGATCAGCCTGCTGCTGGCCGACGACCAGGCGCTGCTGCGCAAGACGCTGCGGATGCTGCTGGAGGCCGATCCGGGCCTGACCGTGGTCGGGGAGGCGGCCGACGGGGGCGAGGCGGTCGACCTGACCCTGGAGCACCGGCCCGACCTGGTGCTGATGGACATCCGGATGCCGCGCGTGGACGGGCTGGAGGCCACCCGGCGGATCAAACGCGAGCGGCCCGACACCAGGATCCTCGTCCTGACCACCTTCGAGGTGGACGAGTACGTGTTCGCGGCGCTGCGCGCGGGCGCCGCCGGGTTCCTGGGCAAGGGCGTCGACCCCGCGGAACTGCTGGCGGCGATCAGGACCGTGGCCCGCGGCGACGCGCTGCTGTCGCCGTCCGCGACCAAGGCGCTGATCGCCCGGTTCCGGGAGGCGGCCGCCCCGGGCCCGGCCGACTCGGCGCGGCTGGCGGATCTGACGCCCCGGGAACGGGAGGTGATGGCCCTGGTGGGGGCGGGACTGTCCAACGACGAGATCTCCGTCCGGCTGGGCCTGAGCCCGCACACCGTCAAGACGCACATCAACCGGACCATGTCGAAACTCCGCGTCGGCGACCGCGCGCAGCTGGTGATCATCGCCTACGAGGCGGGTCTGGTCAGGCCGGGCGGCCTGCGCCCGCGGTAGCAGGCGGCGCGGCCGCGTACCGCGGTCGAGGTACGCCGATTGTCCACGCTGCTCCGATGTGGCGGGGCCGGGCGCGGCGCCAGGGTGGGGACACTTGTCACCTCGTGAATCGAGCCCCCATGTCCTGGCTGTCCAAGGCCGGCCTTGCGCATCGCAAGCTGGTCCTCCTGATCACGATCGGGGTGCTCGCGCTCGGCGGGTACCTGATCCCGACGCTGAAACAGCAACTGCTGCCGAGCCTGTCGTTCCCCGCCGTCGCGGTGACCGCGGCGTACCCCGGCGCCTCGCCGCAGGTCGTGGAGCAGCAGGTGGTCCAGCCGATCGAGGACGCGGTCAAGGGGACCGACGGCCTGGAGACGATGTCCTCCACGTCCCGGCAGGGCGGCGCGACGGTCCAGCTGCAGTTCGCCTTCGGCACCGACACCGGGGATCTGGCCGCCCAGGTCCGGCAGGAGCTGGACAAGATCGGCGAGCGGTTGCCCGAGGACGTCGAACCGCAGGTGGTGACCGGGTCCACCGACGACATGCCGACGCTGACGCTCGCGGCCACCGCGGGCGCCGACCCGCGCGTCCTGGCCGACCGGCTCGCCAGGGTGGCGGTGCCCGAGCTCGAGGCGGTCGACGGCGTCAACGAGGCGGCGGTGTCGGGCGAGCGCGCCCGCGTCGTCCAGGTCGTGCCGGACCAGGCGCGGCTGAAGAGCCGCGGCCTCGGCACCGCGGCGATCACCGGCGCGCTGGAGGCGGCCGGGACCACCTTGCCGGCCGGCGCGGTGGAGTCCGGTGGCAAGAGCCTCAGCGTCCAGGTCGGCGGGCCCATCGGCGCGGTCGACCAGCTCAAGGATCTGTGGCTGACCCCCGGTGCGCAGGCGCCGGGCGGGCAGGCGCCGGGCGGGCAGCGGCCCGGTGGTCAGGGGGCCGGTGCGCAGGCGCCTGGAGGTGCCGCGGCGCAGGGCGCCGCGGTGCGACTGGGCGACGTCGCCTCGGTACAGGTCACCGACTCAGAGGCGACGTCCCTGACCCGTACCAACGGCAAGGAGAGCCTGGGCGTCTCGATCACCCTCGATCCCGACGGCAGCTCCTCCTCGGTCTCCGACGACGTCCGCGCGCTGCTGCCCGAACTGGAGCGCAAGCTCGGCGGCGCGAAGCTCACCGTGGTCACCGACAGCGGACCCGCGGTCAGCGAGGCGGTCGCCGGACTGGTCGAGGAGGGGCTGCTCGGCCTGGTCATGGCCGTCCTGGTGATCGTGCTGTTCCTGCGGTCGGCCCGCTCGACCCTGGTCACCGCGATCTCGATCCCGCTGTCGCTGGTGATCGCGCTGATCGCGCTCAAGATCGGTGACCACTCCCTCAACATGCTCACCCTGGGCGCGCTGACCATCGCGGTCGGACGGGTGGTCGACGACTCGATCGTCGTCCTGGAGAACATCAAGCGCCATCTCGGCTACGGCGAGGACCGGACGACCGCGATCCGCACCGCCGTCGCGGAGGTCGCCGGGGCGGTCACCGCCTCCACCCTGACCACCGTCGCGGTCTTCCTGCCGATGGCCCTGGTCGGCGGCGCGGTCGGGCAGCTGTTCGGGCCGTTCTCCATCACCGTGACCGTCGCGATGCTGGCCTCGCTCGTCGTCTCCCTCACCGTCATCCCGATCCTGGCCTACTGGTTCCTCAAGCCGCCCGCCACCGGCGGCGACCCGGACGGGTTCCGCCGCCGCGTCGAGGAGGAGGAACGCAACGGGCTGCTGCAGCGCGCCTACGTCCCGGTCATCGCCTTCGCCACCCGCCGCCGCAAGAGCGTGCTGGCCGGTTCGGCCGCCGTCCTGATCGGCACCGTCGCCCTCGCCGGCGGGCTGAAGACCAGCTTCATCGGCGGCCCGGGCAGCGAGTCCCTGACCATCACCCAGAAACTGGCCGCGGGCAGCAGCCTGGGGGCCACCGACGCGGCGGCCGAGAAGGTCGAGGGCGTCCTGGCCGCCACCCGCGGCGTGGAGTCCTACCAGGTCACCATCGGCTCCCAAGGCGGGCTGATGGGCGCGGGCACCGGCGTCGACAGCGCCTCCTACACCGTCGCGCTCAAGGACGGCACGGACGCCGAGGCCCTCAAGAAGACGCTCGACGGGAGGCTCCGCGCCCTCAGCGGCGCCGGGACCCTGACCGTCGCCGACGGCGGTGGCGGGTTCGGCGGCTCCGAGGACATCCAGGTGCAGGTCCACGGCACCGATGACAGCGTGCTCGCCGCCGCCACCAGGCAGATCGAGCAGGCGCTCAAGGGCGTTCCCGAGGTCACCGGGGTCACCAGCGACCTCAGCGAGAGCACGCCCCAGTTCGTCATCCGCGCCGACGGCGGGAAGGCCGCGGCGGCGGGCCTGACCGACATGACGATCGCGCAGGCGGTCACCCAGGCCGTCCGCGGGCAGACGGTCACCACCGTCCCGCTCGGCGGCGACGACACCGACGTCACGGTCCGCACGACCACCACCGCTCCGCGCACCGCCGCCGAGCTGCGGGGCCTCGACGTGCCCACCGCCACCGGAGGCACCGTCGAGCTCGGCGACGTCGCCACCGTCACCCAGCAGGACGGCCCGGTGGAGCGCGCCCGCGTCGACGGGGACCGCACCGTCACCGTGACCGCCACCCCGGTCGGCGACGACACGGGAGCCGCCAGCGGCGCCGTCACCGAGGCGCTGGACCGGCTCGACCTGCCCGAGGGCGCCGAGCACTCACTCGGCGGCGTCACCGCCGACCAGGACGAGGCGTTCGCCCAGCTCGGCCTGGCCCTGCTCGCCGCCATCCTGATCGTGTTCATGCTGCTGGTGGCCACCTTCGGGAGCATCCGGCAGACCCTGGTCCTGCTGGTGTCGATCCCGTTCGCGGCGACCGGCGCGATCCTCCTGCTCCGCGTGACCGGCGTCCCCCTCGGCGTCGCCGCCATGGTCGGCCTGCTGATGCTCATCGGCATCGTGGTCACCAACGCGATCGTCCTGGTGGACCTCATCAACCAGTACCGCAAGGCGGGGATGGGCATCACCGAGGCCGTCACCGAAGGCGGCCGGCGCCGCCTGCGGCCCATCCTCATGACCGCACTGGCCACGATCTTCGCCCTGCTCCCCATGGCGCTCGGCGTCACCGGCTCCGGCGGGTTCATCTCCCAGCCGCTGGCGGTCGTGGTCATCGGCGGCCTGTTCAGCTCCACCGTCCTCAGCCTGATCCTCATCCCGACCCTCTACACGATGGTCGAGACCCGGAGGGAACGCCGCCAGGCCGGGAAGGCGGCCGCGGACCGTCCCGCCGACCCGGCCCCGGCCGGCGACCGCGGAAAGGAGCTGGACCCCGTCGGCTGAAGGGCACCCGTTACACGGCCCCCGGTAGAGCGTGATTCTGACTTGGATAGAACATAGCTTCCATTGACAGTGATGGAGGGTTCTGTTTCGGTAGAGGGACGTTCTACCCGGGGAGCGCCTGAGGTGACCATGCAAGACGTGAGTATGAGTCAGGTGCAGCGCATCGCGCAGCTTGCGAACGAGCGGCCGGACGAGCCGGCGTACCTGCAGGTGCGCGTCGACGGTACCGAAGAGGTGGTCACCTACAGCCGGCTGGACTCCCGGTCCGGCCGGCTGGCCGGCGAGCTCGCCGAGCGCGGCGTCGGCCATGGCGACCGGGTGGGGCTGGGCCTGCGCAACTCCCCGCAGTTCGTGATCAGCGTCTTCGCGACGTGGAAGGTCGGCGCGGTGCCCGTCCCGGTGCGCTGGGACGTGCCGGAGTGGGAGCTGGAACGGCTCCGGGACGTGATCGACCCCCGCGTCTACCTCGGCCCGGACGACCTGGCGTGGATCGACGCGACGGCCGGGCGGGAGCCGCCGGAGCTGCCCGATGTCGTGTCCCCGCACCTGCAGGGCATCTGCAGCAGCGGCTCCACCGGCACCCCGAAGATCATCTTGAGCTCGCTGCCCGCGCTGTTCAACCCGACGTTCAGCACGCCGATGGCCGAGGCGTGGCGCATGCGGGTCCCGCGGCCGCAGACGATCCTCGTGCTCGCGCCGATGTACCACGTGAACGCGTTCGCCACGCTGAACAACCTGCTCGCGGGCGACCGGCTGGTGGTGATGGAGAAGTTCGACGCCGCGCTGGCGCTCGAACTGATCGAGCGGCACCGCGTCACGACGTTCACCGCGACGCCGACGATGCTGCAGCGGATGGCGGACGTGCCCGGGGTCGACGGCCGCGACCTGTCCAGCCTGGTGTTCATCCAGCAGGGCGCGGCGCCGATGCCGCCCTCGCTGGTGCACCGGTGGGCGAAGCTGATCGGCCCGGAGCGGATCATCATGGCCTACGGGATGACCGAGGCGCTGGGCGTGACCGCGTTGCGCGGCGACGAGTGGATGGACCACCAGGGCAGTGTCGGGCGCGGCCTGCGCGGCACCGAGGTGCGGATCCTCGACCCGGACGGCCGCGAGCTGCCGCCGGGCGAGATCGGCGAGATCTTCCTGCGCTGCCCGTCGTACGGCGGCTCGACCTACCTCGGCGAAGCGCCGCGGCTGCCGGAGACCCCGGACGGGTTCGCCGCCGTGGGGGACATGGGCCACGTCGACGCCGACGGCTATCTCTACCTCGCCGACCGCCGGGTCGACATGATCATCACGGGTGGCGCGAACGTCTTCCCGGCCGAGGTGGAGGCGGCGCTGATCGACCATCCGAAGATCGCCGACATCGTGGTGATCGGGCTGCGCGATCCGGAGTGGGGGCGGCGGGTGCACGCCGTCATCGAGCCGGCGGATCCGGCGGCCCCGCCGGCCGTGCAGGAGGTCATCGCGTACGCCAAGACCCGGCTCGCGCCGTACAAGGTGCCCAAGACGATCGAGTTCGTCGACGCCGTCCCGCGCAGCGCGGCGACGAAGGTCAACCGCGGCCGGCTGGTCGAGGCGCGCGGCGGCTGAAAGGACGGCCGACCGGGCATCGCCGTGTGTGAGAATTGCCTGTTCAGGAAGTGGAAATGATCTTCTCCTTCCTTATGGACATAGCAGCTTCTCCTTATTAGGGTATGACTTATATCTGAACTTCGCGGAAGGGCGTATTTGCTGGGGGTGAATTGGCCCTTGCCGTGGAGGGAGTCGACCAGACCAATTCGTGTCATTCAGTGAACCGGACCGTTTCCGAAACCGCGCATCGTCCATGCCCCGGCCGACCACCCCACCCCACCCCAGCGCCCGGAGAAGTCGATGACCATCTCATCGGACAGAACCACCCCGCCCAGTGAACAGCCGTACCTGCGCGCCCTGCTCATCCTCATCGTGATCGAGGTCTTCGCGGTCTTCGAGACCGCGATGGCGATCGCGGCCATTCCGAGTTTCATGCGGGTCTTCGAAGCCGACGCGGCGGCCGCCGGCTGGACCACCACCGCCTACCTGCTGGTGGGCGCCTCCTCCGCCGCCACCGCCGGACGCCTGGGCGACATCTTCGGACGCAAGAACGTCCTGGTGTTCGTGCTGCTGGGCGCGGCCTGCGGCTCGCTGATCAGCGTGCTGGCCAACGACCTGTGGATGATCACCGTCGGCCGCGGCGTGCAGGGCCTGGCCGCCGGAGCCCTGCCCCTATCGTTCGCGCTGGTGCGCGAGCTGCTGCCGGAGCGGCGGGTGCCGCTCGCGGTCGCCCTGCTGGGCGGCATCGTCCCGATCTGCACCGGCGCCGGCGCCCTGCTCGCCGGGATACTCCTCGACCACAGCGGATGGCGCCTGCTGTTCATCGTCGCCACCGGCATGGGCCTCGTCGCGGCACTGATCGCGTTGGTCGGGTTGCCGCGCACTCCCGGGCTCACGCCCCGGCCGACGGTCGACTTGCTCGGCGCCGTCCTGCTCATACCGGCGACCGGCGGGGTGCTGTTCGGTGTCTCCCGGGCCGAGGAGTGGGGCTGGAGCGACGCGCGGGTGCTCGCGGCGTTCGCGGTCGGGCTGGCGGCGCTGGCCCTGTGGGTGTGGTGGGAGCGGCGCGTCCGCGAGCCGATCGTGGACGTCCGGCAGTTCACCGACCGCAAGGTGGGCCTGACCACCCTGGCGACGATCACCGTGGGTGTCGGACCGATGGGAGCCGCCGCGCTCCTGACGCCCATGGTGCTGCAGTTGCCCGCCTCCACGGCCGTCGGCCATGGACTGTCGGCCACCACCGCCGGGGTGGTGATGCTGGTCAACTCCACGATCGGTTACGGCGGGGCCGCGGTGAGCGGGCGGATCGCCGAGGTGGTGGGGGCACGCTGGGCCCTGGCCGTCGCGGGCGTCCTCTACCTCGCCGGAGCCGGGATGTGGATCTTCCTGATGGAGAGCCTGCCCGGGACCGTGGTCTGCCTGGGGCTCATCGCCGTGGGTTCGGCCTTCGCCTACAGCGCGATCGCCAACCTGATCGTCGAGGCGGTCTCGTCCGGGCAGACCGGTGAGGCGACCGGGATGAACCGGGTGACGCTGAACGTCTCCGTGGCCACCGGCCTGTCGATCACCGCGGTGATCCTGACCGTCTCGACCGTGCCCGGCACCCACCTGCCGACCGAGACCGCACTGACGGCCGCCTGCCTGTTCATGATCGCCTGCTCCGCGGTGAGCCTGCTGCTCGCACTGCTCATCGGCAGCGCCCGGCGGGTGCCCGTGGAGAAGGCGCCGACGCCGGGCCTCGGCCCCAAGCAGACGACCGCCTGAGAGAGCCGGCCCCCGGCCACGAACGCAGGACGAGCCCTCGCCCGGGCACCGGTCCCGCCGTGGCCGGGGGCCGCCGAAGGAAAACAGCGATCAAAGGGAGAAAATGCCGAACCAGAAATCCCTTCCAGTCCCCCGGAGGATGACGGAACTGATGTCGCCGGAATGGCTCAGTTCGGCGCTCGAGCCACGTTTCCCCGGCATCCAGGTCTCGAAGGTCACCCCAGGGCCGGTGGTGAGCCGGATGTCGACCAATGCCCGTTTCCGCATTGAATGCGAGGGCGGCCTCCCCAGTGGGTTGTCGCCGGACCTGTGCGGCAAGGGCTACTTCATGGACATCGGCACCTGGGAGGCCCGTAACGCCGGGGTATCCGAGGTGGCCTTCTACCGCCACATGGCGGGCACGAGCGGCGTGCGGACCCTGCGCAGCGTGTACGCCGACATCGACCCCGAGACGCAGCACGGCGTGGTCATCACCGAGGACGCCGTCACCCAGGGCGGCACCTTCCTCGACGCCACCAGCGACTACACCCCCGAACAGACGTCCCAGAGCCTCGAGCAGTACGCCAAGCTGCACGCCGCGAGGTGGGGCGATTCGTCGCTCGGCGAGGCGGAATGGCTGTCGCCCCGGCTCGAAGGCCATCTGGTGCATCGCGGCGTCAAGGAGATCCGCGCCAACTTCGAAAGCGAGATCGGCGCCGGAGTGCCGGACGAGGTCCGCGACCCCGATGCGCTCGTCGCGGCCTACCGGGCGCTCGCGGAGGAGACGCTCTCCGAATCCCCCTGGTCGGTGATCCACGGAGACGCCCACGTCGGCAACCTCTACCTCGACGGAGACCGGCGACCCTCGCTCGCCGACTGGCAGCTGGTACAGCGCGGACCCTGGTACCTCGACGTCGGCTACCACATCGCGTCCACGCTCACGGTGGAGGACAGGCGGCGAACCGAGAAGGACCTCCTGCGGCACTACCTCGACAGGCTGCGCGCCGCCGGGGTCGAGGCGCCGTCATGGGACGAGGCGTGGCTGGGCTTCCGCCGGGGCGTCGTCCACGGCTTCTACCTCTGGAGCATCACCCTGAAGGTCGCCCCGGAGATAACCAGCACGCTCCAGCACCGTCTCGGGACCGCGGCCGCCGACCACGAGGCCTTCAACTCGGTGTCCCCGTGAGCGACGGCGGCGGCGTCTCGCCGCCGCCGTTGAAGGCGGCCAGGCAGAACGCCCACAGCTGCGCGGCGATGTCTTCGAGCCGTTCGCCGGCGGTCGCGAACGCATAGTGGTGGTAGACCGACATGACCAGCTTCATCACGAACCACGCGTCACTGGCCGGATCGGCCGGCCTGAGCAGGCCGAGCGCGGCCGCCTCCCGCAGCTCCCTCTCGACCAGGTCGGCGAAAGGCTGGTTCACCTGCGCCATCTCGTCGGGGAAGAGCTGGTGGAGGCGCCAGTGCTCGGCGGTGACGAAGCGCGGCCCCATGCCGCGGTCCGGATCGTCGTGCGCCGGGTCGCCGTCCAGGTCCCGCAGCGATTCGAGCGCGCCGGTGACGAAGAGGCGCAGCCGCGCGACAGGGTCCGGCAACCGCCGCATGGCGGCGTCGATGTCGGCCGCCCCGTTGATGATCTCCTCTTCGAAGACGGCGAGCAGGAGCTGGTCCTTGCCGGCGAAATGCCGGTAGAACGTCTGCAGCGCGATCCCGGCCTCCTTCACCAGCTCCTGAGTGGTGAAGGAGGAGCCCTTGACCCGGATCAGCCGGCGTGCCGCGTCCACGATCGCCTTCACCTGCCGGACGCTGCGCGTCCGCGACCGCTGGACCGAGGGCGACCGGTCCGCGGCCCGGTCGGCCCACGATGCAGGGAAGTCACTCGTCGCTTCAGTGGTCACGGTTCGCTTCTGTAATCCGGGTTCGCTTCTGTGCAGTGTTTGCTTCTGTGCAGTGTTTGCTTCTGTAATCAGGGGGGTTCGCTCGTCAGGTGGTGGTGCCTTCCCGGGCGGGGGAGAGCACCACGATCGGGATGACCCGTTCGGTGCGCGTCTGGTACGCATCGTAGTTCGGCCAGTAGCTTGTCGCGATCTTCCAGAGGCGGGACCGCTCCGCCTCCTGCGCCGTCCGCGCCACGACCCGGATGTGCTCGCCCTTGACCTGGATCTCGGCCTGCGGCCGTGCCACGAGGTTCAGATACCACGACGGGTGCTTGGGCGCGCCGCCCGTCGACGCCACGACGAGGTAGTCGTCGCCGTCCCGTCCGAAGATGAGGGCGGACGTGCGCTCCAGGCCCGTCTTGCGTCCCGTGGTGGTCAGCAGCAGGATGGGCACCCCGTTCCACTCGAACCCGACCTCGCCGTCCGTCTCTTTGTAGCGCGCCACATGCTCGGCGCCGAGAAGGGTCAGGTCGGGCCTCTGGTAACCGGGGTCGTTCATGCGCATGGCTCCTTATCCGAAGACGACGGGGATTTCGGTCGCGCCGCGCTCGTACATGCCGATGAAGCGGGGCGGTTCACGGTCGGGGTCGAGGCGGAGGTTGGGCAGCCGGTCGAGGAGCGCGCCGATCCCGATCCTCATCTCGGCGCGGGCGACGTGCATGCCCAGGCAGATGTGGGCGCCTCCGCCGAAGGCGAAGGAGGCCTTCATCTTGCGGGTGATGTCGTACTCGTCGGGACGTTCCCAGCGGGCCGGGTCGCGGTTGGCGGCGCCCAGGCAGATGTGCAGCACCGACCCTTCGGGCAGGTGGACGCCGTGGAAGTCGACGTCGCGCGTCACATACCTGGAGAACATCGGGTCGGTGGGCACCCACCGCAGTGCTTCCTCGATCGCCGGCCGCAGCAGCGCGCGGTCCTCGTTCACCGCCTTGAGCACCTCCGGGCGTTGCAGCAGGGCGGTGAGGGTGATGCCCATCTGCTTCCAGGTCGTGCCCGATCCGGCGGTCAGGAGCAGCACGGCGAAGGAGTAGATCTCAGCGTCGGTGAGCCGTTGCGCGATGCCGTTCTCGTCCTTCATCTCGGCTTCGACGAGGACGCTGATCAGGTCGTCCTGCGGGGACTCCCGGCGGGCGGCCACGATCGGCTTGATCATCTCGACCAGGTCGGCGGGCCGGGACTGGGCGGCGCGGATGTCGAGGGCCTGCTCGACGGGGACGCCGAAGCTGCCGGTGATCGTCAGTACCGGGATGGCGGCGCAGAAGTCCACGTTGAGCTCGGCGCGGCCCTCGTCGGCGAACCCGTCGATGAGGTGGTGGACGGTCTCCTCGATCCAGTTGCGGATCCACCATTCCGCCTTGGCCGGGACGAACGAGGGCTGGACCAGCGACCGGTGGCGGCGGTGCTGGTCCCCGCCCATCGCCAGCATGCTGTTCAGCGCGTCGTAGCGGCCGTTGTTGGGGTCGACCGGCTCCAGCGAGGAGGAGAAGACCTCGGCGTTGCGGTAGGCGGCGTCGCACGCCTCCCAGGTGAAGGCGGAGAAGTGCGGCCGGTCGGGGAGCGGCAGGCCCGAGAAGGCCGCCGGTCCGTCGAACCCGGTCAGCTCGTGGACGATGCCCGGATGGACCGCGGCCCGCTCGCGCAGCCGGTGCCAGGCCGGGTACGGGTCCTCCTGGTACCCGCCGCCCATGTGCGCGTTGTAGGAACTGCGCAGGTCGAACAGTTCGCGAACGCGGTCACGGTCCAGGAGTGCCGTCGTGCTGTGCTCGGTCATCTCGCTCTTCTCGTTCACTTGGCGATGTAGCCGCCGTCGACCGGCAGCAGCACGCCGGTGACGTTGGCCGCCCGGTCGGACGCCAGGTAGACCGCTGCCTCGGCGCAGTCCTCGGCCGTGATCGGACGCCCGAGCGGGTGGTTGGCCGCGGTCTGCCGGGTCACCGACTCCAGGGCCTCGGCGCCGGTGTCCAGCCCGCCCGCCGCCATGAAGCCGGTGAAGGGCATCCCGGCCGGGCAGATGGCGTTGGCGCGGATGCCGAACGGCGCGCCTTCTATCGCGACGGCGCGGGTGAGCTGGTGCACCGCGCCCTTGGTGGCGCCGTAGACGGAACCGCCCCAGGCGACCATGCCCGCGACCGAGCCGGTGTTGAGGATGACCCCGCCGGTGCCCTGCCGCTTGAACTGCAGGACCGCGTGCTTGGAGCCGTAGAACACCCCGCCGAGGTTGACGCCGACAAGGCGCTGGAAGTCCTCGGCGGTGTGGTCCTCCAGCTTGGCGCCCAGGCGCGGCGTGGGGACGCCCACGTTGTTGTAGATGATGTCGAGCCGGTCGAAGCGTTCGGCGGCCGCCGCCACCATCGCGGCGACGTCCTCCTCGCGGGAGACGTCGCACTCGACGGCGGCGGCGGTACCTCCTGCCTCCTCGATCCGGCGGACCGTCTCCTTGACCGGTTCGACCCGGATGTCGGCGCACATCACGCGCGCGCCCTCCTCGGCGAACCGGAGCGCCGCGGCGGCGCCGACCCCCGAGCCGGCGCCGGTGACGATCGCGTTCTTGTCCTTGAGCAGCATGCCGCTCACTCACTCTCTCCGGAGATCAGCCGGAGCGCGCCGGTGGGGCAGGCGTCCACCACGGTCCGGAGCGCGTCGGGCGGGTCGGCCGCCGGATCGACGACGACCGCCTTGGCCTCGTCGTCGTGCGCGAAGGTGCCCGGCGCGTAGACGACGCACATGCCGCTGCCCAGGCACAGCTCCCGGTCGACCTCGATCGTCGGGGCGTCATCATTCTGGGGGGGCGACCCCATGTCAGGCGGTCGCGAGGACGGGCGGTTCGGCCGGCGTGAACCGGTACAGCCGCTCGGCGTTGCCGCGCAGGATCTTGTACTGGGTCTCCTCCGGCAGGTGGCCGATGCGGTTCTTGATGACCTTGATGCTGTCGGGCCAGGTGGTGTCGGAGTGCGGGTAGTCGGTCTCGCACATGATGTTGTCCTCGGGGAGCTCACCGAGTTCGATGCTGGCGATGGCGTGCGCGTCGTCGATGATGCAGCCGAAGATGTGGTCGCGGAAGGTGCCGCGGATGTCGAGGGTGTCCAGGTCGATCGCGCCGCTGCCGGCGTGCTGCTGGAACTTCACGCCCTTCTTGACCCAGTGCCGCTGCTTGTCCAGGACCTGCTCGGCCCGCTCCAGGAAGTAGGGGATCCAGCCGGCCTCGCCCTCCGACAGCGCGATCTTCAGCTTGGGGTAGCGCTGGAACAGGCCGCTGAACAGGAACGACAGCATCGTCCCGGAGGTGCGGGTCGCGCCCCAGGTGAGGTTGGCCATGAACGGCGCGTCCTTGCAGATCTGCGGCAGCTGCGAGGAGGAGCCGACGTGCATCGACACGACCATCTCCAGGTCGTTGGCCGCGGCCATCACCGGCTCCCAGTAGCCGTCCTTGTCATGGATGGTCGGCAGCCCGAGCGGCTCGGGGTTCTCCGAGAACGCGAACGTGGTGGCCCCCTTGGCGGCGCACCGCTCCATCTCCTTGACGGCCAGTTGCGGATCCCAGATCGGGATGAGGATCAGCGGGATGTAGCGGCCGGGCGCGGCGCCGCACCACTCCTCGATCATCCAGTCGTTGTAGGCCTTCAGGCACACCAGCCCGAACTCGCGGTCGCTCGCCTCCTGGAACAGCTGCCCGCAGAACCGGGTCACGGTCGGGAAGCACAGCGAGGCGAGGATGCCCGCGCGGTCCATGTCCTTCAGGCGGGCCTTCGGGTCGTAGCAGCCGGGCGCCATCTCGCTGTAGGGCAGCGGCTCGGGGCTGAACTCCTCCTTCGACTTGCCCACGACCGCGCTGAGACCCGAGCTGGGCATCCGCTTGCCGTCGTAGACCCAGTAGTCGATGCCGTTCTCGTACTCGATGTGCGGGGCGCGGTCGCGGTCCTTGGCCGGGACGCGGTCGACCCACACGTTCGCGGGCTCCAGGACGTGGTCGTCGACCGAGATAAGCCAGTCGAGGTTGAGGTTGGAGGTCATGGTCCCTTCCTTCCTTGCTACGGGCTCCTGGGGGCGGGATCAGCGGAGCTCGCCGACCACCAGATGCTTCACTTCCTGATAGGCGCGGATGCCGTCGGTTCCGCGCTCGCGGCCGAGGCCGCTCTGCTTGTAGCCGCCGCCGGGGGCGTAGGCGCTGAACAGCGCGGTGTTGACGTTGACCGCGCCGGTGCGCAGCCGCCGGGCGACCGCCGTGGCCGCCGCGGTGTCGGCGCCGTACACCTGCCCGGACAGCCCGTACGCGCTGTCGTTGGCCATCCGGACGGCGTCGTCGAGGTCGCGGTAGCCGATGATCCCGATGACCGGGCCGAAGATCTCCTCCTGGGCCGCGGGATTGGCGTTGTCGGGCAGGTCGAGGACGGTCGGCTCGAAGTAGTAGCCGCGGTCCAGCCCGCCCGGGCGGCCGCCCCCGCGGACCACCCCGCCGCCGTGCTCCACGGCCAGGGAGACGAAGTGCTCGCAGCGCTCCCGCTGCGCGGCGCTGATGACCGGCCCCAGCGTGGTGGACGGGTCGGTGGGGGCACCGACGACGAGGGCGGAGTACGCCTGGGAGACCGCGTCGAGCACCTCGTCCTTGCGTTCCCGCGGCACCAGCATCCGGGTGGCGGCGACGCACGCCTGTCCCGCGGTGGCCGCGACGACGGCGACCGCGCCGGCCGCCGCCCGGTGGACGGCGTCGGGAAGGTAGATCTGCGCCGACTTGCCGCCGAGTTCGAGGCCCACGTGCTTGATCGTCGGCGCCGCCTGGGCGAGGATGCGCCGGCCCACCGCGCTGGAGCCGGTGAAGGAGACCATGTCGACGGCCGGATGGGTGGTGAGCAGTTCGGCGCCGGCCGACCCGTTCTCCACCACCACGCTCAGCACGCCGGGCGGCAGGCCCGCCGCGTCCGCCGCGGCCCCGAACACCAGCGAGGACAGCGGCGTCAGCGGGCTGGGCCGCAGGACCACCGAGTTGCCCGCCATCAGCGCCGGGACGATCTTCTGCATCGCCATGATGATCGCCCCGTTGTACGGGGTGATCGCCGACACCACCCCGACCGGCTCATGCCGCCGCAGGCTCAGCGCCACCCGCCCGCGGACCAGCTCATCGGCCGGCACCGGGTTGGCCTCCTCATGCGCCATCGACAGGTAGAGGTCGATCGTCCCCCGGGCCAGGCCCAGTCCGGCGAGGAACTGCGCGCGCTCGGCGAACGACGGGGGCTGGCCCGCCTCGGCGACCATCGTCGCGACGAGCGCCGCCCGCGACGCCTCGACGTGGTCGAGGAACGCGCGCAGGACCCTGGCCCGCTCGGCCGGCGCGGCGTCCGCCCACACCCCGTCGTCGAAGCTGTGCCGGGCCTCGACGACGGCCCGCTCGATCTCGGCCGGCGGGGTGGCGGACAGCTCGGTCACCGTCGACTCGTCGGCCGGGTTCTCCACGGCGAAGGCCTCGTCGCCCTCCACCCATTTACCCGCCACATACGAGCGCCGTTCGGAGAGGATCCCTTCCATGGGCTCGTTCCCTTTCTTGCTGTGAGGCCCGGTCACCAGGGCTCGTTGGTGTAGACGACGGCGCCCCCGTAGTGGGGGGAGGAATGGCAGGCCAGGCCGACGGTCGCGTTCTGCCGCTGGCGTTCGCCGGCCCGCCCGGACAGCTGCAGGTAGCACTCCAGCATCTGCGGGATGCCGTGCATGCGGCCGTTGCCGAGCGCGCCGCCGCCCGACATCGCGGGGAGGGCGGCGGGGTCGTCGCTGTCGATCCCGCCGTCGGCGATGAAGCGGTGCGCCTCGCCGACCGGGCAGAGGCCGAGGACTTCGAGCCAGAACCAGACGAACGGCGAGAAGCCGTCGTAGACCTGCGGCAGGTCCACCTCCGACGGCCCCACCCCGCTGGCCTCCCACAGCCTGCGGGCGGTCTCGGTGCCGCCGGACATGATGTCGTCGAGCGTCCAGTGCAGCGGAAGCCGCGGCCTGATGGGCGGGCTGGAGGCGTACCCGGCGATGTGGACGGGCTTGTGCGGGAGGTCGCGGGCGCGTTCGGCCGAGGTGAGCACGAAGGCGGCGACGCCGTCCACCGGGATGTCGGCGTCGAACCGGCACACCGGATCGTTGATCATCGGTGCCGCCAGGTACTCCTCAGCCGTCAGCGGCCGTTCGTACCAGTACGACCAGGGGATGCGGGCGCCGTTCTTGCGGGCCTCGACCACCACGTGCGTCATCGCCTCCCGCTCGGCGCCGTACCGCTGGAGGTACTCGTTGTAAGGCAGTCCGATCATCGCCAGCGGGCCGAAGAAGCCCTGCGGCGCCGTCCACTGCTGGCGGCCCTTGGCCTCGCTCATCGCGTTGTGGTGGTAGCGCCCGGCCGGATTGTGCAGGGCGCGGTGGAGCACGACGTAATCGGCGGCGCCGCTCGCGATCGCGTTGACCGCCAGCGACACGGACCCGGAGATCTGGCCGATCCCCTGGAAACCGGCGACGTAGCGGGGCGAAGCGCCCAGATGCTCGGCCAGCCAGTTCGCCGACACCATGCTCACGCCGTCCTCGACGGCGTGGTCGCCGGAGGTGGGGAACAGCGCCGCCGTCACGAAGCCGTCCACCTGGCGCGGCTCCAGCGCCGCGTCGGCGATCGCGTCGCGGGCCACCTCGGCGGCGAGCGTGCCCAGCGTGCGCTTCGCGTGCCGCTGGACGGCGCTGTGCGCGTAGCCGACGACCGCCACCTGGTTGGAGGCCTTGAACCGGGCGCTCATGCGTCACTCCCCAGCACGAACGCGGGGACGCTGACGCCCGGGGCCACGTCCTCGAACGCCACCGTGACCCGGTCGCCGACGTGCAGGGCCGCGTCCGGGCCGTCCAGGAGCCGGCCGATCAGGCGCAGCTCGTCCTGCTCGGCCAGTTCGACGTCGACGAGCACGAAGGGCACCTCCTCGGCGAATCCGGGCAGGAACGACTGCCGCATGACCGTCCAGGACCGCACCTTGCCCTGGCCGCTCACCGGCTCGAACGCGAACATCGGGTCGGTCGCGTGGCAGTGCGGGCATGCCTGGCCCGGCGGAATGACGTACGACTCGCAACGGGAACAGCGTGCGATGGAGAGCACGTGCCGGGCCGCGGCCTCCCAGTACGGGGCGGAGAGCTCGTCGGGCACCGGCAGGGGGCGCGGTGCCGCCGTCACGGGATCGCCCCCGCGTCCTTGAGCTCGGCGATCTGCTCCCAGGTGTAGCCGAGTTCGAGCATGACCGTCTCGGTGTGCTCGCCGTGCTCCGGTGCCCGCCGCATCTCCGCGGGCCGTTCGTCGAACTGCACGGGGACGTTCGGCAGCGAGTACGACCGGCCGTCCTCCAGCTCGACCTCGCCGATGTAGTCGTTGGCCAGCACCTGGGGGTCGGTGAGCAGCTCCTCGACGGCCTGCACGGGCGCCCACGGCGCGTCGATCCGGTCCAGCAGGTCCTTCCACTCGTCGAGGGTGCGGGTGGCGAACTCGGCCTCCAGCTCGGCGACGCACGCCTCCAGGTTCTCCCCGCGGGCCTTCAGGTCGGCGAACCGCGGGTCCGCGATGAGGTCGTCCCGTTCGATCAGCCGGCAGAAGTCGGCCCAGTAGCGGTCGCCCTGGAGGAAGACGAGCTGGATGTGCCGCCCGTCGCTGGTCCGGTAGGCGCCCACGAGCGGGTTGACCGCGCCGCCGCGCCCGGAGGCGGCGCGCGGCTGCCCGCCCGCGAGTGCGGCGAGCACGTCGGACGACAGCGTCCACATCGCGGTGGCGAGCAGGGAGACGTCCACGACCGAGCCCTGGCCGGTCCGCTCGCGCCGCAGGAGCGCGGTGGCGATGCCGAACGCCAGCGCCATGCCGCCGTTGCGGTCGCCGAGCGCGCCCCGCTGGCTGATGGGGTGGTCCCGGTCCGGTGGCGTCAGGACGTGGGCCATGCCGCCCTGCGCCCAGAAGGCCGAGGAGTCGTAGCCGGGCCGGTCGGCGCCGGGCCCCCGGGCCCCGAAGCCGTGCCCGCGGGCGTAGACCAGCCGCGGGAAGCGGCGGGTGAGCTCCTCCGAGTCGAGCCCGTACCGGCGCAGCACGGCCGGCCGGAAGTTGGTGAGGAAGACGTCGGCCGTCTCCAGGAGCCGGTCGAGCAGGCGCCGGCCCTCGTCGCTGCGGAGGTCCAGGGCGACGGAGCGCTTGCCGCGGTTCGCGAGGGCCACCGACAGGTTGACGCCGTCGCTGCCGGCCCCGATGCCCTGCGTGATCAGAGCGCGGTACGGGTCGCCGTCCGGGCGCTCGACCCTGATGACGTCCGCGCCCCAGTCGGCCAGCAGCGCACCGGCCACCGGAACGAACACCCACTGTGCGAGTTCGACGACGCGCATGCCGTCGAACGCATCGTTGCCCACCCGGGACCTCCTGTGCGCCGCCGCGAAACACCTGATCGCCACCAATGTAGAACGTGACTCTCGCTTTTGGGAAGTCATGTTTCGAAATGTGTAGAGGGAGGCTTTGAGCGGCGCGGGCGCGGGTACGTTCGCGGGATGCGGCGTGTCTCGGTCGTGGGTCCCCCGGGGGCGGGCAAGACGACACTCGCGAAGGCACTGGCGGAACGGCTGGACCTGCCGCACGTGGAACTGGACGCCATCGTGTTCCAGCCCGGGTGGACGCAGCTGCCCGCGGCGGAGCTGCACGTCCGCCTCGGGGGACTGGCCGCCACCGACGCGTGGATCATGGACGGGAACGCGGACGTGCTCGGCGACGAGCACGGCACCGGGCGGCGGCTGATCTGGGAGCGCGCGGACACCGTGATCTGGCTGCGCCCGTCCCGGCAGACGGTCGTGCACCGCCTGTTCCGGCGCTCCCTCACCCGCGTCGTCCGCCGCACCGAGCTGTGGAACGGCAACCGCGAGCAGTGGCGGATGCTGCTCTCACCGGACCCGCGGCGTTCCGTGATCGCCCGCGCCTACGTCCGCTACGAGCCGCAGCGCCGGGCGTACGAGGCCGCGCTCGGCGAGGAGCGGTGGAGCCACCTGCGCGTCGTCCGCCTGGAGTCGGCGCGGTCGGTGAAAGTGTTCCTGGACGGCGTCGGGCGCCGACGTTGACCGGGGTCGCTCAGAAGAGGCCGCGCAAGAACTCCGGGATGGGCTCGATCCGCATCGGGATCTCCCCGCGCGTGCCGGTGTCACCGTAGAACCACCGCCGGAAATGCGGTTCCTCGGTGATGCGCATCTGGTGATACCAGCCGCGTTCCAGATCCACCCGGCTCCACGGCTTCGCGGCGCGGGCGCGGTGGCGGTCCAGGCACCGGTCGTAATCCAGGCGGTGCAGGTGGAGGAGGAACAGATCGGGGTCGGGCTCGTCGTCCGCCTCGCGGCAGGTGTGGAACCCCGGGCCCCACGTGACCGGGACGCGGGCGAGGGCCGGCTTGCCGTAGAGCGGGTTGGGGAACCAGTGGCCCCGCTGCTCCAGGACGGGCCGTGCCGGATCGAACGGCGCCTCCCGGTCGCGCAGATGGATCAGCTCGTATCCGGTGCACCGCGCGACCCTGCCGTGGAAACGGTCGAGGTAGTCGGCCAGCGTGCCGAGCCGGGGATGGGGGACGACGATCTCGTCCGCGTCGGCGTACAGCACGGCGTCATAGCCTTCGATGAGCCGGTGCTGGTGCTCCTGGGCGGCGTCCCGCACCCACAGCACGTCGACGTTCTCGTTCCGGACGGGGATGCGCACGAAGCCGGGCCCGTCGGCGGAGCCGTCGGTGGAACCGTGGTCCAGGACGTAGATGTCCGACGGGGCGAAGAAACGGGAGTAGTAGCGCAGCCAGATGGGCAGGAAGACCGACTCGTCGCGGGCGATCGTCAGCACGGCGCGGGTCCGCGGGGGACCGGCCAGCCGCCGCGCCTCCGCCCGCGCCACGGCCTCGGGGGACGGGGCTCGTCCCCACAGCGCGGCGCTCACCCGTTGGACGGTCATGCCCGGCCCACCCGGCTCGCCCGGCTGGCCCGGCGTGCGACCGCCCGCTCTACACGTGCCAGGACGGCGGGGAACCGCGAACCGGGGACGCACTCGGCGGCCACCTCCCGCGCGTCCGCCATCGTGTCGACGTCGCGCAGCGGCGGCAGCTCGGTGACCGACAGCCCCAGCGCCCGCAGCCGCGACCGCTGGTCCCGCAGCGTCGTGGGACGGCTCATCGGCACCCCCGCGAAGACTCCGGCGACCGGGCGGCGCAGTCCGAGCGCCCAGTAGCCGCCGTCGGGCGCCGGCCCGAGGACGGCGTCGGCGCCGGGCCCGTCGAGCGCCGCCAGGGCCATGCGGAGCAGCGCGGGCGTCACCTGCGGCGTGTCCCCGGCGATCACCAGCGCGGGGGCGCCCGCGTCGGCGAACGCCGCCTCCAGCCGCTCGTCGAGGCCGCGCCCGCGCTGCGGGACGACGCCGATCCCGTCCGGCAGCCAAGGCCCGGGATCGCCGTCCAGGACGAGGCGGGCCCACGCCGAAGGAGTCGCGGCGACGGCGGCCAGGGTGTCGGCGAGCATCGCCTCGGCCAGCGCCGCCGCTTCGCCGGACGTGCACGGCGGGCACAGCCTCGTCTTGACCCGGCCACGCACCGGTGCCTTCGCCATGACGAGGATGCCCGCCCGGGTTAGCGTCGTGTCATGCGCATCGGGGTGCTGGCTTCGGGCAAGGGCGCCGGTCTGCGCGCCATTCTGGCGGACGGCCTGGACGTCTCCGTCGTGGCCGTCGACAGGCCCTGCCCGGCCACCGGTGTCGCGGCGGACCACGGGGTGGCGTGGGAGGTCGTCCCGCGCGGCGTTCGCACTCCGGCAGGCCGGGCCGCCTTCACCCGTTCGCTGGTGCGCGTGCTGGAGCGGCACGGCGTGGAACTGGTGGTCATGGCGGGCTTCATGACGGTTCTCGCCGAGCCGATGTTCGAGCGGTACGGCGGTCGTGTCCTGAACCTGCATCCGTCGCTGCTGCCGGACTTCCGCGGGCTCCACGCGGTGGAGGACGCGCTCGCCGCGGGCGTCGCGGTCACCGGGTGCACCGTGCACATCGCCGTCCCCGAGGTGGACGCCGGGCCGGTCCTGGCGCAGGAGCCGGTGCCCGTCCTGCCCGGCGACACTCCCCAGAGCCTGGAGCGGCGCATCCAGGAGGTCGAGCACCGCCTGTACCCGGCGACGATCCGCGCGTTCATGGCCCATAGAGCACCCCTTCGTCGATGAGGCGGGTCCAGACCGTCTCCTCGTCCAGTGCGCGGGACGTGTCGGCATAGGCCTGTGCCGGCAGACCCGGGCAGCGACGCTCGTAGAGGGTCCGGATCGTCTCTTCCATGAGGTCGAGCCGCTCCCTGGGCGTGCCGGGGTGCCGCAGCGTCCGCCGGACGAGGTCGAGGTCGGCGCGGTCGGCGCCGGTCATGGCGGTGGGGTCGGGGGACGACGCCGCGACGCAGCCCAGCCGCCAGGTCTTGTGCACGTCCCTGCCGCCGATGGCACGCGTGAACGGGTTGCGGGGAAGGCGGAGGTTGACCGACAGCGAGTCCTCCACGTACTCGGCGTGGTGCCAGTAGGCGGTCGGGATGAACGCCGTGTCGCCGGGCAGCAGGACGCACTCGGCCGCGTGCACGTAGCCGAGCCACTCCCGGCGGTCGTCCTCGGTGAGGCGGCCGGGCAGCAGGAGGCTCAGGTTCATGAACGGCAGCAGCTTGGCCGACTGCGCGGGCGGCACCCAGACCAGGCGCTTGACGCCGAAGACCTGGTGGAGCAGGACACCGCGGAAGTCCGCGTCGAAGTGCAGATTGGAGACCTTGCCCTTGTGGCCCGCGAACAGGCGGCTCTCCCAGCCGTCGCATGGTTCGCCGCCGAGTGCGCGCCGGTAGCCGGGGACGTCGAAGGTGCGCCGGAGTTCGGGTGGGGTGGGCTGTTCCAGGCACAGCAGTGGCGAGTCGTCCTGGAAGTAACCGGCCAGGGTGGTCCGCACGGCCCGCGGCGGCGGCGCGTCCGGCCGGAACGCGGCGAACCCGCCGGCGTGGTACGGCTCGGTGACCGTGATCGGCAGGTCACCGAGGCGTTCCAGGGCGGCGTCGCGGGTGCGGAAGTCGTGGATCGGCTGTCCCTGGAAAAGGCGGGTGAACACCGCGGGCCGCCCGCGCCTGACGTACCGGTTCAGGAACTCCTCGGCGGACGGAGCCGGAACGCGCGGCGGAGTCTCGGTCATGTCCGCGCCCCTTCCACGTGGAACCGCTCGGCGAGATGGAGCAGGACCTCCTCGTTCCCGGCGAACACCGCGAGGGTCTCGGCGACCTCGCGGCTCGCGTCGTCGGCGAGGACCTCCAGCATGTCGGCGGGGCAGCGCGGATGGCGGGCCACGGCCGCCCTGACCGCGGCGGCGGGACGGGCCCCGAGATCGCGCAGCAGGTCCGCCGGGCAGGACGGGTTCCACGCCAGCGCGATGAGCACGCTCACGGAGCCCGAGAGAACCAGGTCACTGAGCGTGCGCGGCGGGCATTCGGGATTCCGGGCCACCGCGGCCCGCAGGACGTCGTCCCCGTCGGCGGCGAGCCGGGCCAGCGTCGCGGACGGGCAACGCGGACTCTCGGCGACGGCCAGGCGGACGTGCGCGTCGTCGTCGGACGCGAGTGCCATCAGGAGACGCCGCGGGCACGACGGGTTGCGCGCGACGGCGGCCCGCAGCCGCCCGGCCGCGTGCACCACGGCCAGTTCCAGGCGGTCCGCCGGGACCGCCCGATTGCGGAGCGCCGCGCAGGCCACGTCCGGATCCGGGTCGACGCAGAGCGTCCCCACCACGGCGGGAGGCGTCACCGGGTTCCGGGCGACGGCGACCCGGACCACCGCGTCCCGGTCCTCGGCAAGCGCGACCAGGACCGCCGGCGGCGCCGCGGGGTGGGCGGCCACCGCCGTCCGCCACCAAAGGTCCGCCCCGGCCCTGACCGTCAGCCGGGACGGAGGGCAGGCGGGATGCTTGACCGCGGCGTCGCGCACGATCAACGCCTCGTCGTCCAGCAGCAGTTCGAGGACGGGCGCCCGGCAGCGCGGATTGGCCGCGGCGGACGCCCTGACCTCCGGCACCGGATCCTCCGCCAGCCGCGCGTGGACGGGTTCCGGGCACGCCGCGCACCGTGCCGCCGCCGCCCGGACCCGCGGCTCGCCGTCCCGCGCCAACGTCCGCAGCAGCGGTGACGGGCAGGCCGGATTCTCCGTGACGCTGACCCGGGTTTGCCAGTCCTCGTCCTGGGCCAGATCCGCCAGCCATGGACGGGACCGTGGATGCGCCGCGACGGCACGCCGTGGCCGCGCGTCCACCCGCGCCGCCCGGCGCAGCAGCGAATCCGGGCAGGACGGATTGGCGGCGAGCAGTTCCACCATCACCGCATCTGCGGCCATACACGGGCTCCTTCACAATCGTCCGCTACAGGGCGCCCGTTATGTGGACGTGAGCCGCCTTCAGCCCCTCGCCCCCAGGCAGGCCCCGCAGGAAGTCGGCGAGACGGGCCTCCGCCCGCCGGCGGCCGTAGTTTCGGCTCAGCCACGCGCTCGGCGTGTAGGTGCCGGTGAGGACACGCCACGCCGCCTGGACGACGTCCCCCTCGTCGTCGAAGAACTCGCCGGTTTCCGGCGTCACGTACTTCCACCCGCCCAAGATGCCGCGGCGGACGAGCACGGGGACGTCCATTGCCAACGCCTCGGGGAGCGCCCGCGGGGACGCGTCGAAACGGTGCGGCAGCATCACCACGCGGGCACGGGCCACGTATTGGAGGAACTCGTCCCACGGAAGCGGCAGCGACTCGAGGACCTCCAGGCCGGGCAGGTCCGGCAGGTCGGCGGAGTCGGCGCGGCCCACCACCAGCACGCGCAGCCCCAGGTCGCCGCACAGCCGCCTGAGGCACGCCTTGGCCGTGTCCCAGTCCTTCTGGAACTCGTACAGACGATGCCCCAGGCAGCTATAGACGACGTCCCACCGTTTCCCGACCGGCCCCGAGGGCAGGGCCGCGGCCCGGATCCGCTCGATATCCGTGAAATCGGAATTGCTGAAGAGCAATCGGGGGCGTCCCGGTGGAAGAAACCTGTCCGGTTCCCGGAAACAATGGCACCAGGCCTCGCACGCCTCGATGAAGGGCCGATTCCAGCCCTCCTCGGGGACGGTCTCCCCAGGCAGTTCCCAAAAATCCCGGTAACCCTCGTGGAAAAGGGGGAAGGGACCGAAACTGCACAGCCCGACCATCCGGTGGTCTTTCGCCAAGGCATGGAAGACCGGCATGTGCTCGGCACGCACAGGCTCCCGCACGAAGCAGAATCCGGTGTCCCGGCCCTGCTCGTCAAGGACGTGGCGCAGGCTGTTGGGAAGTACCGTCCCCATCGGCGTACGGCGCTAGTTGTAGGGCCAGCCCGCCACCAGCAGGGCCCCGGTCTCGCCGGCGGTGAACTCGTAGCTCTCGCCCGCCGGCGCCCACAGCCAGTCGCCCGCCGTCAGTTCCCGGCCCGCGCACAGCAGCGAGCCGCTGATGACGACCTTGTAGTCGGCCAGCCGCTCCAGCTCGTGCGAGTGGCGCGGCACCCGCGTGCCCGGCTCCAGCAGCGACTGCCAGACGAAGAACCGGCCGGACCCGCGCGGCGCCTGCGGCATCGGCGGGGCGAACGGGAGGAACCGGTGGGCGACGCCGTCGGCCCGCTCGGCGAAGTCGCCCAGGCCCGTCGCGCGGCCGAGTCCGGCCAGGTCGCGCACCGCGGCGTCCACGCCGGGGTCGCGCGAGGTGACGAAGCCCCTCGCGGCCCGGCTGAGCAGGGACGTGCCGAGCCCGTCGAGCGCCGGGCCGGCGCCGTCGGAGGCGTCCGGCTCGGGCGCCACGCAGGGCAGGGCGGAGAAGAGGACGGCGCCGAGGTCACCGGCGGTGAAGGCGTAGGGCCGGTCGGTGGGGACCCACAGCCAGTCGCCCGCGGTCAAGGTCCGCCCCTCGAACCGGACCGCGCCGGTCAGCACGACCTTGAGGACGTAGGCGCTGCGCACCGGGCCGGACGCCGAGACGGTGGCGCCGGCCTCCAGCCGGGACAGGTAGGCGGCGAACCGTCCCGCCCCGGCCTCGGGCATCTCGGGGGCGACCGGCAGGAACCACCGGGTCACACCGGGGAAGTCGGCCGGGATCAGGTCCCGCATCAGCGGGCGGAGGGCCGCCACTTCCGGGTCCTTCGAACACAGCGCGTCGTGCTCGGCCACGTCGAGGGAAAGGATCCGCGCCACCGCCTGGTCGCGCAGCTCACGTTCGTTTTGCGTGACGGCCAGCTGCATTTCGAGCCTCCCTTTTCTGCCGAACCTCGGTCGGGTCGGCGATCAACGATCGGCATGGCGTTCGATGGACGCGATCTTTATTGCCGGATCACCGGGTGTAGTGGAGATTAGTCGACTTTTTTGTAAAGATAGTCCACGTGGCACCCATATCAAGGCAGAAAGAGGGAAGCCATGGCGACAGGGAACTCTGCCAGTCAGGTAAGGTCGGGTGAACCGCCCGTCTTTATCGAAGAAACTGGTCAAAAGGGCGCGGATCTGGACGCCGACCGGCGCGGCGTAATTTCGGCCGCCCTTTCCTCGCTGCTTTTCCCGGACCGGATAGCGGACCGCGGTGCCTTCCGCGCCCTGGCGCGCCAACTGGACGAGACGTCGTCCTGCCGCGTCGACGGGCTCTGGCCGGACCCGCTGCGCCGCCGGCTGGCATCGGAGGCGAGTCGCCTGGCCGGGCGGGCCCGGCTGTCGCACCGCGTGGGACGAAGAGTGGGTGCGGCCTCCGACAGCCACCAGTACTGGCTCGATCGGGGGCCGCTACTCCAAGCCCTGCACCACAGCCCGCAACTGCTCACCCTGGCGGAACTTCTCAGCGGACGTCCCATGGCCCCGTTCCAGGCCGCCTACCTCTACTACCCGCCGGGTGCGTACTGCGGCCTGCACACCGACCGGCCCGAGTTCGAGCTCCAGATGCTCGTCCACCTGCGCGGCGACATCGGCCCGCTCCTGCTGCACCCCGAGCTGGCGTCCGCGTCCGCCGCCGAGATCGCCGAGCACGGCGGGGCCCGGACGAGCGGCGGAGGAGTCCCGCTCACCTATCCCGAGCACGGCGTGACGGTCTTCCGAGGTGCCGGCATCCCCCACGAACGCCCCCTCCACCACGGCCCGGACATCGGCGTCGTGCTGGCGCTCAACTACCATGCGCGTTGAGCGCGTGGGCGCCCGTGCGGTGGTGGTCACGGGCGTCGCGGGCTTTCTCGGCTCGCATGTGGCCGACGCGCTGGTGGCCCGCGGCACGCGGGTGGTGGGCATCGACCGGCGCTCGCCTGCCCGGGACGCCACCGCCGCGGCCAACCTGGCCGGAC
This sequence comes from Actinomadura vinacea, assembly GCF_039532545.1. Lineage (NCBI taxonomy): Bacteria > Bacillati > Actinomycetota > Actinomycetes > Streptosporangiales > Thermomonosporaceae > Actinomadura > Actinomadura vinacea. The sequence continues at coordinate 46,348 of NZ_BAAARW010000030.1, read as the reverse complement.
TGCTGGGACGGCCCGGATTCCGCCTCGTCGTCGCCGACCTGAACCGCGTCCCCCTGGAGCCGCTGCTGGAAGGCGCCGCCCACGTCTACCACCTGGCGGCCGTCGCCGGCGTGCGCGCGTCCTGGGGCCGCGAATTCGCCGACTATGTCGCCTGCAACGTCGTGGCGACCCAGCGTGTCCTGGCCGCATGCGCGAACGTGGGCACGCCACGGCTCGTGGTGGCCTCCTCGTCCAGCGTCTACGGGACCACCGGCGGGGATCCGTCGCGCGAGGACCACCCCGCCCTTCCCGCGTCCCCCTACGGGATGACGAAGCTGGCGGCCGAACGGCTGTGCCTGGAACACGCCCGGCGCCCCGGCGCGACCACGGCCGTGGTCGCGCTGCGGTACTTCACCCTGTACGGGCCGCGCCAGCGGACCGACATGATGATCAGCCGGGTGCTCCGCGCCGCGCTCACCGGCGAGCCGGTGCACCTGTTCGGCGACGGTACGCAGCGCCGCGACTTCACCTACGTCGCCGACGCCGTCTCCGCGACGCTCGCCGCGGGCAGCGTCCCGGCCCGCGCCGAGGCGGTCAACGTCGGCGGCGGCGCCCCGGTGCGGCTGCACGACCTGCTCGACCTGGCCGCCGACGTCACCGGGCGTCCGATACCGGCCGTCCACGCCGCGCCGCAGCCCGGTGACGTCGCCGTCACGGCCGCCGACCTGGCCAAGTCACGCGCCCTGCTGGGCTACCGCCCGTCCACCGCCCTCGCCGAGGGCGTCGCCCGCCAGTGGGAGGTCCTGACCGCCGACCGGGCGGCCCTGTGAAACGGCGCCGGATCAGCGCCGGAGCAGCCCGCGGAAGACGTTGCCCTCCGTCGACAGGTAGTTGCTCCGGTAGTCGAACCGGTCCGCCTTGGCGAACATGAGGTACCAGTACTTCATCTGCTCCGACCACCAGTAGCCCGAGGTGAGGTCGCCGTGCCGGACGGGCGCGGCGGTGACGTCCTCGATGATCGTCCAGCCGTTGGCGACGCGGGAGTGCCGCTTCTGCCGCACGTAGTAGTCGTAGGCCAGTTCCCGGTACCGCTCGGCGGCCGGACGGCCCGGTCCCGCGACGAGCCACAGGTTGAGGCACGAGTCGACGTACTCGGGCCGCAGCTGGTTGCCCTTCGCGGTGGCGGCCCGCGTCGCCGGGTCGTACCCCTCGGGCAGCACCGGATACCGGTCGAGCACCGAGGTCCACGAGGCGAGGTAGGCGTCGCCGAGCCGCCGGTGCCCGCTCTGGGCGAGCAACCCGGCATAGAACGAGCCGAGTTCGGACTGATCGGTGGCCACCACGTCGCCGTCGTCCTTGTCGACGCGGGCGAACCACAGGTGACCGTCGATGGTCGTGCTCTCGTGCTCGAGGATCGCGCGCGTGAGGATCTCGTACCAGGCGCGGAAGTCGGTGTCGCCGAACAGGTCCCAGGCGTCCCACACGTACTCGAAGAACGAGTCGACCGGCGGGTGGATCGTCGCCGCGCCGTTGACCCACCGGCCGGTCTCGACGTTGATCTCGGTGCCGAGGAGGTCCAGTTCCGAGCGCCGGTCGATGACCGCCTTCATCGCCTTCTTGGCGGCCCGGTGGTACTTGGCGTCACCGGTCAGCCGGGAGAGCGTCCCGAACTCGGTGATGATGGTGCCGACCTCGGCCAGCGGGTTGGTGACGCCGCTGATCTCCCCGGTGCTCGGGTTGACGAAGCGGTACGGGATGCCGGTCGGCGACCGCTCGAAGCACGGCATCAGGATGTCGGCGATCCGCCGGGCGTGCCGGAGCAGCGCGGGCTCGCGGGTGGCGAGATGGCCCGAGAGCAGGCCGCCCACCATCCGGATGTTGGTCTCGAAGACCTGGATGTCGGCGTTGACGGTCGAGAAGTCGAGGTTCTCCTCGATCCACGCGATGCCTTCGGCCAGTTCGTCGTCGAGCCGCATCAGGTACAGCGTGTCGAGGGCTTCGACGATGGTGAGCCCGACGGGGTGGGCGTTGTCGAAGAACTCGCCGTGCCCCCCGCTCACGGGCAGCAGGTGGTCGTGACCCCAGGCGAACCTCTTGTAGGCGTTCCAGGTGTGCAGGAGTTCGCGGCGCACGTCCTCGGCCGCGGGACGCCAGTCCCGCACCGGCCGGGAAAGGGCGGCCTGCCCGGCGTGCGCCGGGCTTTCGCGCAGGCCGAACGCACCGGCGGCCACCAGACCGGCGCTGTTCGCGAGGAGCCTCCTGCGAGTGAGGGGTTGGCGGGATCTCATTGCTCACCGTCCGGCGGAAGACGTCACATGATCACCGCCCGTTCGTATCACCGCCCGGGGGGCCTGGCCACTCGCGTGACCACATACGGCCCGAAGGGTCAGTGAGGGCTGTCAGGCTGATGAGAGCGGTGTGGCAGCGGAGCCGCGCGGATCATTCCGGACCTTTCTCCGAAATAACCAGCCATCCGATCACGCCCGACATAAGACCTGGATCGCGAAATCAATGCGGAAGGTCGGACCGAAACAACGCGGGACCCAGTGATCACATCACGCCGCCGCCAACGGCCGGCATGACGGAAGGCCGGGGCGGACAAGTGATCGTCACACCGGGTACGGCGCCCGAATGCCCGCCCGCCGTTTCCGTCCGTGTCGGGCAATGCCTTGGGAAAGGAACGACCCGGCGCCGCAAGAGCATCGAAACACGGGTATGGACTGGGCCGTCTGCAAATGTCGATTAACCAGTGAGTCCAGCATGGACGGTACCGGTATCGGCGCGCCCGCCAAACAAGGAGGAAGCATGATGTTCCGGCGATTTGCTGCTGCTAGCGCGCTCACCATGGCTGTGGGCGGTGTCCTGCTCGGCGCGGGGTCCGCCGCGATGGCCGAGGCCGCTGTCGCTCACCCGAAGGGCGGCGAGCACGACACGATCGACGCCAACAAGAAGCACGACAACGACAAGTTCGAGAACGACAACGCGCAGGTCTGCTTCGTCGTCTTCGCTCCGGTTAACGTCGACTCCAAGGTGGAGCACTCGCCCGTCGACATCAAGAACCACTGCGACCAGAAGGTCGACCAGGACAACGAAGGGGACGAGAACCAGCTCAAGGAGCACGGCAAGGAGCGCGGCAAGAAGTAACACCCGCCAGTGAATACGGGGGCCGGCGCCCGACGCCGGCCCCCGTACTCACGCGCTATGGCGAATGAAATACCCGACCCTTCATATGGCTGGCCGAATATGCCGATTCTGATCAGTCGACGAAGGCGAGCTCGGGATAACGCGGCGACGGTCCGTCCAGGAGATGGTCGTCGCGATGGCGCAGCCAGCGGTCGAAGAAGGACGTGACATAGGCCCGCTGCGCCGCGACGGCGCGGGCGGGGTCGGTCGTGCCGATCGCGTCCTCGACGACGTTCCGCGGCAGCCCCGTCCGCGGCATGATCGCCGCCAGGTCGGTGTAGGTCTGGTGCTTGGAGCCCCGCAGGGTCAGGTCGCGGCGCCAGCCGGTGCTGTGCGACCAGAACGCCTTCCACGACGGCTCGGTGGTGTGGTCGCTGCCCTGCCTGCCCATCAGCATGAACGGCCGGCGCAGGCCGTGCACGGCGACGGGCGAGAGGTTCGTGCCGTCCGGCTCGCGGTTGAACTCCAGCGTCCCGTCCAGGTCGATCCCGGCCCGGATCCGGCGGTCCTCGTACATGCCCTGGGCGGCGGTGAACCCGCCCCCGGACTGGCCGAACATGCCGATCCGGTCCAGGTCGACCACACCGGACAGTCCGTGCGGCAGTGTGGGGAGCCGGTCCAGCACGAACCGGGTGTCGCCGATCCTGGCTCCGAGCACCTTCCGCAGCAAGGCCGGAAAGGTGCCGTTCTGCTCGGCCTGCGCGATCTCCTCGAAGAGCCGGTCGTTGTTCCTGACCGAGCCGTCGGGAAACTGGACGCCCGGCGATTCGTAGGTGTGGTCAATGGTCACCACGACGTACCCGCGGCTCGCCAGTTCCTCCACCAGCACCGTGCCCCAGGTGCGCGGATCGCCGGCACCAGGCGAGTAGAGCACCACCGGCCGCCGCCCGCCCCGCGGGTCGGCCGGCGCCCCTTGCCGGGCGTGTGTGCGGGTGGCGGCCCAGTCGACCGTGCCCGGCGGGATCCTGTGACGGGTGACGGCACCGAAACGCTCGGCCGCACCCGGCTCCATGTGGGGCGCGATCTGGTGCCCGCCGGTCCGCACCGCCGGGTACCAGACGCTGACCATCAGCTCCCGGTACGCGGGCGGACCCGCCCACGGATCGGGCCGCGACCGGTCGACCAGGTGCAGCGGCACCGTACCGATCTCGTGCGGGCCGGACGGGACGGGCAGGCGCACCCGCGCCCGCGCACCCGTCGGCCGTCCCTGCGCGGCCACCGGAACGGGCGCCATCGACGCCGCCGCCAAGCCCGCCGCCATCGTCAGAACCGACCTGCGTCTCATGGCGGTCGACACTAATGACCCCGGCCGTAACCGGCGTCAACTCCCAGTGTGAGGTCTGCGCGTGCCACCCCGGTATGAGGCGTCCTCGCGGCCGGTCAGTGGGGCATGGCGATCGAGGTGAGGAGCTGGGCCTGGGCGTCGCGGAGGTATTGGCGCATCGCGTCGGCGGCCTCGCCGAACTCGCCCTCGCCGAGCCGGTCGGCGATGACCACGTTGCGTTCGATGAACGACGCGTGGAACTCGGCCGGGTCCCGGGTCTGGTGGTAGGCGAGCTGGAGCTGGGTGAACAGGGTGTCGGCGAACGCGCTGACCAGGCGGGAGCGGGCCAGCGCCACGACGCTGAGGTGGAACGCCATGCCGCAGCGGCGCAGTTCCTGGGGGTCGCGGCCGGGCAGCGCGGCCAGTCCCGCGGCGGCGGCCTGCCGGATCAGGTCGACGCGCTCGGACGGGGCCCGGTGGGCCGCCTCCAGCGCCCCGCATTCGAGCAGGATGCGCGCGTTGTAGATGTCGACGATGTCCTCGGCGCGCAGCCTGCGGACGATGACGCCCCGATGGTCGCGGTGTTCCAGCAGGCCGTCGTGGAACAGCACGCGGAACGCCTCGCGCAGCGTGTTGCGGGACGTGCCCAGCGCCTCGGCGGCGGCCTGCTCGGGGATCTCCGCCCCCGGCGGCAGCACGCCTTCGGAGATCGCCGCGCGCAGTTCGGCGACCGCGTGCTCGCGGGCGGCGCGGCGGCGGGGCCCGGCCTGGACGGTCAGCGTCGCGGCCCACCGCGCGATCACCGCGTCCGCGGCTCGGGAGGGGCGCTCAGCGGTCACGGGTGGGGGTCTCCAGAGTCGGGGGCCGCGGTATGCCCGAAGGTTACCGCCGCCGGACGGGCACCGCCGCGAAACAAGATCACAGGAAGCACGGTCACAAGAAGCACAGGGCCGCCGCCAGCAGGAGCTCGACCCCTCGGCGCAGGGTGCGTTCGGGGTGCCGCGGGACGAAGTCGCCGGTGTGCGCGACAGGCACGGCGGCCATGCGCTCCTCCCGGGTCCGGCCGGGCGCCGCGTCCCAGACGTCCGGGTCGGTGAGGCCGTAGCACCAGTAGACGTAGGGGATCGGCGGTCCGTCGTAGCGTCCCGGTCCGGGCAGGCCGAACTCGGAGAAGTCCTCGCTGCCCATCCGCACGTGGCCCTCCTCGACCGTCGTGCCGGGCAGCGCCGAGTGCGCGCCGCCGACCACGTCGACGAGCGCGGGATCGTTGGCCAGCGCCGGGAAGTCGGAGAAGATCCGCAACGTGGGCGGCCGCGGCGCCCCGTACGAGGCGCACTCGGCCGCCGCGATCCGCCGCACCGCCTCGATCAGCTTCGCCTTGCGCTCCTCGCTGCGCGCCCGCAGGTTGAGGGTGAGCACGGCGTCGTCCGGGATGACGTTGGCCTGCGCACCGGCGTGGAACATCGACACGCTCAGCACCGCCGGGTCGCTCGGCGTCGTCTCCCGCGAGACGACCGCCTGCAGCCGCGTGACCAGGTACGACCCGAGCAGGACGGGGTCGATGGTGACCTCCGGCTGGGAGGCGTGCCCGCCCCGCCCGTGCACGGTGAGCTCGATGCTGGCCGACGCGGACATGAACACGCCCGCCCGGTGCTCGACGATCCCGTCGCCGGCCGAGCTGACGTGCTGGGCGAGGCACACGTCCGGGCGCGGGAAGCGGGTCATCAGGCCGTCCTCGACCATGGCCCGCGCGCCCTGCGCCGTCTCCTCGCCCGGCTGCCCGCACACCACCACCGTCCCGGACCAGCCCGCGCGGCCGGACGCCAAGGTCTGCGCCGTCCCCAGCAGGGACGCCACGTGCATGTCGTGGCCGCAGGCGTGCATCATCGGGGACTCGTCCCCGGACGGCAGGGTCGCGGTGCGGCGGCTGGCGTAGGGCAGGCCGCTGGTCTCCTCGACCGGCAGCGCGTCCATGTCGCCGCGCAGCAGGACGGTCGGTCCCGGGCCGTTGCGCAGCACCCCGACGACGCCCGTGCCGCCGACGTGCTCGGTGACCTCGTATCCGGCCTCCCGAAGCCATCCGGCGAGCGCGGCCGCGGTCTCCCGCTCGCCCATGGACGGCTCGGGGTGCTCGTGCAGCCACCGGTACCGCCGCGACAGCTCCGGCCACTGGGACTCCTGGCCGTCCAGCATCGCCGTGGCGCGCCGCGCGGCGTCCGCTCCCCGCGTCATCGGCCCATCCCCGGGAGGCCGCCGCGGCGGGCGCGGCCGAACAGCCCGAGCCGGTTGAACGTCATGACCAGCATCCCGGTCAGCAGCATGGCCGAGGTGACGACGACGCCGACCGCGGCGACCTTCGGGCTGATCTCGAACTGGATGTCCTGGTACATGCGGACCTGCAGGGTCACCGTCTCGGCGCTGCCCAGGAAGACCCCGATGACCAGGTCGTCGAACGCCATGATCACCGAGAACAGGAACGACGACACCACCGCGGGCGCGATCAGCGGGGCGACGATCGTCCGCGCCCGGCGCCACGGCGAGGCGCCCATGCTGGCGGCGGCGCGCTCGTACAGCGGGTCGATCTCGGCGACGACGCCCTGGCTGGTGATCAGCACGTACGGGACGCCGAGCACCACGTACGCCAGCACCAGACCGGTCGGGCTGCCGAGCAGCCCGATCCGGGCGAAGGTGAAGAACAGCCCGACCGCCAGGATGATCGGCGGCATCACCAGCGGCGCCATGGACAGCAGGTAGACGCCGGTGGCCAGCCTGCGGCGCCGCCACCGGGCCACCGCGAACGCGCACAGCACCCCGACCGCCGTGGCGATCAGCCCGGCCACGACCGCGACGCCCAGGCTGAGCAGCGTGGACGACCGCCAGTACTCGTCGTTGAAGTACTCGCCGTACCAGCGGGTCGAGTACCCGGTGGGCGGGAACGACAGGTAGTCGGAGGAGTTGAACGCCAGCAGCACGACGACGACCTGCGGGCCGACGAGCAGCACCAGCCCGAACGCCGCCAGCGCGCCGACGATCACGTGCCGGACCCGGCTCACCGCCGCGCCGACCGCCACTCCGGCCCGTCCCGGCGCCCCGCCGAGCAGCCGGTTGGCGAGCGCGTCGGCCGCGATCGCCCAGCATCGTCCCAGCCACCGTCCGAGGCCGGATCCCGAGTGCGTCGCGCCGCCCGGCCGGGACAGGCCCAGGGGACGGCGCAGCAGCACCATCAGGATCACGACGCCGATGAGCATGATGACCGCCTGGGCGGCCGTCGGCCCGTACTCCTGCTGGGTGTTGATCTGCACGTCGATGCGCTGGGCGATCATCGGCGTGGACGGCCCGCCGAGCAGCGCGGGCGTCGTGTAGTAGCCCAGCGAGCTGATGAACACCAGGCTCGCGCCCGCCGCCAGCCCGCTCATCGACTGCGGCAGGAACACCGTCCGCCAGGCCGCGAACGGCGAGGCGCCCATGCCGCGCGCAGCGTTGGTCAGCGACCGGTCGATGCCCTTCATCACCGCGTACGTGGGCAGCACCAGCATCGGCAGCAGCACCTGCGTCATGCCGATCACGATGCCGAGGTCGTTGAACACCAGCTGCCGCGGCCGGTCGAACAGCCCCGCGCCGACCAGCATGTCGTTGATGACGCCGTTGTCGGCGAGCAGCGCCCGCCAGGCGTAGCTGCGTACCAGCGTGGAGGTGAAGAACGGCAGCGCGACGCAGGCCAGGACCACGGCCGCCCAGAGCCGGGGCAGCCGCGCCGCGGTGTAGGCGATCGGGTACCCGATCAACGCCGCCGCGAAGGTGACGATCAGCGACAGCCGCACCGTCCGGCCCATGATCGGCCAGAACAGGCCGTCGTGGAACAGGTCGATGTAGCGGGTGAGGTTCAGGCCCGTGTCGGTCTGCACCGAGTCGACGAACAGGCGGCTCAGCGGCAGGACGAACAGCGCCACGAGCACCAGCAGGGCGGGCAGCGACAGCCAGCCGACGCCTCCCCGCGGCAGCCGCCTCCCGGTGGCGGCGGGCTCGCTCACGGCGGGTTCGCTCACGAGGAAAGCCACTTCTGCCAGCGGTCGATGGCGATCTCCTCCATCGTCTTGCCGCTCTTGTCCTGCGAGCTCCAGTACTCCATGTTCTGCAGCACCGTGCCGGACAGGCCGGGCGCGGTGGCCAGCAGCTTCTGCCGCTCGGCGGGGATGTGGTCGTAGGCGGACTTGACGGTCGGCGCGTAGGTGATCTCCTGGGCGAACTCGGCCTGCCGCTCGGGCTTGGACGCGAACTCGATGAACCGCAGCGCGCCCTCCACGTTGGCGGCGCCCTTGGGGATCGCCCAGTAGTCGATCTGCACGATGGCCTGCGCGAACGTGGACTGGATGTTCTTGGCGCCGCCGGCCAGCGCGGACTCGATCCGGCCGTTCCACGCGGCGACGCCGGTGATCTGCTTGTCCACCAGCATCTGGATCGACTCGGCGCCGTTGTCCCAGAACTTCAGCACGTTCGAGCGGACCTGCGACAGCTTGCGCAGCGCCCGTTCCATGTCGATCGGGTACAGGTCCTTGGGCGCGACGCCGTCGGCGAGCAGCGCGATCTCCAGCGTCCCGCCGCCGGGGCCGTCACCGGTGCGGAACGACCGCTTGCCGGGCAGCGAGCCGTTCCACATGTCGGCCCAGCCCGTCATGTCGCGGCCGAGCGCCTGCCGGTCGTAGGCGAGCTGGACGGCGAAGATGATCGCGGGGACGGCGTGCTGCTGGGCCGGGTACGGGTCGAACTTGCCCTTGAGCGACGGATCGTTCCACTTGGTGTAGTCGATCTCCTGGAGCAGGCCGTCCCGTGCCCACGAGCCGATCCGGGCGCCGTTGAGGTCCACCACGTCCATGCCGGGCTTGCCCGCGGAGATCGCGGTGCGCAGCTGCGCGGCGGGCGGTGCGGGAGCGGGCACCACCTTGATGCCGGTCTCCTTCTCGAACGGCTGGAACAGCACCTTGCGCTGGGCCTGCCCCCAGGCGCCGCCGCCGTCGTAGACGACCAGCTGGTTGCCGCCGGAACCGGGGCCGGAGCCCTTGAGCTTGTCGGGGTTGCCGCAGGCGCCGAGCGTCACGGCGCCCGCCAGCGCGCCCGCGCCGGCGAGGAAGCCGCGACGGCTCACGGGCAGGGAGGAACGAGACACGATCAACTCCAGGTATCGAGGGGGAGGGGAGGAGCAGGGGGACGCGGTCAGCGCCGGCCGGGGAAGACGCGAGCGGCACCGGGCGGGACGGCCACCGCGACGCGGTCGCCCTCCCTGACGTCGAAGCCCGGGTCGCCCGACAGCCCCTGCACCAGCAGGGGCCGGCCGTCGACGTCGATCCGCGCGGTCGTGGTGGGACCGGAGAACACCAGCTCGGCGACCGTGCCGGTCAGGCCGCCGTCGGTGCCCGCCGGCACCAGGCGCAGCGCCTCGGGACGGATCGTGACCACGCACGCCCCGCCCTCGGCGAGCGGGCCCGGGTCCGGCGCGTGCCCGGTGACGGTCCGGCCGCCGACGGCGACGGTCACCGTGTCGCCGTCCCGGCCGGCCACCGTCGCGTCGAAGCTGTTGGTGCGGCCGAGGAACCCGGCGACGAACTCGGTGCGGGGCCGGTGGTAGAGCTCCGCGCCCCGGTCGAACTGCTCGATCCGGCCGTCGGACAGCACCGCGACCCGGTCGGAGAGCACCAGCGCCTCCTCCTGGTCGTGCGTCACGAAGATCATCGTCAGGCCCAGCTCGCGGTGCAGCCGCCGGATCTCCAGCTGCACCTGCTCGCGCAGCTTGCGGTCCAGCGCGCCCAGCGGCTCGTCGAAAAGGATCACCGGCGGCCGGTACACCAGCGCCCGGGCCAGCGCGACCCGCTGCGCCTGCCCGCCGGACAGCTGGTCGGGACGACGGTCGGCGAAGCCTCCCAGGTCGACCAGCTCCAGCACCTCGTCCACGGCGCGGTTGCGTTCGCCCAGCGGCCTGCCGCGCATGCGCAGCGCGTAGCCGACGTTGTCGCGCACCGACATGTGCGGGAACAGCGCGTACCGCTGGAACACCACGCCGAAGCCGCGGCGGTGCGGCGGCAGCCCGGTGACGTCGCGCCCGCCGACCAGGATCCGGCCGCCGTCGGGCCGTTCGAACCCGGCGATCGCCATCAGCAGCGTGGTCTTGCCCGAGCCGCTCGGCCCGAGCAGCGAGACGAACTCGCCGGCCGCGATGTCCAGGCTGACGCCGTCCACCGCGACCGTGCCGCCGTACTTCTTGGTGACCGACTCGATCCGCACGGACGCGGCCGGCTGCCCGGACTGCTTGGCGCCCGTGCCGGCGCCGGTGGTGTCAGTTCTGGTCATCGCAGAGGTATCCCATGGTCAGAAGGTGGATGCGGATCTGGTCGAGGTAGTCGGCGATCTCGACCCGCTCGTCCGGCATCGTGTTGAACTTGCCGCCCGGCCCGCACACGACGCCCTCGATGCCCGCCGCGGCCAGGTGGGCGGCGTCGCTGCCGAAGTAGCAGCACGGCTCGATCGCGCCGGTGGGCTGGTCCCGGCCGCGCACCTCGCGGTAGGCCCGGTTCACCGCCCGCACCACCGTGCTGTCACGTTCCACTTCGAACGGCGGGAAGTCGGGTTTCTTGGCCGCCTTGTCGTGCTCGTAGACGTGGCCGCGCAGCCCCGGATGGCGTTCCACGGCCCGGTCGACGGCGCCCCGGATGTCGGCGAGCACCCCGTCGACGGTCTGGCTGGGCGCGTACCGGGCGCTGCCGATGAGCCGGACGAAGTCGGCGATCTGCGGCGGCCGCCACTCCTCGAAGGACCGCGACAGCGCCCCCCGCACCACCCCGACGTTGCACCGGTTGATCTTGGCGTGCTCGGGACCGGCCGCGCCGGTGAGCGTCAGCGCGTTGAGTTCCGGGATCAGCTCGCAGGCGATCGCGATCGCGTCCACGGCCTCGTCCCGCTTGGAGATGTGCCGGGTGACGCCGGTCAGCTCCACGCCGAAGTTGACCGCCCCCGCGTGCAGGGTGAGCGCCTGCACGTCGGTGGGCTCGCAGTTGACGAAGTAGTCGGCGCGGATCCCGCGTTCGAGCATCGCGACCGTGCCGACGCCGCCCTGCAGCTCGCCGACGACGAAGGTGAGGACGACGTCCCCGGCCAGCCGCCGCCCGGTCTCCACAAGGGTCCGCACGGCCGCCAGGTACGAGGCGCAGCCCGCCTTCATGTTCGACACGCCGACGCCGTAGAGCGCGCCCTCCCGAACCAGCCCGCCCCACGGGTCGACCGTCCATCCCTCGGTGACGGGGTTGGTGTCGATGTGCCCGTTGAACAGCAGGCTCTTGCCGCCGCCCGTCCCGCGCCAGACGCCGATCGCGTTGTGGCGCCCTGGGGAGACCTCCTGCAGTTCGGTCTCCAGCCCGAGCCCGTCCATCTGCTGGACGAGCCACCGGGCGAGGTCGCTCTCGCCCGCGGTCTCCGTCCGGCTGTCGAACCGGACCATGCGTTGCAGCAGCGAGACCGCGGCCGTGTCGTCGACCTGAGGCAGGGGGGAAGGCATCAGCGGCAGCTTTCTTCGTGTTCCACCGGGGTCGTGCCGGGTGCCGCGCGCGATGAACGCGTCGGCGACCTGGGACGACGTCAGAGTGAAACCTAGAGATGGAGGGTTTCGTGGATGTTACATAACGGTAAATATGTTCAACAACCCCCATCTTCTAGTTGAGCAACACAAAACCCCCGCCGGGTCGAAATACCCGACGGGGGTAAGGTTCTCTGGGGAGGGAGGTCAGCCGGCGCTTCTGCCGCCGTCGATCACGTAGCACTGCCCGGTGATGTAGGAGGACTCGTCCGATGCCAGGAACAGCGCCAGGTTCGCCACCTCCTCCGGCGCGCCGAGCCGGCCGATCGGGATCCGCGCTGACAGCATCTCCCGCATCTCCGGCGTGCTCCCGTCCAGGATCGCCGTCTCCGTCGTCCCCGGGCACACCGCGTTGACGCGGATGCCGTCCTTGACGTACTCCAGCGCCGCGACCCGCGTCATCATCACCTGCGCCCCCTTCGACATGAGGTAGGGGGAAGCGCCCGGCGTCGCGCGGAACCCCCCGATGGAGGCGGTGTTGACCACCGAGGCTCCGGACGGCGCCCGGAGGAGCAGGGGCAGCGCGTGCTTGAGGACCAGGTACGATCCCCGGACGTTCACGGCCATCACCCGGTCGAAGGCCGCCATGTCCATCTCGTGGACGCGTTCAGGGCTGTTGCTGATCCCCGCGTTGTTCGCCAGGACGTCCAGCCGCCCGTGCCGGTCCCGGCAATGCTCCATGAGCGCGACGACGGCGGCCTCGTCCGACACGTCGCAGGAGAAGGGCTCCACCCGCTCCCCGCCCTCGGCCGCGACGGCCCGCTCGCCGCCCGACACGTCCGCCGCCACCACCGTGGCGCCCTCGGCGGCGAACCGGAGCGCGATCGCCCGGCCGATGCCCGATCCGGCGCCCGTCACGATCGCGACCTTGTCCTGAAGCCGTCCCGGCATGGTGTTCTCCCAACATTCAGGGGTCAGCGGGGGACGCCGCCGTCGACGACGAGCATGGAGCCGGTGGTGTAGGTGGAGGCGGCGGACGCGAAGTACAGCGCCGCGCCGACGATCTCGTTGGGCTCCCCACCGCGTCCCAGTGCGAAGGTGTCGGCCGCGTGCCGGTCGAACGCCTCCCGGTCCCAGTGCGCGGACACGTCGGTGAAGAAGCCGCCGGGCATGATGCCGTTCACCCGGACCGTGGGGCCGAACGCGTGGGCGAACGACGCGGTCATGCTGTTGAGCCCGGCCTTGGCGGCGGCGTACGGGATGACGTCCGCGCCCGTGCGGATGGCGCCGATGCTGCTGATGTTGAGGATCGAACCGCCGTCCCCGGCGGCCATCCGCGTTCCGACCTGCGCCATGAGACGGAAGGGGCCCTTGAGGTTGACGGCGAAGACCTTGTCGTAGAGCTCTTCCCCGACGTCCAGGACGTTCTCGTACAGCGGTGACATCCCGGCGTTGTTGACCAGGACGTCCACGCGGCCGAAGTGCGCGTACGCCGCTTCGACCATGCGGTCGATCTCGTCCCAGCGGCCGACGTGGCACGCGATGGGCAGCGTCCGGCGGCCGGTCTTCTCGCCCACCTCCGCCGCGAGCGCCTCGCAGGAGGGCAGCCGCCGGCTGGCGATGACCACGTCGGCTCCGGCGGCGGCGAAGGCGCGGACCATCTCGCGGCCGAGCCCCCGGCTGCCCCCGGTGACGAGCGCGACCTTGCCCGCGAGGTCGAACAGATCCGTGCGGTCGTAGGGGCTCGTCATCGGAAGGGCCGATAGGGTGAAATCATGTTATATAGATAACTAATTTCACACCTTGGTGCAAGGCACGCCGTGCCACCGCGCCCGCCCCGCGGGCCGTCCGGGAGGGGCCGGGTCAGAAGACCGAGATGTGATTGTGGTCCATGTGGTTCTGGGTGATGCTGCCGCGGTCCGACATCGTCTCCCAGCCGGGGCTGCGCATGTCATAGATCCGCTGCCGCCAGATGACGTACTTGACGCCCAGCCGGGAGGCGTGCTTGATGGCGTAGGCGGCGACCTGATCGCCGTGGGCCATCCGGGCGGCCGAGGGCATCGAGCCGGCGCTGCTCTCCATGAAGTCGCAGGCCTGCCCCTTCCCGTGGTCCTGGGGGTCGCCCGGACGCGTGCACCCGATGGTGATGAACGGCCCGAGTTCGGTCTCGATCTCGTCCCGCACCTTGACCATGCGCGCCGTCATCCCGCCGTTGCCGACCGTGGGGGACTCCGGCTTGTACTTCTTCAGGAGCCGCTGGACCTCGGCCTTCCGCTTGGAGATCTTCTCGGTGTCGCCCGCAAGCTTCTCGATCTTGCCTTCGGCCTCGCGGCGGGTCCGCTCCTGCTGTCCGACCAGCGACTGGATCTGCTTCACCCGGGCGGCCCGGCTCGCCGAGACGTGGCTGGCCAGTGCGGCGCCGTCGAGCAGATCGTTGGGGTCGGTGCCGGACACGATCTGGACCGAGGGGTCCACGCCATTGCTCATGTACTGCGAGGCGGCCAGTTGCGCGACGATCGTCCGGGCCTGGGCCAGTTCGGTGTTGAGGGTCCGCGATCTCTCGACCGCCTTCTTGGCGTCCTGGCGGACATCGCGCAACTGCTCCAGATTGCCCCCGTAGGACTTCTCCAGCGCCTTGATCTCCTTGGTCAGCTTGGCGATCCTGGCCGCTCCGCCCGGTTCGGCCGACGTGCGCGCCAGGGCCGCGGGGGACGGGACGGCGGCGCCCAGTGCCAGGGTCACGGTGATCGCCAGCAGTCGGAGCGGACGCCGCCGCGGGTGGCCGGGGGATCCGGGGTTTGCCACAAGCCTTCCTCTTCCTGTTCAGGCGCTTTCCTTGTCACCGGGCTGGGCCGGGTCCACGAGCCGTTCCCGGGCCCGCTCCTTCCGTTCGCCGCGCAGCAGTGCCCGCCCGCCGAGGAAGAACAGGGCCGCCAGCCCGATGATCTGCAGAACCGCCGCGGCGTCCGCCGACATCTCGACCCTCCAAGGATCTTCTACGTTTTGTAGGAGATTAGCGGTTCAATTCAGGGCGCTGCCCTTCCTCCAAGACGCCCAGGGGAGCTGCCAGAACGACCAGCCGTTGTTCCACTCCAGCTTGCGCCGCGAACCGGTGATGGTGACGACGTCGCCGGGCTGGACCGTCCGGTAGAACCAGGTGGCGTCCCGGGGGTGCTGGCGCACGCAGCCGTGGCTGCAGTTCGCCTTGCCCAGGCACCCGTACTCGCCCATGCTCTGGTGCAGGTACTCCCCGCTGTTGGAGATGCGGACGGCCCAGTTGATCATCTCGTCGTAGTAGCCGGGATCGCCCTTCTTGCGGCCGGGGGCGATCATGCGCACCGGGTTGCCCTTCTCCATCGTCAGATGGACGCCGCTGGTGGTGGTGTACTCCAGCGTGGTGCCGTTGCCCGCGCTGATCGGGACCGTCCGCGCCTTCCTGCCGTCGATGCTGACGACCATCCGGTGCTTCTTCAGGTCGACCCTGCTGATCCGGGCGGCGCCGATCGTGAAGGTCCGGGTGAAGTCCCTGAGCCCGTAGACGCCCTTGGCGGCCCGCACCCCGGCCATGTGGGCGGTGACGGTGACCTTCTGGTGCGCGGGCCAGTAGGTCCTGGTCCGGTAGATCACCTGCCGGTCGCCGACCCATCGCCAGGCGCCCTCCACGGGCTTCTCCGCCCGCACCTCCAGGGCCTTCTCCACCAGCTTCTTGTTGAGGACGGGACGGTCGAAGTTCAGGATGATCGGGGTGCCGACCCCGTACGTCTTCCGCTGGTTGCCCTCCAGGATCCAGTCCAGCGACGTGGCGACCGTCCGGGCCGGCTTGAGCGTCCTGAAGGTGCTGCCCGCCTGGGCGGTCTTGCCCGCCGGGCTCTTCGCCGTCGCGGTCACGGCGTACGACGTGGCGGGGGCCAGCGTCCATCGCGACCGCCACTCGGTCCGCGCGGCGTTGAAGGATCCGGCGACGTCCCGGCCGCCCGCACGCACGCTGACGGAGCCGAGCGTGCCGTTGGACGCCCTGACCACGACCCCGCGGTCGGGCCTGGCCTTGGCGGCGCCGTTGGCCGGGCTGATCGTCACGGCCGTGTCGTTCGTGCCGCGTTGGGCGGCCTGTTCCTCGGCGGGTGTGGCGGCCTGCGAGGCCGTCTGGCATGCGGCGGCCAGAAGGACGCTGCAGCCGAGCAGCGCTCTGGTCAGCGGACGGGGGACGGCGGGGGCCTGCTCGAAGATGCGCAACTGCTCTTCCTCGGGGGGAGGGCCGAACGCGGGCGTTGATCGCCCGGCCGGGTGGCTGTGCATGATGGCGGTGACGCGGAAGCGGGGGCGCCCTGGCGTTGCACGGCGATCGGCCCGTCAGCGCGATCGGCCGCATCGGCGGACGCTCAGCGCCATCCGCCGTGAGGTCGGTGCTTCCCGCGAATTCCAGGCATTGTCAAGCCCTACCGGCGCCGCGAAGACTTCTGTCCGGCAGTCTGGCGACAATGCTTCGACGCATTGTAGAAGATGCGGCGGGGCGCCGTACAGGTGTAGATCAGATGAGAATCCGGCGTCAATCGCAGTGCATCGCGTGGCCGGCGACCGTCAGCGACCAGATCGCGGCCGTGCCGAGCGCGAAGGCGGACATCGCCGCCCACGCCTTCGTGAGGCGCCCGGCCGGCGCCGCCGGAGGCTCGTTCCCGGTTTCGAGCTGGGTGATGCGGCTGTCGAGCAGATCGTCGGTCGCCATCGCGGGAGCGGCCTTGGCCCAGGCCGGTCCTTCGGCGACCTTGAGCAGCGAGCCGGCCAGCGCGGCGGTGCCGTGGCGCGCGATGGCGGCGCGGTCGGCGGCCAGCTCGCGTCCGAGCGCGAACCGCCGCCGGAGGTCGCGCAGCACGGGCAGGTAGAAGTGCCAGGCGGGGAGGGCCCGGGCGAGCACGATCTTCAACGGATCGCGGCTGCGCACGTGCGCGCGCTCGTGGGCGAGGACGGCGGCGAGTTCGGGGTCGCTCAGGGCGGCCAGCAGGCCGGTGCTCACCAGCACGCGGGGTCTGCGGAGCCCGTAGGTCAGCGCGAAGGGGTGCGCCATGTCGACCGTGCGGACGCGCGACCCGATGCCGAGCCTGTCTGCGAGCCGCCGCAGCCGGAGCGGTGTCGAGGTGCGGTGCCGGCGGACGGTGGCGGCGAGCATCCGGGTGTGCCACAGCGAACGTCCGAGCGACCACGTGCCCAGCACCCCGCCGGTGCCGGCGGCCACCAGGACCAGTGCCCCGGGCAGCAGGTCGGCGCGGGTCGTCCACAGCGCGTTGATCCCCTGATCGCGCACCGCCGCGGCGATGGCGGCGGCCAGGCAGCAGGTTCCGTAGGCGACCAGAGTCTGTGCGGCCACCGAAGCCGCCACCAGGCCCCAGAACGCCCGGTTGCCCGTGTCGGCGGAACGGCTCTTCACCGCTGACCGTCCTCGAGCAGTGCCTTGAGGCGCTGTCGCAGGGCGGGGTCGGTGGCGGCCCGGTCGAGGAAGTGCGCCACCGCCGCCTCACCGTAGGTTCGCAGCACTCCCTGCACCGCCAGCGCGGCCTCGTCCGCGACCGCGGGGGCGTAGGCGTGGCCGCGGCCTTTGGCGGTACGGACCAGGGCGCCCTTGTCGGCGAGACGGCTCATGACGGTGAGCACGGTCGTGTACGCCAGCGGCGGGGTCCGCTCCCGGTTGAGCGATTCGAGGGTCTCGCGAACCGTGAGGGGCCCGTCGGCGGCCCACAGGACGTCCATGATCGAGGACTCCAGGCTGCCCAGCGACATCGGCCCGCCCCAACATCTACTACGTCAGTGTCGTAAGCGACGATATCGCGTGATCAACCCGGCGTGCGAGCGCGTCCCAGGACGTGCGGGGCGGGCGGCAGCCCGCGCATGGGCCGGTACGTGAACCGGTCGACCTCGTCGATCTCCATTCCCTCCTCGCGGATCGCCCGCTCGACGTCCCGGTTCAGGTGGCAGCCGCCTCCGCCGCGCGCCCACATCGGGGTGACCGCGTCCTGGAGGAACCCGACCAGGGTGTTGCGGGAACGGACGTGCTCGAAGAAGCGCACCTGCCCGCCGGGCTTCACCACGCGACGCGCCTCGGCCAGCGAGCGGCGCGGGTCGGGCACCGAGCACAGGACGAGCGACATCACGGCCACGTCGAACTCGCCGGCCTCGAACGGCAGGTCGTCGGCGTGCGCGGCCACGACCCGCACCGGCGCCCCGGCCTCGGCCGCGGCGCATTCGGCGAGCGCCCGCAGCCGCTCCTCGGGCTCGACCGCCACCACCTCCGAGACCGTCTCCGGGTACCGGGCGAAGTTCAGGCCGTTGCCCGCCCCGATCTCGATCACCCGCCCGGTCAGGCCGGCCAGCAGCCGGTCCCGATGCGCGGCGGTGCCGCGCCGCTCGGACTCGGCGCTGATGCGCTCGTACATGCGCGCGAACCGAGGATTCTGGAATCCGGCCAAGTCGCTCATCGCACACTCCCCGCTCGACTACTACGTGACGATAGTAGCAACTACAGAACCATAGTAGATCCCCGTTTTTGGAGTTCGGACGACGAGCACCTATGTTCTACATACTGTAGAAGTTGGGTCCGTCCAGCTGACATGGCCGAAGGTGGTGGAGGGATGCGGCTCGGTGAGCTCGAACGGTCGGTGATGAACGAGCTGTGGGGCCGGCCGGACGGCGCGCTGGCGCGCGATCTGGCCGCGGTCCTGCCGTCCCGGCCGGCTCACACGACGGTGCTCACCATCCTCGACCGGCTGGTCCGGAAGGGTCTGGTGACCCGCGAGCGCGAGGGGCGCGCGCACCGCTACCGCGCCCTGCGGAGCAAGGACGCGCACGTCGCCGAGCTCATGCACGAGGCGTTCACCGGCGCGGGCGACCGCGAGTCGGCGCTGAGCCACTTCCTGGACTCGGTGACGGCCGACGACGTCGCCGCGCTGCGGCGGGTGCTCTCCGCGTTCGAGGACCGCGACCCCGGCGGTGCCCCGGAGCCGCCGAAATGATCCTGAAGCCGCTGCTGGTGGCCGCCGGCTTCCTCGGCCTGGCCGTCGTGCTGCTCGGCCCCGTGCCCACCCTGCTGGCCAAGGCCAGGTGGCCCGAACGCAGCCCGAAGGCGGCGCTGGCGCTCTGGCAGGCGGTGATCTGCACCGCCGGGCTGTCGGTGGTGATCGCCTCCCTGGCGCTGGCGGTCGCCCCGCTGGCGGCGACCTTCCGGCACGGGCTGCACGTGTTCGCCGTCCAGGCACTGGAAGGCCATCCGCTGCGCGGCCTCGGCGCGGACGAGATCGCCGCCCTGGCGTGGGCGCTCGCGGTCGCCGGCTGGCTCACCGCGCGGCCACTTCAACGCCGAGCGCGCCGCCCGCGCGGTCGAAGCGTCCGCGCAGCAGGGCAGCTACTGGAGCACCCTCCTCTAGGGGCGGCGCGGCCCGGACGGCGTGGGCGGCTGATGGCGGAACCGCCCGGCCGGGTCAGTAAGGGTGCCGGTCGGGGCGGTTCGTCCACGCCGCGTACGCCTTCGCGCCCAGGTCGGCGTAGATCTGCTCGACCTGGATGCGCCTCTGGTCCATGGGCTTCTGGAAGTCCTCGTACTGGAAGGCGTCGTCGAAGCCGATGGCCCGCGTGGCGTCGAGGTCGCTGCCGAAGTACACGGCGTCGATGCGCGACCAGTAGATGGCGCTCATGCACATCGGGCAGGGGGCGCCGCTGACGTAGATGGAGTATCCCTGGAGCATCCGGGCCCGCTCGCTCAGCGGGTCGGGAGACCCCTCGGGGCGGGGGACGTATTCGAGGGTGCTCTCGTTCTGATGCTCTTCCGAAATGGAGGGGGCTTCGGGGTTGAGCCGCGCTATCGCTTTGCGAATGCTCTCCACTTCGGCGTGCGCGGTGGGATCGCCGGTGAGGAGCACGCGGTTCTGCCCGCGGGCGACGATCTCGCCGTCGTGGGTTATCACGGCGCCGAACGGGCCGCCCCAGCCGTTCTCGACCGATTCGATGGCCAGCCTGACGGCCTCTTCCAGGAACTCCCGCTGCCCCATGGCACAACCCCCGCCCGGTAATCGATGTGCAATTTCTCCCTATTTGTGCCCCGTGTCCGTTTGTAACTACGCTAGCTATGTATGGGCGTCAGTGCAAAACGCGGCTCGGACGGCGCCGGGGCCACGGTCGTCACATCCCAGAAGGTCTTCCGGGGACGCGAGGACGACTACCGGCGCTGGCAGGAGGAGGTGAATCGGGCGGTACGGGCCTTCGACGGGTTCGAGGGCACGGAGTCGTACCCGCCGGAGTCCGGCGGCGGCAACGAATGGGTGGTGGTCTTCCGCTTCTCGCGCGTCGACCAGTTGAGCGCATGGCTCAAGTCGAGCACGCGCCGCCGGCTCATCGACGAGGGCCGCGAGCTGTTCGAGGAGGAGCCCGAACAGGAGGTTCTCAGCGGCGGAGTCCCTGCCCAGGAGGCCGTGACGGCGGTCGTGTCCCATGACGTGCGCGCCGGCCGGGAGCAGGACTTCCTGCAGTGGCAGCACAAGACCCTCAAGGCGCAGGAGGGATATCCCGGATTCATGGGCGCCGAACTGTTCGAGCCGGTGGAAGGCATCCAGGACCGCTGGGTCGTCATCTTCCGCTTCGACACCCGCGAACACCTCGCGCGGTGGCTGGAGTCCGACGACCGCAGGAGGCTTCTCGACGAGGGGCGCGACTACTTCGCCGAATACGACCTCCGCGAGATCGAATCGGCGTTCAGCGGCTGGTTCCGTTTCAGTGAGCGCACCCACGAGGGGATCCCGCCCAACTGGAAGCAGGCCATGTGCGTTCTCCTGGCGCTCTATCCCACCGTAATGGTCATTACTTTGACGGTGGGCCGCGCGCTCCAGGACGCGGGGGTTCCGGAGTACCTCGGCCTGTTCGCCGGCAACGTGCTCAGCGTCGGATTTCTCACCTGGGCCTTCATGCCGCTGGTGAACCGCTCGCTGGCGTTCTGGCTGATGCCCGGCCGGGCCCGCTCCCGGCGCGCCCATTTGGCGGGCACGGCCCTTGTCCTGGTCTCCTACATACTGCTCATCGCATTTTTCGGCCTGATCACGTGAACCGGAAAGCGGAATGTTCACCATGGACCTCAACGGGATCACCTCGGTGGTACTGGACCCGAGCCGTGCGTCGCAGGCGGCGTGGCGGCCGGGCGACGCGTGGCTCGGCGGCGGGACGTGGCTGTTCTCCGAGCCCCAGCCGCGGCTCGACCGGCTCATCGACCTCAAGGGCTTCGGCTGGGAGCCGCTGCGGGTCGCGGCGGGCGGCCTGGAGATCGGCGCCACGTGCACCCTCGCGGAGCTGTTCGGCGCCGCGCTGCCCGGCCACCGTCTGCCGGCGGCCTGGACCGCGGCGCCGCTGATCGACCAATGCCGCCAGGCCCTGCTGGGCTCCTTCAAGGTGTGGAACGAGGCCACCGTGGGCGGCAATCTCTGCATGTCGCTGCCAGCGGGCCCGATGATCTCGCTGGCCGCCGCCCTCGACGCGAGCTGCGCGATCTGGACGACCGGCGGCGGCGAACGGCACGTCGCGGCGGCCGACTTCGTCACCGGACCCGGCGCGAACGTGCTGGCACCGGGCGAACTGCTGCGCTCGGTCACCCTGCCGGAGTCCGCGCTGCGCTGCCGCACCGCCTTCCGCTGGATCTCGCCGGCCCCGCTCGGCCGCTCCGCGGCACTGCTCATCGGCAGAAGATCGCCCGACGACGGCTCCTTCGTCCTGACGGTGACCGCCTCGACCCCGCGGCCGGTCCGGCTGGCCTTCCCCCGGCCGCCCGGCCCCGCGGAACTCCGCGACGCCCTCGAACGGGCGGTCCCCCCGGACCGGTACTACGACGACGTGCACGGAACGCCGGAATGGCGCCGGCACATGACGCTCCGATTCGCCGAAGAGATCAGGCGCGAGCTGTCGGCGGACGTCGGGAGGTGACCCGCATGCGGATCGAGGTCAACGGCCGGGACTTCACCGTCCGGCCACGCCCCGGGCAGTGCCTGCGTACTCTGCTGCGGGAACTGGGCCACTTCGGGGTGAAGAAGGGCTGCGACGCGGGCGACTGCGGCGCCTGCACGGTGCACGTCGACGGACAGCCGGTGCACAGCTGCCTGTTCCCCGCCTTCCGGGCGGCCGGGCGCCGGGTGACGACGATCGAGGGGCTCGCCTCCGGCGCGGAACCGCATCCCGTGCAGCGCGACTTCCTGGCGGCGCAGGGATTCCAGTGCGGCTTCTGCACCGCGGGAATGATCATGACGGTGGCGGCCCTCGATCCCGTCCAGCGGGAGGATCTCGCGCGGTCGCTCAAGGGAAACCTGTGCCGGTGCACCGGCTACCGCGCGATCGACGACGCCGTCCACGGGATCGCGCATGCCGAGGACTCCCCGCGGGACGATCCGTGCGGACGGAACCTGCCCGCCCCGGCCGGTCCCGAGATCGTGACGGGGGCGGCCCGCTACACCCTGGACGTCGCGATGGAGGGCCTGCTGCACCTCAAGCTGCTGCGCTCGCCGCACGCGCACGCCCGGATCGCCGCGATCGACACGAGCGCCGCGCGCGCCGTTCCCGGAGTGCGGGCGGTGTTCACGCACGAGGACGCGCCGCGGCGGCTCTACTCGTCCGGACGGCACGAGAACCCGGACGACGACCCCTCCGACACGCTGCTGTTCGACGACGTCGTCCGCTTCACCGGGCAGCGGGTCGCGGCGGTGGTGGCCGACAGCGTGGCGGCCGCCGAGGAGGGCTGCCGCCGGATCGCCGTCGACTACGAGGTGCTGCCGGCCGTTCTCGATCCCGAAGAGGCGATGGCGCCCGGCGCCCCCGTCCTCCACGGCGACAAGGGCGCCGGCCAGCACATCGCCCGCGCGGAGCGCAACATCGCGGCCGAGGTGCACGGCGGCATCGGCGACGTCGAAGCGGCGTTCGAGCAGGCCGACGCCGTTCACGAGCACACCTACGCCAGCCATCGCGTCCAGCATGCGCACCTCGAGACGCACGCCTCGATCGCCTGGGTCGACAGGGCCGGACGGCTGACGGTGCGCACGAGCAGCCAGGTGCCGTTCCTCACCAAACGCGCGCTGTGCACCCTCTTCGACCTGCCGGAGGAGAAGGTGCGCGTCGTGTGCGGCCGGGTGGGCGGCGGGTTCGGGGCCAAGCAGGAGATGCTGACGGAGGACGTCGTCGCGCTCGCTGCCCTGCGGACCGGGCGGCCGGTGCAACTGGAGCTCACCCGCCAGGAGGAGTTCGAGGCGACCGTGACCCGGCACCCGGCCACCGTGCACGTCAAGGCCGCCGCGCGGCGCGACGGCACGCTGACCGCGCTGCGGCTGCGAGTCGTGATCAACACCGGCGCGTACGGCAACCACGCGGGCGCCGTGTTCCACGCCTGCAACGAGTCGATCGGCGTGTACCGGTGCGCCGACAAGAAGGTGGACGGATACGCCGTCTACACCAACACCGTCCCCTCCGGGGCCTTCCGCGGCTACGGGCTCAGCCAGGGGATCTTCGCCGTCGAGTCGGCGATCGACGAGCTCGCCCGCGCGATCGATATGGACCCGGTCGCCTTCCGGGCCCGCAACGTCATCCGGCCCGGCGACGACATGGTGAGCTTCCAGATCCCGTCCGCGGAGGAGGCCAGGATCGGCAGCTACGGCCTGGACCAGTGCCTCGCCCTCGTCGACGAGGCGCTGGACCGCGGCGACGGCGCGCCGCCTCCCGCCGAGGAGGGCTGGTCCGTGGGCAGGGGAGTGGCGCTGGCGATGATCGACACGATCCCGCCGCGCGGGCACCGGGCCGAGGCGCGGATCCGGCTGCTGCCGGGCGGCGACTACCGGCTCGCGGTCGGCATGGCCGAGTTCGGGAACGGTACGACGACCGTGCACCGGCAACTCGCCGCCGCGGTGCTCGGCACGACCGTCGACCGGATCCGGATCGAGCAGGCCGACACCGACGGGGTCGGCCACGACACCGGCGCGTTCGGCTCGACCGGCACGACGGTCACGGGCCTGGCCGTCACACGCGCGGCGGAGGCGCTGCGCGACCGCATCGCCGCGGTCGCCGCGGTCGGCGCGGAGCGGGCGGCCGGCGGGGAACTGCAGGCGGTCGGGTCGTCCGACGGCGCGCCGTGTTCGGTGGCGTTCAACGTCCACGGCTTCCGGGTGGCGGTGTGCGCCGGGACGGGTGAGATCAGGATCCTGCGGAGCGTCCACGCCGCGGACGCCGGGCGCGTCATCAACCCGATGCAGTGCCGCGGGCAGATCGAGGGCGGTGTCGCGCAGGCCCTGGGCGCGGCGATGTACGAGTCGCTCGTCATCGACGAGACCGGCCGGGTCACCACCGCGACCTTCCGCCACTACCACATCCCATCCTTCGCGGACGTGCCGCGAACCGAGGTGCACTTCGCCGAGACGACCGACGCCCTCGGTCCGCTGGGCGCCAAGTCGATGAGCGAGAGCCCGTTCAACCCGGTGGCTCCCGCGCTCGCCAACGCGGTGCGGGACGCCACCGGCGTCCGCTTCGGCGCGCTCCCGCTGGCCCGCGACCGCGTCCACGCGGCCTTGAACGACGCGAGGGGAAATGGCGGAGGGGCGCACTAGTCTCGTCGCCCATGGACTTGACGGGCCGCGCTGTCGCGCTCTCCGGTACTTTCGACGCCCTCGGACCGGGCGAGGCCGAACGAGGCCTGACGGCCGCGGGCGTCGACGTGACCGACGAACTCACCCCCTCGACCGCGGCGATCTTCATAGGACGGGAGACATCGCGGGAGAAAGGCAACAAGGCGTACGTCCAGGGCATACCGAAGTTCAACGAGGCGGCGCTGCTCGCCCTGCTCGCGGACCTGGAGGCCCCGGCGGGCGAGCAGGCTTCCTCGCCCGCTCCTGCCCCGGGCCCTTTCGCGGATCCCGCCGCGCTCGCCGCGGCCGACCCGGCCGAGCTGGAAGCCCTGCTGACGGGCGCGGACTGGGCATCGTTCGTGCCCGCCCGCGACGTTCCTCCGCTGCGGGCCCGGCTGACCGAGCTCGAACGCGACCACGGGGTCACTCAGGCGCACCGGCTGGCCACGGACAAGATCCGCCAGCGCGGCACGACGCTGAGCCGCCCGTACGGGCATCGCTCGGAGATCTCCGCACTGGCGCTCAGCCCTTGCGGCGGCTACCTGGCCACCGGCGACTGGGGTGAAGGGGAGAGCGGCACCGCCCAGGTGTGGGAGGTCGCCACCGGGCGGTGCGTCAACGTCCTGACGTGGATCGACGGCGGCATCGGCTCGTACGAAGTCGCGCGTGCCATGCAGTGGTCGGCCGACGGCCTGCACCTGGGCATGGCCTTCCGGACCAACGCCGTCGGAGTGTGGGACCCGTTCGGCGAGTCCTCCGAGCCGCGCGCGGAGGCCCAGGTGACCAACGGCGCGTCGCGCCCGCCCGCCTGGGCGCTGCACCCGGACGGCCGCGGCGCCTTCGTCGTGACGGGCACGAAGGACATGATCGGTGTTCAAGGGTGCGTGGCCCCGCTGGAGCACGGCGTCATGCACTGGCTGGTCGAACACGCCGAGGGGCCGCACGAGTACGTCCTCGCCAAGGGGCCGCTCCCGGCGGAGATCCAGGAAGCCCACGGGGAGGAGCTGTGGGTCGACTGGCCGCCCATCTGGTCCCCCGACGGAAACCTGCTGTACGTCGCCAACCGCAGCGAGGCGTTCGTCGTGGACGTCCCCACCGGCGACCCGCTCTGGTGCGCCAGGGTCGACTGGGTCGCCGAGTGGAGCCCGGACGGGCGCTACCTCGCCCATCTCCACCGCAGGCAGCTGCACTTCCTCGACGCGTCGACCGGGCACCCGGCCGCTGAACCCTTCCCGATCAAGGGGGGCCGCTTCGATCTGTCGCTGCAGTGGGGCGTGCGCGGTTCCACCGCCCGGCTCGCCGCCGTGCTGAGCGAGCGGGCGTCCGACCCGGGAGTCGTCGTCTTCGACGAGGGGCGGCTCGTCCACCGGTTGAGCGTTGTTCCTGCGGAGACGTCCGACGGGAAGGACTTCGCGGCGTGGGCCTGGGCGCCGTCCGGAGACCGGGGGGCCGTCCTCACGGCGGCGGGCGACATCGAGGTCTGGTCGCTGGGCGACGGCGAACCGCAGCGGCTGCGCACACTTTCCGCCCCGGCCGGGACGAAAGGCGTGCTGTGGGGTGCCGGCGACACGATCGTCGCGGTAGGCGAGAAGGTCCTGTGCTTCTTGCGGGCGAGTACCGGCGAAACCGTGGGCGACTACACCTTCCAGCGGGAAGCGGATGCCGAGCTGCCGCTCCACCCGGACGTCGTCTACGACCACTTCGACGGCAGGATCATCGCGCTCGACGAGCACGCCTGGTGCCTGCCCGTCGAACCGGACACGGCCATCGGGCCGCCCGAGCGTCGCGCCGACATCGAAGCGCACCTCGCCTGGATCGTCGACCGGCGCTTCGCATGGCCGCTCCGCTGGGGGCGGTTCGACATCTGGCCGGACGCGCCGACCGCCGCCGCCAACGTCCGGCCGGCGTCACCGGACCGCAGAGCTCTGATCAGCGGTTCCATGGGCTAGGGGCGGTGCGTCGCCGGAGTCTCGCGGCGATCTGAGAAGGGCGGCGACGAGGACGGCGCCGAGCGCGATGAGGGCGGCGGCGATGAGCATGGCGAGGGAGAAGCCCTCGGTCGCGGCGTGCGGCGGGTCGGCCGAACCGGACACGGCGTCGCTGCGGAGTGCGGCCAGGGTGACCAGAACCGCCACCCCCACGGCGCCGCCCACCTGCTGGACGGAGCTGAGGAGGGCCGAGCCCAGACCGGCGTCCTCCTCGGTCGTGCCGGTGAGAGCGGCGACCGTGAGGACGGGCAGGCTCAGGCCGTTCGCCACGCTCGTGACGAGCATGCCCGGCAGCACGCCGGACGCGTAGTCGTCGCCGGGCGCTATCCCGGACAGGAGGACCAGCCCGGCCGCGGTGATCGGGATCGAGATGACGAGCGTCCGCCGCACCCCGAGCCTGATCACCGCGCGGGAGGAGAGCCACATGCCCGCGAGAATCCCGGCGCAGTAGGGCAGGTAGGCGACTCCGGTCTGGAGGGGTTCGTAGCCGAGCACCTTCTGCAGGTGCATCATCAGGAGGAAGGCCATCGCGTAGAGCGCGGCGGAGAACAGCAGCATCGTGACGTTGGCGACGGCGCGGGTCCGGGACGCCAGGAACGGCAGCGGCACCAACGGCTCGGCCGTCCGCGCCTCGACCACGAGGAACGCGGCGGCCAGGACGGCGGCGAGGAGCAGCGGCCCGATGACGGCCGCCCCGCCCCAGCCCGACTCCCGTGCCTGGAGCAGGCCGTAGACCAGGGCCAGGACGGCGCCGGTGCCCAGGACCGAGCCGGGCACGTCCAGGCGCGTCCGGTGGGTGGCGCGGCTCTCGGAGACCAGGCGCGGCAGCAGCGCGACGGCCAGTACGGCCACCGGGATGTTGATCAGGAAGGTCCAGCGCCAGGACGCGAGATCGGTCAGCGCACCCGAGATGACCAGGCCCGTCGTCCCGCCCAACCCCGCGATGCCGCCCCAGATGCCCAGCGCCTTGGCGCGCTCACCGGCTTCGGGGAACAGGAGCGCGATCAGTGCCAGCGAGGCGGGGCTGGCCATGGCCGATCCCGCCCCTTGGACGAAGCGCGCGGCCACGAGCTGCCAGGGTTCCTGGGCGATCCCGCCGGCCAGGCTCGCCGCACCGAACAGTGCCACCCCGCCGAGGAAGACGCGCCGGCGCCCCACCAGGTCGGCCAGGCGGCCGAACAGCATCAGCAGCCCGCCGAAGGCGAGGAAATAGGCGTTGACGACCCAGGTCAGGCCCGTGGTGCTGAAGCCGAGATCCTTCTGGACGCTGGGCAGCGCGACGCTCACGACGTTGTCGTCCAGGACGAGCATGAACTGGACGAAGCACAGCACCACCAGCGCCGGCCCACGACGGCCCATGGTCGAACCGGAGTGATTGATCGACATGCGGCAACGCTATGGACCGGCGGCGCTGGCCGCGATCCGCGATGGGGCCAGGTCATGTCGTGTTGAGGACATACACTCGGCCGCATGACCGGAGACGCCGAGGAGGACGGCGAGTACGCCGTTCCTCCCGGGGTGGGAGCGATCGTCGTCGGCACGTTCCCGTTGTCGTCGGGGGAGTGGATCCCCGCGCACAGCCACACGCACCACCAGCTGGCCTGGACGCGACGCGGCGTGCTCAGCATCGCCGTCGACGACACCTACTGGATCCTGCCGCCGACCCGGGCGCTGTGGCTGCCCGCGGGAGTCGTCCACCGGACCGGCGCCACCCGGGACGCGGTGATGCGCAGCCTCTACCTCGAACCGGCCCGGTGCGGGCTGGACTGGCCAGAGCCCACCGCGGTCGGCGTCGACGGGCTGCTGGCCCACATGATCGCCTACCTCTCCCGCGAGGACCTGGCCGACGACGTCCGGCTGCGCGGCGAGGCGGTCGTCCTGGACCTGCTGCGCCCCGTCCCGACCCTGCCCATCGACGTGCCGAACCCCATCGACGAACGTGTGCGCGCCGTGGCCGACGCGCTGCTCGCCGATCCCGCGGACTCGCGGAGCCTCGACGCGCACGCGCGTGCCATCGGGGTGAGCCGGCGCACCCTGACGCGGCTGTTCGTCCAGGACACGGGCATGAGCTTCGATCGCTGGCGCACGCATATGCGGCTGCGCGCGGCGCTGCCCCTCCTGGCCGAGGGCCGGTCGGTGTCGCAGGCCGCGCACGCCGTGGGCTACGCGACACCGAGCGCGTTCCTCGCCGCGTTCCGCCGAGTCGTCGGGACCTCCCCGAAGCGCTACCTGGACGGCGCCGGCTGGTAGCGGCCCGCCTTCAGTGGGCGTGCGGGGTGCCGGTCATCTGGGGCTTGCCCGGCGGGACCAGCACCAGTGCGAGGACGGCGGCCGCGGCGGCGGCGATCGCGGTGGCGGTGAACGCGTCGCCGAAGCCGTCGATCGAGGGGGTGGCGGCCAGGCCGGTGGCGGCGAGCGTGGAGGCCGTCGCCACGCCGATGGCGCCGCCGAGTTCGTGGAAGGTGTTGATGACGCCGGACGCCAGTCCCGCCTCGCCGTGGTCGATGTAGGCCAGCGCCGAGGTGGTGGCGGTGACGAAGACCGGGCCGACTCCGACCGCGGCGATGGCGAGGCCGGGCAGCACTTGCGCCAGGACGTCGCCGTTGGGCGAGACCTGCGTGAGCAGGCCGGTGCCGATGGCGACCAGGGCGAGCCCGGTGGCGGCGACGGGACGGGTGCCGATGCGGCTGACGAACCGTCCGGCCAGGTGCGCTCCGGCGCCGGTGGCCAGCGCGGCGGGCAGGAACATCAGGCCGGTCTCCAGCGCGCTGAGCTCGCGCAGGTGCTGCAGGTAGAGCGAACCGAGGAAGAACAGCGAGATCAGCAGCCCGGAGCCAGCGAGCATCAGGAAGGCGCCCACGGCCACGGGACGGCGCCCGAGCATGCCCACGTGCATCAGCGGGGAGCGGACGGTGCGTTCGATGAGCACGAACGCTCCGTACAGGACGGCGGCGCAGGCCAGCGCGATGAGCGTCTCGGCCGAGCCCCAGCCCTGGTCGCCCGCGGTGACCAGGGCGTAGATGAGCGAGCCCGTGGCGGCGGTGACGGCCAGCGCTCCGAGCAGGTCGAGGCGCGGGCGCGTGCCGTGCGGGCTCGGGGACGCGGAGACCGTCGCGGGGATGGCCGCCAGGAGGGCGGCGCCCACCGGCACGTTGACGAAGAACACCCAGCGCCATCCCGGGCCCGCGGTCAGCGCTCCGCCGAGCAGGACTCCCGCGGCGAAGCCGATGCCGCCGAGGCCCGCCCAGACGCCGAGCGCCTTGTTGCGCTCTTCGCCGTGGAAGGTGGTGGTGATGGTCGACAGCGCGGCCGGGGACAGCAGCGCGGCGCCGACGCCCTGGGCGATACGGCCGCCGAGCAGCAGCGCTTCGTTCTGGGCCAGCCCTGTGGCCAGCGAGGCGAGGGTGAAGACGGCCAGGCCGGCGAGCATCAGGCGGCGTGCCCCGAAGAGGTCGGCCAGGCGTCCGCCCAGCAGCATCAGGCCGCCGAAGAACAGCGTGTAGGCGGTGACGGCCCAGGTGAGCGTGGTGCGGCTCAGCTCCAGTTCGGCGCCCATCTGGGGGAGCGCGACGTTCACCACCGTGACGTCGAGGATCAGCATGAACTGGGCGACGCTGATGAGGGCCAGGGCCGTCCAGCGGCGCGGGTGTGCGGCCGAGTGCGCGTCAGGGGCGTCGTGTGCGGGGGGAGAGTGGTGAGACATCCGGCGACTCCTAAAAACCGAACAGTGATGTACGGATTAAGGTACCCGCCTGGGGTAATAAGTCAAACAGTGATGTTCGGGTTGCCTGGTAGGGTCGGAGGATGGCGACACAGGGGCGACGGCCCGGAGGGCGCAAGCGGGCGGACGCCGAGCGCAACATCGCGACGATCGTCTCCGCCGCCACCGAATGCTTCGCCCGCGACCCGGACGTCAGCATGAGCGGCATCGCCAAGGCCGCCGGCCTGGGCAGGGTCACGCTGTACTCGCATTTCCCCTCGCGGGAGGACGTCCTGAGAGCGGTCCTCGACGCGTCCATCGCCGAGGGGACGGACGTCATCGAGGCCGCCGCGCCACACCAGGGGCCGCCCGCCGAGGCGTTCGCCCGGCTGATCCGCTCGTGCTGGCCGATGCTCAGCCGCTTCGGCGGCCTGCACACCGCCGCGCAGCGCGCCCTCACCGCCGACGAGGTGCGGCGTTACCACGACGAGCCGATGGCGCACGTCGAGCGCCTCATCGACCGCGGTCAGAAGGAGGGCGCGTTCCGCGCCGACCTCCCGGTCGATTGGCTGGTGACCACCGTCTACTCGCTGCTGCACACGGCCAGCGGCGAGGTCGCCGCCGGACGGATGGCCGCGGAGAACGTCGGCGAGATCCTGGAGAAGACGCTGCTGGCCGTCCTGAGGCCGATCAGCTAGGCACGGCGGGGGCCTGCGGCGCGAGGAAGATGCCGGTGAGTGCCGCGATCAGCCGTTCGGTGTCATCGCCGCGACCGGCCCAGATGTCGTCGCCATGGCCGGGCGGTGCCAGGTCGGCGAGCGCGTCCATCTGGTGCAGCGCCAGGACGCCGACCATCGTCCGGTAGCGGAACGCGACCTCGCCGGCGGGGAGGCCGGGGAGTGCCTTGGTGAGGGCGTCGAGGTAGCGGCCTTCCACGTGGCCGACCTCCGCGGCGAAGAGCCGGCGGACCTCGGGCCCGGGTTCGCACAGGACCCGCCCGATGAAGCGGGCGACGTGCTCGCCGCGTTCGCCCTGCCGGCGCACCAGGTCGGCGCCGGTCACCACGAACGCCCGCACCAGTTCTTCGACGCCGGGGTCGCCGCGGGTGCACAGCTCGTCCAGCAGGCGGTGCCGTTCTTCGCTGACCGAGGCCATGGCGCGACGGGCCACCGCTCTCAGCAGTCCCTCTTTCGACTCGAAGTGGTAGTAGATCGACGCCACGTTGACCCGCGCCGTGGTCGTGACCGCGCGGAGCGAGGTGCCGGCGAAGCCGCGCTCGCCGAACAGCCGCTCCGCGGCGTCCAGGATCCGGTTCCGGGTGGCCGCGGCGTCGATGCCCATGCCGCCGAGTATAACGATCGCTTGATTTAACCCGAACACATATGTTTGAGTTAAAGCGATCGTTCAATAGGTGAAGAGGTGGTGCCCGTGACCTCCACGGGAACGAACGTGCACGAGAGCCCGCCCACCGCGGGCCGGAGCCGCAGGCTCGCGGTGCTGGCGGTGATGTGCGTGGCGCTCATCGCCGTGGTCGGCATGCTGGTCTCGCTGGCCGTGGCGCTGCCCGGCCTGGCCCGCGACCTGGGGGCGACCGAGGCGCAGCTGCAATGGGTGATGAACGCCTACGGCGTGGCGTTCGCCGGCCTCCTCCTGCCGTGCGGCGCGCTCGGCGACCGGTACGGGCGCAAGGGCGCGCTGCTCATCGGCCTGGTGATCTTCGCGGTGGCCACCGCGGCGGCGCTGTGGGTGGACGGCACCGGAGCGCTCATCGCCTGGCGCGCCGCCGCCGGTGCGGGCGCGGCGCTGATCATGCCGATGACCCTGTCCGTCATCACCGACGTCTTCCCGCCCGAGGAGCGCGGCCGCGCGGTGGGCGTGTGGTCCGGCGTGTTCGGAGGCGGCGGGCTCGTCGGCATCCTGGTCGCCGGCGGGCTGCTGGAGGCCTACTCCTGGCGCTCGCTGTTCGTGTTCAACGCCCTGCTGGCGGTCGCGGCGGTCGCCGCCACGGCTTTGGTCGTGCCGACCTCGCGGGACCCGCACGCCTCGCCGCTCGACATCCCGGGCGCGGTGCTGTCGGTGGCCGGAGTGGCCTCGCTGGTCTTCGCCATCGTCGAGGGCCCGGAACGGGGCTGGACCGACCCGCTGGTCGCGGCCGGCTTCGGCGCGTCCGCCGCGGCCCTGGCCGCCTTCGTCCTGTGGGAGTCGCGCACCGCACGGCCCCTGCTCGACCTGCGCATCTTCCGGCTGCCGGGGGTCTCGGCCGGATCCCTGGTGATCGTGATCGAGTCGATGGCCGCCTTCGGCGTCTTCTTCCTGCTCCTGCAGTACATGCAGGAGATCCTGGGCTACTCGGCCTTCCGTGCCGGGCTGGGCCTGCTGCCGCTCGCCGCCGCAATGATTATTTTCTCGCCGAGCGCGCCGGGCCTCGGGCACCGCTTCGGGCTGCGCGCCGTCATCGGGCTGGGGATGGCGCTCATCGCGGGCGGGCTCGCCGTGCTGTCCCTGATCGACGCGGGATCCGGTTTCTGGCCCGTCCTCGCGGGCGGGGCGCTCATGGGCGCCGGGGTGGCGTACGCGGCGACCCCGGCCACCGACGCCATCCTCGCCTCGCTGCCGGCCGCCAAGCAGGGCGTCGCCGCGGCACTGAACGACATCACCCGCGAGCTGGGCGCCGTTCTGGGGATCGCCATCCTGGGCAGCGTCTTCAACTCCAGCTACCGCGGGGACGCCGGGCAGGCCGCCCGGTCCCTGCCGGATCCGGTCGCGGAGGTGGTGCGCGACTCCCTCGCCGGGGCGCTGGAGGTCGCGGCGCGGATCGGCGGCGAACCCGGTGCCCGCCTCGCGGACGCCGCCCGCGACGCCTTCGCCGCCGGGATGAGCAACGCCCTGCTGGCCGGCGTCGCCCTCGTCGCCGTCGGCGGCGTCGTGGCGGTCATGATCCTTCCCGGACGCTCCCGCGAGCCCGCCACTGACTACGATGTATCGTCGTAGCAAAGCTCGATGGCGGTGCTGGGAAGGGTAGTGGGGATGGCTGCTCTGTCGCGGTTCGGTGACCTGGAAGCCGTCGTCATGGAGCGGTTGTGGTCGTACGGGCGCGCGGCGAACGTGCGCGAGGTCCTCGAAGACCTGAAGCGGGACCGGACGATCGCCTACACCACCGTCCAGACGGTGATGGAGAACCTCCACCGGAAGGGCTGGCTGCGGCGCACCAAGGTGGGCCGGGCCCACGTGTACGAGCCCGTCGCCACCAAGGCCGGCTACACCGCCAAGCTCATGCGGGACGCGCTCGCGACCAGCGACAACCAGGCCGCGGCCCTCGTCCATTTCCTCTCCGACCTCTCCCCGGCGGAGGCGGAGGCGCTGCGCGCGGCGCTGAAGGTCGTCCCGCAGGAAGGCCACGCGTGATCAGCACGGTCGCCCTGCTGGCGTACGCCGCCGTCCTCGCCGTGCTCGGCGGGCGGCTCCTGCGACGGGTCGGCCGGCTGGAGCGGGCGCCGCGCCTGGGGCTCGTCCTGTGGCAGGCGGCGACGGTGTCGGTGCTGGGCGCGGTGGTGCTGGCCGGGCTGACCCTCGTCGTGCCCGCGGGACGCCCGTCGCACGGCCTCGCCGACATCCTGAACGCCTGCCAGACGCTGCTCCAGTCGCACTACGGCGGGGTGAAACAGCCGGTGGGCGCCTACGCCGGGCTGCTGATCGCGGCCGGAGTGAGCGCCTGGACGGCGGCCTGCGTCATCGTCACCTTCGCCGTCACCGCGCGGCGGCGGAGCGAGCACGTGCGGGTGCTGGCCGTCGTGGCGCGGCGCCGGCCCGACCTGGACGCGCTGGTGCTGGAGCACGACCAGCCCGTCGTGTACTGCATGCCGGGCCGGCGCCGATGCGTGGTGCTGTCGACCGGGGCGCTGGAACGCCTGACCGAGGCGCAGCTCGCCGCGGTGCTCGCACACGAACGCGCGCACCTGGGAGCGCGCCACGACATCGCCGTGAACATCGCCGGCGCCATCGCCTGGGCCTTCCCCGGGGTCCCGCTGTTCCGGGCGGCGCGGCACGAGATCGCCCATCTGGTGGAGCTGCGGGCCGACGACGTCGCGGCGCAACGGCACGACCGCGCGACCATCGCCGCCGCCCTGGTCACCGTCGGCGCCGGACGGATACCCGCCACGGCCCTCGCTGCGGGCGGACCCGCGGCGATCGTGCGGGTCCGGCGACTCCTGGGCCCGCACCGGAGACTGTCGCGCCCCGCCCGCGCGGCCGGGGCGCTGGGCGCCGGGCTGCTGATCGCGGTGCCGGTCGTCCTGGCGGCGAACCCGGCCGTCCTCGCGATCCTCGAACGGCACTGCCACCTACCGCTGTGATGGCCCGCACAGGGCTACTATTAAAGATAGTAGCTGTGGGGAGGTGGGTACCCTGCCCAAGGTGCACGATCTGGAAGCCGCCGTCATGGAGCTGATGTGGTCGTACGACCACGCGGTCGGCGTCCGCGAGCTTGCGGACGACCTGCGGCGCAACCGCGCGGTGGCACCGGCCCTCGTCGCCAAGCTCGTGAACAGGCTGCGCCGGAGCGGCTGGCTGCGCCGCGAACTGGTCGACGGAACCTACCTCTACGAGCCGACCGCCACCCGGAGGGAGTACGCCGACCGGCTGATGCGCGAGGCGCTGGCCTCCGGCCGGAACGCGGCCTCGGCCTTCGTGATCCGGATCCCGTCCGCCCGCGCGGTGCCGGGCCCGATCCGCTGCGTGCCGGGCTGATCAGACCCGGCCCCAGACGACCCCCGCCTCCTGCACGACCTGGACATGGCCGACATCCTCGAAACCGGCGTCGCGCAGGGCGGTCATCCAGAAGCCGGGCGGAGCGGGGTAGGAGCCGCCGAAGTGGAAGCCGAACTTCACGAGGTTCTTGGCGATGCGCCAGACACCGCCGGGCCCCTTCGCGGCCAGGGTGCGGACCTTCTTGCGCAGGATCCGCTGGTCGCCGGGGGAGAAGCCGCGGCCGAACATCATGTCCCCGATCACGAGCCGCCCGCCGGGGCGTAGCCAGCGCCGTGCGCGCACCACCATCTCCCGCTTGTCGGCGTTGTACAGATGGTGGAGCACGTAGTTGGACACGACCAGGTCGACGCTTCCCCGCGGGACCGCGAACTCCGTCAGGTCGGCCGCGATCGGGACGAGATTGTCCAGCTGCGCCGCACCGGCTTCACGGCCGAGTTCCGCCAGCACCTGCGCCGCGGGATCGACCGCCACGATCCGTTCGAGCGTCTGGGCGAGGGGGATCACCAGTCCGTGCCCGGCGCCCAGATTCAGTCCGATCTCTCCCGGTTCGGGGCGGGCCCTGCGCAGGATCTCCTCGCGGACCGCGGCCAGGGCGGCGGAGTCGGTGTCATGGTGATGGTGGCGGGCCGCGGCCGGCCGGCCGCGTTCCCTCGTCGACTGCCTCTTCATCCCCGCCCCTCTGGTCTGCTACTAGCTAGCTTAGTAGGAATTCGAACGGTACTGCCAGGTGGCGGAACGGTGGCCATTTGGTGACGTATGCCCGCCTGACGTGGCGCCCCGGGCGGAGATAGGCGATCTTCCCGGGTCGGCACATCTAGTACTAGGTCATGTAGTAGCTTGTCCTCGGTCAAGGCCCGGGACGCCCAAGGAGGGCCCGGGAAGCCCAAGGAGGACTCTGTGCATCGGATGCCGGTACGTGCCGCGACGGTGGCGGCCATCGTCGTCTCCGGTCTTCTGACGACCACCGGTCCCGTCCAGGCGGCCCCCGCGCCGGACCCGGACAAGCTGGGACGTCAGGCCGAGATCCTCACCGAGGAGTACAACGGCAAGCGCCTCGCGCTGAAGAAGGCGCGCCTGGCCCAGAAGGCCGCGGAACGGCAGGCGCGGCAGGCGGGCGCCGACTACGAGAACGTGCGCCGCAAGGCCGGGGTGCTGGCCGCCTCGCAGTACATGACCCCGGGCGCGGAGTCGGAGGTCTCCCTCTTCATCGGGGACGAGCCCCAGGTGGCGCTGGACCAGTCGGCGGCGTCCCGCTACCTGGCCGCGCAGCAGGTCCAGCAGCTCCGCGAGCTCGCGCTGACCAGGATGCGCTACGAGCGCAGCGCGGGAGCCGCCCGCACCCGCACCGCCGAGATCCAGAAGCTCACCAAGGACCTGGCCGCCAAGAAGGCCAAGATCGAGAAGCTGATCAGCAAGATCCCCAAGTCGCGCGGGGGGTCGAGTGGCGGGGCCGCGCAGTCGTCGTCGGCCAAGGGCAAGGCCGGGGTCGTGGTGAACGCCGCGCTGTCGCGCGTGGGGACCCCGTACGTGTACGGGGCGGCGGGGCCGAGCTCCTTCGACTGCTCCGGCCTGATGCTGTGGGCCTACAACAAGATCGGCATGAACCTCCCGCACTACACCGGCGCGCAGTACAACATGGGCAGGCGCATCTCCTCGCAAAGCCAGCTGCAGCCGGGCGACATCATGTTCTTCTACCCGGACCTGGGCCACAACGGCATGTACATCGGCGGCGGCAAGATGGTCCACGCGCCCCGCTCCGGCAAGGACGTCGAGGTCGTGGATCTCGCCGCGTACTGGGCGGGGCAGTTCGTCGGAGCCTCGCGCCTCCTCTGAACCCGGCTGGCCTCCGGCGTCCTGGCGGCCCGTCGCCGGGGCGCCGTCGAGGGCTGTATACCCTTAGGGGGTTCAGGTACCCTGAAGGCATGGAGACGACGAAGAGCGCCCCGCCGACGCGCGGTTACAGCGCCACCAAGGGTCAGCTGCAGAACCGGCTGCGACGTGTGGAAGGACAGGTCCGCGGTGTGCAGGCGATGGTGGAGGAGGACCGTTACTGCATCGACGTCCTCACCCAGATCTCCGCGATCCAGGCCGCATTGGACAAGGTCGCGCTAGGACTACTGGACGATCACGTCGACCACTGCATGAGCGAAGGAAGGGTCGAGGGCAGGGAGGACGAGGCCAAGGCCGAGATGATGGCCGCCGTCGGACGTCTCATGCGACGCGGCTAGCGGCTGTTCCGGGGAGGGACGACCTTGAGCGCCGTGCGGAGGGCCTCGGCCTCCTCGGGCGAGAGGTCGGAGAGGAAGTGCACCAGCGCCGCGGCCTGGTTGTCGCTGGTGGCGAGCGCTTCCCGCATGAGCTTGGCGGTGTAGCCTTCGCGCGAGGAGACCGGCTCGTAGATGTAGGCGCGGCCCTGCCGGGTGCGGCGCAGCCAGCCCTTCTTGTGGAGGTTGTCCATCACGGTCATGACCGTGGTGTAGGCGATGGTCCGGGTCTGCTGGAGGTCTTCGAGGACCTGGCGGACGTTGGCGGGACGGCCGTAGGACCACATCCGGTCCATCACCGCGGCCTCGAGCTCACCGAAACGCTGCCCGGCCACGCGTCCACCGCCCTTCGGTATCGCTCCACCCCGGAGTAACCAGTACTACAACTGATAGTAGCAGCGCGGCGAAGCGGAGCAGGCGGCCGGCGGGCCGATCTCGGCCGCGTGTCGGGTCGTGATCGCACGATCACCTACTACGAGCTGCGGATAAGTCGCCGATCACGGCAGGATGCCCGGCGCGCCCGCCGTCGCGACGTGGCTGGTCGCACGACCGTCCGGGGTTGCCGCAAAACTTACTATCATTCTTAGTAAATATCGAAGATGGGTGGTCCGGATGGGTATGCATGAGCGGGACGGTTCCCCGTCCGAAAGCGGATCCGAGCACATGGATCACGGTGCCGGTCACGGGGGAGCGGTCAGCTGGGGGATGGCCGCGCAGGCGACGCTGCACTGCCTGACCGGCTGTGCGATCGGCGAGGTGCTGGGCATGGTGATCGGCACCGCGCTGGGCTGGTCGAACCTCCCGACGATCGCGCTCGCCGTGGCGCTGGCGTTCGTGTTCGGCTACGCGCTGACCATGCGGGGCGTGCTGCGCGCGGGCCTGTCCCTGCGCGCGGCGTTCAAGGTGGCGCTGGCGGCCGACACGCTGTCGATCGCGATCATGGAGATCCTGGACAACGGGGTCATGCTGGTCATCCCGGGGGCCATGCACGCCGGTCTGGCCAGCCCGCTGTTCTGGGGGTCGCTGGCGTTCGCCTTCCTGGTCGCGTTCCTGCTCACCACGCCGGTCAACCGGTGGATGATCGGCCGCGGCCAGGGGCACGCGGTCGTGCACCAGTACCACCACTGAGCGGCACACGGCGGGGTCGCCGTTGGGCAGAATAAGGGGGAGACGGGGGTGATCGCGTGGTCGGACCGGCGGGGTCGCTGGAGCGCGCCGTCATGGAGGCGCTGTGGGCGGCTCCCGGGCCGCTGCGCGTCCGCGAACTGCTGGGACGACTGAACGAGGGGGCGGCGAAGCCGCTGGCCTACAACACCGTGCAGACGGTGGCGGAGCGGCTGTCCCGCAAAGGCATGCTGACGAAGATCCCCGACGGCTCTGCCTTCCGCTACCGCCCCACGCGTGCCCGGGAGGACCATGTGGCCGCGCTCATGCTGGACGCCCTGACCGGGACCTCCGACCACGGCGCGGTCCTGGCGCGGTTCGCCGAGCGGGTCGCCGCCGAGGACGCCCGGCAGCTGCTCGAAGCGCTGCGCCGCCGGGCCGCCGGTGAGCCGGGGCCCTGATCGGATGCTCGCCCTCCTGATCGTCCTGGTCGCGGCCGTGCTCCTGCTCGGCTGTGCGGCCGGGATCGCGCTGGATCGCCTGCGGCCCTCGAAGGCGCACCCGGGAACCGCCGTCGCCTGCTGGTTCGGGGCCTTGGCGGGGACCGTCGCGGCCGTCGCCGGCGTGCTCGCGATCGGGCTGCTGTGGCCGCCGACGCCGGGGCACGGGTTCTTCGAATGGCTGCGCGGCTGCCTGCCCCATCATCGGCTCGCGGTCGTCGCGCTGGGCGGGCTGGCGAGCCTGCCCGTGGTGTGGATGTGCTGCGCCCGGCTGGCCGGCGGGGTCCCCCGCGTCCGCCGCGCCATCCGGCAGCGGCGCGACCATCGCGAGGTCCTGCACATGGTCGCGTATGAGGACGGCGACCATCCCGACGTCCTGCTGCTCGACCATCCCGTTCCGGTCGCCTACTGCCTGCCCTCGCGGTGGCGGCCGATCGTCGTGAGCACCGGTGCCCGCGAGCGGCTGTCCCCCCGGCAACTGGAGGCCGTTCTCGAACACGAG
The DNA here is from genome assembly GCF_039532545.1 of Actinomadura vinacea. Classification (NCBI taxonomy): domain Bacteria; kingdom Bacillati; phylum Actinomycetota; class Actinomycetes; order Streptosporangiales; family Thermomonosporaceae; genus Actinomadura; species Actinomadura vinacea. Next base: position 6,913 of record NZ_BAAARW010000030.1, on the reverse strand, counting down.
CGCGCACATCTGCGCCAGCGTCACCACGCCCTGCTCCTCCTGCTGGACGTCGTCCACGCGCTGCTGCCGTGGCTGCCCACCGTGCGGCGGGCCAAGGCCAGGATCCCCGTCCTGCTGGAGATGGCGGCGGACGACGCGGCGGCCCGCACCAGCGGGAACCGCCCCCTGGCCGAAGCCCTGCGGCAGATCGCCACCACGCCGGAGTTCGCCGGTGCGCTTGCGGCCTCAGGGCAGGGACGCGGCGCGCTGTCCCTGCGGCTGACCCGCCTGGAAGAGGAGACGGGACGGCCGCGCCCGATCGTTCGGCCGATCGCCTGGGCACTGTCGCTCTGCGCGGTGGCACTGCCGTTCACCGCGGCGGTGGCGGCCGTCGCGAAGCTGGTCGGCCCCTGCTGATACGGGTGTGACTTATAGCGTGAGTTGAGCGCTTGGGTGGCGAATTGGTCTGGAACCTCCTACCCTCCGTAGGGGCCGTCCCACGGGGTGGCTTCTTTCGTGTGAGACCTCATGCGAAGCGCCGGACCGGACGGCGCGCGCTACATGAGAGGACAGTGCATGCTGCGAGGCGCCGACGCCCGGCTCTCCCGCTTGGCCTTGTCCGCGACCGGGTCGGTCGCGGCCGTCGCGCTGGTAACGCTCCTGGCACCGCCTCCGGCGTCGGCCGAGCCGGAGCCGTCCCGCCGCGAGCTGACCGCGCAGCAGCGCGAGCTCACCGACGAGGCCGAGCGGCTGACCGAGCAGTTCAACGGGCTGCGGGTCCGCCTCCAGCAGTCCCAGCGGGCCGCGAAGGCCGCCGAGCAGAACGCCCGGCGCCAGCAGCAGGCGCTGGAGGAACTGCGCGGCGAGGTCGCGACCATGGCGGCGGAGACCTACAAGAACGGCAGCGCCGATCCGTCCGCCGCGTTCGTCTCCTCCTCGGACCCGCAGGCGGTGCTCGACCGCTCCGCGACGATGGACTACTTCGCGCGCCAGAACGGCACCCGGGTCGCCGCTCTCCTGCGGACCATCCAGGCGTCCCAGCGCGCCCAGAAGTCGGCCTCCGACCGTGCGCGGCAGGTCGAGCAGCTGGCCGCCGACTCGCAGCGCAAGAAGAAGGAGCTGGAGGGCAAGCTCGCCAAGGTCGAGCGCAAGCTGAACATCGGCGCCGCGCTCCCCAAGAAGGGGGCGGCCCCGGCCGTCGACCCGGACGGCGCCTCGGCCAAGGCCATGGGCGCCGTCAAGGCCGCCCTGGGCCAGCTCGGTCTCCCCTACTCCTGGGGCGGCGGCACACCGTCCGGCCCCAGCTTCGGCATCGCCCAGGGCTCCAACATCAAGGGCTTCGACTGCTCCGGGCTCACCATGTACGCCTACGCCCAGGTGGGCATCAAGCTGCCGCACTACACCGGCAGCCAGTTCAACGCCGGCACCCGGGTCTCGCGCGGCGCGCTCAGGCCCGGCGACCTGGTGTTCTTCCACAGCGACCTGCACCACATGGGCATGTACATCGGCAACGGCAAGATGGTCCACGCGCCCCAGACCGGCGACGTCATCAAGGTCAGCCCGATCTCCGGTCGGCCTTTCGCCGGCGGCGTCCGCATCGCCTGACGACTGCCGATGCACCGATAACGCCCGAATCGCCCGTCCGCAAGCCCTACTATTTCCCGTAGTAGTCCGGAATGCCGGAGGTGAGGTCTGGGTGAGGATCCCCCGGCGCGTCGACACCGCCTTGGAACGGCACGGGGGCGCGCTCGCGCTCACGACGGCACTGGTGATCGCGGCGGCGGCGCTGCGCTGGCAGCCGGCCCTGGCCACCTTCGTCCTCGGGGCGGTTCTCGGGGGCTTTCTCGGCCACCGGCGATTGAGCGGCCGCCTCCGCAGGGCACGCCGCGAGAACGGCGAGCTGCTCCGGCAGAACGGCGCGCTCCGGCACCGGAACTCGGTCCTGACCGGCGGCTTCGCCGCCGGCGTTCCGCCCCGTCCCGTCGCGGCCGGCACAGACCATGCGGGCGCGTCCTGAGCATCACGGACCGCCACCTACCATCCCCGCTAGGGGATCTTCCAGTGGGGGAGCGATGAGGAGACGGGAACGGTGACCGAAACGTCCGGCGGCGACCACGGACGACCGACGTCCGACGACGCCCAGGAACCACCGGCGCCCGGCGGCGCCCACGAACCGCCGGCACCCGGCGGCGACCAGGGACAGACGGTGCCGGACAGTGGCCACGGACAGATGACGCCTGGCAGCGCCCAGGACCCGCAAGTGCCCGGCGGTTTCCAGGTCCCGGCGGCGCCCTGGGGTGACCAGGAACCGGCGGTGCCCGGCGGTGACCACGGACCTGTGGTGCCCGGCGGTGACTACGGATCGGTGCCGCCGGGCGGCGACCAGGGGCCGGTGCCGCCCGGCGGTTTCCAGGTACCGGCGGTGCCCGGCGGCGACCACGGCCCTGCGGCGCCCGGTGGTTTCCAGGTACCGGCGGTGCCCGGTGGTGTCCAGGGACCTGTGACCCGGTCGCGGCTGCCCCGCCATCTCATGCTGGTCGCGGCGGCGGTGCTGGGTGTGCTGCTGGTGACGGTCGTCGTCCGGGTCGTCGCGATCGCCGGCGAGGTGCCGGGGGGCACCAGGGTCGCCGGGATCGACATCGGCGGGCTCTCCCCGCGGGCGGCGGAGGCGAAGCTGGCCATGGAGCTGGCCGACGACGCGGAACGGCCGATCGCGGTGACCGCCGCGGGCCATCGCTTCACGATCTCGCCGACCGAGGCGGGCCTGTCCCTGGACGTGCGGGCCACGGTCGCCGCCGCCGGCGGCGGCGCCCCCTCCCCGGCCGACCTCCTGCGGCCGTGGCTCGGCGCACGTACCGTCGAGCCGCACGTCAAGGTCGACACGGGCAGGCTGACGGCCGCGGTCGACGGCATCGCCAAAGAGGTGGACCGGCCCCTCCGCGAAGGCGGCGTCCGCTTTGTGGGCACGCGGCCGGTGCCGGTCGCGCCCAAGCCGGGGAACGAGATCGACCGCGCCGCGGCCCAGCGAGCGATCAAGGAGGCGTTCCTCGACTCGCGCCCGCAGGTCACGGTGGCGCCCCGGCCCACCACCCCGACCGTGTCGGCGGCCCAGGCGCAGCGGTTCGCGCAGACCACGGCGCTCGCGGCGGTCAGCAAGCCGCTGCAGCTGACCGGCCAGGGCCGAACGGTGCCGGTGCCGCCATCGGAGATCGCGCGCGGCCTCCGGTTCGTCGCCGACGGCCGGGGTTCGCTGCGCCCCGAGTTCGACGCGACCGCGGTGGCCAAGCTCGCCGACAAGCGGTTCGTTCCGGCCGCCCAGGCACCGCGCGACGCGACCTACGAGGTGAAGAAGGGCAAGCTGCAGCTCGTCCCGGCGCGCACCGGCATGGGCGTGAACGCCGCCAAGCTGGGCCAGGCGATCACCGGCGTGCTCGCCTCCGGCGGAGCCCGCAGCGTCCCGGTCCAGGTGGTCACCACACCTCCGCGGGTCACCGACGAGCAGATCCGGGCGATGGGGATCAAGGAGAAGATCAGCACGTTCACCACCCAGCACCCCTGCTGCGCGCCGCGCGTGACCAACATCCACACCATCGCCGGGATCGTCGACGGCCACATCGTCAAGCCCGGCGAGACGTTCTCCCTCAACAAGCTCGTCGGCAAGCGCGACCGGGCACGGGGCTTCGTGCCCGCGCCCATGATCCTCAACGGGCGGTACGTCGACGACGTGGGCGGCGGCATCTCCCAGTTCGCCACCACCATGTTCAACGCGGTGTTCTTCGGCGGGCTGCAGGACGTGCAGCACACCCCCCACATGTTCTTCATCCCCCGGTACCCGCCGGGACGGGAGTCGACGGTGTCCTTTCCCGAGCCCGACTTCCGGTGGCGCAACGACTCCCCGCACGGCGTCCTGATCAAGACCGCGTACACCGGCACCTCGATCACCGTCTCGTTCTGGAGCACCAAGCGGTTCGACATCGAGTCCCAGTCCTCGGGCCGGTACGCCGTGCGCGGCTACGAGACGGCCAAGGACTCCGGCCCCAAATGCATTCCGATGCCCGGCGCCGAAGGCTTCTCCATCGACGTGTGGCGGATCTTCAAGAAGGACGGCCAGGTCGTGCGGAAGCAGAAGTTCCGCACCGTCTACCAGCCCGAACCGAAGCTCACCTGCGAGAAGGCCTCCGGTAGATAAGCCCCTGCGCCAGGACGAGCGCCGGCCTGCCTTCCGGCGCTCGTCCTGGGAGGTCGTCAAGCCGCGGCGGCTGACAAGGGTTGCCGTGCGGCGATGGCGCGCCGCATCCGGATGAGCTCTTTGGGCCAGTTGACGGCGACGGCGCCGACCAGCGTGCCGCCCCGGCCGAAGCCGATGGCGAACTTCTCCTCCTCCGGCGAGCCCGCGACGACCACGGCGTCGTCGGCGAGCCGGGGAAGGCCGGCCCACTGGACGCGGGCACCGTGCACCCGGGTGCCGAGCGAGTGCACCTCGGCGAACGGGACGGCCTCCCGCGGGCCGCGGAGCAGGTTGCGCGCGGCGGCGGCCCCCTGCTCGTTGGCATTGGCCCAGTGCTCGACGCGGACGTACTCGTCGTCGAAGACCGCGTGCGGCCAGCGGGCGACGTCTCCGGCCGCGACGACGTTCGCCGCCCCGTCGTCCGTGCCGCCTTGGACGAAGAGCGCGGCGTCGGTGAGGACCCCGCCGTCTACGCGCAGCCCGCTGCCGTCCAGCCATTCGGTGTTGGGAAGCACGCCCAGCCCGGCGACGACGAGGTCCGCGGGAACGGAACGCCCGTCGCTCAGCCGTACGGCCCGCACCCTGCCGTCGCCTTCGAGGGCGGCCGCACGCGCGCCGGAGATGAGATCGACGCCGTGGTGCGAGTGGCGGTCGGCCAGCCATGCGCCGACGGTGTCGCCGAGCGGTCCGGCCATGGGGAAGGGGGCGGCGTCGATGAGGGTGACCTCGATTCCCATCGCGCGCAGGGTGGAGCCGACCTCGCCGCCGATGATGCCGCCGCCGATGACCGCCACGCGGCGAGGACCCTCCGCCAGCGCCTTGCGCAGGCTCACCGCGTCGTCGATGGTGCGGAGCAGGTGAACCCCGGCGAGGGACATGTCCGCCTCGGCCAGGCGGCGTGGCCGTGCGCCAGTGGCGATCACCAGGCCGTCGTAGGCGACCTTGGTGCCGTTGTCGAGCGTCACGGAACCGCGTGCGGTGTCCAGCCCTACCGCGCTCCGGCCCAGCAGCCACTCTGCGTCCAGTTCGCCGTCGCCTGGAAGCGCCACGTCGTCGTCGCCGGTCAGGACGCTCTTGGACAGCGGCGGCCGGTTGTAAGGAAGGTGCGGTTCGGCGCCGATGACGGTGAGGCCTCCGGTGTGGCCCTCGTCCCGCAGTGCCTGCGCGGCGCGCAGGCCGGCCAGTGACGCGCCGACGACCACGAGCCGGTCGAACGTCCTCATCGTGTTTGCCTCCTTGGCTTGGTCGGGTATGCCATGGCTTACCCCCGAGGGGTATCTTCTTCAGGATCGTACTCGATTAACCCCTAGGGGGTAGGGGTTGCAATCGATCGATCCGCGTGGCACCATGGCGATGGAAGGTACCCCTAGGGGGTATTGGAAAGGAGAGCGAGATGAATAACGCCACCTACACCGTCTCTGGGATGACCTGCGGGCACTGTGTGAACTCGGTCAAGGAGGAGGTGGGTCAGGTCGCGGGTGTGAGCGATGTGGCCGTCGACCTCGCGACCGGCCGGCTGACCGTGACCAGTGACACGCCCCTCGACGAGGCCCAGGTTCGGGCCGCCGTCGAGGAGGCCGGATACGAACTGAAGGTGTGAGATGAACTCCGCGACCAAATTGGGAGCGTACGCGCTGGGCCTGGCCGCCGTCTTCGGAGGCGCACTCGGGGTCGGCGACATCGCCGGGCCCGTCGGCGCCACCACCGAGACCGCGCAGCACGAAGGCGGCGGGCACGGGACGGGCGGTCAGAAGGCCGGGGGTGGACACGGCGGCACGAGCGCCGCCGGGGGCAGCACCTCCACCCGCGTTCCGGGCGGGCTCCAGGTGTCCGAAGGGGGTTACACGCTGAATCCGGAGGCGACCACGGTCGAGCCCGGGAAGCGGTCCGACTTCCGTTTCAGGGTGGACGGCCCCGACGGCAAGCCGGTGACGCGGTACAAGCCGCTGCATGGCAAGAAGCTGCACTTGATCGTCGCCCGCCGTGACCTCTCGGGTTTCCAGCATCTGCATCCGACCGAGGCCGGTGGCGGTGTGTGGACAATCCCGCTCACGCTTCCCGATCCCGGCGCGTACCGCTTCTTCACCGACGTCCAGCCGGAAGGGGCCGAGAAGCAGCTGACCTTGGGCACCGACGTCACCGCTCCTGGCGACTACCGTCCGCGGGTGCTGCCGAAGGCCGAGCAGGTCGCGAAGGTCGACGGTTACGAGGTGAAGCTGGACGGCCGGCTCGTTCCGGGGCAGTCCAGCAAGCTGACCCTCACCGTGAGCAAGGACGGTGCGCCGGTCACCGACCTGGAGCCGTACCTGGAGGCGTACGGTCACCTGGTGGCGCTGCGCGACCGCGACATGGCCTACCTGCACGTCCACCCGGACGGTGAGCCGGGTGACGGCAAGACGCGGCCGGGTCCGTCGGTCACCTTCTACGCCGAGGTGCCGAGCACTGGGGCGTACCGGCTCTACCTGGACTTCCAGCACAAGGGCAAGGTCCGCACCGCGGAGTTCACCGCCACGACCGGAGACGAGGGGACACCCGTCCCGCCTGCCAAGCCCGAGGACGGGCATGGCGGCCACGAGCACAACTGACATCCCGCACGACCATCCAAAGAAGGAGGAGCGATGACTTCCGGCAACGCGCTGGACCGGGTCGAGTTGGCGATCGGCGGGATGACGTGTGCCTCGTGCGCCGCTCGTGTCGAGAAGCGGT